>NZ_JBNPXB010000001.1:0-874810 GCF_050433525.1 Aminobacter sp. BE322 | reverse complement strand
ATCCGGCAACGGCTCGATTCGGTCCACATCCGCGCCCTGAATCACGTTTCACGCCCGGCGGGAATCCCTCAAATCCGATTTTCCAAACAGCCTCTTAGAGCCAGAAAGCGGACATTGGGCGGACATTCGCCAGGTTGCGCTGGCCAGGTGCCATCGATACGGTTGCAGGGCATTCTAGGGGCGCAGCCACCATGTCGAGATTGCAACACGAAAGCGGCGGGCAGCTTCCATTCATACCGCGCGGCCTTTCAAGGCCGCTCGCTGCATTGTACGTTGGCGTCGGCACCACCCTTTTCGACGAGATGGTCGAGGATGGCCGGATGCCGAAGCCGAAGCGGGTCAACAGCCGCACGATATGGGATCGTGTCGAGCTCGACGTGGCCTTCACCGACCTACCGACTGGCGGTGCCGGCGCGCTCCAAGAACTGCTTGAACAGAGCGGCAAGGTATGATGGCTAAGAGCCGACAAAGGAAGCCACGATGTCCCGTTCCCGCCGCAAGACCCCGATCATAGGAATAACTACGGCAGAGACCGACAAGCCCTTCAAACAGGCCGAGCATCGGCGCGAGCGCCGGGCCGTGAAGGCCGTCATCAAAACGGGTGAGGAACCGCCGGCGCCTAAGGCGTTCGGCAATCCTTGGGACGGCCAGAAGGACGGCAAGCAGTGGATTGCCGACAACGTGCCCGAGCTCTTGCGGAAGTGATCACTTTTGCGGCTTGAGATGGCCGCCGGCGACAAGCCATTCGCGCACGACATGCTCGACAGCCTCTGCGCGGTCTTCATCGGCAAAGAGCTCATCAATCGCCGCGATTTGGTCATTTGGCAGTGAGATCATCACGGGCCGCTCGTTTTGAAGCCATGTTTTTTCCGAAAAGCCGGTGCTGACCGCCCATTCGGCGAACGCGAAGCGGAGCGCCTCTGGGCGCGACATATCCAAGTCAGATGCCAATTTGTCGAGCGCTTCGAGCATAGCGGGCTCTATGCGTACCCCGACGAGGGTCGCCCCCACTTTTGGGCGACCACGCTTTTTTCTGTTATCAACTATTTCCTCAGACATGATTAATTGATAACTAAAAATCAGGCCGATGGGAAGCTGTCACTTCCACACCGGCCCTAACCGAAACGACGATCACGGAAGGATCATCGAATGGCTCCCCATACCCCTATCACTATAGCAGCTACGCACAACACCTCATTCGACGATGTCGCGGATCGCATCATCCGCCTGGCACACACGGTCGACGTGATCGAGGGGCTACTCTACGAGGCAGATCGCACAACGTGCTCGGGCGAGCGCAACGTCGACGTAGATCGCGCCCATTCCACGCTTCTGCTGGTCCAGCGCGAGTTTCACGAGATCGTGGCAGTGCTTGAGGGCGAGGCGCCCGGCGAAGCCGCCTGACGGCCGGCTAGTGCGCCGGGCTTGCCTTGTGCGCCGGGCCCGCTCATATTGGAAATAACAGCTTCCCCTGACGCCGGATGTACGCGCAGGGTGAGGCCACAGGGCCGGTCTATGACCGGCCTTGTTTGTTCGGGCCGTTGTCAGTGGGAGGCTAGGGCTTCAATCCGTAGAATTTTAGTGCGGCTTCTGTGAGTACATCGGTCAGGGCCGCAGACCCAATCTTCCATGCGCCACCTACCGCCTTCGGTGCATTCTTCTTGATCCAAGCCAGTGCCCTGTTCCCGAGTGGCTTGTCCGCATTCTCCGGCTTTTCCTGGGCCACAATTTCTGCGATTTCCTTCGCCGCATCCTGAGGAATGCCGACTTTCTGTAGCTCACCCACCATCGAAGCCAAGTTGCCCGCCGCAATGGAAAGCGAAACCTGTGCGCGGTCGCTAGCCGTCACATGCGTGACATTCCCATAGATAGTCTGGTTAAAGACCTGCGTGACCACCGCCCCACTCTCTGCTTTCTGAGGAATTGCCTTTTGTAACGTAACTTCCACCGCCTCAGGCACGCGTTTCTCAAGTTCTATGGTTAGTTCCAGCAGACGGCTGCGCACCGACTGCTTGATCTCGCCCATAGCGATTTGGGAAAGCTGTCCTCTGACGGCATTGCACGCCCAATCCTCATAAACCTTGCCCTGGAGCAGAAGAATGAGGTTCGAGGCGTCGATACCAAGCTCGCCACCGTCCTTGTTTGCGAGTGCCTCTACCCCGGCAATGCTCTCCCGCACCTTGTATTGCGTCCATGCTTTGCCGGCGTGCTTCTCGACTAGATAAGGAGGGATTGGCGCATTCTGGATGCCTCCACCAAAAGGGCCTGACCACGTTCCTTTGTAAGTAACGCCGATGACCCGATACGCCGGGACCTCTGCTCCCCGAGGATAGCCTTCCGCCTCAAACTTCACCCAGTCTTCAAGCGGCTCACTGCCCAACCTTGATGCTAGGAACCTCACTTTTAGCAGGATTGTGCCAAGGTCCACATCATCGCTCAGCAGTGCGGCCTGTATCTCTCGAAGTATGCTCATCAATATGCCCCTTATCGATGGTGTCATCGCCGAAGGCGATTATTGCTCTCATGCATACAAACGCTGGCAACCAGTCGTCGAAACGGTCAGCACTTGCTTGCTAACGCGTCGAATGCCAACGTTCCATAGCAAACGTCACGAGAGTGTGGGCGGCGTTAACCGCCAGGCGCGCCTCCGACGAGTGGATCGGCGGGGGCGCAACACCGCGACCGTGTGCAGACCCTATGTGGGTCCGCAATGCGCCAATGCCGTCGACGATAGATGTCAGCCCACTTAGAAGGCGGTTCTCGTCGTCGGCAAGGATTTTGTCAGGGTTAAGGCCAAGGGATTTTTGGACCACCTTCCACAACGGACCAATCGTCTGAGTTGCCGGCATTTCCAAGCCGTGGGTCTCGATGTAGGTCTTGCCAAACGCCTCGATGATGGCTGATGCTGCTGTGATCGCAGCATGCGGGTCGCTTTGAACGTTTGATACCGCTCTGCTAAATTCGGCCTCTATCGAAGCAAAGTCCCCGACCTTGAAGAAGTCAGCCAAAGTCTTAGAGGCGGGGGTGCTGCCTGCCATCGTGATGAGGCCGTTCATGTGATATGCGAGTTGGCTCCTGCCGAGTGCAGCCAATATTCGCTGTTGCCCGGATCGCTGTGCGTCGGTGGGCTCGTCGGCGTCCATGAATTTCTGAAGCACGTTGCCAAGCACATCTAGCGCATCGGTTTCGTAGTCTTCGTTGCAGCGCTTGAGCCATAGGCTGCACTTGGTTTCAAGGTTTCCGGGCGGCACGTCGCCTGGCGCGCCGCTTTCCATGAATAGTGAATTCAAGGTTGTATGGCTGTAGTAGTGCGCTGCAAGCACTGATGACACCGCGCCAATCACCGAGTTTGGAATTTCCCTCGTCATTGCCCCTCCTTTTGCCCTCTATTTCCGCGCGCTCCGACTATCGCGCGCACCCAATCGCGTCATCACGTCATTGCATAAAACTTGCTTCGACACATGCAGCACCTACACTTGGCAGCAATACATTCGGCAGTTGAGACTGATAGCGGGGGCAACGTAATGACTGCGGCCGACGATCTAGAGGCAATAGCCAACGACATGGCTGATATCCTGTCACGGTTCACCAAGAGCCGAGACAGCATCAACATAGGTGATGGCGACCAGGCGAAATTTACGGGCCTGGTCCTTGAGGCGCGTGAGCTACTCAACGGCGGCTTGGGTGCGGCCAACAATTTTGGCCTCCAGCTCGAATTTACTCGCGCCGATGGCGTTAGAAACTTTGTGGGATCACAGTCCTATCACTCCGTCGAACAGGCGGCCGGGATTGTCCGTTCAGCAGCGAAGGCCCTCCGTCGCAAGCTGGCGGCACCCAATCACCCTTCGTCTGGCACACAGGCTGCAACTCCGTATGTTAGCCTAACCCGCATCGATGAGCTTCGAGGTATTGCATCCACGAAATGGGATTTGCGGCGCCTCGTACGACTTTGCGAGGAACTTAACGCCGCCTTTTCCGGCGGGAATTTTCTCTCTGTTGCCATGATTTTGCGGGCTGTCGCCGATCATGTCCCGCCCATATTCGGCGCAAAAAGTTTTGGCGAATACGCGAGCTCCATAGTCAGAAGGTCGCACAAGGGCTCCATGGAGCACCTCCAGGGGTCGCTTAGGCATATCGCCGACAGCGTCCTGCATGATCAGGTGCGGCAAAAGGAAAGCCTGCCAACAAACAGCCAAGTCGATTTCCGGCAGGACCTTGACGTTCTTCTCGGGGAGGTCGTTAGGACGCTAGGCTAGGCAATCGTCCTGTCTCTGAGTTGTTGTCCCCAGATTTTTTGCAGGTTGATTGCGGTTCCCACACGGTCGCGCCTCGGTCGCGACACAGCTAATTGCCAATCTCACAGCAGGAAGTTCGCGATCGTATAACAGGCTGATAAATAAGGAATAAAGCGCGCCGTTAGTTACGGCGCGCTCCTGACGAAATCAGGTGTTGAACTTGAACAGCATCACGTCGCCGTCCTGGACGACGTATTCCTTGCCTTCGTCGCGCGCCTTGCCGGCTTCCTTGGCCGCCACTTCGCCGCCGAGGGTGACGAAATCGTTGTAGGCGATCGTCTGGGCGCGGATGAAGCCGCGTTCGAAGTCGGTGTGGATCACGCCTGCCGCCTGCGGCGCCTTGGCGCCCTTGTGGACGGTCCAGGCGCGCGTCTCCTTCGGGCCGACGGTGAAGTAGGTGATGAGGTGCAGGAGCTCGTAGCCGGCACGGATGAGCTTATCCAGGCCCGGCTCGTCGAGGCCCATGTCGGCGAGGAATTCCTGCGCCTCCTCGTCCGGCAGCTGCGCCACCTCGGCCTCGATGGCCGCCGAGATGATGACCACCCCGGCGCCCTGTGCCTCGGCCATCTTCTGCACGGCCGCAGTGTGCTCGTTGCCGGTCGCGGCATCGCCTTCGGCGACGTTGCAGACATAGAGCACGGGGTGCGAGGTGAGCAGGTTCAGGCCCTGGAGGATGGCGAGGTCCTCGGCGGCGATGCCCTTGAGCAGCAGCCGCGCCGGCTTGCCGTCCTGCAGCAGGGCGAGCGCCTGCTCCATCATCGGCAGCACCGTGGTGGCTTCCTTGTCCTTGCCCTGGGCGCGCTTGCGGATCTGGACGATGCGGCGTTCGAGGCTTTCGAGGTCGGCGAGCATCAGCTCGGTCTCGACGGTCTCGGCGTCGGCGACAGGATCGATGCGGCCTTCGACATGGGTGATGTCGTCGTCCTCGAAGCAGCGCAGCACGTGCACGATTGCGTCGACCTCGCGGATGTTGGCGAGGAACTGGTTGCCCAGGCCTTCGCCCTTCGAGGCGCCGCGGACGAGGCCGGCGATGTCGACGAAGGAGATGCGGGTCGGGATGATCTCCTTGGACTTGGCGGTGGCGGCCAGCTGCTTGAGGCGCGGATCGGGAACCGCCACCTCACCGGTGTTCGGCTCGATGGTGCAGAAGGGGTAATTGGCCGCCTGCGCGGCAGCCGTGCGCGTCAGCGCGTTGAAAAGCGTCGATTTGCCAACGTTGGGCAGGCCAACGATGCCGCATTTGAAACCCATGGTCTTGTGGTCCTAGTGGAGCGGGATTTGTGGAGGGCTATGCCGGAATGGGTTGATGATCGTCAACCCACGTATTCGATGTCCGTCCTGCATATCCTCCGACAGGAAGAACCTGCACTGCAATTCGATGGCGGATGCCAGAAGAAGGCAGTCCCACCACGAATAGCTGTTTTCGAAATGCAACAGTCGTGCGGCAGCCACGGTTTCCGCGTTGATGGCCGTGCCGCCGAAGAGCGAGAAGCCGTCGACGATTGAAAAAACTGTCTCAGGCGGCTTGTTGCCGCGCTTGATGAGGACGTTCGTTATCTCGTTCAGCACCTGGAGGTTGGCTACGCCGTGTCCAGTATGGAGCAGGTAGCGCAGCCACTCTCCGGATTGCCTCGACTTGGGTGCAACTCCCCCCTCGGCAGCATACAGAAAGACGTTACTGTCGATGAAGGTCCTATCGTTCATTGCGCTCTTCGGCGGTCGGCATGCGCCCGTCTCGCATCACGCTCCACTTGGGCCCACTCAGGATGCGCTCCAAGGCCTCCATCTGGGCATTGCGTGACATGGGGGTAACGGGGGCCGATTTGCTGACGCTTGCCTCGATCAGATCTGCAACAAAACGCGAGACACTTTTGCCGGCCTTAGCAGCCTCGACGCGGAGTTCAGCGAGAACCTCGTCTTTCATCGAGATTGTGACGTTTCTCATTTTCGCCTCCACGCGAAAACACGAAGTTCGTGTCCTCGTGATATAGCGGCCCAAGAGCTGAATTTCAAGGTTTGGCACAGAGCGGGGAAAGACCCGCCCGACCTGTCTGACAATATCAACGCCGACGCGAGTAGGGCATTCACTCCTTGCCGAGCAGCTTCTTCAGCATCGCGGCCATCGGGCCGGTCTCGGGAACCTTGACCGCCGGCTGGTTGGGGCGGGCCTGGCGGATGTGGCTCTGGGCTTTTGGCGCCTGCGGCTTGGGGGCCTTCGGTGGCGGGGTATCGTCGCTGCCTGTCGGTTGAAGCGTGTCGCGCAGCCCGACGGTCACCTTGTTCATGAAGCCGCTGTCGTCGCCCTTGGCGACGAGGCCGGCATTGTCGGCGATGGCGTCGAGCAGCGCCTCGAGCCAGGCCTTGTCGGCCTTGGCGAAGTCGCCCAGCACATGGCCGTGCACCATCTCCTTGACGCCCGGATGGCCGATGCCGATGCGGACGCGGCGATAGTCCTTGCCGACATGCTGGTCGAGCGAGCGGATGCCGTTGTGGCCACCGGCGCCGCCGCCAACCTTGACGCGCACCTTGCCGGCGACGAGGTCGAGCTCGTCATAGAAGACGGTGAGATCGGCAGGGGCGAGCTTGTAGAAGCGCATGGCTTCGCCGACCGACTGGCCGGACAGGTTCATGAAGGTCTGCGGCTTGATCAGGATGATCTTCTCGCCGGCGATGTTGCCTTCGGCGATGAGCCCCTTGAACTTCTTCGTCCAGGGCGAAAACGAATGGCGGCGGGCAATTGCGTCCGCCGCCATGAAGCCGACATTGTGCCGGTTGTTCGCGTATTGCGCGCCCGGATTGCCGAGACCTGCAAACAGCAGCATGTTCGGGCCCTCCGGAAGTGCTGCCGATTATGCCTCGGCAGCAGCCTCGGACGCGCCTTCCTCCGACTTCGATGCCGAGGTGCCGGCGATCGTCGCGATGGTGAAGTCGCGGTCGGAGATGACGGGCTTGACGCCCTTCGGCAGCTTGACGGCCGAGATGTGGATCGAGTCGCCGATGTCGGTGCCGTCGAGGTCGACGGTGATGAACTCGGGGATCGCGTTGGCCGGGCAGTGGAACTCGACCTCGTGACGGACGATGTTCAGCGTGCCGCCGCGCTTGATGCCGGGCGACTTCTCTTCGTTGATGAAGTGAACCGGAACCTGGACGTTGACTTCGGTGTTTGCGCCGACGCGCAGGAAGTCGACGTGCATCGGGAAGTCACGGACCGGATCGAGCTGGTAGTCCTTCGGCAGGACCTTGATCTTCTTGCCGTCGACGTCGATCGTCGCCACGGTGGTCAGGAAGCCGCCGCCGTGGATCTTGTAGAAGATGTCCTTGTAGGGCAGGGCGATGGCCAGGGGAGGCTGCTTGTCGCCGTAGATGACTGCAGGCACTTTGCCGTTGCGGCGAACTTCACGGGCGGACCCCTTACCGACCAGTTCGCGTGCTTCGGCCTTGAGCTCGTAAGTTTCGCTCATGGCATTTCCTTTCGGTTGTATGGAGCGCCTACGGGTTGGCTTGACGCCATGTCCGTAAACGTCGAAAGCCGCCGGATCGGGCGGCCTTCCGCCGCGTTGCCTCCAAGGGTGTCTACGCGGGTGGCGGCTCTATAACGGAAGGTGGCAAAAAGTGCAACCATGGGGGCAGTCCGGGGCTGGCTCCGTCTTGGCGCCGCCGTGGCTGCTCGCGCGGGCGCCGCCAAGCCTGTATCACGCCTGCTCGAAACTTTCGCGAGCCCAATGTCAACCATGTCAGATCTTTTCCCGCTCGACCTGCCGACAGGCACCCTTTTGGTGCTTGTCGTGGCCGCGTTCGTCGCCGGCTGCGCGCGCGGCTTCTCGGGTTTCGGCGGGGCGCTGATCTTCGTGCCGGTGGCAAGCTCGCTGATCGGCGCGAAGCTCGCGGTGCCGCTGCTCCTGATCGTCGATCTCGTTCTGACCCCGGGGTTGATTCCCAAGGCCTGGCGCACCGCCGACCGTGCCAATGTCGGCGTCATGGCGCTCGGCGCGGCCGTCGGCGTGCCGACCGGCACCTACCTGCTCACCCATGTCGATGGGGTCGTCATCCGCTGGGCCATCGTCGCCATCGTGGCGGGGCTGCTCGCGCTCTTGATGTCGGGCTGGCGCTATCACGGCCGGCCCCACGCCAGCCTGACCGCGGCCGTCGGGATGACCTCCGGGCTGTTTTCGGGAGCTGCCCAGGTCGGCGGACCGCCGGTGGTCGCCTACTGGCTCGGCGGCGCCTTCCTGCCGCAGACGGTGCGCGCCAACATCGTGCTCTACTTCGCGATCTCGAGCGTGCTGTCGATTTCGAGCTACCTCGTCGCCGGCCTCTTGACCTGGGAGACTGTGGGGCTGTCGCTGGCCATCGGGCCGACCTTCGCGCTGGGGCTGTTCATCGGTTCGCGCCTGTTCAGCCGCGCCAACGAGGCCACGTTCCGCCGCATCTGCTACGGCCTGATCGCCACGGCCGCGATCATCGGCCTGCCGGTGCTGGACGGCGTGCTGCGGTAGCGCACTGCCAGGCGGCGTGACTGTTTTCGTTGAAGCCCGGTCCGCTTTCAAATAGAATTCACGCATCGGGGGCATGGTGGACTCCCCGTGAGGCCAGGTGGCCCAAGTTCCGCCTTCGCTCTTGTTGTGCGGAGGAAAGACCATGCCCCGTATGATTTCACCTGAAGACCTCATCCGCCTCATAGGCACCGACCGCTGCCCGCTGATCGTCGACGTGCGTCGAGAGAAAGCCTTCGCGGCCGCGCCGACGAGGATCGCCGGCGCCTTGTGGCGCGATCACATGGAGGTCGACGCGTGGCTGCCGCAGCTGCCTCAGCACCGCACGATCGTCGTCTATTGCGCCCACGGCCACAATGTCAGCGAGATCGCGCTTGCCGGCCTGCAGGCCGCCGGCGCCGATGCCCTGATGCTCGAAGGCGGCATCGATGCCTGGCTGGCTGCCGGCGGCCCCGTCGTGGCGCGCGAGGCGCCCGGCCTCGAAACGGGCCTGCCGCGGCCGAGCGTCTGGGTGACGCGGGCGCGGCCGAAGATCGACCGCATCGCCTGTCCGTGGCTCATCAGGCGCTTCGTCGATCCGCTGGCGGTCTTCCACTTCGTCACGGCCGAGTGGGTGAAGGACATCGCCGACGAGACGGGCGCGATCCCCTTCGACATCAAGGACGTGCACTACTCGCACCGGGGCGACGAATGCACCTTCGACACGCTGATATCGGAATTCGGCCTCAGCGATCCGGCCCTGCTTCACCTGGCGCGAATCGTGCGCGGGGCCGATACCGCGCGGCCTGATCTCGAGCCGCAGGCGGCGGGGCTGCTTGCCATTTCGCTTGGCCTTTCGGCCATCGAAGAAGACGACCTCGTCCAGCTGGAAAAAGGCATGCCGATCTACGATGCGCTCTATGGCTGGTGCCGCTATGCGACGGCCGAAACCCACAACTGGCCAGCAAAGGCGATCTGACATGGACACCACGCCGACCGCGGCGGCGCATCCCTCGTTCGGGGAGGCGACACGGACCTTCGCCAAGATCGGGCTCCTGTCCTTCGGTGGGCCGGCAGGCCAGATCGCCCTGATGCACAAGATCCTGGTCGACGAGAAGCGCTGGCTCGACGAGCCGCGCTTCCTGCATGCGCTCAACTACTGCATGCTCCTGCCCGGGCCGGAGGCGATGCAACTCGCCACCTATGCCGGCTGGCTGCTGCACGGCGTGCGGGGAGGGCTGGTCGCCGGCCTGCTGTTCGTCCTGCCCGGCGCGCTGGTCATCACCGCACTCTCGGCGATCTATCTCACGGTCGGCCATGTCACGCTGGTGCAGGGGCTGCTGTTCGGCCTCAAGGCCGCGGTGCTCGCCGTCGTGCTCGAGGCGCTGATCAAGGTGTCGAAGCGGGCGCTGAAGAACGGCTTCATGGTGGCGCTCGCCATCGCGGCCTTCGTCGCCATCGCCTTCCTCAAGCTGCCGTTCCCGCTGATCGTCGTCGCGGCGGCGGTGATCGGCGCGCTGATGCACCTGGCGGGCCTCGGCAACGGCGGAACGGCCAAGCCCGAAACCGACGGCGATGCCGGCTATGTGATGCCGGAATGGACCAGGCCGAGCGCGCGGCGCTTCTTCACTACCTTGGCGGTGTGGCTCGCCATCTGGCTGCTGCCGCTGGCGCTGCTCTGGCAGCTCCTCGGCGCGGGCCACGTCTTCACGGCCGAGGCGGTGTTCTTCTCCAAGATGGCCACCGTCACCTTCGGCGGCGCCTATGCCGTGCTCGCCTATGTCGCCCAGCAGGCGGTCGAGGTGCATGGCTGGCTGAAGCCGGACGAGATGCTGACCGGCCTCGGCCTCGCCGAGACCACGCCGGGCCCGCTGATCCTCGTCCTGGTCTTCGTCGGCTTCCTCGGCGGCGCGCGGCTCTCGGCTCTCGCCCCGCTCGCCGGCGGCGTCGGCGGCGCGGTGGTGACCTTGTGGTTCACCTTCGTGCCCTGCTTCCTGTGGATCTTCGTCGGCGCGCCCTATGTCGAGACGGTGCGCAACGTGCGCTGGCTCTCGAGCGCCTTGTCGGCGGTGACCGCGGCGGTCGTCGGCATCATCGCCAACCTTGCCGTCTGGTTCGGGCTGCACGTGCTGTTCGGCACCGTCGGCGAGATGGCGTGGGGTCCGTTCGCGCTGCCGGTGCTCGATTTCACGGGCTTCGACTGGGCGGCGGCGGTCATCGCGCTCGGTGCCGGCGTGGCGCTGATCCGCTACCACGCCAACATGATCGTCGTGCTGGCTGTGTCCGCGCTTGCCGGCATGGCTTGGCAATTCTCATAGCCCGGGCAGATTCAACCGGACCCGGCAACGAAAAGCCCCATCCCGGCGGTCCGGAATGGGGCTCCAATTCGAACAACGGCCCGAGGCCGGATCAGTCGAACAGGCTCGACACCGATTCTTCGGTCGCCGTGCGCGAGATCGCCTCGCCGATCAGGTCGCCGATCGAGACGACGCGGATGTTGTGCGCGTCCATCACCGCCTGGGTCGGCTGGATCGAGTCGGTGATGACCAGTTCCTGCAGCTGCGAGCCGGAGATGCGGGCGGCCGCACCACCCGAGAGCACGCCGTGGGTGATGTAGGCGGTGACGCTGGTGGCACCCTTGGCAAGCAGCGCGTCGGCTGCGTTGCAGAGCGTGCCGCCGGAATCGACGATGTCGTCGATCAGCAGGCAGTCCTTGCCCTTGACGTCGCCGATGACGTTCATGACCTCGGATTCACCGGGGCGCTCGCGGCGCTTGTCGACGATGGCGAGCTGGGCGTCGAGGCGCTTGGCCAGCGCGCGCGCGCGCACCACGCCGCCGACGTCGGGTGAAACGACCATGACGTTGTCGAGCTGCTTGTACTTGGCCTTGACGTCGCGGGCCATCACCGGGACCGAGAACAGGTTGTCCGTCGGGATGTCGAAGAAGCCCTGGATCTGGCCGGCATGCAGGTCGAGCGTCAGCACGCGGCTGGCGCCGGCGCGGGTGATCATGTTGGCGACGAGCTTGGCCGAGATCGGCGTGCGGCCCGAGGCGCGGCGATCCTGCCGGGCGTAGCCGAAATAAGGGATGACCGCGGTGATGCGCCTTGCCGACGAGCGCATGAAGGCGTCGACCATGATGAGCAGTTCCATCAGGTGATCGTTGGTCGGGAAGGAGGTCGACTGCAGGATGAAGACGTCCTCGCCGCGGACGTTCTCCTGGATTTCCACGAAGATTTCCTGGTCGGCGAAGCGCTTCACGCTCGCTTTGCCCAGGGGAATGTTGAGATAGCGTGCGACAGACTCTGCCAGCACCCGGTTGGAATTGCCCGCGAAGAGTTTCATACGCCGATCCTGGAAGTGAATATGAGCGGGCTTTTAGCGGCCCTGAGCCGTATTGCAAGCCGAGTCCGCGCGAAATGTTAAAAAACCGACCTTCCCGGGCGGAAGCGCGGTTCAGCCCGACCGCGTCGCCAGCCAGCTGGCGAGGTCGTCGATGGTGCTGTCGGCGATGGCCTGCATGGTCGAGGCGGTGACCGCCGACCACCCGTCGCCGCCGCCCGCCGATGCCGCCTTGTGCTGGCCGTTGATGCGGTGGAGGCGGGTGCCGGCCGGGTCGTACACGTCCCAGACATAGACCACGGTGGTGTCGCTGCCTTCCGTCATCGCCGAGAAATAGCCGCGCATGATGATGCCCGAAGGCGAGGTGTCGGTGCTGCCGGCAAGCGTGATGCCGCGGGCGCGGGCCTGGATGCCGAGCCGCTCGGTCAGCGGCGTGGCCGCCTCGACCGGGGTCCCGACGATCGGGGCGAACTGCACGCGCGTCCTGGCGACGGCCGCCGACACCTGCGCGGCATTCTGCGGCGCGCCGGCCGCCGCGGCCGCTGCCGGAACCGGCGGCGTATCGGTGCCTTCGGCCCTGGCGAGCGCGTTCGACTGTTCCGTCGGCGCGATGGCGGATGGCTCGAGCACGTCCTTGGAGCTGTTGCATGCGGAAAGGGCGGCAAGCGCGGACAGGCATGCCGCGGCTGCGAACCAACGTCTCATCTGCCGTGATCTCCCTGGCAAACGCCCCTCAGCGCCCATCGCCAATCACCGCACGATCAAGTCGAGATCATGGCGGGAAAGTGGCCGGGGCGCAGATTCGGTGGTCAGGTAGGTACGACCCAGCGTCATCGCGGTCTCGGTCTCCGAGTCGGCGATGATCATGTGCGCGAACAGGGTCATGTTCGGCGCGATCGGCTCGGGATTGCCCTGGTAGAACATCGGCATGTCCATCCAGGACGGGGTGAAGCGCGCGCCGACCGAATAGCCGCAGGCGTTGAGCCGGTGCTTAGTCAGCCCGTGCGCCTCGAGCGTGCGCGCATGCGCGTCGAACACGTCGCCGAAGCTGTTGCCCGGGGTCATCGCCTTTTCGACCGCGACCATCGCCGCAAGCGAGGCGTCGTAGAGCTCCTGGTGGCGCTTGGACACCTTGCCGGTCAGGATCGTGCGCATCATCGGCGCATGGTAGTGGTTGTAGACGCCCGACCATTCCAGCGTCAGCTGGTCGTTCTTGTTGAGCTTTCGTCGGCCGGACTTGTAGCGGCAAAGAAGCGCATCGGGGCCGGAGCCGATGATGAATTCGTTGGCCGGGTAGTCGCCGCCGCCGGAAAAGATCGCGCCCTGCATCGCCGCCAGGATCTTGGCCTCGTCGCCGCCCTGCTTGATGAGCGGCAATGCGGCGTCGAGCGCGTCGTCGGAAAGCGCGGCGGCCTTCTCGGCCTTCTCGACTTCCGCCGGGCTCTTGAACAGGCGCAGCCGGCCGACGATGCCCGAGGCGTCGACGATCTGGCCGAAGGTCTGCAGCTGCTCGTCGAGGCGGCGGCCGTTGAAGGCGGTCAGTCCGTGCGTGTCGTACTCGACGCCGATGCGCATGCCGAGCAGGTCGAGATCGTTGAGCAGGTTGCGCAGGTCGAGCGTCGGGTTGGCGTTGTCGCGGTCGGTCCAGACGACGATGTTGTCGATGATCGAGGTCTGGCGCGCCTGGCGCAGGTCGGCCGAGCGGGTGAGCAGGGTCATCGCACCGTCGGCCTTCACCACCAGCGCCTGGAAGAAGCAGAAGCCGAATGTGTCGTAGCCGGTCAGCCAGTACATGCTTTCCTGGGCGAAGAGCACGATGGCGTCGAGCTTCTTCTCGGCCATCTCGATCATCAGCCGGTCGCGGCGGGCGTCGAATTCGGATCGTTCGAAATGCAGCGCCATACGGTCATTCCTCCAAAGCGATTGCCGAAATCTGCCGTCCGTAGTCCGGCTCCCTGCGGTGCGTGGTGCGCCGGAAGGAGTAGAAGAGGTCTTCCTCCGCATAGGTGCAGCGGCCGAGCATGTCGGCCACGACGCCGGCGCGGCGCAGTCGATCCACCGTGTACCGGTTGAGGTCGAACATGGCGTGGCCGGCATTGGCGGAGGCGGAGAAGTAGCGCGCGTTGTCGGCGTCCTCGCCGGCGAAGCGGGCGACGAACTCCGGCCCGACCTCGTAGTTGGCCGCGCTGATCGAGGGGCCGAGCACTGCAAGGATGCGCTCGCGCCTGGCGCCCAGGCCCTCCATGGCGATGATGGTGTTTTCGAGGACGCCGCTGAAGGCGCCCTTCCAGCCGGCATGGGCGGCGCCGATGACGCGCGCCTCGGCGTCGGCGAAGAGCACGGGGCCGCAGTCGGCGGTCGAGGCGCCCACGGCGATGCCGGGACGATCGGTCACGATGGCATCGGCCTTGGGGCGCTCGCCGGCGAACGGGCCGGTGGCGACGATCACGTCGGGCGAATGGATCTGGTAGGCGGTGAGCAGGCGGTCGGGCGCGACGCCCATCCAGCCGGCCACGCGGCGCCGGTTCTCGGCCACCAGCGCCTGGTCGTCGGCGGAACCGGTGCCGATGTTGAGGCCCTTGTAGATGCCTTGAGAGACCCCGCCGGCCCGGGTGAAGTAACCGTGGCGGACGCCCTGGGCCTCCGCGCTGGCGAGCAAGTTGGACCGGACCGGATCCGGCTTCGAGTCGTTCAGCATTGCCGCCTTGTCGTCCCCCAGGGCAGTTTCGTCAAGGCGGGACCGGCTGGTCTCGGTCCCGCATCATCGGTGGCGCGGACAGTGGAGCCGCGGCAAGCTGGCTGTCAACCGGCGCCGGGGAAGGGCACCTTGGTCCCCGCGGTTGCGACCGCCAGAACCTTGAACAGCGTGCCCATGGTGTCGGGCCCGGCCAACCGCTCGACCTCGGCGCGAATCTTGTCGCGCGCATCCTCGTCCCCCCCGGCACCCAGCTTGCCGGCCCGTTCGAGCAGCCCCATGGCGAGAAGGAATTCACCCTGGGTGGCGAGATGCGCGTCGAGGCCGTGCGCTCCCGCCGCGCCGGCAAGGGCAGCGAAGTCGACATGCGATGTCAGGTCGGCCTCGCCGGGGCTCTTGAGAACGTCCTCGTAGCGATGCCTGCGCAGGGCCTGCAGCGTGTCGCCGATGCCTGGGGCCAGGTGGCCATAGTCGAAGAACAGGCCGGCGCCGCCCGAGGCCGCGATGCGTTCGGCGATGGCCTCCATCATGGCGGAGCGGGCGGGCGCGAATTCGAAGACCGCGCCCGGCGCGGCAGCGGCAGCTTCCGGCGGTAGCAAGGCGGGCTCCAGCAATGCGAGGCCGTTGACGAAGGCGAGGTCGCCGTGCTCGTCCAGCCCTATGGCGCGTTCGCGCCAGTCCGCGCCGACCCTGACGAACTGGCGGGTAGGGATGGCGTCGAACAACTCGTTGCCGACGATCAGCAGCGGCGCTTCCGGCAGGGTGGCGACGCTTTCATGCCAGGCGATGTCGATGCCGCTTGCGGCGAGCGTGGCCTTCTGCACCTCGCGCAGCCTCGGGCTGGTTTCGATCAGCGCGACCGAGGCATCCGCGACGAAGGCAGGGTCGAGCTTGGAGAGCACCCGCAGCATGTCCCGCATCAGCGTGCCGCGGCCGGGGCCGATCTCGGCCAGGGTGGGGCGCACCGGGCACCCCAGTTCCTGCCAGGCCGTGTAGAGCCAGACGGCGGCGAGCTCGCCGAACATCTGGCTGATCTCCGGGGCGGTGGTGAAGTCGCCGGCAGTGCCGAACGGCTCGCGCGTGGTGTAGTAGCCGTCTTCGGGGTCGAACAGGCACGTCGCCATGTAGTCGGCGACGCCGATCGGACCGGAGGCGGCGATCAGTCTGGCTAGGCGCTTTTTGAGCGCCGTCATGCCGGGCTGGCGGCGTGAGCCGCCGGCTTCGCCGACATCATCGCCCAGATGCCGATCAGCACCATCGGAGTCGACAGCACCATGCCCATCGTCAGCCAGCCGCCGAACAGGAAGCCGATCTGCTGGTCGGGCTCGCGGAAGAACTCGACGAAGATGCGCGACAGGCCGTAGCCGCAGATGAAGGCGCCGGCGACGAAGCGGGGCGTCTTCAGCTTGAGGCGGGAATGGGTGAGGATGCGCAGGACCAGGAACAGCACGAGGCCTTCGAGCAGGGCTTCGTAGAGCTGGCTCGGATGGCGCGGGAAGGGGCCGCCCGTGGGGAATTCGAAGGCCCACGGCACATTCGTCACCCGGCCCCAGAGTTCCGAATTGATGAAGTTGGCGATGCGGACGAGGCCGAGCCCGACCGGCACGCCGGCGGCGATGACGTCGATGAGCGACCAGACGTGGATGCGGTGCTTGCGGGCGAACAGCACCATGGCGATCGTCACGCCCAGCAGGCCGCCGTGGAACGACATGCCGCCTTCCCACACGGCAATCATATCCATCGGGTTGGCGAGATAGCGCGCGAGATCGTAGAACAGGATGTAGCCGATGCGGCCGCCCGCCACGATGCCGATCGCCGCCCACAGCACGAAGTCGTCGAGGGCTTCGGGTTTCATCGGCGCCTGGCCGTTGGACCAGAGCCTCGGGCTGGTCAGGAGCCGCTTGCCGTACCACCAGGCGAACAGGATGCCGACGATATAGCCCAATCCGTACCAGCGTATCGCCAGCGGGCCGACCTGGAAGATGACCGGATCGATGTTCGGGAAGGTCAGGGCAGCCATCTGCAGGGCCAGGTATTCGCTCAATTCAATCTCCGGACGTAAGCGGTCGCGCGCGGACCATGGGGCAGGGTTTTGGCACGGTCAAGGCGGGCCGATGTCGCTCACCAAGATGTCATTGGTCGGCTTCGAACAGACGCTCGTAGTCCATGGCGCCATGGAGGATGCGCAGAATCTCGATCCGCTCGGCGTCGACGCGGTAGAAGATCAAGTAGTCGCGATGCACCCGGCGGCGGATGTCGTTGCCGGCAAGCCTGCGCGCGACCGCGTAGCCAAATGGCAGTTCGGCAAGACCGGCACAACGTTCGCGCAGTTCCAGGATGAAGCTCAGCGCCCTCGCCGGATTGTCGGCGGCGATGTGGTCGGCAATGGAGTCGAGGTCGCTTTCCGCCGCGTGGGTGAAAACGACCTGCATGGTGTCATCTGTCTTTCGCACGGTACTTGGCCTCGAGGCGGGCGAAGACGTCTTCGGCGGGCACCAGTCGGCCCGCCTCCGCATCGCTCAGCCCCTGAGCCAGCGCCGCATCGAGAGCTGCAAGACGCTTTTCCCGCTCCTCGACAAGGCGAACCCCTTCGCGCAAGACCTCGCTCTTGGAGTTGTAGCGCCCGGTATTGACGAGCTGGTTCACGACCTCTTCGAGATGTGCCCCGAGATCGGCACTGATGGCCATGTCGCATTCCTCTTCGGTTCGACGAATGTAATAATAGTTATTGGTCAAGGCAAGGATCCAGCTTTTGCAGGCGGCAACGCCCTTGCATTCCCTGCCTTGCCCCACTACGTCGAAACCACAACGCGAGGTTTTGCCATGACGACCGGACCGAACCGTATCCTGGATGAATTCGCCAAGCTGATGACCGATGCCGCGGGTGCGGCGCAGGGCGTCAAGCGCGAGGTCGAGACAGCCTTCCGCTCGCAGGCCGAGCGCGTGATGAACTCGCTCGAGGTCGTGCAGCGCGAGGAATTCGAGGCCGTCCGCGAGATGGCGATCAAGGCGCGTGCGGAAAACAAGGCGCTCACGGCCCGCATCGAGGCCCTGGAGGCCAAGCTCGCCTCGCTCGCCGGCCAAAGCGGCGAGGCGGCTACACCGGCAGCGTCGCCGAAGCCCCGCGCGAAGAAATAATTCATTAACTTTTCCACAAAGCGCAAATCGAAAAAGTGCTTTGTCGTGAATCGCTTACCGGCGCTTGATGAGCCTGCGCCGCAGCCTGTTTCCACACCGGAATGCGGCAGTGCGAAAAATTGGGCTGTTCACGCGACTCCCGATCAATACACTGAATTTACTGCACGATTCGAAACGGAATCGCGCACCGGATGGCGCGGTCCGGCTGGGGGGTATTGAGTCCGGCAGCGCTGGTCGTCCGAGTTCAAGAATAATGTTCGTCGTGTGTGTCCCCCGCGCGGAGCGCGAAGACGTGCCCGAAACGACAGGAAGAATTGATGGAACTTCTCGAACTCGAGTTCTCCCGCGAAATCCACCCGGTGGACGTCATCGAACAGGTGGCGCACAACAACGACTGGTCGTTCGAGCGGGCCGGCGACGACGAGATTTCCATTTCGGTCGTCGGCAACTGGACCGACTACCAGATCTCCTTCTCCTGGATGGAGGATTTCGAGGCGCTGCATCTCGCCTGCGCCTTCGACATCAAGGTGCCGGAGAACCGGACGCTCGAGGTGCTGCGCCTCTTGTCGATGATCAACGAGCAGATGCTGTTCGGCCATTTCGACCTGTGGGAGAGCGAGGGCGCGATCATGTTCCGCCAGTCGCTGCTGCTCGCCGGCGGCGTCGAGCCCACCAGCCAGCAGGTCGAAGTGCTCTTGTCTTCCGCCCTCGAAGCCTGCGAATGCTATTTCCAGGCGTTCCAGTTCGTCGTCTGGTCGGGCACTTCGGCAAAGGACGCGCTCGCCAGCGTGCTGTTCGAGACGCAAGGCAACGCCTGAGAACTGCCCAGAGAACTGTTATGAGTGCACATGGCGGGCGCAAGCCCGAGATCACCTTTGCCGACTTCGACAAGGTCGACATCCGCACCGGCACGATCGTCGAGGTCGAGCCGTATCCCGAGGCGCGCAAGCCGGCATTCAAGCTGAAGATCGATTTCGGCCCCGAGATCGGCGTGAAGCGGTCGTCGGCGCAGATCACCAGGCACTATTCGCCGGAGACGCTGGTCGGCCGGCAGGTGTTTGCCGTGGTCAACTTCCCGCCGCGCCAGATCGGCAAGTTCATGTCGGAAGTGCTGACGCTCGGCTTCCCCGACGCCGAAGGCGAGGTCGTGCTCGGCGCCATCGAGCGCAAGGTGCCGGACGGGTCGCGGCTGTTCTAGGATTCAGGTGGGGCCGGTCTGACCTGAGGGCGGGCAGGCTCAGCGTTCACGCCGCATAGGCCGCCCGCACATTGTCCAGGAACATTTCGGCGCAGGCCGTCCAGGTGTAGCGCATGGCGCGTTCGCGCGCCTCGGTGCGGTCGATCTCGAGCGCCGCGAGCGCTGCTTGCTGCAGGTCCTCCGAAACCACGCCGCCGATGCCGTCGCCGACGATGTCGATCGGCCCCGTCACCGGATAGGCGGCGACCGGCGTGCCGCTCGCCAGGGACTCGATGATGACGTTGCCGAATGTGTCGGTGCGGCTCGGGAAGACGAAGACGTCGGCCGAGGCGTAGATCCGGGCGAGCTCGTCGCTCGGCCGGCGGCCGAGGAAATGGGCCTTGGGATACTTGGCCTTGAGTCGCTCGATCTCCGGCCCGTCGCCGACCAGCACCTTGCTGCCGGGCAGGTCGAGGTCGAGGAAGGCGGGCAGGTTCTTCTCCACCGCGATGCGGCCGACGCAGAGGAAGACCGGCCGCGGAAAGTCCAGCTCGACCTTCTTGTCGGGGTGAAAGTGGTTGATGTCGACGCCGCGCGTCCACGGCCTCAGCTTCTCGAAGCCGCGCGCGGCGAGGTCGTCGGCGAGCGACCGGGTGGCCACCATGCAGCCCTGGCCGGAATTGTGGAAATTGCGCAAGAGCCCGTAGGTCCAGCTTTCCGGCAGCGGCAGGCGGGCGCTGACATATTCGGGAAAGCGGGTGTGGTAGCTGGTGGTGAAGGGGCGGTCGTTGGCGCGGCAATAGCGCCGCGCCATCATGCCGAGCGGGCCTTCGGTCACCAGGTGGATGTGGTCGGGGCGGCGCTCCTCGATGATGCGGGCGACGTTGCCGGGCGTGGTCAGCGCCAGCCGGATGTCCGGATAGGTCGGCATCGGCAGGGTGCGGAAGATGTTCGGGGTGAGGAAATCGGCCTCCGCGCCGAACGCCTTCAGCGTTTCGGCGAGCCGTTCGAGCGTGTGCACGACGCCGTTGATCTGCGGACGCCAGGCGTCGGTGACCATCAGGATGCGCACGGATCGTCTTCCCCTCGGGCCGTGTCCTGCCCGGCTTCGGGCCTTGCGGGAATCAGCGGCGGTCGCGTTCGTTGCGAGTGGCCTTTGAGCAGGCTTCGATGACGTGCGGATGACGGTGCGCCGGGACGGTGCTGATCGTGCACGTCTGCGGCATCCAGTGGATCGGCACCGGTGGCGCGGCTCGGTCACCGCGCCTGAAGCCTCAGGCCGGCACGCGGATGATCGCCCTCAGCCCACCGAGCGGGCTGTCGCTCAGCTTGATGTCGCCGCCATGGCTGCGGGCGATGTCGCGCGCAACCGACAGCCCGAGCCCGGTGCCGGTGGCATCGAGATTGCGCGCCTCGTCGAGACGGTAGAAGGGCTTGAACACCTCCTCGCGCTTTTCCTCGGGGATGCCGGGGCCGTTGTCGTCGACCATCACCACCAGCATGCCGCGGTCGTGCACGGCCTTGATCTCGACCTCCCTGGCATAGCGGAAGGCGTTGCCCACGACGTTCTGCAGGAGGCGCGTGAACGCATTGGGGCGCACATGCACCTCCGGCTCGCCGACAAGCGTCACCTTGAGCTTGCGTTTCCTGAGCTTGGCCTCGTCGCCCAGCCGGTCGAGGCAGGACCCCAGGTCGAAGCGGCCGGGGTCCTCGGCGGCCTCGCCGCGGGCGAAGGCGAGGTAGGCCTCGAGCATCGACTGCATGTCGTCGATGTCCTGGCTCAGCGCCTCGCGGTCGATCTTGTTGGCCGACAGCGCCAGCTGCAGCTTGAAGCGGGTCAGGATGGTGCGCAGATCGTGGCTGACGCCGGTCAGCATGGCCGTGCGCTGGTCGATCTGGCGCTCGATGCGCTCGCGCATCTGGATGAAGGCGAAGCCGGCGCGGCGTACTTCCTCGGCACCCCGCGGCCGGAAGTTGGGCGGCATCGGCCGGCCCTTGCCGAAGCTCTCGGCCGCCTCCGCGAGATGCAGGATCGGCCGGATCTGGTTGCGCAGGAAGGGGATCGCGATGGTCAGAAGCACCAGCGACGTGCCCACCATCCAGAGCAGGAAGATGTGGGTGTTGGAGGCATAGGCCTGGCTGCGGCGGACGAAGACCCGCAGCACCTTGTCGTCGAGCTGGACGCGGACCTCGACGATGTTGGAGTTGCCGACGGTGTCGAGCCAGAACGGCCGGTTGATCTGCTTGCGGATCTCCGAGGACAGCGCCTGGTCGAGGATCGAGAAGAACGGCTTCGGCCCGGGCGGGGGCAGGGGGGCGGCCGGCAGCAGGTCGATCTTGAGCGACATCCGCTCCTGGGCGATGCGGATGATCTGGGCGTAGTTCTCCGGCCCCGGAAAGGTGTCGAGAAGGTCTATGATGCCGGAAATGTCGCGCGTCACCGCCTGCGACAGGCGGACCGTGACCGTCTGCCAGTGGCGCTCCATGAACACGAAGGCCACCACCGACTGCAGCAGGATCATCGGGGTGATGACGATCAGCAGCGAGCGGGCGTAGAGCCGCTTCGGCATGTAGAGCGAGACGAGCCGCCAGAAGCGGTTCCAGCTCCGCGGTACTGCCGCCAGCGCGCGCCACACGCGTCCGCCGAGACCGCTTCCGTCCGGCCGTTGCATCTCCGTGGTCGCCATCCGCCCTTCCGCCTAGAGCGCCGCGCCCCCATTCGGACGCGCCAAGGACGCTCTAACACTTTGAATCTACGCATCGAGCGCGCTGAAATCGATTCCGATTTTCGGCCGATGCGTTAAGCCGCAGCCCGGCCTTGCCAGGCCGGCCCCGCGGCACTCCTATTCGACGCTCAGCCGATACCCAATACCGCGCACGGTCTGCAGCCAGACGGGATTGGCTGGATCGCGCTCGATCTTGCGCCTCAGCCGATTGATCTGGACGTCGATGGTGCGCTCGCCGACTTCCGCATCGCCGGTCACCAGTTCGTGGCGCGGGATCGTCTCGCCGGCCCTGGCTGCGAAGATGGCGAGGATTTCCTGCTCGCGGTCGGTGAGCTTGAGCGCCTCGCCGCCGCGTTTCAGTTCGCGCCGCGCGATCTGGAAGGTGTAGGGACCGAATACCAGCTGTTCCACCTTGGGGGTGGTCACCGGGCCGCCGCGCCTCAGGATGTTGTTGATGCGCAGGATCAGTTCGCGCGGGTCGAAGGGCTTGGGCAGATAATCGTCCGCGCCCGCCTCGAGGCCGGCGATGCGGCTGTCGGTCTCGGACAGCGCCGTCAGCATGAGGATCGGCACGTCCTTCTCGTCGCGCAGCGACTTGGTCAGGTCGACGCCGTTTTCGCCGGGCATCATGACGTCGAGGACGAGCAGGTCGAAGTCGAGGCCGGCCAGCTTGCGCCTTGCCTCGTCGGCGTTGCCGGCGACCGTGACACGGAAGCCGTTTTCCGTGAGATATTGCTTGAGCAGGTTGCGGATGCGCGTGTCGTCGTCGACCACGAGCAGATGCGGTGCGTCATCGTTCATCGCTGCAGCTCCCGTCCCGTCTCTATTTTCCATCGTCTCTCCCAGGCTTGTTTCCGGGCAGATGATCGATCTGGGCCCGAAGCTCGGGGTTGACCATCGCCTTGAGGAATCGCTCGATCGAGGCGCGTTCGGCCTCACCTGCGCCTTCCAATGCAGCATGGATGCGGCGCGACTGTGGCCGTGCGAGTTCGAGCGTCAGCGTGCGCCCTTTCGCCGTCGGGTACAATTCCCGCTGCCGGCGGTCGCGCGGCCCCTGGACCTGGATGATGTAGCCCGCGTCGATCAACTGCTTGAGCACCCTTGCAAGGCTCTGCTTGGTTATCTTGAGCACGTCGAGCAGTTCGGCGACGGTCAGGCCGGGCATGCGGTTGACGAAGTGCAGCACCCGGTGGTGGGCACGGCCGAAACCGTATTCGGAAAGGATCTGGTCGGGGTCGGACGTGAAGTCGCGATAGGCGAAGTACAGCAGCTCGATGATGGTGAAATCGACGCCGTCGTCGGCCGTCACTGCGGTGCGGATCGGTTGGGCGGCTGCGCCGCTGCGTGGTGCCATAGGATTCCTGCTCGTCAATTTATGTCAGCACTGTTGACATAAATTAGGTGCGATGGTAATTTTTGCCAAGCTTTTCGGCGGATTGCGAACGAAAAGGCAAGGTACGGTGGTTTTTTCCGAAACATCGTGAGTTTGCTTTGGTATTGTTGGCCGTCGACGCTTTACCCTTTCGGCCCTCTGGGTCGGCAAGCCCGATACGAAACGATTGGCAGGCTCCGGCCTGCGGGAAGGTTTACCATGGCATCCGTTCCTTTCGACCAGCTCGATGGACACATCTGGATGAACGGCGAGTTCATCAAATGGGCAGACGCCAAGATTCACGTCCTAACCCATGGCCTGCACTATGCAAGCGCCGTATTCGAAGGCGAGCGCGCCTATGGCGGCGAGATCTTCAAGCTGACCGAGCACACCGAGCGCCTGCATGAATCGGCTCGGCTCCTCGGCTTCACCGTTCCCTATTCCGTCGCCCAGATCGACGACGCCTGCCGGGAACTGCTGAAGAAGCAGGGCTTCAAGGATGCCTATGTGCGTCCGATCGCCTGGCGCGGCAGCGAGCAGATGGGCGTTTCGGCCCAGAACAACCGCATCAACGTCGCCATCGCCATCTGGCAGTGGCCGAGCTATTTCGACCCGGCGCAGAAGCTCAAGGGCATCCGCCTCGACCTCGCCGAATGGCGCCGCCCCGATCCGCGCACGGCGCCGTCCAAGTCGAAGGCGGCGGGCCTGTACATGATCTGCACGCTGTCCAAGCATGCGGCCGAGGCCAAGGGTTATGCCGACGCGATGATGCTCGACTGGCGCGGCCAGGTGGCGGAAGCCACCGGCGCCAACATCTTCTTCGTCAAGGACGGCAAGATCCACACGCCGAAGCCGGACTGCTTCCTCGACGGCATCACCCGGCGCACCGTGATCGGTCTTGCCAAGGATCGTGGCCTCGAGGTCAACGAGCGGGCGATCATGCCGGAGGAGTTGGAAGGCTTCGAGCAGTGCTTCCTGACCGGCACGGCGGCCGAAGTGACGCCCGTTTCCGAGGTCGGGCCGTACCGATTCGAGGTCGGCGAAATCGCCAAGACCCTGATGAGCGACTATTCGGCGGCGGTTCAGCCCAAGCGCGCGATCGCGGCAGAATAATCAGCAAGTTCAATGACTTGATCTGAGGAGGGGGCGGTCTTGCGACCGCCCTTTCCGTTTGATTTGAGGCGAATTTGACTTTCGTGGAATTCGGGGTCTCATGTGGTCGTCGGCCGGCGGAGGTCGGCCAGCAATTTTGGAGGGAATTGTAAATGGAAACTCTTCTTCCGATCATCGTGCAAATCGTGACCGGCGTAATCGGTGGACAGGCAGTAGGCGCGGCCGTCAAGCAGGCCGCGATGGGACAACTGAGCAAGCTGCTCGCCGGCGGTATCGGTGGTCTTGCAGGCGGCCAGATTCTCGGCAGCCTGTTGGGCGGTGCGGCCGACCCGGCCACGGCGGGCGCACTGAGCGGCATTCTCGGCGACGTCGTCGGCGGTGCTGGCGGCGGCGCGATCCTCACGGCGATCGTCGGCGCTGTCATGGGCGCGGTGAAGAAGGCCTGACAATATCCCCACGTTCTCGCGACTGGGCGGCTTCGGCCGCCCTTTTCGTTTGCGGGCCGGCGGCCGAAGCGAATAGGCATGGACGTCGCGCGCCTGCACCCCTATCTCGATGTCAGCATCAGAAAGGGAAGACATGGGACAGCTCAACGCAGGCGTCGTGCCGGTCACGCCATTCCAGCAGAACTGCACGATCCTGTTCGACAACGACGACAAGACCGGCGTGGTCGTCGACCCGGGCGGGGACGTCGAGACCATCCTGGCGATCCTCAGCGACAGCGGCATCAAGATCACCGCGATCTGGCTCACCCACGGGCATATCGACCATGCCGGCGGCGCGATGGAACTGAAGGAGGCGCTCGGCGTCGAGATCGTCGGCCCGCATGAGGCCGACAAGCCCCTGCTCGACAACCTCGCGGTGCAGGCCCAGAAGTTCGGCATGGCCGGCAGCGTGCGCAACTGCGCGCCCGACAGGTTCCTGACCGAAGGCGAGACGGTGTCGTTCGGCAGTCACGTCTTCGAAGTTCTGCATTGCCCCGGCCATGCCCCCGGGCATGTCGTCTACTACAACCGCGCCGCCCGGTTTGCCCATGTCGGCGACGTGCTGTTCCAGGGCTCGATCGGCCGCACCGACCTCTATGGCGGCGACCATGAAGCGCTGATCCGCTCGATCAAGGAGAAGCTCTTGCCGCTGGGCGACGACGTCGGCTTCATCTGCGGTCACGGTCCCGGCGGCCGCTTCGGTGACGAGCGGCGCGGCAATCCCTACCTGGTCTGACGGCAGCATGACTCATCGGAAAACGAAAGCGGCGCCACAAGTGGCGCCGCTTTGTGTCTGGGCAGGGAACCCTGGTCGTAAGCGTCAGTTGGCGACGCAGAAATGCTGCTGGCCGTCATAGCCGGTGAACGTGCCGGTGCGCGGCTTGAAGCTGCGGTAGCGGTCCGAGCAGTACTCGTACCATTCCGGGGTCCACGGCTCGACCGACGAGTAGCCGCGGCCGTAGTTCTCGGAATAGATCACGCGCTGCTGCGGCGCCGGGCGGTAGTATTCCTGGCGATAGATGCGGCGCGGCTGCGGCTGGTAATCGTAGTCGTAGTAGTCGTCGTAGACCGGCCGCGAGCGGTTTGCGTTGCCGGCAATGACCGCGCCGGCGATCAGCCCGAGCGCACCGGCGGCGACGATCGCGCCAGTGTTGTCGCGGCGATGCTTGTAGTGCCTCCAGCCGTCGCCGGCCTGGGCCGCGGGCAGGGCGGCAAGGGTGGTGGCGGCAACGGCTGCCGACAGGACAATGGTCTTGATGATGCGGTTCATGTTCGGTCTCCTTCGCCGTCCGGCCCGTATCGAAGGACCGGAGATTGGCGTCGACTAGCTGTCTAAGGGACCCAGCCTGAACGCAAGCTGAACGAATTTACCGACGTTAACGCCGCTCGCCGGAGGCCAAGCGACGCCTCTCCGGCATACCGGTTTCGGACGCTTTACGAACGATCGGCCGGCGCGACGGGCTCCGGCCGCCCCCGGGGTCAGCCAACCGTCAGGTTGACGGCCTTGGGTCCCTTGCCGCGCTTGTCCGGCTCGGTATCGAACGTGACTTTCTGCCCATCCTCAAGACCGGGAAGACCCGACGCCTGCACGGCCGAGATATGGACGAAGACATCCTTCGCTCCGTCGTCCGGCGTGATGAAGCCGAAGCCTTTGGCATGATTGAAGAACTTGACGGTGCCGGTCTGCGGCATGGGAAACTCCTCTGATCCCATAAATTCCAGTCTCCGGGCCGGCAAATGCCCGAAGGTGAAATTTGTCGTTCATTTTTGAGTGATCGGCAAGCGAAACTTTTGCTGGCCGGCGCCGCTCCGAAGCGGCGCCGTTGCCGGGATTTGCGGGCTTCCTGGCCATTCGAAACCGGCTCGCCGGCTCAGTATTCGCAGTAGCGGATCGGGCCGATCTGGATGCAGGTGCCGGGCCGTGGCCGGTAGGGGTCGTAGCGGTCGTAGACCCTGATGCGGCAACTGGAACCGACGTGTCGATGGGTGACGCGCGCACCATATTGCGGCAGGTAGTGCCGCTCGACGCCGCGGTGGCAGTCCCTCACGACCGGTTGCCGAACGATGATCGGCCGGCAGTCGGGGCGGCGGTGCCGGTGCCATGCGGTCCGGCCAATTTCGGGGACGTAGTGGCGCACGACCTCCGGGTGGCAGCCGCGCACCTGCACGACCAGGCCGCTGTCCGACTGCGGCTCGCCTGCCGGCATGGCGGACGCCGGCCCGCCGTAGCCGAGTGCGGCGGCCAGCAGTGCTGCGCCGAGAAAATTCACGAATTTCATTTGTCGGCCTCCTCCTGTGCGGGGGCGGTCTGTGCCCCCGGGCAAACTATGCCATCAAATGGAAGGTTCAGCCAGCGTCGTCAGCCTGTGGTTGTGGCGGCTGCGGGGGAGGTGGTGCAAAGACAAAGGGCGCGGCGGTTGCCCGCCGCGCCCTTCGTTCAAGCGAACAGGTGAAACTCAGGCCGCGCGGAGGTTGACCGCCTTGGGGCCCTTGCCCATGCGGTCAGGCTCGACGTCGAAGGTGACCTTCTGGCCATCGACGAGCGTGCGCAGGCCCGAAGCCTCGATGGCGGAGATGTGCACGAACACGTCCTTCGCGCCGCCATCCGGCGTGATGAAGCCGAAGCCTTTGGTTGCGTTGAAGAATTTTACGGTACCGGTCTGGGCCATTGGGAGAACTCCTTCACCCTATCAGTGGTCTGGACCTGCCGACCGCCTGGCGTCGGCGGCAGATCGGTGGTTTTGCTTGGCGGTCATGCATTCGCGCACGGTAAAACCCCCCGCCGAGTAACGGGGTCGTCAGAGATTCACAGTATCGGGGAAAGGGTCGTGCCAAACGTTCCAGTCTCCGGGACAGCAAATGCCCGAGTAATGCTTGTATTGCATGGAAACGTGTAGGTTGCAAGCTGTCGCAGCAGCCGGCGACGCAGCGCCGGAAGTCGCGATTTCCGGCCTTCCGGGCAAACGCCGTCGGCAACGATGGGGACAAGCCGCGCGTGGGGGTTACAATCGCTGGAAGTCTTGTAAGGATCGTGCCGGCGGCAATCTTTCGCCGGGGGACGGGGGAACGAGGGAGAGTGACATGAGATTTTCGGCAAGCAGATTTGCCCGCAGGGCAGGGTTCCTGCCGCTGCTGGCGGTCGTGGCGGTGGCCTGCACGGTGGTCGTCGACGAAGGGCCCGGACCGCGGCCGCCGCGTCCCGGTCCGGGGCCGCAGTTCTGCACCCGCGAATACGATCCGGTCTGCGCGCGGCGTGGGGGCGAGCGCCAGACCTTCGCCAATGCCTGCATGGCCGAGGCCGCCGGCTACCGCATCATCCGCGGCGGCACCTGCCGGGCGGAAGGCGGCTGGGACGACGAAGGCGGACAGCAGTTCTGCACCAGGGAGTACCGGCCGGTCTGCGGCCAGCGCGGCGGCCAGCTGCGCACCTTCCCCAATGCCTGCGAGGCGGATTCCGCCGGCTTCCGCGTCGTCGACAGGGGCCCCTGCTAGAAGAAGGCGATCCGGCAGGCCTCCCGGCCCGAAGCTCCGGGAGGCGACAGGCCGAAGCGTCAGTTGGGCAGGAACTCGGTGGCGCGCCTGACCTCGCGCACCCGGCAGTCGTCGCCGACGTGGCGGTGGCGCAGCATCAGGCCCTCGATGCGGTGGATGCGGACGTCGCGGTGGCAATCCACCGGCTGGCGGCGCGGCAGGCGGTCGACCTCGACGAGTACCGGCCGGCAGGTCTCCGGAAGATGGTAGTGCGCTGCACGGCGCCCAATCTCCTCGACATAGCCGTCGCGCACGTCGCGATGGCAGCCTCCGACGTTGACGACCAGACCCGGCGTGGCGACCGGCAGCGGCATCGGCGCGGCCGTCGCGGGGAGGGCGCCCAAAACGAGCGCGACCACCAACGGCAAGGACGAGAACTTCATCTTGGCCTCCTGACTGTGGCCCCGACCTATGCACCGGGATCGACGCGCTGCAAGTGCGGCCCGCGCCGGCGGGGCAAATCTGCGGAGTCAGGGTTAGCGCAGGGTTGCCGAGGCAAGGCCCGTACCGCACGCCTTCGTGAGCAGGCCGAGCCTGCATTTCGACGCGCCTGCGGATAAGGTGCGGCCTCGGAACCGGGGACGACTCATGGGCGACAATCTTCATTCGATTTGGCTGAAAGACGCGCTGGTCTTCCTGTTCGCGGCCGGCGTGCTGGTGCCGCTGCTGCGCATGGCGCGGGTTCCCTCGGTGCTGGGCTTCCTCCTGGCCGGGCTGGCGCTCGGTCCCTTCGGCATGGGCGCGCTGGCCGAGAGCTGGCCGTGGCTCGGCCACCTGGCCTTTTCCGACCCGGAAGCCGCCAAGCCGTTTGCCGAGCTCGGCGTGCTGTTCCTGCTGTTCCTGCTCGGGCTGGAGCTGTCCTTCGAGAAGCTCTGGATGCTGCGGCGCCTGGTGTTTGGCGCCGGCACCTTCCAGGCGGTGGCGAGCGTCGCCGCGATCGCGGTCGTACTGGTGTTCGTGGGGCTCGACGGCCATGCCGCCCTGGCGGTGGGCCTGGCGCTGGCGCTGTCGTCGACGGCGATCGTCATGCAGACGCTGACCGAGGAGAAGCGCGCCACCGGGCCGGTGGGACGTTCGGCGCTCGCCGTGCTGCTGTTCCAGGACATGCTCGTCGCGCCGATCCTGATCCTGATCGGCTTCCTCGCGCCCGGCAGGGATGGGGGGCTGCTCGGTGCGCTGCTCGAGGCGCTCATCCAGGGCGGCATCGCGGTGGCGGCGATCCTGCTGTTCGGCCGCTTCGTGCTGAGGGACGCCTTCGGGCTCGCGGCAAGGGCCGGCGGCCGCGATTTCCTGATGGGGCTGACGCTGCTCACCATCGTCGGCGGCGCGGTGCTGACCGCGGCCGCCGGCCTGTCGCTGGCGCTCGGCGCCTTCCTTGCCGGGCTGCTGCTCGGCGAGACCGAATTCAAGCACCAGGCCGAGGTCGACCTCGAGCCGTTCAAGGGGCTGCTGCTCGGCCTGTTCTTCATGACGGTGGGGATCGGGCTCGACCTCGCCACCATGCTGGCCGGACTGCCTGTGGTGCTCGCGGGGCTTGCGGCGCTGCTGGCGCTCAAGGCGCTGGTGGCCGTCGCCGCCTGCCGCGCCTTCGGCGTCCGCCCCGCGCATGCGGTGGAGACCGCCTTCCTGCTGGCGCCGGCCGGCGAATTCGCCTTCGTCGTGGTCGCCACGGCGGCGAGCGGCGGCATCCTCGACGCCGCCACCGCCACCACCGTCACCGGGGTCGCCGGCCTGTCGATGCTTGCCAGCCCGCTGATGGCGCGGCTCGGCCGCAAGCTCGCCGATCGCTTCGAGGAGGCAGCCGGCGCGGATGTCGATCCTGCAACCTTTCCCGACCTCACCGGCCATGTGGTGATCGCGGGCTTCGGGCGGGTCGGCCGTACCATCGCGCACATGCTCGACGCCGAGGCCGCCGACATCGTGGCGCTGGAGCGCGATGCGGCCGTGGTGTCGCGCGAGCGCGCCGCCGGACGCAAGGTCTATCTCGGCGATGCCGCCCGGCCGGAGATCCTGAGCCATGCGGGCGCGGCAGGCGCCAGCATGTTCATCGTCACCGTCGACAATGCCCATGACGCCGCCGCGATGGTGCGGGCGGTGCGGCAGATGCGCCCCGACGCCCCGGTGCTGGCGCGAGCCCGCGACGCCGAGCACGCGCGCGAGCTGCATGCCGCGGGCGCCGACTTCGTCATTCCCGACGCGGTCGAGGCCGGGCTGCAACTCGCCGCCCGCGCGCTTTCCGAGTTCGGCTATGCCAGCGAGGTGCTCAGCGACCGCATCGCCGCAGTGCGGAACGCCGCCTACGGGCGCGCCGACGCGGCGTAGAGTATTTCCGCCTTTCTTCGAATCGCGGAAACGCTCTGTCTCCTTTGTTTTTGCGCAATTCCGGACGGAAAACCGCTGCGCAGCTTTGCTGGAATCGCTCCGGCCTCACCGTCTGCGCCGCTCGCGCGGCCGGCGCTTGACCGGCTCCACGGCGGCGGCCGAGGCTGCGTCGCGCAGCGCCGCCTGGCGGCGCTCGGCCATCATCCAGCCGAGGGCCAGCGCTTCGAAGCCGCCCTCCAGCCGGGCGAGAGCCCCGCCCGACCAGGAGGCGGCGCATGGCGGGCCGCCCTCGGCGATGGTTTCGGCGCGGCAGAGCCGGCCGCGCCGGCACATCGGGTCGGCGCAAAGCTCGGGCACGCCGGTTTCGGTGGCGATGTGGCGCGCCAGCGCCAGCATCTCGGCGCGCGGCCAAGGCGGGGTGGGGAACAGGCCGCCGAGCTGTCCCCGCAGGGTTCTCGCGGTTTCCTCGAGTTCGAGCGAGAGGAGGAATTGGTCGCGGTCGGTCATGGGCTGCATGGGGACTCCTTGGTGAAAAGGCCGGGACCGCGGGGCGTGCCGGTGCGGCACCGCGCCTCCCGCGAGGCCGGATCATGGGGTGGGAAGACGGGCGGTCGGCAGATCGCTCGTCAGTAGTGGAATATGCGGTCCACCGACCGTCCGTCCGGTGTCTGTCCCTCGGTCGGCCGGTCACAGGTCCGTCCCACGGTCTTTTCGTGGCCTGAACCCGCGGCTTCTCCGCACCCTCCGGCACACGCCATCTGCGGCGCGCGCCGGAGCAACGCCGGCCTGTCGACGGGCCCTCGGAGCCACGGCTACCGCAGCCGTGGCGGGAGGTCACCGCCGTCCTCCCTGATACCCGGTGCGCACCAGGTTCCCGCGAGGACAGTGCCGGAAGTATAGGCCGGGCGCTCCAGCCGGTGGAAAAGCCGGCCGAAGATTTTTTTGAAAGCCCAATCAGATCAGGCGCTTGGCGGAGATGGGCGCGGAAATTTATCCCACAGTGCCAGGGGTCCGTTCAGTTCTCCGTCTGGAGCGCCCCTAAAATGAGCCTTGCCCCAAGGGCTCCCATCACGCCGCCCGCGATCCTATCGACCCAGGCCTTGGAGCGCAGGTAGGCCGAGCGTGGTCCGGACGCCGAGAAGGCGACGGCAACGACGGCATACCACGACGCTTCGACGACGAAGACCAACGCGGGCAACGACAAGAGCAGCCATGTCGGTGCAGACGAAGGCAGGAACGCCACGAAGATGCTGGCGTAGACGATCGCCGTTTTCGGATTGCTGAGCTGTGTCGCCAGTCCGATCCCGAACGACCGGAACGCAGAGGAGGGACGCGTCGTGCCCGCGTCAGAAACGTCGAGAGGTTCCGTCGCGCCTCGCCATATGCGGACACCAATGTAGACGAGGTAGAGGCCGCCCAGAACGCGGAGCAGCAAGTACAGCGACTCCACCTGACGAAGGACGGTCACAAAGCCAAGCAGTGCCAAGGTCGCGAAGACCGCGCCGCCAAGGCCCATGCCCAAAGCCGATGCCAGTCCATCCCATCTGGACGACTTTACAGCGATGCGGGAAACGAGGACAAAACTCGGACCGGGGCTGACGGCGCCGACGAGAACCGCTCCAAGAATGCCATGGGCAAGCTCCTTTGATCGAGTGGAGTGCCCAGGCGAGCGGCCTAACGAATGACCCGCGCTCCCCGATGGTGATCCATCTGATTTCGCCAGTTACGCGGATGGTGTAACTCTACTGTCGCCTGCGATCCTGCGCAACAGGCTTCAATGGAGAGATGCGAGAACGACGGCCTTTGACAGAAGCGCACAGCACGCCAAGGCGACGACAGCTGAAGTCCGGGTGACCGTCAATTCTGTTGCTGCCTACGACAACGGAAACGGATGCTCGCCACGGCGAGGGCGAGTTCATGCTGAAGCTTCGCCGACGGCGGGCTTCAGGTCATTCGCCGGTCACGGCCGGACGCGGGAGGCTCGGACCCGCGACATCCGGTGGCTCGACAAAACGAAGCAAGCTGTCGGGAACCGCGCCGGTCGTTCGTCCTTTGGATGCAAAAGCACCATGCAAGAACCCGGAGCCCGCCAATGATCCCCACCATCACGGCCTTCGAACGGTCGCCCGACCGCGGCAGGGGACAGGCGCGCGACATGCGCGTTCGCTGGGCGCTCGAGGAAGTGGGCCAGTCCTATGACGTCCGCCTCGTCTCGTTCAGCGAGATGAAGCAGCCGGCGCATCGCGCGCTGCATCCGTTCGGGCAGATTCCGACCTATGAGGACGGCGATCTCGCCCTGTTCGAGTCGGGCGCGATCGTGCTGCACATAGCGGAGCGCCGTGCGGGCCTGCTGCCGGAGGATGAAAATGCCCGGGCGCGGGCGATCACATGGATGTTTGCAGCACTGAGCACGCTGGAGCCGCCGATCGTCGACCGGGAAATCGCCAAGCTCGTGGAGCGCGACGAGAGCTGGTACGAAAAGCGCCTGCCGATGGTCGAGGATCGCATCCGCGGGCGGCTCGGCGAACTGTCCGCCCGCCTCGGCGATGCCGACTGGCTCGACGGTGCGTTCAGCGCCGGCGACCTGCTGATAGTGATGGTGCTGCGCCGGTTGAACGGATCGGGGATACTGGACGAGTACCCGAACCTCGCCGCCTATGTGGCCCGTGGCGAGGCCAGGCCGGCGTTCAAGCGGGCCTTCGACGCCCAGTTGGCGGTTTTCACCGCCGCGTCAAAAGGCTGATGAGGGTACAGATTTCCGAAGCCCATCGACCGCCGCATTCGATATCGCCGCCGCGCATTGACTACCCATACCCGATTGGCTATGTGTCATCGCATAGCCAATCGGGTATGGGTCATGCCGCAGCTTCAGGATGCAATGTTCCGCGCGCTTGCCGATCCGACGCGCCGCGGGCTGTTCGAGCGGCTCTGCCGCGAGGGGGATACGACGGTGGTGGGGCTGCTCAGCGGGGCCGGCGTGTCGCAGCCGGTGGTTTCCAAGCATCTCAAGGTCCTCAAGGCCGCAGGCCTGGTGCGCGACCGGCACGAGGGCCGCTACACCTTTTACAGCGCCGAGCGCGACGGGCTGAGGTCGCTGATCGACTGGACGAGCCGGATGACCGGCTTCTGGAACGACCGCTTCGACGATCTCGACAACCTGCTCAGGAGGATGGATCAATGACCGAAACGATGGAAACGACGCGCGCGGTCGTGGTCGAGCGCGATTTTCCCTATCCGCCGGAGAAGCTGTGGCGGGCGCTGACCGAGCCGCACCTGATCGCCGAATGGCTGATGCGCAACGACTTCAGCCCCGAGGCCGGCCGCCGCTTCATGCTTTCCGCCGACTGGGGCCAGGTCGACTGCAAGGTCGAGACGGTCGAGCCGAACCGCTCGCTGTCCTACCGCTGGGACACCAAGGACTTGCGCAGCACGGTCACCTGGACGCTCGCCCCCACCGCGACGGGCACGAGCCTGCGCATGGAGCAGCGCGGCTTCACGCCAGAGCAGAAGTCCTATTTCCAGGGCGCGACCGTCGGATGGCCGCGCTTCATCGCCCAGCTGGGCGAGGTCGTCTCGAGGCTGGACTGACCCGATCGAAAACCGGGAGCATCGACATGAACCCATTGATCAGGACCATCCATCGCTGGACGTCGCTCGTCTTCTGCCTGATCGTCGCATCGATCTTCGCCGGCATGGCCGTCACCCAGCTGCCCGAATGGTTCTACTACCTGCCGCTGCCGCCGCTGGCCGTGCTGATCCCGACCGGCATCCATATGTTCTTCCTGCCCTATCCGAGCGGCCAGCCGAAGGGTGTGCCGGCCGCGAAGGGCAATGCCTGATGGCGGGGAGGGATCCTGGCGCTCCAAAACTCCTGTCCGGCGGCAACCCGCAGATCGCCAAGGGCTACGGCGACGCCGTCGTGCAGGCCTATATCGAGGCCATGCCCGGCTGGAAGTCCGGCGTCGGCCACCGCCTCGACGCGCTGATCTCGGAGGCGGTCCCGGGCGTGGCCAAGGCGGTGAAGTGGAACTCGCCCTTCTACGGCGTGGAACAGGGGAGCTGGTTCCTCGGCTTCCACTGCATGACCAGATACGTCAAGGTCGCGTTCTTCAAGGGCGCGCACCTCTCGCCGCTGCCGCCCGGCGCGTCGAAGCAGGCCGAGGTGCGCTATCTCGACATCCATGAGGACCGCCCGTTCGACGAGCGGCAGTTCTCCGACTGGGTGAGACAGGCAAGCGCCCTGCCGGGCGAGAGGACGTGAAGGGCCGGTCGACGGCGCGCAAAGCGCGGTGACATCACTGCGTTGCCGCGCTCAGGCGCTGCGCCTCGTAAGCTTGCATGTTCGCCAGGCTGACCCGCAGCAGCGGGGCGGATACGCCCGCGGACTGCGCCCGCATCAGCATGTCGCCGATGATGTGTTCATGTTCGGTCGGGCCATTGCGCGCCATGTCGCGGAACATCGAGGCGGTTCCTCGAGAGCCTCGTTCTGTCAAAGAGGAGACCATCTGCGCCATCGCCGCCGGGCGCGGCGCGCAGCCGTTGGCCGCGGCGGTTCCGGTGCATTCCGCGAGCATCTCGCGCGTGAGGGCCTCGCCTTCCGCGGCCGCCAGAACGGCGCCAACGGGAGCGCGCATCAATGTCGTCATGCCGGCATAGGTGGCGAGGAAGCTGAACTTTTCCCACATCTCCTGCACGATGGCGTCGCTCAACGAGGGCTCGAAGCCGCCGCGCTCGACGACCTTGTGGAGTGCCGAGGCGGCTTCGATCTGCTCGGGCATGCGCGTGCCGAAGATGAAGCGCTGCAGCGTATTGAGGTGCTGGATTTCTCCGGCTGCATTCGTCGTCACGCCGATGTGGCACAGCCCGCCCAAGACGCGCTCTCGGCCGAAGCGTGCGTCCAGAACGTCAAGCTGACGTATGCCGTTGAGGAGCGGCAGGATCAGCGTCGAAGGCCCGACAGCCGGCACTATGGCCTCCACGGCGCCATCCAGATCATAGGCCTTGCAGGCCAGCAGCACCGCGTCGAATGGCGAGCTCGCCTCCGTCAGCGTTTCGACAGGGATGCGGAGCTCTCCGAGCGGACTGTCGATGACAAGGCCCTGCCGCGCCAGCAGCCCGGCGCGCGCCGGCCTGACCAGAAATCGAACGTTGACACCGCCGGCAGCCAGCTTTCCGCCGAAATAGCCACCGATGCCGCCTGCCCCCAGCACGAGTATCCGCATGGCGCGTCTCCATTGTCATTGGGTCTCATCTACTATAGTAGAGCTGCCGTTCGCGCAATGCGTCGGCTTGTTGACGCGGAAAGCGGCCGATAGGATCGCGGGCAAGCAGACTGCGGCAGGGTGTTTGACAGGTTTGGCGAGACAAGATGAACCGTCTGGTGCGACAGGCCATTCGCCTGACGGTGAGATGTATCTGGCGGGCAATCTCCGCCGGATGCGCCTGGATGCCCGGCTGACGTCGGACCAGCTCGCCGAGCTGTCCGGCGTCAGCCGGGCGATGATCTCGAAGATCGAGCGTGGCGTGTCCGTGCCAACCGCGACCGTGCTTGGCAAGCTTGCGGCCGCCCTGCGGGTCAGCCTCTCGCAAATGCTCGGCGCGCCTCGTCCACGCGAACCGAAGCTGGTGAGGCGGTGCGAACAATCCGTCTTCCGCGACCCCGAAACCGGGTTCGAGCGTCGCTCGCTGTCGCCGCTATTCGTGGATGGAGCCGTCGACCTCGCTTTCAACATGCTGCCCGCCGGGCAATCTGCGTCCTTTCCCGCGCATCATGCCGGCGTGGAGGAGTATCTTGTCGTCCAGGACGGCACGCTGACGGTGTTGATCGACGGCGCGCGGCTTACGGTGGCAAGCGGCGACACGTTGTTCTTTGCATCGGACTGCGTCCATGAGTTTCGCAACGAAACCGACCGGCCCTTGAGTTTCTTCATCGTGATCGACGATCGCTCAAGACGCTAGGCTAGGCCGCGTTGGCAGTGGCGCTCCGTTGGCGGCGTCAGTCGTTGTCGTCGCGGCCGGCCGACTGGTCGCGCTTGCCGAGCAGGATCTCGCGCTTGCCGACATGATTGGGCGTGCCCACGATGCCTTCCTTTTCCATGCGCTCGACCAGCGAGGCGGCACGGTTGTAGCCGATGCCGAGGCGGCGCTGGATGTAGGAGGTGGAGCATTTCTTGTCGCGCAGCACGACCTTGACGGCCTCGTCGTAGATGTTGTCGCCGTCCTCGGCCGCCACCGACCCCTTGTCGAAGACAGGGCTGTCGTCGGCCTCGGGCGCCTCGTCGTCCTCGTCGGCGGTGACGGTCTCGAGATATTCGGGCCGCCCTTGCGCCTTGAGATGGGTGACGACGTGCTCGACCTCGGCATCCGAGACGAACGGGCCGTGGACGCGGGCGATGCGGCCGCCGCCGGCCATGTGCAGCATGTCGCCCTGGCCGAGCAGCTGCTCGGCGCCCTGTTCGCCCAAGATGGTGCGGCTGTCGATCTTGGAGGTGACCTGGAAGGAGATGCGGGTGGGGAAGTTGGCCTTGATGGTGCCGGTGATGACGTCGACCGAGGGGCGCTGGGTCGCCATGATGAGGTGGATACCGGCGGCGCGCGCCATCTGGGCGAGGCGCTGGATGGCGCCTTCGATCTCCTTGCCGGCGACCATCATCAGGTCGGCCATCTCGTCGACGATGACGACGATGTAGGGCATCGGCGCGAGGTCGATCTCCTGGTCCTCGAACAGCGGCTCGCCGGTGCCCTTCTCGAAGCCGGTCTGCACCTGCATGACGACGGTTTCGCCGTTGTCGCGGGCGGCGGCGGCGCGCTGGTTGTAGCCGTCGATGTTGCGGACGCCGAGGCGCGCCATCTTGCGGTAGCGGTCCTCCATCTCGCGCACCGCCCATTTCAGCGCGGTGACCGCCTTCTTGGGATCGGTGACGACGGGGGTGAGGAGGTGCGGGATGCCGTCGTAGATCGACAGCTCCAGCATCTTGGGGTCGACCATGATGAGGCGGCATTCCTCCGGCTTCAGCCGGTAGAGCAGCGAGAGGATCATGGTGTTGATGGCGACCGACTTGCCCGAGCCGGTGGTGCCGGCGACGAGCAGGTGAGGCATCTTGGCGAGTTCGGCGATGACCGGCTCGCCGCCGATGGTCTTGCCGAGGCAGAGCGCCAGCTTGCACGAGGTGTTGCGGAAGCCGTCGGACTCGATCAGTTCGCGGAAATAGACGGTCTCGCGCGTCTCGTTGGGCAGCTCGATGCCGATGACGTTGCGGCCGGGGATGACGGCGACGCGCGCCGAGATCGCCGACATGGAGCGGGCGATGTCGTCGGCGAGGCCGATGACGCGGGAGGACTTGACGCCCGGCGCCGGCTCGAACTCGTAGAGGGTGACGACGGGGCCGGGGCGGACATGGATGATCTCGCCCTTGACGCCAAAGTCCTCGAGCACGCTTTCGAGCAGGTCGGCGTTCTGCTCGAGCCGCTCCTGGGACATGTAGAAGCCCTGGCCCTCCGGCGGCAGCTGCAGCAATTCCTCCGAGGGCAGTTCGTAGGCTTCGCCGGAGCTGAAAGCCGCGAGCTTGCCGGCGATCGGCAGCGACGGCGCCTGGCGCTGCGCCGGCATGGTGATCTCGACGCTCCGGGCGGCGGGAACGGCGTCGTTGGCGGCGACGAGCGGTGCCGGCGCCCTGGCCTCGGCGGGCGTCGCCTCGACAGGCTCGGCCGCGACGGCCGGGGCTGTGACCACCGGCTCGGGGGCAGGGGCAGCCGGGGCTGGCGCGACCGTCGCTGGCGCAATGGCGGGCGTGGCGACCGGGGCAGGGCTTGCGGCCTGTGCGCCTTGCGCCGGCGACGGCCGTTCGATGACGCGGTAGAGCGCGGTGATCTCGGGGCCCGCAACCGGGCGCGGCTCGGGACGGCGGGCCGCCGGCGGCGTCGCCGGGGCGGGAGCGGCAGCCGCAGGAATGCGCCGCGCCTCGGCCGGCCGGACCTCGACGACATAGGGGGCGCCGAATTCGAAATAGGCGTGATCGGACAGATAGGACCAGCGCGTGTCGGTCACCGCGGGCCTGGCCGCGACGGGGGCCGGCTGGCGTGCGGCGGCTGCGGCGCGGGCCGCGGCCATGGCATGGGCGGTCGGCGCGGGCCGCGGTGCGGTGGCGAGCACCTGGGCGCTTTCGACGACGCGGTCGAGCGACGGACGGGCTGGCGAAGCGTTCGGGATCGGAGCGGCGGCTGCCGGGGGCGCCACCGGCGAATCGGGCAGGGCGGGCGCTTCGGCCGGCTGGGCAGCTTCCTCGACGGCGTGCTCGGCATCCTCGGGGCGGATTTTCTTGACCTCGCGGTCGGGCGTTCGGGTGAAGCGCACATTGGGCGCGAGGAAGAAATAGTCCTGCCAGCCCGGACGGGCGAACTCGCCCTCGCTGCCGCCGAAATTCGGGAAGACGTCGCCTTCCCTGGGCCTCATGTAGCTGTGTTCGTTGCCGCGCAGGCTGACGATGCGGCCGGCGAAATCGACCGCGTGGGCCTGGTCGCGCGCGGCCTCGCGGCGGTGCTGCTCGCCCTCCCCAGCTTCCGTGCCCGATAGATTTGCCCTGGGAAAACGCATGGATGCCATACTCAAGACTCGCCGGTTTGAACGCCCCCCGAGCAATAGGAACCGATGGTTAACAGTTCCTTCCGAAAACGCCGCTGGACGAGCCGAACAGACCCGTTTTGGTACAGCCGGCCGGGCACTCCCAAGCATTCCCAAGGGGTTGCCGGGCGAACAATTTTCTCGAGCCGGCCGGCCGGCTGCTAGAGCTCCTCGAGGGCGTCGCCGAAGGCCTCGATGCCCCTGAGCCGGGTGCGGCCCGCGGCCCCGGCACGCTCGATGGCGCGGGTGGCGAGCAGGTGGCAGATCGCCATCACCGCGACATGGTTGAACAGGGGGCCGGGGGCGAGGGTGTGGCAGCGGAAATGCCAGGCGGCGGACTGGCGGTGGGGCACGCCCTCGTCGGTGATGTAGAGGAGCTGCGCGCCGCTCTTTTCGATCGCCGCGAGAATCATGTCCATGCGGGCGATGCGCCGGCGCATGCCGAAGACGACGGCGACGTCGCCCCTGGCGACGCTGACGAGGTGCTCGCCGAGCGTCTGGCCGCCGCCGGGGATGGCGACGATGTTCTCGACCACCTGGGTCATCTGCCACTGCAGGTAATCGGCGAAGGGATGGCTCGAGCGGAAGCCGAGCACCCAGACCTTGCGGGTCGCCAGCATGGCGTCGACGACGGCGTCGATCTGGGCGTCGGTGATGTTGGCGAAGGTGCCCTCGATGTTGGCGATGCCCTGGGCGACGTGGGCGCCGAGCGACTGGGCGGCGGCGGCGTCGGTGGAGGTCGTCAGGAACAGGCGCGAGCCGGTCTGCTTCTCCTCGCGAGCATGGCGGCGCGCCTCCTCGTAGTTATCGTAGCCGAGGCGCTTGACGAAGCGCGACACGGTGGCGTTGGAGACATGGGCGAGGGCAGCGAGCTCCGAGGCCGAATAGCTGGCGAGCTCGCCGGGGAAGTCGCAGACGAAGTCGCCCAGCCGGCGCTCGGCAGGATGGAGGTCGTCCAGGGCTTCCCTGACGCGGAAGAGGAATGACCGTTCCTTGGATGCCATCATGCTGCTTTCGATTCCTTCGCTGCCGCGCAGATTTGCGCGTCTCGGGGCCGCTTCGCAAGTGCGTGCCGGGCGGGACGGCGAGGCGGATCGTTCCAAGCGGGCGCCCATTCGCCCAAGAATCACAAGAACATAGACTCCCGCTCCGAATTCCGGGGATGCCGGACGCGCGGACCCAAGTTCAGGCTATAAAACCTTATTTTCATATGATAGTTTTATGAAAATCAGTTTTCACGTCTGGTTCAGCCAAGGGAGGAGAAACCATGGCAGCGGAAGGTATGGTGCAATCCGGCAAGTCATCGCCGGTCATAAGACAATTGGAAACGTCGCTGAGCCGGATCGGCGTCACCGGCGCGCACAAGCAGATCATCGCGCTGGTGCTCATCGGCGTCCTGTTCGACGCCTTCGAGCAGAACACGATCGGCGTTTCGGGGCCGATGCTGAAGGCAAGCTGGGGGCTGACCGGCGCGGACATCGGCCTGCTCAACACGATCACCTTCGGCAGCGCGGCGATCGGCCGCCTGCTGTCGGGCATCCTCGGCGACCGCTACGGCCGCAGGGTGATGCTCACCTTCAACCTCCTGCTCTTCACCATCGGCTCGCTGGCCTGCGCGCTGGCGCCGAACTTCGCGGCACTCGCCATCGCGCGCGGCATCGTCGGCTTCGGCATCGGCGGCGAGATATCGACCGCGGTGACCATGCTGTCCGAGTTCTGCTCGCCGAAGTTCCGCGGCACCGCCGCGGGCCTCGTCAATGTCGGCGCCGGCGGTTTCGGCAATTTCCTGGCTCCTGCCTTCGGCCTGCTGATCTTCACCATCTTCCCGGGCGATAACGGCTGGCGCTGGCTGTTCGCCGCACTTGCGGTGCCGGCGCTGCTGGTGGTGTTCTACCGCCGCTTCGTGCCGGAGACGCCGCGCTTCCTCGCCTCGCAGGGCAGGATAGCGGAAGCCAACAAGGTGCTGTCGATCCTGGAATCGGGCACGCTGCGGCCGAAGAACCTCGTGGTGCGCGAATATCTCAAGGACGACACCGCGCAGGAAACCCCCACCAAAGGCGCCTGGAAGGAGCTGTTCCGCGCGCCCTTCATCGGCCGCACCATTCCCGTCGCCATCGCCATCCTGATGAGCTACGGCGCCCAGCTTTCGGTGCTCACCCTGATGCCGATCATCTTCGTGTCGATGGGCTACACGCTGCAGGGCAGCCTGCTCTACTCGATGATCATCCAGAGCGGCAGCGTGCTCGGCGCCATCGCCGCCTCGATGTTCGGCTACTACTTCCCGCGCAAGCGGGTGCTGACGGTGGGTGCCGTGTTCGCCTGCCTGGCGGCCATCTCGATCGCCTATCTTGGCACCAACATCTACCTGGTGCTGATGTTCGGCGCGATCTTCCAGTTCTTCGTGCTGCTGCTCAACACCTCGATCTGGATCTATGCGCCGGAACTGTTCCCGACCCGCATCCGCGCCTTCGGCGTCGCCTTCATCCTGGCGACGGGCTCGGCGGCCGGCTCGTTCGTGCCCACCATCTCGGGCGCGCTGTTCGACGCCTACGGCATGATCGGCGTGTTCGGCCTGGCGGCGGCGATGTACGCGGTCTTCGCCGTCTGCATCCAGATGGGGCCGGAGACCTACGGAATGTCCATGGAAGACCTGACGCAGCCGGCAGAGGTGGAAACGCCCGAGCCGTCGGTGCGGCGGGCTGAAGCAAGAGCGTAAATGATGAATGAGACGTCCCACATCCTGCTGATCAACCCCAACAGCTCGCATGCAACGAGCGACATGATGCATGCGATCGCTCGCAAGGCGGCGACAGGACGGATGGCCGTGGCAATCGCCACGGCCACCCGCAACCCGCCGATGATCGTCAACGGCCAGCAGCTCGAAGCCTCGGCCGAGCAGGTGATCGAGATCGGCTGCGAGCACGACGACGCGTGCATGGGCATCGTGGTCAGCGCCTTCGGCGATCCGGGGCTGGCCGCGCTCCGGCAGCGCGTCGGCGTGCCGGTGGTGGGCATCTGCGAGGCCTCGATGATCGAGGCCTCGCGCGGCGGCCGCAGGTTCGGCGTGGCAACCTCCACGCCCGACCTGACAGACGCCATCGCCGGGCGCGCCCGCGACCTGGGTCTCGGGCATCTCTACACCGGCATCCGCTGCACGCCGGGCGACCCGATCGCGGTGGCCGGCGACGAAAAGCTGCTCAGGCAGTCGCTGGGCGAGGCGGTGCGCGAATGCATCGAGCTCGACGGGGCCGAGGCGGTGATCATCGGCGGCGGCCCGCTGGGACAGGCGGCGGAGCAGCTGCAGCCGCTGTTCGAAACGCCCGTCATCGCGCCGATCCCCTGCGCGATCGAGCGGCTCATCGGCATGCTGCCGCAGCGCGCCGAAGTGGCCTGACGAAAGCCGGAGCCCGGTTTTCGAAGCGCGTCGTGGAGACATCCGCGGCGCGCTTTTTTGCATGGGGGCTCGGATCGTGCCGCAGGTCGAATGGACGGCCGCGACGGCTGCCGGCTGCATGCAGGGCGCCATTCTTCCGATGCAAGGGCCATTCCAGCCAGACCGTCGTCACAAATCGTGATCCCGGGCCAGGGACGCATTGGGGGACCGGCGACGTTGGCAGACCGGGTAACTCTGGTGGCAACCCGTCCAGGACACAACCAGAGGAGTAGCACGATGAGACGTTTGTTGATTGCCTGTGCCGCCCTGCTTGCGCTGGGAGGCGTCGCCAAGGCCGACGACCATCTGTTCAATGCGTTGCAGCACGGCCTCAGCCCCGACGGCCAGCCATTCCAGCCAAACCCGGCAGGCCACAGCGGCGATACCGCGGCGGGCCAGGGCAGCCCCTTTACCGGCGCCGACATGCAGACCCCGGCCACGGACAACGAAACGGCGGCCGACCACGCCAACGTGAAGGCGCGGGAAGCGAAATAGCGGCAAACGCTGCCCCGCCGGCGGCGGCCGGCGGGGCCAGTTCCGGACGGTTGCGAGAATGCCTGCCGCCTTCATTCCGCTGCGGACGAGCCGGGGACCGGAAGCGGCGCATGGCCATGGCGGGCGAAATGCGCCTGCAACGTCTTCTCCGACGCCGGCAATGGCTTCAAGGGCACGATCGGCTTCACTGCGGGATTGTAGGCCTTGGACCGGTGCTCGCCTGGGTGGCGCTAGACCCTATGCCCTAGGACGCAAGAGCTACGTCTTTGCGTGCATCAATCGGAGCCCGCGCGTGATAGTCTGCGCGCGGGAGAAACGGCGGCAACGCCAGATGCGCCCGCACGCCTCCGCAATCCAGGGAGGTCGAAATGGCATATTACGTTTACCTGGTGAACTTTACCGACCAAGGGGTGCGTACCGTTAAGGACACGACCAAGCGGGCCGACGCTTTCAGGGCCCTGGCCGAGAAGCTCGGCGGCAAGGTGCATACGCTGCTGTGGACCCTCGGCAAGCATGACGTGGTGACCGTCGTCGAAGCGCCCGACGATGCCGTCGCGACGGCGCTCAGCCTGTCGATATCGGAACGCGGCAACGTCAAGACCCAGACGCTGAGGGCCTTCGATGCCGCCGAGATGGGCAAGATCCTGGCCAAGATGGCCTGAGCCATCTCGCGGGCGGAAGCCGGGTTTTCCCAGGCTTCCGCCGTGTCATTTGCCGCAACGACGATCCTTCCGGCGCGACTTGGACGCCGGATGCGCGCAAGCGGGCGCTTGCGCCCGGCGCCCGTTCGGACGATGGTCCGGCATCCCAGGCGCATGCGGCATCGACTTGAACCATCACAACCCCAAGCACCGGCCCGATCCGGCAGCCTTCATCGCGGCGAACATGCGGATCGCCGCGGTTCCGGCGCTGCCCGGCCTCCGGCTCTACGCGGCGCATCCGGGTAGCGGGCTGCGGCGGCTGGCGGCCGGGCGGGGAGACGACGCCCCGCCGCCCTACTGGGCCTATCAATGGGCCGGCGGGCTGGCGCTTGCACGGCATTTCCACGCGCGGCCCGAAACGGTCGCGGGGCGCCGGGTGCTCGACCTCGGCGCCGGGTCCGGGCTCGTCGGCATCGCCGCGATGAGGGCAGGGGCGCGCAGCGTCATCGCCGCCGAGATCGATCCCAACGCGGTCGCCGCGATCGGCCTCAACGCGGCGCTGAACGGCATCGAACTCACGGTGCTGGCCGACGACATGCTCGGCGGGCCGCCGCCCGCCGTGGACCTCGTCGCGGCCGGAGACGTGTTCTACGACGCCGGCCTCGCGGACCGGGTGACCGGCTTCCTCGACCGCTGCCTGGCCGCGGGCATCGAGGTGCTGGTCGGCGACCCCGGCCGGCCCTGCCTGCCGCAGGCGCGGCTGAAGCCGGTCGCGGAATACGACGTGGCCGACGTCGGCCTGGCCAGCGGGACGGCAACCGTGCCGGGCGTAGTCCATGCTTTCGTCGCCTGACGACGTGGCTTGAACTGGAACTGAGGGCAGCCGCGGCGGGCCGCCCGGCCTGCAACCTTGGATTTTGAGATCGCCGCGCCCATATCTTCGGTATGGAGCTTTGAGCGTGGAACGCGCGCGTATGGCCCTTTTCGCCGCGGCGCTTGGCGTCGCCGCGATCCTGGGCCTCTCTCCCCCGAAAGCGGAGGAGGGCGGCCAGCCCCGGCTCGTGTTGACCGTCGAGATCGACGGCGCCATCGGACCCGCCAGCGCCAGGCTGCTCGATGAGGGACTGGCCGAGGCGAAGGAGCGCAAGGCCGAAGCCGTCATTCTGCAGATGAACACGCCGGGCGGGCTTGTCACCTCGATGCGCGAGATGATCGCCGACATTCTGGCGTCGCCGGTGCCGGTGATCGGCTATGTCGCGCCGTCGGGCGGGCATGCGGCGAGCGCAGGCACCTACATCCTCTATGCGACCCACGTGGCGGCGATGGCGCCGGGCACCAATATCGGGGCGGCGACGCCGGTCGAGCTCGGCGGACTGACGCCGTCGCTGCCCGGCGAGGACGGCAAGGACGCTGGCAAGGACCAGAAGGGGCAGCCCGCGCCGGCTTCGGGCGACGCCATGACGGCCAAGATCACCAACGATGCGGTGGCGCTGATCCGCAGCCTGGCGGAGCTGCGCGGCCGCAACGCCGAGTGGGCCGAGAAGGCGGTGCGCGAGGCGGCGAGCCTGTCGGCGAACGCGGCGCTCGAGCAGCGCGTCATCGAGTTCGTCGCCCGCGATACCGCCGAACTGCTGCAGATGAGCAACGGCAGGATCGTCGAGGCGGGCGGGACGAAGCGGCCGCTGGCGACCAGGGACGCCGCCGTCGAGAAAGTCGAGCCGGGCTGGCTGATCGAGCTCTTGTCGGTCATCACCGATCCCAACGTGGCGGTGATCCTGATGCTGATCGGCATCTACGGCCTGGTCTTCGAGTTCTCGACCCCCGGAGCGGTGGCGCCGGGCGTGATCGGCACGATCAGCCTGCTGCTCGGGCTCTATGCGCTCAACCTCCTGCCCATCAACTATGCCGGGCTGGGGCTGATGCTGCTCGGCCTCATCTTCCTGGTGATCGAGGCCTTCAACCCCACCGTGGTGCTGGGCCTCGGCGGGGTGACCGCGTTCCTGCTGGGCGCGGCGATGCTGCTCAAGGTCGATAGCCCCGGCTTCGAGCTGTCCTGGGTGGTGACGGGCACGGCCGCGGCCCTGTCGCTGGGCCTGGCGCTTTTGACCGGGAGCTACCTCTGGACGGCTCGCAGGCGACCGTCGCGCGTCGGCGCCCAGGCGATGCGCGGGCTGCCGGCCGAAATCCTCGACTGGTCCGGCGGCGAAGGCCATGTGCTCGCGCAGGGCGAGCGCTGGCGGGCGCGCGCCGCAGACAGCTTCGCACCGGGCGACACGGTCGAGGTCAAGGGCGTGAAGGACCTCGTGCTGCAGGTCGAGCGGCGCAAGCTGCGCCAGCCAAGCGACGGAGAACGGCCATGATCATCGGTTATGTGAGCTACCTTGCACTCGCGCTCATCATCGTCACCTTCCTTTCCGCCGCGATCCGCATCCTCAGGGAGTACGAGCGCGGCGTCATCTTCACGCTCGGCCGCTTCACCGGCGTCAAGGGCCCCGGACTCATCATCCTGATCCCCTTCGTCCAGCAGATGGTGCGGGTCGACCTGCGCGTCGTGGTGCAGGACGTGCCGCCGCAGGACGTGATCTCGCGCGACAACGTCTCGGTGAAGGTCAACGCGGTGCTTTATTTCCGCATCGTCGACGCCGAGCGGGCGATCATCCGCGTCGAGGATTTCATGGCGGCGACCAGCCAGCTGGCGCAGACCACGCTGCGCTCGGTGCTGGGCAAGCACGAGCTCGACGAGATGCTGGCCGAACGCGACCGGCTCAACGCCGACATCCAGGAGATCCTCGACCAGCAGACCGATGCCTGGGGCATCAAGGTGACCAATGTCGAGATCAAGCATGTCGACCTCAACGAGAGCATGGTGCGCGCCATCGCCAAGCAGGCCGAGGCCGAGCGGCTGCGGCGGGCCAAGGTGATCAACGCCGAGGGCGAGCAGCAGGCGGCCGAAAAGCTGGTCGAGGCGGGCCGGATGCTGGCGCAGGAGCCGCAGGCGATGCAGCTGCGCTATTTCGCGGCGCTGCACGACGTGGCCGGCGAGCGCTCGTCGACGGTGGTGTTCCCGGTGCCGATGGACCTGCTGGGGCATCTGAATTCGCGGCCGGCGGCGGAGGCACCTAAGCCGAAATGAGAGCCGTTCCGCCGCTGTCGCTGCTGGAGCAGGGAGGCGACTTGCAGTAGAATTCCAAGGCAATATTCACGGAGGTGGTGTCATGAATACCGTCCCTGAATGGCATCTCGTCGGCGACTGGTTCGACATCTGCAGTTGCGACATCCCCTGTCCATGCGAATTCGCCCAGGCACCCACCAACAATGCCTGCCAGGGCATGCTCGCCTGGCACATCCGCGAGGGGCATTTCGGCGATGTCATGCTCGACGGCCTGAGCCTGGTGGCGCTCGGCGCGTTCGAGGGCAACCTGTGGGCCGGCGAGGGCAAGGCGCGCATGGGCCTGTTCATCGACGAGCGGGCGGACGAACGCCAGCGCGAGGCGATCCAGGCGATCTTCGGCGGTCAGGCCGGCGGCTGGCCGGCGGCCTTCGCTTCGAATATCGGCGAGATGCGCGGCGTCGAGTTCGTGCCGATCACGTTCGAGGTCGCCGACGACCTCGCCTACTGGCATGCCGAGGTGCCGGGCCGCGTCATCGGGCGGGCCGAGGCCCTTTCGGGGCCGACCACGCCGCCGGGCATGCGGGTGCAGACCCTGAACCCGCCCGGATCCGAGGTCGGCCCCGGCCAGGTCGCGACCTGGGGCCATTCGACCAAGGTCAGGACCGACGGCTTCGGCTTCGACTGGACGGGCGAGAACCGCTCCAGCAAGCACATTCCGTTCGACTGGACGGGACCAGGTGCGGCATAGGCAATGGCCATGCCGTCGCAGACGGGCTGGCTCGACCGGCTGAGGCAGCTCAAGCGGCGCGGCCGGGCGCCGCTCGGCCTGCTGCTGTCGCTGCTCCTGCTGACCGTCGCGGCATGGTGGCTGACCCTCTACCATGCCGCCAGCATGGACATGTCGATGGGGCTCGCCGTCCGCGGCGGCACCAACGGCATGGCCTCCGGCGGCATGGCCGGCATGGCGATGTCGGGCATCGCCGCCAGCGGCTGGTCCTTTCCGGGCGCTGCTGTGTTCGTCGCGCTGTGGACGGTGATGATGGCGGCGATGATGCTGCCGGCGGCGGCGCCGATGATCTTCATGTTCGCCCAGGCGCAGGCACGGCGTGACCCGTCCGTCTCGGTGCCGACCTGGATCTTCGTGGCCGGCTACATCCTGGTCTGGGCGGCGGCCGGGCTCGGCGTCTACGTGGCGGTGCAGCTCGGCAGCGACGTCGCCACTGCACTTGCCCCCGACGCCAGGGCAAGATGGGCGCCGCTGGCGCTGGGGGCGACGATCGCGGCGGCCGGGCTCTACCAGTTCATGCCGGCGAAGCGGGTGTGCCTCAACCATTGCCGCTCGCCGCTGGCCTTCGTGGCGCTGCACTGGCGCGACGGCAGGCTGGGCGCGCTGCGCATGGGGCTCAGGCACGGCGGCTATTGCTTCGGCTGCTGCTGGGCGCTGTTTGCCGTGCTGGTGGCGGCGGGCACGACGAGCCTCGCCTGGATGCTGCTGCTGACCCTGGTGGTCTTCGCCGAGAAGCTGTTTGCGCACGGGCCGCGCATCGCCTCGGCGGTCGGCGCCGTGCTGATCGGGCTGGGCGTCGCCATCGGCAGCGGCGCGACCGCGATGCCGTGGGTTTCGTAAAGCCGGGGCTCGGGCGTCGGCCGATAGCGCCCATCGTCATGGTTGGCCTCACAGATGCGGCTACAACCATGTGTTCAAGAATATCGTCTATTTCGGGTTCGGCAGGCGGCCGCCCGGTCGATCATCCCGTGGCCGACCTGCGAGACGCCCAAGGGTCGCGCGGATTCGCGCTTGACCGGAAGCCGGTAAAGGATTACGACTGACGAAATTAGAAATTCGTCAGTCGTTAGTTGGACGCCTGGAATGAACGAAGTCGCCGAAAATACCGTGGATCTGGCGCGTCAGGAGACCGTGACGCGCATCCTCGATTCAGCCGAGCGGCTGTTCCGCCACTATGGCTACGCCAAGACCAACGTGGCCGACATCGCCCGCGACCTCGGCATGTCGCCGGCCAACATCTACCGATTCTTCGCCTCGAAGGTGGAGATCCACCAGGCGATCTGCGGCCGCATGCTCGGCGCGGTCTACCAGATGGCGTGCAACGTCCTGCGCGGGCCAGGCAGTGCCGAGGAGCGGCTGCGCCTTTACGTACACCAGCAGCACCAGCTGACGGTCGACACCATGCTCGACCAGCAGAAGGTGCACGAGATGGTGATCGTCGCCATGGAGCGCGACTGGCACGTCATCGAAAAACATGTCGACCGCATCCACGATCTCATGGCGGAAGTCATCGCCGAGGGGATCGCCGCGGGCGAATTCGTCGAACAGGACCCGGCCGTGGCGGCGCGATGTTTCGGCGCCGCGACGGTGACGCTGTGCCATCCGCAGATGGTGGCGCAGTGCCTTGCCAAGGAAAATCGGGCGTCCGCGGCGGAACTCGTCGAGTTCCTGATCGCGGCGCTCAAGAGGAACTAGAAGCGGCCCGCGGGCCATCCACAATCGGACATCATCGGGAGTGCGAACGATGCTTTCGTTCAAAAGCTTCAATACCAATTTGCGTCCTCTCTTCAGTCTCGCGCTCGTTTCGCTGATCGGCGCCGGGCTCGCGGCCTGCTCGGAGGCGAAGACCGAGACGGTCGAGGCGATCCGCCCGGTCAAGGTCGTCGAGATCGCCAAGACCGACACGACCCGCGAACTCAACTATTCCGGCGCGGTGAAGGCCCGTACCGAGATGAACCTCGGCTTCCGCGTCGGCGGCAAGATCACCGAGCGCGTCGCCAATATCGGCGACCGGGTGAAGCCGGGCGACCTGCTCGCCCGCATCGACCCGACCGACTACCAGCTTGCCGTCGCGAGCGCCGAGGCGAACCTTGCCGCAGCCGAGAAGCAGGTCGAGACGGCCAAGCTCGCCGACCAGCGCGCCGAGCAGCTCTTTGCCCGCAAGTTCGCCTCCGAGGCGCAGCGCGAGCAGGCTGCGCTCGCCTACAAGCAGGCGGCCTCGCAGCGCGACGCGGCACTTTCGTCGCTCCGGCAGGCGAAGAACCAGGTCGGCTATGCCGAGCTGCGCTCCGACCAGAGCGGCATCGTCACCGCGATCAACGCCGACACCGGCCAGGTGGTCGGCGCCGGCACGCCGGTGGTGACGGTCGCCGTCGACGGCGAGAAGGAAGTGCAGATCGCCGTGCCCGAGCTCGACATCGGCAAGTTCTCGCCCGGCAAGGCGGTCACGGTCAGCTTCTGGTCGGACGACAAGCTCGTCCTCGACGGCAAGGTGCGCGAGGTGGCCGGCAGCGCCGACCCGCAGTCGCGGACGTTCCCGGTGCGCGTCAGCCTGCCCGACGACGCCCGCGTGCTGCTCGGCATGACGGCGACGATAGCGGCGACGGTCGACAGCGGCGAGACCTTCGTGTCGATCCCGCTCAGCGCGCTCGCCAAGCAGGAGGGCAAGGAGATCGTCTGGGTCGTCGACGCGGCCAACGAGACGGTGCGCGCGCGGCCCATCAAGGTCGCCAACTTCGTCGACGACGGCGTCCAGGTGGCCGACGGCCTGAAGCCGGGCGACCTGGTGGTGGCCGCGGGAACGCAGTTCATGGCCGAGAACCTGAAGGTGAAGGTGCCGGCCGCCGAGCAGCGCGCGGCATCGAACGAAACGAACCACGCGGTTCGCTGAGACCGGAAATTTCGCGGAGCGGCGCGCCGACAGGCGTGCCGCAACCCTTGAACCTGCGCACTCGTGCCGGTCGACGGCCTCGTGCGCCAGATCGGAACCAAGGCCATGGCCAATTCCACCGAGGAAAAGAAGCCCTTCAACCTGTCGCGCTGGGCGATAGGCCATCCGAGCATCGCGCGCTTCCTGTTCGGGCTGATCATCATCGCCGGCGCGCTGGGGCTCATGCGCATGGGCCAGAGCGAGGACCCGGAATTCACCTTCCGCGTCATGGTCGTGCAGGCGGTCTGGCCCGGCGCCTCGATCGAGGAAATGCAGGACCAGGTGGTCAACAAGATCGAGCGCAAGCTGCAGGAGACCCCGCATCTCGACTGGGTAAAGTCCTACACCCGCGCCGGCAGCGCCATCATCACCGTGCAGGTGAAGGGCGACACCGACGCCGCCGAGGTGAAGGACGCCTTCTACCAGGTGCGCAAGAAGGTCGGCGACATCTCGGCCGAGCTGCCCAAGGGCCTGATCGGGCCGTTCTTCAACGACGAGTTCGGCGACACCTTCATCACGCTGCATTCGATCAGCGGCGACGGCTACAGCTATCCGGAACTGAAGAAGTTCGCCATCCAGGCGCGCGACGTGCTGCTGACCACGCCGGGCGTCGAGAAGGCGGTCATCCTCGGCGACCAGCCGCAGCGTATCTACATCGAAGTGTCGTCCAAGGCGCTGGCCGAGCGCGGCCTGACGCTCAACGATCTGCGCAACACCATTGCCGGCCAGAACAACATCGACCCGGCGGGCGCCGTCGACACCGGCACGCGCTCGGTCCGCATCTCGGTCGAGGGCGATCTCAGCAAGGCGTCGGATATTCGCGAACTCAGGCTGCGCGCCGGCACCCAGGTCACCAGGCTCGGCGACATCGCCACCGTGACCCCCGGCCTCGAAGACCCGTATTCGCGCAAGTTCCGTTTCAACGGCAAGGACAGCGTCCAGGTCGGCGTGGTGATGGCCAAGGGCTTCAACGTCACCGACGTCGGCAAGGCGGTGGAGGCGACCTACGAGCGCTTCGAGACCTCGCTGCCCTATGGCGTTGCCGTCGACCAGATCTCCAACCAGCCGGAGGTGGTGACCGAGGCGGTCGGCGAATTCATGAAGGCGCTGGTCGAGGCGCTCTTGATCGTGCTCGTCGTCTCGTTCCTGTCGATCGGCTGGCGCTCGGGCCTGGTCATCGCGATCACCATCCCGCTGGTGCTCGCGGCCACCTTCGCCATCATGTACGAGCTCGGCATCGACCTGCAGCGCATCTCGCTGGGCGCGCTGATCATCGCGCTGGGGCTGCTCGTCGACGATGCGATGATCGTCATCGAGATGATGGAGCGGAAGCTCGAGGAGGGGCTGGTCAAGATCGAGGCGGCGAGCTTCGCCTATTCGTCCACGGCCTTCCCGATGCTGACCGGCACGCTGATCACCACGGCCGGCTTCATTCCCGTCGGCTTCGCGGAATCGACCGCCGGCGAATATGTGCGCTCGCTGTTCTACGTCGTCGGCATAGCACTCGTGACGTCGTGGTTCGTGGCGGTCTATTTCACGCCGTGGCTGGGCAACATGATCCTGAAGCAGCGCAAGCACGCCGGCAGCCATCACGACGTGTTCGACACGCGCTTCTACCGCCGCCTGCGTTCGACGGTCGGCTGGGCGGTGCGGCACCGCATCATCGTGCTGGCGCTGACGCTGGTCGCCTTCTTCGGCTCGCTGTTCGCCTTCCAGTTCATCCCGCAGAACTTCTTCCCGCAGTCGTCGCGTCCGGAAATCCTGGTCGACCTCTGGCTGCCGGAAGGCACCAGCATCACGGAAGTGGAGAAGCAGGCCGAGGCGCTGGAAGCCAGGATGATGGACGATCCGGACAAAAAGTTCATCGCCACCTTCATCGGCGAGGGCGCGCCGCGCTTCTTCCTGCCGCTCGACCAGCAACTGCGCAACCCGAACTACGCCCAGCTGCTCGTGATGGCCAACGACGAGCCGGCGCGCGAGCGGCTGATCACCAAGATGCGGACCATCCTGGCCGAGGACTTCCCCTCAGTGCGCGGCAAGGTCGACCGCCTGTTCCTCGGCCCGCCCACCGGCTGGCCGGTGCAGCTGCGCGTCATGGGCCCCGACCGGGCCGAGGTGCGCCGCATCGCCGACCAGGTCAAGGCGAAGTTCGCCGAGAACCCTCAATTGACCGCCATCCACGACGACTGGCTCGAGCCGGTGCCGGCGATGAAGCTGGTGGTCGACCAGGACCGGGCGCGGGCGCTGGGCGTGACCTCGCAGCGCATCCGCCAGATGCTGCAGGCGACCATGTCGGGCGCGCCGCTCGACGACTTCCGCGACGGCGAGGAGACGGTGTCGATCGTCGCCCGCGAGCCGGAGGCCAACCGGCACCTGCTGTCGGCGGTCGACTCGGTCTACATCCCGACCGACTTCGGCGGTTTCGTGCCGCTGTCGCAGGTGGCCAAGGTGGTGCCGGTGATGGAGCAGGGCATCGAATGGCGCCGCGACCGCCTGCCGACGATCACCGTCAGGGCGACGCTGCCGGACGGCATCCAGCCGAACGACGTGACGATGAAGCTGTTCAGCGACCTCAAGCCGCTGCGCGACAGCCTCGCTGCCGGCTACAAGGTCGAGATCCAGGGCGGCGCCGAAGATGCCGCCGAGAGCCAGGCCTCGATCGCCGCCAAGGCACCGGTCATGCTCCTGGTCATCGTGCTGCTGCTCATGGTGCAGCTGCAGCACTTCGGCAAGTCGATGCTGGTGCTGGCGACCGGGCCGCTGGGCATCATCGGCGCTGCGGCGGCGCTGCTGATCAGCGGCGCGCCGTTCGGCTTCGTCGCGATCCTCGGCGTCATCGCGCTGCTCGGCATCATCATCCGCAACTCGATCATCCTGGTCGACCAGATCGACCAGGACATCGCCGCGGGCATCGAGCGCTCCGAGGCGATCATCGGCGCCGCCGTGCGCCGCTTCAGGCCGATCATGCTGACGGCGATGACGGCGGTGCTGGCGCTGATCCCGATCTCGCGCGGCGTGTTCTGGGGGCCGCTCGCCTATGCGATGATGGGCGGCATCCTGGTGGCGACGGTGCTGACCATCCTGGTGCTGCCCGCCGGCTACGCCCTGTTCTTCGGCCGCGAGCCGAAGAAGGCAAAAAGCGAGCCGGAGGGCGGCGATCGCGGCAACGTCGCCGAGATTCCGCACCGGCCGGCGCTGGCGGCCGAATGATCCAGCCGGCAATCGACAGTTTGGAAAGGCCGCCTCCGGGCGGCCTTTTCATTTGCCGATCCCGGGCGCAGGCATGTGGCGGCCGCCCCCATGCGGCGTCAGCGCCTGCATCGACATGGCGGAGAGGCAGCCGGCCTTCGACGGCGAATTTCCCGGGCGAGACGCGCTCCTACTTCACCGCGACGGCCGCGATATTGGCGGCGAGGTCGGCCGGGCTGATGCCGACCAACTGGCGGTACCGTTCGGGGTCCGTGGCGCCTTCGGTGACGATGAGAAGTGCGCGCGAGCTGGCGTCGAGGCCGATCGCGGCGCGCATTTCGGCATTGCGCGCGGCGCGGAACAGACCCGCCATCCCGGCGGCACCGCTCTCGCCGGCAACGACGACCGGATCGTGGCCGAGCGGACGGGCGAGCCGGTTCATGACCTCGACAGCGTCCTCGTCCTCGACGGTCATGAAGGCATCGGCGGTGCGCGCCAGGATGCGCCAGGCCAGCAGCGACGGCTCGTAGCATTCGAGCATCGCCATGACGGTCGGCTCGCCGTGCTCGATCTTGACCGGGTGGCCGGCACGCGCGGTCTCGAAGATGCAGGCGGCGCGGACCGGGTCGACGACGACGAAAGTCGGGCGCCGTTCGCCGAAGCGGTCCGCGAGATAGGCGGCGGTGGCGGCGGCGATGCCGCCCACGCCGGCCTGGACGAAGACATGGGTCGGCGGCGCGGGCAACTTGTCCAGCGCCTCGCGCATGATCGCGGTGTAGCCCTGCATGACCAGCCCGGGGATGCGCTCGTAGCCCGGCCACGACGTGTCGGAGACGACGGTCCAGCCATTCGCTTCGCAGACGCGGGCGGACTCGGCGACGGAATCGTCATAGGTGCCGGCGACGCGCACCATTTCGGCGCCGTAGCGGGCGATGGCCTCGACGCGGGCGTCGCTGACGCCGCCATGGACGAAGATCACCGAGCGGGCGCCGACCAGCTGCGCGCCTTGCGCGACCGAACGGCCGTGGTTGCCGTCGGTGGCGCAGCCGAAGGTCATCGCCACCGAGATGCTGGCCACTTCGGGGCTGTGCAGTTCGCCGATGCCGACCGGGCGGCCGAGTTCCTTTTCCGCCGCCTCCAGCACCAGGCGGATGACCGCATAGGCGCCGCCGAGCGCCTTGAAGCTGCCGAGGCCGAGGCGGTAGCCCTCGTCCTTGAGGTGGATGGCGCCGATGCCGAGCTCGGCGGCGAGCGCGGGCAGGGCGCGCAGCGGCGTGGCACGGTGGTTGGGCCGGTGCGACAGGAAGCGGGCCACCGTCTCGGCGGCCTCGACGCCGAGGGTTTCGGCGTCTTCCGGCATGAGCGGCTGGCGATGGTCGGGGTGCTGGTTGCGGATGAGCATGGTCTCGGCCTCCTGTGTCGGTGCATTGATATTGCAAGGAGGGTGAGAAAGGCGCTCTATTCCGGTGGTAATCGTGCAAGTTTGTTTCGTGGGGCGGCAATGGCGACGGAACTCGATGCGTTCGACCTGAAGATTCTCTCGATCCTGCAGCAGGACAACGCGACACCGCAGCGCGAGATCGGCGAGGCGGTGAACCTGTCGGCGCCGGCGGTGCAGCGGCGCATCAAGCGCATGGAAGAGGCTGGTGTGATCGCCGCCAACGTCGCGGTGGTCGATCCCGACAAGGCGGGGCGGCCGATCACCATCATCGTCGAGATCGCGGTGGAGAGCGAGCGTGTCGACCTGCTCGACGCGGTCAAGGCGAGCTTCGCCGCAGCACACGAGGTGCAGCAATGCTACTACGTCACCGGCGATGCCGATTTCGTGCTGGTGGTGACGGTGGCGTCGATGGCCGAATACGAGGCGCTGACCAGGCGGCTGTTCTTCGCCAATCCCAACATCAGGCGCTTTCGCACGCTGGTGGCGATGGACCGGGTGAAAGTCGGACTGAGCGTGCCGCTGATGTGAGAACCCGCCCGCCATGGGGCGGACGGGTTCTTGCCACGCTTGCGACGATCGTTATTTCTTGACCGGCGCGTTCATGGCCCAGGCGACGCCGAACGGGTCGCGCAACTGGCCCCAGCGGTCGCCCCAGAACATGACGTCGAGAGGCACGACGATCTCGCAACCTGCTTCGACCGCGCGCTTCCACCAGGCGTCGATGTCGTCGCCGAGGATGAGCTGCATGGTGTAGCCCTGGGCCTTTTCGTGCGGGTGGCCATGCTCGGGATAGGCATCGCACAGCATCAGCGACGAGCCGTTGATGTAGAGATGGCAGTGCATCGTGCGGCCCTGCTCGTCCGGCGGGTAGGCGAAGACCTGCTCGGCACCGAAGGCGCGCTTGTAGAATTCGGCCGCCTTGAAGGCGCCGTCGACCTGCAGATAGGCGATCAGGCCGCCAAGGACCTTCGGGGCAGGGTATTCGACTTTCTGGGCTTCCGACATTTCGTTCTCCGTTCCTCGGTTTGAACCAATCGCCGCAACGCGGCGCCTGTTTCGGGCATCATGGATAGCCGTGGACCGATGCCTCGCCTTGAAGACGAACTACGCCGGCCGAAGCCGACATGGCCGGCAGAACTTTTTTCAGCCGGGTGTGGGTAAGCTGAAGGCGCAAACGATGGCGCCTGCGAATCACCCCCACCCCTAACCCCTCCCCACAAGGGGGAGGGGGACTTGCTGCGTGCTCCCCCTCGCGAATACGTGGCTGCGCTATACCGCCGGGATCGCCTCGCCAGAGTCTCCCTCCCCCTTGTGGGGAGGGGTCAGGGGTGGGGGTGCGTCGCCGCACAAACGGACGAAAACAAATATTGCTTGAGCGCTGATCTTGGCGCGCGTTTGACGCCCCCGGCGGCATAGCGATTTAGAGGGGCCGCGTCCGACCGGCCCTGATTTCTGCAAGCGCCTTTTCAGCCAGCATGTCGAGCCTTCCGGCGGCCGCGTCTTCCGCGATCTGCCGATCCCAGCGTTCAGCCTGCAACTCTGCAAACCATGCGGCGAACTTCTTCAGCTCGTCCTTGGACAGAGCCTCAACGGATTTCTGAAGCTGCTCAAGCTTGGTCATGGGCGGAAGATACCATGGCTCCGGTCATGCGCAATTGATAGCCAGCGGTCTGCAATCACCCCCACCCCTAACCCCTCCCCACAAGGGGGAGGGGGATTTTGCTGCGTTCCCGCCTCGCGAATACATGGTTGCGCTGTGCCGCCGGAATGACCTCGCCAGAGTCTCCCTCCCCCTTGTGGGGAGGGGTCAGGGGTGGGGGTATCCAGCCATGAAATGTCGCGGTGCTACTGCCCCGGCCGTCCCGACTTGCCGGGTTTCTTCCTCTCGCGCGCGGCTTCGGCCGGGTCCTCGTAGGAGCCGGCGCCGATCTTGGCGCGCTTGATCGGCTTGACGCCTTCGACCGGCTTTTCGGTGCGACGCACCGTCATCTCGTCGAGGTCGTTCTTGCGAAACAGCGACTTGTTCTTTTCGCTCACGCTGTCGCCGCTGCGCGGCTCGCTCCGCGGGGGCGCGCCAACAGGCGCGGCGGCCGGTCGGCCGCCCGGGCTTCGCCCGTCGTCAGGCACACCATAATCCGAGCCATGCGCCTCGGCCGCCGACTGCTTCTTGAACAGCGAGCGCGAGACAGCCCCCGCCGGCGTCGCCATGTCGGTGCCGGGGCCCATGTCGTCGATATGCGGCTTGCGGAACAGGTTGGGCCGCGCGGCCTTCGCCGCCTCCTCGGCGGCGCGCGCCTCGTCGAGCTTGCGGAAGCGCTCCTGCTCCTCGGCCGTGCGGTGCTTGGCGACGCCCTTGTTGTGCTTGCCCTTCTCGCGGCCCGAAGCGGGGCTCTGGCCCTCGACTTCACGCGCCAGCGGATCGTCGGAGATGGCGAGCTCCATCTCGCGCAGGCGCTTGATCTCGTCGCGGATGCGAGCGGCCTTCTCGAAGTCGAGGTCGGCGGCGGCGTTGCGCATCTGCTTGTCGAGCGCGTCGAGATGGGCTTTTAGGTTGTTGCCGACCATGGCGCCGGCATCGTCGGTGAACTGCGAGATGTCGGCGCGGACGTGATCCTTCTCGTAGACGGACTCGAGAATGTCGGCGATGCGCGACTTGACGCTTTCCGGGGTGATGCCGTTGGCCTGGTTCCACAACATCTGCTTCTCGCGGCGGCGCGTGGTCTCGGCCATGGCGCGCTCCATCGAGCCGGTGACCTGGTCGGCGTAGAGGATGACCTTGCCGTCGACGTTACGCGCCGCGCGGCCGATGGTCTGGATCAGCGAGGTCTCGGAGCGCAGGAAACCTTCCTTGTCGGCGTCGAGGATGGCGACGAAACCACATTCGGGAATGTCGAGGCCTTCGCGCAAAAGGTTGATGCCGACCAGCACGTCGAAGGCGCCGAGGCGCAGGTCGCGGAGGATCTCGATGCGCTCCAGCGTGTCGATGTCTGAGTGCATGTAGCGGACGCGCACGCCGTTCTCGTGCAGGTATTCGGTCAGGTCCTCGGCCATCCGTTTGGTCAGCACGGTGACCAGCGTCCTGTAGCCGGCGGCCGTCGTCGCGCGGATCTCGCCGACGACGTCGTCGACCTGGGTCTTGGCCGGGCGCACCTCGACCGGTGGGTCGATCAGGCCGGTGGGGCGGATGACCTGCTCGGCGAAGACGCCGCCGGCTTCTTCCATCTCCCAGGCGCCCGGCGTGGCCGAGACGCCGATGGTGAGCGGGCGCATGGCGTCCCACTCCTCGAAACGCAGCGGCCGGTTGTCCATGCAGGAGGGCAGGCGGAAGCCGTATTCGGCCAGCGTCGCCTTGCGACGGAAGTCGCCTCGGTACATGCCGCCGATCTGCGGCACGGTGACGTGGCTTTCGTCGATGAAGACGAGCGCATTGTCGGGGATGTATTCGAACAGGGTCGGCGGCGGATCGCCGGGGCGGCGGCCGGTGAGGTAACGCGAATAGTTCTCGATGCCGGCGCAGGAGCCGGTGGCCTCCAGCATCTCCAGGTCGAAGCGGGTGCGCTGCTCCAGGCGCTGCGCCTCGAGCAGGCGGCCAGCCTTTTCAAGCTCTTGCAGGCGATGCTGCAGCTCTTCCTTGATCGACTTGATGGCCTGATTCAAGGTCGGGCGCGGCGTGACGTAGTGCGAGTTGGCGTAGATCTTCACGCTCTTCAGGTCGCCGGTCTTCTGGCCGGTGAGCGGGTCGAATTCGGTGATCTGCTCGATCTCGTCGCCGAACATCGAGATGCGCCAGGCCGAGTCTTCCAAGTGGGCAGGGAAGATCTCGATGGTGTCGCCGCGGACGCGGAACGAGCCGCGGACGAAGTTGATGTCCTGGCGCTTGTATTGCTGCGCCACGAGGTCGGCGAGCAGCTGGCGCTGGTCGAGCCGGTCGCCGACCTGCATCTGGAAGGTCATGGCCGTATAGGTCTCGACCGAACCGATACCGTAGATACAGGAGACCGAAGCGACGATGATGACGTCGTCGCGTTCGAGCAGCGATCGAGTCGCCGAGTGGCGCATGCGGTCGATCTGCTCGTTGATGGTCGATTCCTTCTCGATATAGGTGTCGGTGCGCGGGACGTAGGCCTCCGGCTGGTAGTAGTCGTAGTAGGAGACGAAATACTCGACCGCGTTGTCGGGGAAGAACTTCTTGAACTCGGCGTAGAGCTGGGCGGCCAGCGTCTTGTTGGGTGCGAGGATCAGCGCCGGACGCTGCGTCTCTTCGATCACCTTGGCCATGGTGAAGGTCTTGCCCGAGCCGGTGACGCCGAGCAGCACCTGGGTGCGCTCGGTCGAGTTCACGCCTTCGACGAGATCCTTGATGGCGGTTGGCTGGTCGCCGGCCGGCTCGAACTCCGACTGCATGACGATCTGGATGCCGCCCTCCGACTTTTCGGGCCGGGCCGGGCGGTGGGGAACCCATATCTCGCCGTTCTTGTGCAGCGGGTTGCCGCTCTCGATCAGCGCCGAAAGCGCCGCCACCGTGGCGGTGACGCCGGAGTTGGACAGCGAGGCCGCGTCTTCCAGCGAAATGTCGAGGCCGGCGACGGGGTTGAGGCCGGCGGCCGCGCGCTCCTTGGCGGAAGCCGCGCCGCCCATCGAGGTGCCGCGCGCCGAGCGGGTGGGGGCGGCGGAGCGCTCGGGGACTTTCTTGGGCGATTTTGCGGCTTGCCCCTCATCCCCCTGCCGGGACCTTCTCCCCGCAGGCGGGGAGAAGGGGGCAGCGTCGGCGCGGGAGCTTCCTCCTTCTCCCCGTCCTTCACGGGGAGAAGGTCCGGCAGGGGATGAGGGGCTGCGCTCGGCTTCCCGCGCGATCTCCTCGGCCCAGTCGGAGATCGAGCCGGACAATGGCGCGCCGGAGAATTCGGCCTGCGGGGCCTCGCCGAAGCCCGGGCGATGCAACGGTTCGGAGGCGTCGAGATAGGCGGTGACGCCATTGCCGCCGCGCTTGCTCGCGGCACGTCCAGAGGTCGCCGAAGGCGCATTCTTGTCGGGAGATTTGGCCATGACCGGAATATGGGCGGAGTTCGCCGAAATGGAAAGGGCGCGGCGCCGGAAAGCCGGCAGCCGCGCCGGCCGTCGGTCGGGTTCCTGACAACAGGTTGTCAGGAAGTGCTGCTCAGCGCGGGCAGGGGAGGCTGGCATTCGCCAAGATCGTGGCTAGGGGCCCGATGTCGTTGTCCTTTATGCCTGCGTACTGGACCGGGCAGGCCGGGCACTACGCGCTGCTGCGGCGATGTCTGTTTTAGTGGCGGCTGATGAATGCTACCTAGGCTCCGTCGTTTCGAGTCGGTGCCAGACGTGATTCCAAGACGTGTGTCGTTCAACCATATGTCGGCTGACATGAGGGCCGCGTGAGGATCGCGCATCTCGTGTCGCATGCCGCGCTGAACGGCGTCGCGACGAGCTCGCGGACGCTGATCCAGGCACAGCTCGACGCCGGGCACCAGGTCCTGCTGGTGCATTCGCGCAGTTCCTGGATCGAACGGCAGTCCTTCACGGGACCCATCGACATGTTGGCGTCGGACTTCGCCACCACGCCGGCGGAACTCCGCCGCGTCGGCTACGCCATCCGGGACTGGGGCCATGAGGTGGTGCATGCGCATGGCAGCCGCGGCAACAAGCACGCCATGGTGTATCGATGCGTGGCCGGAACGCCGATCGTCATGACCGCGCATACCAGGCAGCCGCAGCTGCCCTGGGCCTTCGCGCACGAGGTCATCGCGCCGAGCGCGCAGACGGCCGACTACTACCTGTCGCGCCTGCTGGTGCGGCGCAAGCACATGCATGTGGTGCCACACATGTTCGACATCCGCAGCGTGGAGCCGGCCAGCGACCCGCGACGGGCCGCGGCGCGCGAAAGCCTGGGGCTCAGGCCCGAGGCGTTCGTCATCGGTTCGGTCGGCGACATCTGTCCGCGCAAGAACCAGCTCGACATGGTGGCGGTGCTGTCCAGGCTCGTCGCGGCCGGCATCGACGCGGAGCTGCTCCTGATCGGCCTGTTCGCGGACTCGGCGCGGGAAGGGCTCTGGGGCGGGGCGCTCGGCGATCCGCTGGTGGCCAACCGGGTGCACCTGGTGGGCGAGCGAAACGACGCGGTCGCGCTGATGGGCGCCATGGACGCGTATCTGTGCACGTCGCGCATGGAGGAGGGGCCGATCGCCACGCTCGAGGCCATGGCTACCGAGCTGCCGGTGCTGACGACGGATGTCGGCTATTCGTCGGAACTGATCGTCGACGGCGAGAGCGGCTATCTGTCCGGCCATGGCGACGTGGACGCCATGGCCGGGCGGGCCGCTGTCCTGGCAGGCGATGCCGCCCTGCGCAACGCCATCGGCGCGGCGGCGCGGCGGGCGGTCGCCCGGCTGCAGCCGCCGGCGATCGTGTCGCGGATCGACCAGGTCTACCGGCTGGCGGCGGCACGGGCGCGGCAGAAACCTGCGCAAAAATGACCGTGGGCCGGTCGGGGCCAGCTTGCGGCAATGAATTGCTGCTACTGTGCAATTTTGCGGGACCCGCCCGTCCGTCCAGGACATGAGGTGCCCGATCGAATTGCCGGGCGCCGCGTGTCGAATTATCCGCTCTCCTACAAGATCTCCTGGCCGGCGCGCTTCCTGAAGCCGTCGGCGGCCGGCGATGCCTCCGGCTATCTGCCGGGCGAAGGCGCACTCATGCCGAGGCCGGCAAGATGCGTGCGGCTCGCCTTCGTCGGCGACATTTCGGCGGTGGCCAACAGGCGCGCGCCGGTTTGCGACGCGCAACTCGCCGCGCTTTTGGCCTCGGCCGACCTGGTGGTCGGCAATTGCGAGAGCCCGGTGGTCGGCAAGCCGAGCGCCAGGCTCGGCACGCGGCTCGGCACCCGCCATGCGATGACGGCCGATTTCCTGACCGACGTGCTTGCGGCGACCGGTATCGCGCCCGCGCGCCTGGTCCTGTCCCTGGCCAACAACCACGTGCTCGACCAGGGGATCGAAGGCTACGACGAGACCCGCGCGGCCCTGGCCAGGCTCGGCATCGCGACGATCGGGGCGGCGGCCGGGCTGCTTGCGGTGGCGGCCGGGCCGCTGCGGATCGGCCTTGCGGCCTACACGCAATGGCGCAACGCCGATGCCGCGGCTTTCAGCGGACGCGCGGTCATGGCCGATGCGTTCTTCGCCGCCAGCCGCGGCGGCATCGAAGGTGCGGAGGGCGTCGACCTCGTCTGCGCCGTGCCGCACTGGGACTGGGAGTTCCGTCACTTCCCGCGCGCGGCGACACGCGCCGAGGCGCGGCGGCTGGCGGATCTCGGCGTCGGCCTGGTGGCCGGTCACCATGCCCATGTGGTCCAGCCCCTGGAGCGGATCGGCGGGGCGCTGGTGGCCTACGGGCTCGGCGATTTCCTCGGCACGGCCTTCGCCCGCCAGCCATGGCCTGGGCGGATCGGGGCGATCCTGATGGTCGAGGTGAGCGCCGATGCCGGGACGCGCGGGCGGGTCGCGGGCTGGAGCATGGTGCCGCTGTTTCGCGAGCGGGACGGCGACCGCGAGCGCCTGGTGCCGCTGGAGACCGTCGGCGGGCGCCTCGGCGCCAAGGCGCGGGCGCGATGGGCCGGCCTGTTCGGCTGAGCACTCTGCTTCTCATTTCGATTCCGGTCTTGCGGCCATCCCCTTGTTTCCGAACGATTCCCTGTGGCAGGGTCGCGGCGGCCGGCGATGCGAATGCGGCGGAGCAGCGCCGCGACATTTGCCGAAAAGCCGCTATCATCGGCCGGCCGGGGCACACCGGCATGGGGGAGGGGCGAATGAGCGCAGCCGGTTTCATGCCTGACGAGGCGGTCATCGCGGGCATCAGGCGGGACATCGAGGCCTATGAGGCCGAGCGCACCGCGATCAGGCGTGCCACGATGTGGCGGTTGCCGCTCAGTCTTGGTGGACTGATCGCCGCCGTTGTTGTTTTGGCGCTGGTGCTCAACCTGATTTCGGATGTCAACGAGCAATGGCTTTCGACGCTGCATGTCTATCTCTATGTGGTCGCCTTTATCGCTGCCTTCTTCGTCTACTACCGTGCGAAGAGGCCTGCTGACGCCGCCAACGCGTCGTTTCGCAACAGGCTGCTGCCGATCGCCTTCGGATTCATCAAGAATTTTCGCCATGAGAAGGCGGTGATGCCGCCGTCCTTTGCGGTGCTGCCGAAAGCAACGGTCGGCGAGTACAATGTGATGGAAATCGACGACTCCATTTCAGGTATATTCGACGATTTCTACTTCGAGCTCTACGAAACCCTGCTGATACAGCGGACCGAAAAGTTCGATTCGACCACTTTCCAAGGCGTGATCGTGGCATTCGGACTGGAGAAGCCCTTTCCCGGCATTTTGATTGCGACGGTCCGTACCAATGCGGTCTTGAGCTTTTTCAGCGAGATCTTCGGCGGCGGATTGATGGAGGTCAGGTCGGGCGTGCAAGAACTGGACATGGCCTATGAATTCCGAACCGGCAATGTCGAGGCAGCGCAGCCCTTGGTGTCAGGCCAGATGGCGCAGGCGTTGAATTGGCTCAGGGAGGCCTGGCCGGGCGAACCGGCGCGTATCGCGCTCAAAGGCAAGGACGGTTTCCTCCTGCTGCCGGACAAGAGGAACTTCTTCGAGTTACCGGCCTCGAATGTGCCATTGGACTACAAGGCGCATATCGAGCCGATGATTGCAGACATGGCGACGATGCTGGCGATCACCGCGCTGGTGCGGAAGATGGGCGCCTGAGATCGGGTCTCGACCTCGGGCATATGCTTCAGCCGTATCGCAGCTTGAGGCCGACGATGGCGAGGATGAACACCAGCGTGATCGAGTTGGACAGGATCACCGGCAGCGAGCCGATGGCGACGCCGTAGACGATCCACAGCGAGATGCCGGTGGCAAGTGCCGCGTTGGTGCCGAGCGAGATGTCGCTGGTCTTGCGCTCCCGCAGGATCTTGAGGATCTGCGGCAGCCACGCAAGCGTGGTGAGGATGGCGGCAAGGGCGCCGACGATTTCGAACAACGGGTTCAAGGCAGGGGTTCCGGGCGCACGCGGCGTGCGGCGCGCACCTATGCCAGAATCGCGGCAGCCTGTGAAGCGGCCGCGGTGGCCTGGACCAAGCGTTGGGATGTATCAGATCGTCGCGGGGCGGAGCTGATAAGCTTGCGCCAGAACTTGCCGCGGCAAGTTTTTCCGGCCCGTTCGTGATCGCCCGAAAGCAAATCGGGCGCCGCGATGGCCCCGAGGTGACGGGCGTATGACGGGCCCGAGCCTTTGCGCGACACGGGCTAGCGACGTCCGGCGACCTTCGAAGCGTTCCGTCCATGCTCGGCTGCGTTCGAATGTGGCAGAAATAAGCCTATGATAATATTAGATAATTTCACTCAACGTGATTTGCGTTGCCGGGCATCGGCGGCCAGTTTCCATCTCGTCCGGCGGATACGGCGCCAAACGCCAGGTCCGCGAGGGCGAATACAGAACGGGAGTAAGATGACATGAAGAAGTTCCTTGCAACGACCGTCGCCTCGCTTGCCATCATGGGAGCGGCCTATGCCGCCGAGGTCGAGGGCACGGTCCAGTCGGTGGATCCGGCGACGCGCTCGATCACGCTGGAAGACGGCAAGACCTATGTCGTGCCCGAGAGCATTTCCGTGGAAGGCCTCGCGGCCGGCGCCAAGGTGAAGGTGACCGTGGACGACACCACCGGCGCCGTGACGGCGATCGAAAAGGCGTCCTAAGGACCAGAGCGTTTCCGCTTTGCTTCGAATCGCAGAAACGCTCTATCTCTTTGTTTTTGCGCAATTCCGGACGGAAAACCGCTCCGCACTTTTCCTGGAATTGCTCTAGACGCATGCCTGCTCCGCCGGCCCTGCCATGCGCCGTGCGGAGCGGACTGCGCGACACCTTCCAAGATAAACGCACCTGTACAACTCGGCCGTCTCCTTGGAGGCGGCCGTTTTTTCTACCGACGACGACATAATCGACTTTATGCACGTCGAAGTTGCTCTCCTCCTCTTTTGGATTTTTGTCGAATCACGGTCTATGCTGACAGGTGGTGCGGAGGAGAATGATGGCGATCCATCGCAGGCGGCGGGGGATTTCGCGGCGGCTGTTGCTCGGGGCTGTGGCCATGGGCGGGGCGGTCTACTGGACGGGTACCGCGCTGACGCGGCTTGCCCGCGCTCCCACGGGTCCGAAGAGCCTGGGGCGCATCGCCGATGTCGACGGCATGGCGCTGGCGGCCAAACCGCTCGACGCCGCTCCCGATTTCGACCCGGCTCTGAAATGGCTCGCCAAGGGCGGTGAGGTCAACGACGCCAGCGCGCTCTCGGCGACGCCGGTCTACGGCGTGGTCGAGGTGACGAGCGAGGCCGACGTCGCCCAGGCGCTGGCATTCGCACGCGACAACGGCCTCAAGGTGTCGATGGCCGGCGTGCGGCACTCGATGGGCGGGCACGCCTTCGACGACAACGCGCTCGTGCTGGACATGCGCAAGTTCAACAAGGTGAGCGTCAACGACATCCTGAAGACGATCACGGTCGAGCCGGGCGCCACCTGGCACGACATCCAGAACCTGCTGCATCCGCGCTTTGCGGTGAAGGCGATGCAGTCGACCGACATCTTCACCGTCGGCGGCTCGATCTCCGTCAATGCCCACGGCATGGACCACCAGGCCGGCTCGGTGGCCGGCTCGATCCGATCGCTGCGGGTGATGCTGGCGAGCGGCGAGGTGGTGACCGCCTCGCGCGCCATGAACGAGGACCTGTTCCGCCATGTGGTGGGCGGCTACGGCCTGTTCGGCGTGGTGGTGTCGGCGGTGCTGGAGGTCGTCGACAACGCCGTCTACCGGACCTCGCGCGAGATCATCCGCGCCGAGCGCTTTCCACGCATGTTCGAGCGGCAGATGGAGCCGGACAAGGGGCTGGGGCTGTTCTATGGCCACCTGTCGACGTCGCCGCTGAATTTCCTCGAGGACATGATCGTCTACCGCTACGACCAGGCGGCGGATGCCGCGCCGGCCTCCCAGCCCGCGCTGGGCGAGCCTGAGGGCGTGGAGACCAAGCGGCTGGTGATGAACCTCGCCAAGCAGGGCGGCCTGTTCCAATGGGCGAAATGGCTGGCCGAGAAGTATCTCGAGCCGCGGGCCGAGACCTGCACGGTGGCGCGCACGGCGGCGATGGGCGAGGGCGAGGCGTGCCTGGTGACGCGCAACAACCCGATGCACGATTCGGTGCCCTACCTGTTCAACGACCTCCAGGACGAGACCGACATCCTGCACGAATATTTCGTGCCGCGCGGCGAGTTCAACCTGTTCCTGGCCGCCGCGCGCAGGATCATCGCGGCCCAGCCGCTCGCCCTGCTCAACGCCTCGGTGCGCGTGGTGCATGGGGAGGACGTGGCACTCCCCTATGCGACGGAGCCGGCCTTCGCGCTGGTGCTCTACGTCAACCAGAGCGCGGACGAGGCGGGCAACCAGGCGATGCGGGCGCTGACCCGGGCGATGATCGACCTGACGCTGCGCCATCGCGGCCGCTTCTTCCTGCCCTACCAGCTGCACTATACCGGCCGGCAGCTGCTGGCGTCCTATCCGGAACTGCCGGACTTCCTCGCCCGCAAGCGCAGCTACGATCCGGATGAGCTGTTCACCTCGACCTTCTATCGCGCCATCAAGGCGATGGCCGCCGTCGACTGAGGCTCAGTAGTCGTAGACGTGCTCGAGGCGGGCGCCGGAGGCCGCGAGCGCGGGCAGCACGGTGTCGAGCTTGCGCACGGCCACAAGCAGGCCGGAGCGGCGGGCGGAAGGCTCGGCCGGGAGTTGGTAGGCGAAGAGCTGGCTCGCGCCCTCGGGCGTGGCCAGCGCCTCGCCGCTCAGCACCGTGACGAGGATCTCGTCGTTGCCGCCGATCTCGACGAAGCGCACGCCCTTGCCGACCAGGCGCGGGATCATGTCGGTGAAGACCTGGTAGCGGCGGGTGACGAAGACCGCCCCGTCGTCGCCGAGATCCTTCTCCAGCCGCGTGTCGGGCTCGCCTGCGATCGCTTCGGCAACCGGTCCCTTGGCCCAGACATGGATGTCGAGCAGGGCCGGATCCGAGGTGGCGGAAAGGCCGGCCTTGATGAGGTCGGCATAGGCCTGCTTGACGGAATAGGCGAAACCGAAGGCGAATTTGCGCTCGGCCATGCGTACCGGATCGTCGCCCGGGCCAGCGGCAAGCACCATCAGCCCGGCGCGCTTTTCGGCATAGGGGAATTCGTACCAGGGCACCTGGTCGAGGAAGGCGGCATACTCGCCGGCGGTGCGGGCGAGGTAGCGGTCGGCGGGGTCCGACGGTCCGCCGGTCATGTAGGTGATGCGGCCGACCGTGTTCTCGTAGGCCCACTGGAGGATATGCTCGATCGTGTGGCTGGTGCCGATGACGGCGAGCATCTGGTGGTTGGCGAAGTTGAACGGGTATTCGTCCGAGGCGCGGATGACGGTGGCATAGTCCTGCCAGAAGCGCCCGACATAGGCCCAGTAGGGGAAGTCGCCCGGATTGCCGCGTTCGACGAAGCCGGCGTATTCGCGCGCCGCATAGACGATCGCCCATTCGGGATAGGTGAGGAAGGTCGACTCCTCGGGCCGCTGGTAGCCTAGGATCTCGGCGCGGACCTGGCCGGCGAGCGCCGCGGGCGGGGCGCCTTCGGCGATCCCGGGCAGGGGCTTGCCGTCGACGGCGTCGGTGGTGAGGAAGCCGTAGGCGAGGCCGAGGACCGGGATAAGCAGAATCAGAACAACGACAAGGACGACCGCCTTGACGAGCCGCTTGAGCAGGCGGAGCAGGAACATGCCGGTTCAGGCCGAAGCGAGGGGCGCGCGCACGCGCCGCGACAGCCAGAAGCCGACGAAGACGGCGAAGCCGCCGATCGCCAGATGCGGGGCGTTGGCGAAGAAGCGGGTCGCCAGTTCGATGTCGTCGAAGGAGCGGAAGCCGTTGATGAAGATGCCGCCGTCAAGGTAGCCGGAGCCGGTGACCAGCCCAAGCACGCCGTCGAACAGGTAGACCGCGCCGAAAAGCTTGAAATAGAGCACCGACTGGCGGTGCGACACGAAGGCGGCGACAAGCGCCCAGACGCCGGAGAAGGCATGCAGCAGGTCGTCGTACCATTGCAGCGAGAACAGGCTGAAGAGATTGCCCTCGGCGTCGTTGAAGGCCGGCACGTAGCCGACGGCGACGACGAGGAAAAACAGCGCCGCGTAGGCGACGGCCAGCTTCTGGATCAGCGACATGTACCCGTTCCCCATATTGTGGCGCGATATTAGCCGATTCCCGGGCGAGGTGAACGGGTGGGGGAAAGTCGGCCGGGCTACGCGCTCGCCTCTTGCGCATTTCCTTCGACGGCCAACAATGTGGGGCATCGGCTGCCGGGGAGGGTTTTGGTTCGTGAAGCTAGGGGTGGTCAGGAATCCGGTGGCTGGCGGCGGGCGTCTGGGCGCCCACTGGGCGGAGGTGGCGGCAGCCCTTTCCGACCGCTTCGACGACGTCGAATTCCGCGAGACCGAGGAGCCGGGCGACGGTGCGGTGCTGGCGCGCGACCTGGTGGCGCTCGGCTGCGAGGTCGTCGTCGCTGCTGGCGGCGACGGCACGATCAGCGAGGTCGCCGACGGCATCCTGCAGATGCAGGCTGAAACCGGCAGGGGTGCGGTGCTGGGCGTGCTGCCCTGCGGCACCGGGCTAGACTTCGCGCGCGGGCTGGGCATCCCGGTCGACGCCAAGTCGGCCGTCGACCGCATCGCCGACGGTTCCGACCGGGTGATCGACGCGGGGCGCATCTCCTTCATCGAGGACCACGGCCGCCTGGCCAGCCGGCATTTCGTCAACATCGCCAGCCTCGGCATGTCGGGCGCGACGGTGCGGGCGGTCAACAACGACCGCCGCAAGGGCAGGGTGTCGGCCAAGGCGCTGTTCTTCTGGCGCACGGTGACGGAGTTCCTGCGCTACCGTTTCCAGGACGTGCGCATCACCGTCGACGACGGGGTGCCGGTCGAGGCCAAGGTGGCGCTGGTGGCGGTGGCGAACGAGAGGTTCTTCGGCGGCGGCATGATGATCGCGCCCGACGCCGTGCCCGACGACGGGCTGTTCGACATCGTCATCCTGCGGGCGGCGAGCAAGCTGCAGCTCATCTTCGACATCCGCCTGCTCTATGGCGGGCGCCACCGCAACCATCCGGCGATCACCATCCTGCGCGGCCGCAGGGTGACGGTGGAGCCGCTGGGCGACCCGCTGGCGAATGCGGCACTCGTCGACATAGACGGCGAGTCGCCGGGGCATATCCCGGCGACATACGAGATGGTGCCCAGGGCGCTGACGGTGAGGTGTTGAGCGAGGCGGTTCGGAGGTTGAGTCCGGAAGGCGGCGCAAGGGGCTGATTTTACAGGGGAGAGTGCGGGTCTGCGCCGCTCCCGTCTTGATGGATCGCGATCCTTCCCACCCCCTCTGCCCTGCAGGACCCACAAGGAGGAGATTGGCAGCTTCGGCCCGCCGTTCACCCCCACCCCGGACCTCCGGCCCGACCCTCCCCACAAGGGGAGGGTCAAGGTCGCGTTCACGGGAACAGCGGGTCGGGCGTCATCTCGAGATGCAGCGGGCCGCCGGTCCAGGGATGGGCCTCGCACACCGCCTCGTCGAGCTCGACGCCGAGGCCGGGCTCCTTCGACGGGATGACCCAGCCGTCCTGCCATTCGATCTTCTGCTTCAACAGATCGGCGTGGAAGCCGTCCCAGGTCTTGATCGATTCGAGGATCAGGAAGTTGGGCAGCGTGGCGGCGAGCTGGATGTTGGCGGCGCCGACGATCGGCCCGCAATAGCAGTGCGGCGCCACCTGGACGTGATAGGCCTCGGCCATGGCGGCGATCTTCTTGGTCTCGAGGATGCCGCCGGAGCGGCCGAGGTCCGGCTGCAGGATGGTGGCGGCGCGGTTCTCGATGACGCGGGCGAACTCCCACTTGGTGGTCAGCCGCTCGCCGGTGGCGATGGGGATCCTGGTGCCGCGCGCCACCTCGGCCATGACCTCGGGCATGTCCGGCGGCACCGGCTCCTCGAACCAGAGCGGGTCGTAGGGCTCGATGGCGCGCGCCATGCGCAGCGCGCCCGACGCGGTGAACTGGCCGTGGGTGCCGAACAGGATGTCGGCGGAGGTGCCGACCGCCTCGCGGATCGCCTTCACCATGCGCACGGAGAGGTCGATGTCCTGCAATCGCGGCTGGTGGCCGTCGAAGGCGGTGTAGGGGCCGGCCGGGTCGAGCTTCAGCGCGTTGAAGCCCTGGGCGACATAGGCGAGGGCCGTCTCGGCGGCGAGGTCGGGGTCGTTGTAGACGTTCTTGCTGCTCTCGGTCTCGCCGGGGAAGACGCTGCCGCTCCTCGGATAGAGGTAGGTGTAGGAGCGCAGCCGCTCGTGCACCTGGCCGCCGAGCAGCTTGTAGACCGGCTTGCCGGCCTCCTTGCCGATGATGTCCCAGCAGGCCATCTCCAGCGCCGACACGCAGCCCATCATCGAGATGTCGGGGCGCTGGCTGAACCCGGACGAATAGGCGCGGCGGAAGAAGGTCTCGATGTCGTGCGGGTCGTGGCCGACGAGATGGCGCGCCGCGCAGTCCTCGATCATCCTGGCGGTCACGTCGGGGCCGAAGGTGGCATTGTAGGCCTCGCCGTAGCCGACGACGTTGGAATCGGTGGTGAGCTTGACGAAGATGAAGTAGCGCCCGCCCGTCTGCGGCGGCGGGTTGTCGACCACGAAGGTCTTGACGTCGGTGATTTTCATGCGGGTTCCTCCCGGTGACCTAGGCTCGCCATGCGCTGCCCCTCATCCGCCTGCCGGCACCTTCTCCCCGTAATGACGGGGCGAAGGACGCAGCTCCGGCGTTGACGTCTCCCTCTCCCCGTCTTGAACGGGGAGAGGGTAAGGGTGAGGGGCTGCGCTGACACTCAAACTGCTCACCCCGCGTCCTCCAGCACCATCTCCGCACCCTTCCAGCCGGTCATGATCGCGGCGGCGTTGGTGTTGCCGGTGATGTTGTCGGGAAAGATCGAGGCGTCGATGACGCGCAAGGCCGAGATGCCGTGGACGCGCAGGCGCGGGTCGACCACGGAGGCCGTGGGGTCGGGGCCCATGCGGCAGGTCGAGACCGGGTGGTAGACGGTGCCCGAGCGCTTGCGGAAATCCTGAATCAAGTCGGCGTCGGAAGCGATTGACGGGCCTGGCAAAACCTCCTCCGCAATGACGTCGGCGATGGGCGGCATCGAGGCGAGCCTGCGCAGGAACTTGACCGCGTCGAGCATCTCGGCGACGTCGCTTTCGGCCGAAAACGCATTGACGGTGATGCGCGGGTGAACGGTGGGATCGGCCGCGCGGATCATGATCTCGCCGCGGCTCGCCGGGCGGCAGTTGGACAGACCGATGGAGAAGCCGGGGAAGGGGTCGGGCGTCAGGATCGGCCGCTCGCCGGCTTTGGGCAGGACGGTCGAGAAGACCTGGAAATAGAGCTGCATGTTGGGGCGGGCGCGGCTGCCATCGGTGCGGAAGAAGCCGCCGCCCTGGTTCATGCTCATCGACAGCGGGCCGGAGCGCAGCAGTAGGTACTGCATGCCGGCCAGCGCCTTGCCCCACCACGGGCGCAGCAGCTGGTTGAGGGTGGGCACCCTGGCCTTCCAGGTGTAGTTGATGCCCTGGTGGTCCTGCAGGTTGCGGCCGACATGCTCGCCGGCGTGGACGACGCCGATGCCGAGATCGCGCAGCAATGCGGCGGGGCCGACGCCGGAAAGCTGCAGCAGTTGCGGCGTGTTGACCGAGCCGCCGCAGAGGATGACCTCGCGGCCGGCGCGCACGGTCTTCGCCCGGCCGTTCTGCAAATACTCGACGCCGATCGCGCGCTTGCCCTCGAACAGGACCTTCGTTGCGAGCGCATGGGTCTCGACGCGGAGGTTGGCACGCTTCATCGCCGGGCGAAGGAAGGCGCGGGCCGCGGACATGCGGCGGCCGTCCCTGGTGGTGATTTGATAAACGCCGGCGCCCTCTTGGGCCTCGCCGTTGAAGTCCTGATTCAAACCCAGGCCCGCCTGCTGGGCTGCCGCGAGGAAGCGGAGGGTGAGCGGATGCACCTTCTTGCGGTTGTCGGTGACGTGCACCGGGCCGCCGGTGCCGCGCAGCGCGTCGCCGCCGGCCTCGTTGTCCTCGATCGCCTTGAAGGCGGGCAGGAGGTCGTCGAAGCCCCAGCCGGGATTGCCGGCGTCGCGCCAGTCATCGAAGTCCTCGCGCGCGCCGCGGATCCAGACCATGGCGTTGATCGAGCTCGATCCACCGAGGATTTTTCCACGCGGCCAATGGTCCTTGTTGCCGGCAAGCCCGGGGTCGGGCTCGGCGGCATAGTTCCAGTTCACCGCCGGGTCGAAGAAGGTCTTGCCGTAGCCGAGCGGCATCTGGACGAAGAAGCGGCGGTCGGTGCCGCCGGCCTCCAGCACCAGCACCGAATGGCGGCCGCTCGCCGACAGCCTTTCGGCGACGACGGAACCGGCCGAGCCCGAGCCGACGACAATGAAATCGAAAGTCTGCATGCGGGCCGTGGCCTGTCCTGTGTGATCGCTCGGCCAGACTATCCCGTGACGGGACGGCGACGGCGGCGGTTCCGGCATGGCCTGTGAAAAATGCGACCGGCGTCGCTTTCGCGATGTTTCGTTGACGCAGCGGCGGCTGCGACGATACGGGTGGGACGAGAACGAATCCAGGGAACGCAGATGGTGCAATATGCCGACGGCAGGCCGCAGGGCGAACTGACGCTGAGGACGCTCGCCATGCCCGCCGACGCAAACGCGGCCGGCGACATCTTCGGCGGCTGGGTCATGGCGCAGATGGACCTTGCCTGCGGCATCCGAGCCGCCGAGCGGGCCCGCGGCCGCGTGGTGACGGCGGCGGTCAAGGAGATGGCCTTCGCCAAGCCGATGAAGGTCGGCGACACGCTGTGCATCTACACCCATGTCGAGCGGGTGGGGCGGACCTCGATGACGCTCAAGGTCGAGGCCTGGGCGCAGCGCTACCTGTCGGAACTGATGGAGAAGGTGACAGACGCCGACTTCATCATGGTGGCGCTGGACGGGCAGGGCCGGCCGAAGCCGGTGCCGGCGGAGTAGGCTTCACTCTGATTTCGGAAGCTGGGCGCAGGTTGAAACAAGCAGCTCGTTCAGCTTCTCGGGGAAGGGCTGGCCAGGGCCATGGGCGAATTCGAAGATATCGGTCCTACCTTCATGTATCCGATAAAATTCGTACGAGTCGTCGAATATCTCTACCGATATCGGGGGTGAGCAGTCCCATCCGAGCTGGAGCGTTGGCCAATACCCCGGCCCGATATGCTCAGGCGGTGCCAGTCGCACTCTCGCATGTACGATGAAATCCTCAGCGTTTCTGATCGTCTCTGGCGAGAACTCGCGTTCCTTTGACCGGTACAGTTGATGCACGGCTTCCGACACTTCATTCCATCCGAGCCGCATGGCGATTCCGTTCACTGTGCCGTGGCGTCGAACTTCATCCGTGCCTCTGCCACGCGGCCCTGGTTGCTGCGCGCCCATTCGCCGAGCGCGTTGACGGGCACGAGGAGCTCACAGCCTAGCTCGGTCAGCTCGTAGTCGACGCGCGGCGGGATGGTCGGGAAGACGGTGCGGGTGACGAAGCCGTCGCGTTCGAGCCCGCGCAGGGTCGTGGTCAGCATCTTCTGCGAAATGCCGCCGACCGCATGGCGCAGCTCGTTGAAGCGCATCGGCCCGGCGCCGAGCTTGCCGACGACGAGCACGGTCCACTTGTCGCCGACCCGCTGCAGGATGTCGCTGACGGCCCGGCAGTCCTCGGTGCGGTGCGGGTGCCTCGGTTTCAAAAAAGTGCCTCCTTGTGCAGGCGTTATCCGGTTACCAATATAGTGTCGGTATCAATCAGATACCAGTTCCGCACCGGATACCAAGTTTCATACCGAAAGGTTCCTGCCATGTCCAAACCCAAGATCGCCATCGTCGTCGGCTCGACGCGCGCCGCCCGCTTCGCCGACGTGCCGGTGGAATGGTTCGCCAAGATCGCGAAGACCCACGCCGACGCCGAGTTCGAAGTCGTCGACCTGCGCGACTACCCGCTGCCCTTCTTCGACGAGGTGGCCTCCTCGGCCTGGGCGCCGTCGCAGAACGTCGTGGCGCAGCGCTGGCAGAAGAAGGTCGCCGAGTTCGACGGCTTCATCTTCACTGCCGCCGAATACAACCACGGCCCGACCGCGGTGCTGAAGAACGCGCTCGATTACGCCGCCAAGGAATGGAACAAGAAGCCGGCCGGTTTCATCGGCTATGGCGGCGTCGGCGGGGCGCGCGCCGTCGAGCAGCTGCGCATGCATGCCGTCGAGCTGCAGATGGCGCCGACCAAGGCCGCCGTGCACATCGTCTGGGCCGACTTCCTGGCCGTCCGCCAGGGCGAGAAGCAGCTCTCCGACTTCGAGCATCTCAACCAGTCCGCCAACGGGCTGATCGAGGAGATCACCTGGTGGGCCAGGGCGCTGAAGCTTGCCCGCGAGGCCGACCTCATCGCCGAAGAGGCCAAGGCCGCCTGAGCGGCGAATTCCTGAAATTCCTCCCAGGGACTGGGGCGGCGCAAGCCGCCCTTTTCTTTTGGGCCGATGCCAAGATCTGCCCCTCACCCCGTACCCTCTCCCGCAGGCGGGGAGTGGGGGCGTCAGCGTCGGCGCTTCATCCTTCTCCCCGTTCACGGGGAGAAGGTGCCGGCAGGCGGATGAGGGGTAGTTTTCGTGAGGTGCGGACGCTTCCTACCGGGCTCCGCGGTGCGTGCCGGGCAGGCGCGAGGCCAGCACCTTGTCGATGCGGCGGCCGTCGAGGTCGACCACCTCGAAGCGCCAGCCCTGGGCATCGACGCATTCGCCGGTCGCGGGCAGGTGGTGCAGGTGCGACAGCACGTAGCCCGCCACCGTCTCGTAGTCGCGGTTCTCGGGCAGGTCGATGCCGAGCAGGTCGGCCATCTCGTCGGCCTGCATGTAGCCGGCGAGCAGCCACGAGCCGTCCTCGCGCTGCACGGCGGTGTCGGCCTCGTCCTCGTCGAGGTCGGAACGGAAGACGCCGGTGATGGCTTCGAGGATGTCGGCGGGGGTGACGATGCCTTCGAAGTGGCCGTATTCGTCATGGACGAGCGCCATCGGCACGTCGGATTGCCTGAGCGTCGCGAGCACGTCGAGCGCGTCGGCCTGGTCGTGGACGATGGGCGCGGTGCGCACATGTTTGCGCGGGTCGAAGGCGCGGCCGGCGAGCAGGGCCGCGAGCAGCTCGCGGGTCTGCAGCACGCCGACCATGGCGTCGACGGAGCCTTCGCCGGCCGGCAGGCGCGAATGCTGGGTCTCCATCAGGAGCTTGCGGACGGCCGCCTCTTCGGCCTGCAGGTTGATCCAGTCGACTTCGGTGCGCGGGCTCATCACGGCGCGGACGGCGCGGTCGCCGAGCCGCATGACGCCGGCGATCATGCGGCGCTCGTCCGATTCGATGGTGCCGTGATGCTCGGCCTCGGCGACCAGCATCTTGATCTCCTCGTCGGTGACCTTTTCCTCGCTCTCGCCGCGCTGGCCGAGCAGCCAGAGCACGGATCGGCCGGAAATGTCGAGCAGCCAGACCAGCGGCAGGGCGATCCGGGCGAGCATCGCCATGGCCGGGGCGACGCGGACGGCGACGCCTTCGGGGTCGCGCAGGGCGATCTGCTTGGGCACGAGCTCGCCGATGATCAGCGAGGCATAGGTGATGATGGCGACGACGATGCCGACGCCGAGCGCGTTGGCGGCGCCGGCGCTGATGCCGTTGGCGGCGAGAACGCCTGCAAGGCGTTCGCCGAGCGTGGCGCCCGAGAAGGCGCCCGAGAGCACGCCGACCAGCGTGATGCCGATCTGCACGGACGACAGGAATTTGCCCGGGTCGGCGCCGAGTTCGAGGGCGCGTCCGGCACCACTGACGTTGCGGTCGATCATCGCCTTGAGGCGCGCCGGACGGGAAGAAACGATGGCAAGTTCGGACATTGCCAGGAGGCCGTTCACACAGATGAGGACGACCACGATACCGATTTCAGCGTAAAGCATAGCCGCCGCTCAATAGCATCTCGCCGGCAGGCTCGAAAAGATGCCTCGCACAACTCTTTCGGCGCAGTGCCGCTACTTGGCCGGGGCAAGTACGGCCACGACCATCTTGCCGTCGGTGAAATAGGGGTCGCCGGCGCCATTGCGGCCGTTGCGGGTGAAGCCGCTGCCGGGCTCGGTTCTCGACGACAGGATGCGGCCGGCGACCGAAAGGTCGGAAATCACCAGGCTGCGCTCGGCGTCGATGTCGGCGGCGATGTGGTGGGTGATCTCGGCCGTGTCGTGGCTGACGCCGACGCCGCGGTCGAAGGTGGCAGAGCCGTACCAGGTGGGGCGGCCGCTCTGGCTGCTGACGAAGGTGCGCCAGAAGCGGACATGATGGCGGGTGTCCGGGCTCTGCCCGGCGGGCTTCTCGAAGGCGAGGTCCTGGGGGCGGCCGTCGAACAGCAGCGTGCTGACCGGCGCGTCATGGTAGGGCCTGTCGAGCACGACGCTCTCGCCGATCTCCAGCGAGGATCCCAGCGACAGCGCGTCGGCACGGCTCCAGCCGGCGGCGATGAAGGCATCGATGACGTCCTGTTCCGAGCCGACCAAGGCGATGTTGATCGGGTCCCCGGGAATGCCCTGCGGCGTGGTCGTGACCAGGACGGGCGGCTTGATGCCGTCGCGCAGGATGCGGAAGGACCAGAATTCGGGAGCCGCGAAATAGGCGAGCCCGATATAGCTGGCGCAAAGGGCCGCGAACCACAGAGTGGCCTGTCTGTGCAGTTTGCCCCGAGCCATGGAATGCCGCCGCCAAGTTGCACCCCATTGTAACTCCGAACGGGTACGGGGTGCAAATCTTCGGATGTAGCGCGCTTTACAATGCGCCCATAGGTTGTTGGTAAGTGGTGCCGCAACGATGGGTCAGCGGCAGGCGCGATAGCCGTTGCGGCGCTGCTTGATGTCGAAATGGAAATGGTCGCGGTGGTCGTAATTGTAGCCGGGGCCGAGCACGGTGTTGAAGTAGTTGCAGCCGTCGGCGCGGATGGTGTTGAGGAAGCCGCGGGTGCGGAAGGCGAACAGCCCCGGCTTCTCGACGTCGATGTCGCGGCCGCTGTTGAGCTCGATGCGCATGATGTCGAGCGCGTTGCCCTTGCCGTGTTCCGACAGGGTCCGCGTGCCGGCGATCTTGCGGCAGGAATAGCTCGACCCCTGGTGGATGGTCTTGACGCCCGAGAAGTAGCGCAGGCGCGCGGCGGGCACGAGCTCGCGCTTGGTCCAGGCGGCGAAGCTGGCCGCCATGGCGCAGCTGACGGTGGCGGCGGGCTGCATCTTGACCGATCCGATGGCCGAAACCTTGACCGGATAGTCGATGCCGCAGGCAGCACCGTCCTGGATCGTCGGCAGGTCCTGGTATTTCACGCCGAGTTCCCTGAGATCGCTGCGGCACTGGACCTCGTCGGCCGGCATGACGGCGGGCACGCGCGGCTGGGGGGCCTGCGGCAGGGCGGAGGGGTCGTCGAGGCGCGGATAGGCGACCATCTGCGGATTGGACGGAACCAGCGTCTGCAGCCCCCGGGCGGGCACCAGCGAGGCGGTCTGGACCGGCGGCGGCGATTCGGCCGTGATCTCACCCATCTCCGCGGCCTGGGCGTCGAGCGTCGGTTCGACAGGCTGCGCATCCGGCATCGGATCGAGGCCGGCCTGGGGCGCGGACATCATCGCGCCCTCGGGCTCCGCGGCTACCGCGGCCGGCTCGGGCGCCACCTCGACGGGCGGCAGCGAGGCTGTCTGGGTGCCGACGTCGACCGCCGGCTTGAGGGCAAAGACGTCGCCGGTGGTGCAGGCCGCGACGACGACGCCGGTGAAGGCAAGGGAGGCCGCCAGCCGAAATGCGCGCGCGCGCACCAAGCTTCTCGTTTCGCCGGCGAAGGTGGCGATCGCGCGAAGATTTGCGGCCATGTTGGGCTCCTGTCCCCCTAAACCCCGAGCCTAACCGGCAAGGGTAAAGGAAAGATCAGCGTCGCAATTTACGGCTGGGGCCGAAATGCGGCCGGCCCTGTCCGGGCTCTAGTTTACTGGAAGCCCGGATTTGCCCGCGCGCTATTGGCAGAAGATGCCGCCGTTGCGGCGGGGGGCGAGATCGAGGTGCAGGTGGCGCGCGTGGTCGGCGTCGCTGCCCGGCCCCAGCACGGTCTTGAACCGGCCGCAGGCGGCCTTGCGGACCAGCATCAGGAACTTCGCGTTTTCCTCCGGCGGGGCAGGCTCGACAGCGATGGCCTTGCCCTTGGCCAGGGCGAAGCCGGCGATGTCGAGCGCGTTGCCGAAGGCGTGCTCCGAAAGCTTGCGGGTGCCGTTGCGCGGGCGGCAGACATAGGCCGAGGCCTGGACGATACCGGCGAGCTCCTGGCCGAAGGTGGATTTGGCGGCGGGCGCGACGATATCGGTGGCGAAGCGGGCGGTGGCTTCGGCGGTGGCGCAGTTGACGATGGCATCCGGCTCGACGTCGACCGACTTGGACAGGCGCGACAGCTTTATCGGGAAGGGCAGCGCACAGCCGTCGGCGCTGACCTCGGGGGCCGCCTCGTCGAAGGCGGCGCCGAGCGCCTCGAGGCGGCCGCGGCACGCGACTTCGGCCGGCGGCATCCTGGCGGGCCTGACCGCGCCGGAGCGCGGGTCGGGCAGCATCTTCGGCGGTGCCGGCGGGCCGAACGGCTCACGCGGCCTTTGCGGCAGGCGGTCGGCGCGCGGAGGGCGCGGCTGCGGGATCGGGATGGCGCCCTGCCGCACGCCGCCGGGCCTGGGCTCGGGCGGCGGAGGGGTGGGGGCGGCGCTCGGCAAGGGCGCCGTTTCGGGAAGCTCGACCGCAACGGCCGACGCCGGCAGCGGAACGCTCGCGACCGCGAAGCCGGCGATAGCGAATGTCAGGACCGGCAGAGACGGGGGGAAAGGCTTGCGGAAATGCATCGCCGACAACGGCGACCTGGCGGAAGGGTTGCCCGGGAACGCGCCGAAGGCGATCACATTCGGTGACGCACTTGTCACCGGAGCGGGAGGTGATGCCGGGTCAGGCGCCGAGCGCCTCGAGGCCTTCCTCGAGATAGGCGCCGAGCATCGGCATGCCCAGCAGGTATTTCGCGGTGCGGCGGTTGCCGCGAAGGCGGGCTTCGGCGACGGCGTCCGTCCACTCGGTGGCGTCGAAATCGCCGCGCCCCAGCCAGGCAAGTGCCACGAGCTCGGCCGCTTCGTCGACATTGAGGTCGTCGATCAGCTCGCGCAGCTCCTTCTCGGTGAGGTCTTCTTCCTCTTCCTCGGCAAGGCCGTCGTGATGGTGGTTGTCGCGCACGTCGCCGTCGAACTCGATTTCGTGCTCGGAGCCGTCCTCGTAGTCTTCGTTGACGGCGGCACTGATGGCTTTGGCCTTGAGGATGAACAGCCTAACGGTGTCCGGGCCGATGGCCAGTTCCCAATCCTTCTCGCGCCGCTGCTGCACGACCGTGCTCCAGGTATCGCCTCAGGTCTGCCTCCCGCGCAGATGATAGCGCATTTGGCCGCTACGTCATCAACTCGTTGTTTCGGGTGGAACCCGCATCTTGACATGGCCTCGGAGAGGGCGGAAAACCGCGCGCCCTTCCCCCAATGCGGACTTTCACATGGCTATGCTGCTGTCGCCGAAGATCTTTCCGGTGCTGATGCTGATCGCGTCCAATGTCTTCATGACCTTCGCATGGTACGGCCACTTGAAATTCAAGGCCGCACCGCTCTATGCGGCGGTCATCTTCAGCTGGCTCATCGCCTTCTTCGAATATTGGCTCGCCGTACCCGCCAACCGCGTCGGCCACGAGGTCTACTCGGCGGCCGAACTGAAGACGATGCAGGAGGTGATCACGCTCAGCGTCTTCGTCATCTTCTCGGTCTTCTACCTCAAGGAAGGAATCACCTGGAACCACGTCGCCGGCTTCGTGCTGATCGCCGGCGGGGCGGGGCTGATCTTCCGCGGCTGAGGCCGGACGAAACCGCGCCTCCCATGCGTTTGCCTCGCAGGAAAACGCATGGTGGAGGTAGCAATGCAGTCCCGTTATCTCAAGCTCATCGCAGGTGCGCTCGTGTCGCTGCCGCTGTTTGCAGCGCCCGTATTCCCGGCCGATAGCGGCGGCGGTGGCGGCGGAGGCGGTGGAACGTCGGGCGGCGGTGGCGGAAACGACGGCACCCAGGTGAAATGCCGCACCGGCCTCGTCTACAACACCCGCACCAAGAAGTGCCAGAAGCCACAGTCCGGCATGATCGACGACAACAGCCTCTATCTCGCCGGCCGGGCGCTGGCCATGGACGGCAAGTACGACGAGGCGATCAAGGTTTTGACGCTCGCCGCCGACAAGACCGACCCGCGCATCCTCAACTATCTCGGCTATTCGCACCGCAAGGCCGGACGCGTGCTGGTCGGTCTCGGCTACTACCAGGAGGCGATCCTCAACGATCCCGACTACATGCCGGTGCGCGAATATATGGGCGAGGCCCACCTGACGCTCGGCGACGTCGCCGGGGCCAGGCTGCAGCTGTCCGAGATCGAGAAGCGCTGCGGCAAGGGCTGCCGCGAATACGGCCTGCTTTCGGAGCAGATCGAGACCTATCTGCGTGGGTAAGGGAGTAGGGGAGTAGGGGAATAGGGGAGTAAGCGGCGACAATGTTTCGTTCCGCCCTCCATACTCCCCTACTCCCTTACTCCCCTGCCAACTTCGCGCCTCGAAGCTCCGGATGAAATCGCCTTCCCGTTGCGTTAATCTGCTTGGGCAGATCTCAGGAGGTGGCGATGCAGTCCCGATTTGCGAAGTTGCTTGCCGGCGCGACGGTGTCGCTGCCGCTGTTGGTTGGTCCCGTCCTCGCCGCAGGCGAGAGCGGCAGTTCGAACGCTCCGCCGAAATGCCGCACGGGGCTGGTCTACAACAGCAAGACCAAGAAGTGCGAACCGCCCAAATCGGGCATGCTCGACGACAACGACCTCTATCTCGCCGGCCGGGCGCTGGCCATGGACGGCAAATACGACGAGGCGATCAAGGTACTGACGCTCGCCGCCGACAAGACCGATCCGCGCATCCTCAACTATCTCGGCTATTCGCACCGCAAGGCGGGACGCGTGCTGGTCGGCCTCGGCTACTATCAGGAGGCCCTGCGCAACGATCCAGACTACACGCTGGTGCGCGAATATATGGGCGAGGCGCAGCTGATGCTGGGCGACGTGGCGGCCGCGCGCGTGCAGCTGTCCGAGATCGAGAAACGCTGCGGCAAGGGCTGCCGTGAATACGGCATGCTGGCGGAGCAGATCGAGGCCTATCTGCGCGGGTAAGGGAGTAGGGGAGTAAGGGAGTAGGGGAATAGGGGAATAGGGGAATAGGGGAATAGGGTGGACCGTCTGGCCGCCCTATTCCCTTACTCCCCTACTCCCTTCTTTCGACGTTCTCTAACAAATTTCGAATATGTAGTGTTGACTCAACCATAAATAGTATTAGCCTGCCTGCAATAATCCGGGGGCGGGGCGATGACCAGTCGTAGTCGATTGAGTCATTGGGCATTTTTCATTGCAGCAATTTTGGGCGTGGCTTCATGTGCCGCGCTGCCGCAGGACGACGACGTCAAAACCTTTGCCAATGCGGCGTCGGTGTCTTCGTCTGCAATGCAAAATGCCCTCGAAACAAATCGCATGCTGGCGGTCGGCGTCAGCCGCGAGCGCGAGAGCCTGGCGTATGCGTCGGGCAATCAGAACTACCAGCTGCGGTTGAAGGACCAGGACGCGGCTTTGATCGTGACCGCCGACAAGCAACTGGCCGTGCTCGCGGCATTGGGCGCCTATGCCAGGGCGCTCAGCCGGGCAGCGGACCAAGGCGTGACTGCGGAACTGGCAAGCGCCGCCAAGGAGATGACGTCGGCCGCGGCCGGCCTCGCGGCCGCGGCGTCGCCCTCCGCCGCCCCGATCGTCGAGCCGGCATTCAATCTCGGCGGCAACCTGATCGGGCTGGGCCTGAAGGATCGATACGCCCGGTCGATCCGAAACGTGATCAGGCAGTTTGACCCCGCGGTGCAGGATCTCGCAAAGAGGATGCCGGAAAGCCTGCGGACGGTTGCGCTCGAGACAAGAGGTCTGACCGAAAGGTACGAGACAATGCGGTTGGAGACGCTGGCTTCGATCAAGCGGGACCGGCGAATCGACCGGCTGCGACTCTACAAGGAGTACCTGGTCGCCCGCAGCGATGTGGACGGTGCCTTTGCCTTGCAAGAAAAACTGGAAGGCTTGGACGACGTGTTTTCCGGTCTGGCGGCCGCCCACAAGGCCTTGGCGACCGGCGAAGGCGACCCCGGCGAGCAGGTCCAGGCATTCGCGTCGGTGGCGAATGATCTCGCCGCCCTCATCAAGGCCGTAAACGAGGCGAGGTCAAGCAGATGAACTCGGACGAAATAGGCAGGCTGATAGCCAACCGGAACCGAAAGATACGCCGGTTGCTGTCGCACGGTGTCAGCGTGGCGCCCCAGGCGTTCGAGGCCGCCACGGGGCATGCCCGCGCCGTGGCGCTCAACCTGGTCGTCGAGCGGTCGCTGTCCAACAAGGCGGCGCGGGAGGCGCTGGCTTCCACCCATTCCGCACTGGCCGAACTTTCGCGCCGCAATCCCGGCATGCGGCCGCACTACAACCGCCTGATGGACGTCGTCCTCGTCGAACTTGCCAAACTCACCCAGATCGCGCTCGACAGCGAGAACTACCAACCCCTGACCGATGCCTTCAAGGGTGCAAAGGCCAAGCTCGACGACGCCTACCAGCAGGCAAGGAAGACCATTGCGGGCATGAAGAACGCTACCGCAATACTGGCCGCCTTCGGCGCGCTCGTCGGCGCGCTCTGACCGTTTTGACCTTGCCTGTTCTTTAGAGCGGATGGGGGCAGGGCGGCGGGTGTCCTGACGACTGCATTCCCGCCGCTCCAGCTGCGCGACGCCAGACGATTCCGCCCGGCTGCAAAATGCCCTAATCGCCCCGCGACAGCCGGATGATGGCGCCGTCGGCCTCGTCGGTCAGCAGCCAGACCGAGCCGTCGGGGGCGATGTCGACATCGCGGATGCGGCCGAAGGCGCCGTCGAGCATGCGCTCCTCGTCGAGGATCCTGCCCTTGGCGTCACGGTCGAGCCGGCTGAGCAGGCCGAATTTCAGCGAACCGACCAAGAGGTCGCCCTTCCATTCGGGAAACATCGCGCCTTGGTAGCTGGCGAGCCCCGAAGGGGCGATGGAGGGGTCCCAGTAGTAGAGCGGCTGCTCGTAGCCCGGCGCCGCGGTGCCGATGCCGATCTTTTCGCCCGAATATTCGACCCCGTAGCTGATCACCGGCCAGCCATAGTTCTTGCCCGCTTGCGGGCGATTGATCTCGTCGCCGCCGCGGGCGCCGTGCTCGGCGGTGACGAGGCCGCCCAGCACCGGGTCGAAGGTGGCGCCCTGGATGTTGCGATGGCCCTTGGACCAGATTTCCGGCGCCATCTTGCTGCCGTCGGGCGAGGGGTTGTCGGCCGGGATCGAGCCGTCGGCCTCGATGCGCAGCACCGCACCTGCGGTGTCCTGCATGTCCTGTGCCCGCTTCGCCTGGCCGCGGTCGCCGGTGGTGACGAACAGCGTGCCGTCGTCGTTGACGACGATGCGCGAGCCGAACTGCAGGCCGGACGAGGATTTCTTGGCCATCGAATAGATGACCCTGACATCCTCCAGCCGTGCGTCCGCGCCGTTGCGCACCAGCCTGGCGCGGGCCACGGCCGTTCCCGCACCGCCGCGGCCGGGTTCGGCATAGGAGAAGAAGATCGTGCCGGACCTGGCGAAGTCGCGGGCCACGGCGACGTCGAACAGCCCGCCCTGGCCGCGCGCCCACACCTCGGGAACGCCTTCCACCGGCTGCGAAAGCCCCGATTGGGTCAGGATGCGGATGCGGCCCGGCCGCTCGGTGACGATCGCCTCGCCATTGGGCAGGAAATCGAGGCCCCACGGGTTCTCGAGGCCGCCGGCGACGATGTCGGCGCGCAGCGCCACGGTCTCGGTTTCGAAGCTGCGGACCTGCGCGTCGGCCGGCGAAGCGACGGACAACAGCGCCGCGGCGAGGAGGGATGATTTCATCGTCATGATCGGGACATAGGTGAACGAACCGGACGGACAACGGCAGCAGAGCAACAAAGCGGTGCCATTTCAATCACAAGCGGGTGAGCTGCCGCGGCGTTGCATGCGAGTTGCGAACAGCTCTCGGAGAGCAGGCGCATTTTTTGACGTGAATTCTGCGGCAGGATTGCTATATTCGGATGAGATTGAGGTGAAACGGTTCCGTTAGCCGAGGCTTCCGGACCGTTTTCTTTTTTTGTGCCTCGCGGCGCCCAGGGCGGGCTGCGGGGCACGGGCCAGGAGAGGTCGACTATGAACAAGGTTCCGATGACGGCGGGTGGATTCGCGACGTTGAAGGAAGAGCTGCGCTGGCGCCAGCAGGAAGAGCGGCCCCGCATCATCGAAGCGATTTCCGAGGCCCGCTCGCACGGCGACCTTTCGGAGAACGCCGAGTATCACGCGGCCAAGGAATCGCAGAGCCTCAACGAGGGCCGGGTCCACGAGCTCGAGGACCTGATCGCCCGCGCCGAGGTGATCGACGTCACCAAGCTCAACGGCGACAAGATCAAGTTCGGCGCGACCGTCGTCTTGGTCGACGAGGACACCGAGGAAGAGAAGACCTACCAGATCGTCGGCGACCAGGAGGCGGACGTGAAGGCGGGCCGCATCTCGATCTCGTCGCCGATCGCGCGCGCGCTCATCGGCAAGGAAGTGGGCGACGCCATCGAGGTCAACGCGCCGGGCGGCGCGCGCGGCTACGAGATCGTCCAGATCCAGTTCATCTGAGGTCGTTGCGGATGGGCCTTGCGAGGCCGGAACAGGCAAACATGACCGTGATCGACGCCCCGGCCGGACGCGCCGGCGCGGTCGACATGGCGCGGGTGGAGGTGATCGCCCCCAACCTCAAGAAGCGCCTGTCGGGGGTGACCAGCACCATCGTGCAACTGGTGCCGCTGCAGGCGCGCGAGCTGGGCATTGCCGTGGTCGGCCCCGGGCTGCCGGACAATCTGCCGAAGATGCGCTGGTGGCAGCTGCCTTTGCTGCTCAGGCGCCCGGCTTCGGGGCGGCCGCGCATCTGGCATGCGCGACGCAACGTCGAGATGGTGGCGGGGCTTGTGCTGCGGCACGTCCTGCGCGCGCCGCTCAGGCTCGTCTTCACCTCCGCCGCCCAGCGCGACCACCGGCCCTTCACCAAGTGGCTGATCCGCCGGATGGACGGCGTGATCGCGACGAGCCGGCTCTCGGGGGGCTTCCTCGAGGTGCCGCACAAGGTGGTGATGCACGGGGTGGACCTCGACAAATTCCGTCCCGCGCGCGAGGCCGACGACCTATTCGCCGCCGCCGGCCTGCCGGGAAAATACGCCATCGGCTGCTTCGGCCGCGTGCGCCACCAGAAGGGCACCGACCTGTTCGTCGACGCCATGATCGCGCTGTTGCCCGACCATCCGGACTGGACCGCCGTGATCACCGGCCGGGTGACGGCCGAGCACAAGGGCTTCGCCGACGAGCTCAGCCGGCGGATCGATGCTGCGGGGCTTGCGGATCGCATTCTTTTTCTGGGCGAGGTGCCCGACATTGCGGTGTGGTACCGGCGCGTCGCGCTCTACGTGGCCCCCTCCCGCAACGAGGGTTTCGGGCTCACGCCGCTCGAGGCGATGGCATCGGCCACGGCGGTGGTGGCGAGCGACGCCGGCTCCTATTCGGAGATCGTCACGCCCGGTGCGACCGGCGCGGTGGTGGCGGCCGGCGACGGCGACGCCTTGCGCGAGGCGATCCGCCCCTATCTCGCCGATCCGGAACGGGCGCTGGCGCATGGCGCCAACGGCCTGGACGACGTGCGGGTCAGGTTTCGGCTCGAGGGCGAGGCGGCGGGGTTGCGGCAAGTTTACGAGAAAGTCTGGGCCACTTGCCATTGAGCTTGGAACATTTGTGATCTGCCGCACTCGTTGTCGACAAGGCAAGAACAAATTTCAGAGCGGACTGCGCGAGCCTTGAGTCCGGCGTGCCTAGGCAGATCGCAATTCAGAGCCATCTGGACATTTCCAGAATCGATATCGACAGAGCCTTGCCGGGCCGGCCACGTGTGTTTCACCGCTCCGATGAAGGCGTTAAACTGAGCGTGCCTTACGAGCAGTTCGATATTTTTGTCGTGGCGCGAGGCATGAAAGAGAGTGAAGCATGAAATTGTCGACCGGTGTGAAAAGAATATTTCGAAAAGCAAGGCATATTAGGCCATTTGGTGGCATTTACTTTAGCGATTTGAATAAGAGAATTTCAGGGTCGCAATTCATATTTATTCACTCAATCACCAATAATATCGGCGATTTGATGTCATGTCCGATTAAATACTTCAAGATGTTTGATGTCAAAAATTCATTTGAACTTAGTAGCAAGGAATTATTAGAGACAATTGGTTTCTATGGTGTTGATGCTGTATTGAATTGTTTAGATGGTAAGTTTGTTGTTTTTGGTGGTGGTGGCCTAATTGGCTTGGATCGTCATAATGTTCATGAAAGGGTTATTGATTTTCTATCGTTGTTTGCAGATCGCGGAGGGGACGTCGTTGTATGGGGGGCCGGCCACAACAGAATAGACGGATTCCGCGAGTGGTTGAGCGGGTCTGGGGCCAATCCATATCCGTCTGCGTTTGAGAGGTTTCGTCTGGTCGGCCTTCGGGACTATCCAAATCCTTATGATTGGGTTCCCTGTGTGAGCTGCATGCACCCCGTATTTGATGAGAAATTTACCAGTCGATATAAGTGCGTTGCTTTTCTTCACGGTCACGAATCGGACCATTTTGGGGAGGAATTCTCAAATATTCCCAATATGTTTAATATCAAGAAGGGAAATAGGGGCAGATCTGAGGTTTCATTCCTGGAGAGTATTAATTTCATTGGGTCTGGGGAGACTGTTGTTACGAATAGTTATCATGGTTTGTATTGGGCAACTTTATTGGGTAAGGAGGTTATTGCTATACAAAATTCCAGCAAATTCCTAAATTTCAAATACACGTATAGTAATTGCGAGAATTTCAGAGCTTGGAAAGATTACCTTGGAAGCGGGTGCACTCATGAGGATGCCCTGGACGAGTGCAGGAGAGCAAATGTGGCCTTCCAGAAAAAGTTTGAGATCCTGGTGGAGCGCTAGGCAGCCCAGCCTGAGGGTGACTCCCGCGGTCTAGAAGCGGGTGATCCGGTCATCTCTCAAGAGCGTCGCCCTATTGTTCGAATCCAACCATTGGTTCAGGCCGCGCTCTGCCCAAGTCAGCCGCTTGTTCCGAGTATTTTCCTTAACCTCATGGCTCCGCTGTTTCATGCCGGGAGTCACATATCCATGGTCATGATGGAGGTGAAGGGCGATCGTGGAGTAGCGGATATGCCGAGGATTTATGCCCACATGTCGCAAACGAAGGCCGAATTCCACGTCGAGGCCGCCATATTGCATGTCCTCGTTGAAGCCGTTGACCTGGATGGCCTGGCTCCGCAGGCAGGATGCGCTATGGCCATTCCAAGTTGGTGCTGCTGGAGTCAGCCGATTTAGCAATTCGTCCCAAGGGCTCGCAGCCATCAGCTTCAACAGTTTCGAGCTGAAGGGAATTCCCTGCCGCATTAGCCAGAACGCGCTGAACGCCTGCTGCCCGGCAATGTCGTCCTTTGTCAATGCCTCGGACAAGGGAAGGGGGAGCTTGAAATAGCCGCCGGTCAGGAACCGATCCGGCTGCGCCAACCGTGTGTGTACATCCACGAAATCACGGCGCGGCACGCAGTCGCCATCGGTCAGCAGGATGCGCTCGCCCTGTGCCACAGCGATCGCCTTGTTGAGGATCCGGCACTTCTGGAAGCCGTCGTCGGGCTGCCAAACGTGCACAATTGGGATCGGGCTGATTGGCGCCATCGTCGCGAGCATTTCGCGGGTTTCGTCGCTGGAGCCGTCGTCGGCGATCACGATCTCGAAATCATGGCGGCTCTGGTCGAAATAGCCCCACAGCACCTTCTGAAGCCAGGTCGGCGAATTGTAGGTGGAGATAATGACACTTGTCTGCATGCTTTTCGTCCTGGGCCTCACCGATCCCGTCAGCGCGAAATAGGAAACCCGTATTTCCTGACCATGTTTTGAATGCACCGGTCGTTGGCGCCGGTCAGGTTTTCGGCCTGCAATGACGTCGTCTGGCTGCCTGGCCAGTCAATGATCTTGATCTTCCCTGGCAGCTTCTCGCCAAGGTAGCCATTCATCCTCCACATCCAGTACAGCCATATATCGTCGGCGCTCGGGCTCAGGCTCGAGAAAAGCCCGATGTTGCACACGTCCTCATGGAAGCAGTCCGGCGGGTAGAGGACGCTGAGCACACCTGTCGGGAAGATGAGCGGAGATGCTGCAGCCTGCGCAATGTCGCGTTGCCAGTGCTTGTAGGGTGCTGGATCACCGTTGCCGTCCGCGACGATCCGGTGGGCGCGGTGGCATATGACATGCCTCTTGGAGGGATCGTACGCAGCGGCGAGCTTTTCTATACAGTCCGCTCGATAGTAGACGTCATCGTCCACGGTAATGACGAAGCAGTCCTTGTGGTGTTGCAGCGTCGGTATGATTTTCGTGTAAGCTCGCATGTCCGTGCAGGCGGCAATCTCAAGACCGTGACTGCGCAGCTCAAGTACATCCTCAGGTACCAGCGGGTAGTCTTCGTGGGAAACCCACAGGATGGTCGTGTCGGGGCGGACGGTCTGGAAAAGGATCGACCTCAGTGTGAACGCCAGCGTGTCGAAGCGAGCTCTGTAGCTGGTCAGGGAGACAATCAGTGGCTTGGGCAGGTTGTGTGCCCGTGCCTCATTGGTGGACACTGATCTACGATCAATTTCCGCCAATGCCCGCTTGACCCTGACGCTCTTTTTAAGTGCTTTGAACTTCGCCGGAATGTTGAGCATTCTGCTAGCCTTCCCAGTGCTTTCGCAGCCATCCCGTGTCGCCGATCCGGCGATACCAGCGCTGTCCGCCGCCTTCCAGAACCTCGCTCATCTTTGGGCTGCCGGCGAAGACAACGATGCGCGCGCCCGGCGGCAATGTCGGATCTTGCACGAAGCTCCTGAAATGACGGGGTACGCAGTGGTTCTTGAAGCTGACGCACCATTCACGCGGCCAGTATTGCAACTTTCCATGCGCTGCAAGCTGCGCGCTCTGGAATTGTTGCGAAATCTCGTAGCGGTCGAGCGCACCGGCCGGATCGGCGACGTAAGCATCGAAGATATAGGAGTGGGCCCCGATTTCGTAGCGAAACACGGAGCTGTTGCCCACTGACGCCAAGAAGCGATCCCGCTGCGGGTTGAGCTTGCGCAGTGGCTTGCTTCGGAACAGATCATCGTCCCGAATGATGAAGAACTCGCCCGGCTGATCGAAAAATGGGCTGAGATCGTCAACGACGACGAGGTCGAGGTCGAGGAAAAGTGCCGTGCCTTGCAGATCGGCCAGATCGCGCCGGAACAGCGCGAGCTTGCGCCAACGTCTGTCCTGCCGACCGCTGGGCAGGTCCAAAGCGGGGAGCGGCAATGTCTCGATGTCGTCGTCCAGCCCGGTGGTATCGTCGGTGAAGCAGACGAAGCGATGCGGGCGTTTCAAATGCCTGACGACGCCGCGACGCAGGTTGTTGACGTATTCAGGGCCGTAGAACGATCCCCATTTTATGCAGATCACATTAACTGCAGTGTCCAGACCTGAATTCGGCATTTTCCGTTCTGCTCCACTCACAGCCTGTTCACCAAACACGTTCATGAATACCCCAGTGGCTCGCCGCGAACCACATTCTAACCTTGAGAGCAGAGCCAGTGGCAATTCCGTACAGCTTCTTCTAGCCGGAATATGGTTTCTTCTAGCCGGAAAAGGCGCGGGTTCCATGGAAATTAGGTCAGTCCCGCTCAAATTGTCGTTTGAGCGCGCTGGCAGCCGATGTTCCCTTCGCCAGTGGGCGGAGCGGCGTCGCCGCCCCTAAATCCCCACCAGCCCCTCGTCCTTGACCTGCCTGATGGTGAGGGCGGTGCGCACCGTGTCGACGTTGGGCGAGGACGTCAGCTCGTCGATGACGAAGCTCTGGAAGCTGCCGAGGTCGGGGGCGACGCAGTGGAGCATGAAGTCGCTCTCGCCCGACACCATCCAGGCGCTGCGCACGATCGGCCAGTTGCGGGTGCGCTCGGCGAAGGATTTGAGGTCCGCCTCCGACTGCCGGTTGAGGCCGACCAGGCAGAAGGCGACGACGTCCATGCCGAGCGCCGGCGCGTTCAGCACCGCCCGGTAGCGCAGGATGATGCCTTCGTCCTCCAGCCGCTTGACCCGGCGCAGGCACGGCGGCGCCGAGATGCCGACGCGGCGCGACAGCTCCACATTGGTCATGCGGCCGTCGTCCTGCAGTTCGCGCAGGATCTTCCAGTCGATGGCGTCGAGGTCGGCCTTGATAGCCATGTGCGCTCCCGGATTCGCGCAAGAATCTTTCGTAAATCCGTCAATAGACCAGCCGCCGGACTTCGGAAACCCGAACCCTGCAAAATGCGGTTGCTTTCGGCGAGGTGCGATGCACCGGGGGACGGCCGCACCAACGCCGGCCTCGGGGCGCGCGACAACCGCCGCGGAACTTCGGAAACCGAGCTGCGCAAAGTGGCCATGCCTTCGCTGCGTACCGCCCCCTTCGTCGCTGCGTCGGACCACCTGCGCTTGCGCCGGATGCCAGCCTTCGGGCGTGACGACCCATCCGGGAGGCCGGGAAATCCGTGCGCCGCAGGATGCCGCCGGGCGATGCGTGAGCTGTTCTGCCCATGGCGGCACCGGGCCCGCTTCGCCGCGGCACCCGCGCCGAGCCATGCGCCAAAAGCAACCTTTCGGGGGAGTAACATCTTGTCGCCTTGCACGGGGCGGGGGTGAACCCCTAGATTAGGGGCGTTCTGCGCCCTGTTTCAGAGGGCGCGGGCCCGTTTCCATTGACCATGAAGGCTCTTCGATGACCGCCAAACATGCGCCCGTCCTCATCATCGGTTCCGGTCCGGCCGGATATACGGCGGCGATCTATGCGGCGCGCGCCATGCTGAAGCCCGTGCTCGTCGCCGGCATCCAGCAGGGCGGCCAGCTGATGATCACCACCGACGTGGAGAACTATCCGGGCTTCGCCGAGCCGATCCAGGGCCCGTGGCTGATGGAGCAGATGCGGCTGCAGGCCGAGCATGTCGGCACCGAAATCATCAACGACATCATCACCGAGGTCGACCTCGACGTGCGGCCGTTCAAGGCAAAGGGCGATTCCGGCACGCTCTACACCGCCGACGCGCTGATCATCGCCACCGGCGCCCAGGCCAAGTGGCTGGGCCTGCCCTCCGAGCAGGTGTTCCAGGGCTTCGGCGTGTCCGCCTGCGCCACCTGCGACGGCTTCTTCTACCGCGGCAAGGACGTGGTGGTGGTGGGCGGCGGCAATTCGGCGGTCGAGGAGGCGCTGTACCTCGCCAACCTCGCCAAGACGGTGACGGTGGTGCACCGCCGCGACCATTTCCGCGCCGAGCGCATCCTGCAGGAGCGGTTGTTCGCCAAGAACAACATCAAGGTGGTCTGGGACCACGCGGTGGACGAGATCGTGGGTGCGCCGGCGCAGAAGCCGCTGCCGCCGTCGGTCAACGGGGTGCGTCTCAAGAACGTGCACACCGGCACCATCACCGAGATGCCCACCGACGGCGTGTTCGTGGCGATCGGCCATGCGCCGGCGGTCGAGCTGTTCGTCGGCAAGCTGAAGCAGAAGCCGAACGGCTATCTGTGGACCGAGCCGAACTCGACGCGCACCAGCCTGCCGGGCGTGTTCGCCGCCGGCGACGTCACCGACGACGTCTACCGCCAGGCGGTCACCGCCGCCGGGCTCGGCTGCATGGCCGCGCTCGAAGCCGAAAAATACCTGGCCGGCATAGAAGTGCATCGCGAAGCGGCCGAATAAGGCCGGCCATACGCCAAACATAAGAGGGGAAACATGGCGTTGGATTGGGACAAGTTGCGCGTGTTCCACGCAGCGGCGGAGGCTGGCTCGTTCACGCATGCGGCCGAGACGCTCAGGCTGTCGCAGTCGGCGATCTCGCGCCAGGTCAGCGCGCTCGAGCACGACATCGGCGTGCCGCTGTTCCACCGCCATGCCCGCGGCCTGGTGCTGACCGAGCAGGGCGAGATGCTGTTCCGCACGGCGCACGACGTGCTGATGAAGCTCGAGACGATCAAGACGCGGCTGACCGAAACCAAGGACAAGCCCTCGGGCGTGCTGAGGGTGACGACAACGGTCGGCCTCGGCGCAGGCTGGCTCACCGACCGCATCCAGGAATTCCTCGAACTCTACCCCGACATCCAGCTGCAGCTCATCCTCGCCAACGAGGAACTGGACCTGACCATGCGGCAGGCCGATTGCGCCATCCGCCTGCGCCAGCCGCAGCAGCCGGACCTGATCCAGCGCCGCCTGTTCACGGTGCACTTCCACCTCTATGCCTCGCCGGCCTACGTCAACAAATACGGCAAGCCGGAAACGATCGCCGACCTCAAGAAGCATCGCATCGTCACCTTCGGCGTGCCGGTGCCTACGCATCTCAGCGAGCTCAACTGGCTGGAGACGGTCGGCGACTTCGAGGGCGGCCAGCGGGTGCCGACGCTGCAGATCAACGACATCCTGTCGATCAAGCGCGCCGTCCAGACCGGCGCCGGCATCGCCATGCTGCCCGACTACGTCATCGGCAAGGACGCGAACCTGGTGCAGCTCCTGCCCGAAACCGAGGTGCCGTCCTTCGACACCTATTTCGCCTATCCCGATGCGATGCGCGACCAGGCGAAGCTGCACGCCTTCCGCGACTTCATCATCGCCAAGGCGCGCAGCTGGGCCTACTGAGGTCCGGCCCCGCCGCCCCGCCAGGGCGTGAGGCGGGGCAGCCAGCCCGGCACGTGTCGGCGATAGGTTTCGTACTCGCTGCCGTAGCGGCGGGCGAGCACGGGCTCCTCGTAGAAATGTACGAAGAGCGTGAAGGCTGTCCCGACCGCCGCGGCGTAGACGGCGAGCGACGCGCTCCAGAACATCGACGCCTGGCCGAGGACGATCGACAGCACCGCGACGTACATCGGGTTGCGTACGTAGCGATAGGGGCCACCGACCACCAGCCGCTCGGTGGGGGCGACGGGCGCGGGCGTGCCGAGGCCCTCGAGCGCAAAGCGCGCGAAGGCGTGGAGCAGGACGGCGAGGCCTGCGGCGGCGAGAACGCCGCCGGCCGCCACCAGAGGGCCAGCGGCGAGCGGCGCGGCATAGCCGCCGACGAGCAGCCACGGCACCAGGCCGGCGACGACGCCGGGCGCGAGCACGAAGAAGACGGCGCTGCCGAGGAGTGCGGCTGGCTTGCGCAGGCGATGCCCTCCCATTGACCGGATTGCCGGGATATTGCCCATCTGCACCTTTCCGCCGCAAGCGCCGATTTCGCCTGCCCGATCCGGCGTCATTGCACTGCAGCGAAACCTTCCCGGATACTTTGGGGTTTTTGCGCAGTGCGGCAGGGCGTGGCGGGCGAAATTTGGCCGCCTTCGCCGGTTTTCTCTGGTCCTATGCGGTTTCTAACATTGTTGGACCACAGCTCGCGCCTTTTTGCATGAGTGCATTGCAAAATAGATGCTTGTTTATTGGGCATGGAGGGCACATATATTGACCATCTCCGGGGCGCGTTCCTCCTCCCATTAGCGCCCTCGAGTGTTCCCCTCTGGAGGTTTAGCCTTAATCGGCACTTCCAAACAAACTCAGCCGGATCTTCTTGGATCCGGCTTTTTTGTTGCCCGGATTCCGGGCGAGGCGCAGCAATGCCGCGGCGTCCCCCCAAGGGCGCGGTGCGTTCAACGAACGCACAAGGGACGCTCCAGATTTTCGGCTGCGGCAATCTTCTCCGCTTTCCGGTGATCTCACCTGAGGGCCGGATGTCAGCCGCGCAATGGGTCGTCGTCGCACGACGAGCCCGCGCATGCGCCCTTCGGAAAATCGGTTCCGATTGTCGGGTTCATGCACCAAACGTGCCGCGTAACAGTGACATGTAACATCAGGTAACATTCCCGGAACCGGCTGCCAGGACTAGGTTTTTCATGGACGCGGTGATTGGCGCCGTGGGAGATGGGGGCATCACCCGCAGCGCCAGGGCTCAGGCAAGGCGCCGCGTCCAGCAGTTTGCCGGTGGACTGACTATCGGCCACGATGCGGCGGACCTGCCGTCCCGCCTCCCGCGGAACGGTCCGCAAAAAAGCGGCGTCCTGGAATTTGCCAGGGCGCCGCTTTTGTTTTGTCGGCAGGCCTGCTCAGGTCGGGCTACGGCGCCGTGATTCCATATTTCGCAAGAGCGTCCGCGGGGAGAGCAGGCATGGGCGCAACGTTGGCGGCGAGACCGAGGATCCACACCGGCGGCTGCCTTTGCGGTGCCGTTCGTTTCGCGGCGGTCGGTCCGGCCGGCAAGCCGCACACCTGCTCTTGCCGCATGTGCCAGCGCCACACCGGAGCCTTGACCGCGGCCTGGGTGGAGTTCGACCGCGACAAGGTAAGCTGGACCGGGCCGGGCGGGGCGCCGTCGGTCTATCGCTCGTCGGACATGTCGAGCCGCGCCTTCTGCCCGGACTGCGGCAGCTCGCTCGGCGCCATCGACGATGCGCCCGTCGTGGCGTTGCTCCTGGGCACCTTCGACAAGCCCGGCGCGCTTGAATTCATGCCGACGGCCCACTCCTTCCCGAGCGGGCGGCCAAGATGGTGGCACGTCGAGGCGAAGGCCGGGTAGGAGCGGCGGCGGGGCTCACATGTAGAGCCTGGCCGGGTCCTTGCCGGCATAGAGGTGCGACACCTCGGCGGCGTAGCCGTTGAACAGCTGCGTCGGCACCAACTCGCCCGTCTGCAGCACGCGCTCCCTGGCCTGGCTCCAGCGCGGATGCGGCACCTCGGGGTTCACGTTGGCCCAGAAGCCGTATTCGCTCGGCTGGATCGCTTCCCACAGGCCGAGCGGCTGCTCGGCGACGAAGTCGATCTTGCGGATCGACTTGATCGACTTGAAGCCGTATTTCCACGGCAGCGCCAGGCGGATGGGCGCGCCGAACTGCCTGGCGAGCGGCTTGTCGTAGGCGCCGGTGACCAGGAAGGGCAGGTCGATCGCCGCTTCCTCGATGGTGACGCCCTCGACATAGGGCCAGGGGTAGAGGAAATCGTTCTGGCCCGGCGCCATCTTGGGGTCGAGGAAGGTCTCGAAGCGGATGAACTTCGCGTCCGACCTGGGATTGACCATCGCGACCAGCGACTTCAGCGGAAAGCCGCTCCAGGGAATGGTCATCGACCAGGCCTCGACGCAGCGGTGGCGATAGAGCCGCGTCTCCAGCGGGAACTTGCGGATCAGGTCGTCGATCGCGATCGTCATCGGCTTGTCGACCAGCCCGCCGATGGCGACCTCCCACGGCCGGGTCTGGAGCTGCTGGGCGTTGGCGGCGATCTCCTTGTAGGAGCCGTATTCGTAGAAGTTGTTGTAGTTGGCGTTGACCTCCTCGGGCGTCAGCGGCCGGTCGAGCTTGTAGGCCTCGTTGCGCCGGGCGGGGTAGAGGTCGGCGGTAGGGTCCTTCTCCTCGGCGCGGGCGCGGCGCGGCAGGGCGGCGGCCGCCAGGCCCAGCCCCATGCCGGCGAGTATGGCGCGGCGGTTGAGGAAGACGTCCTCGGGCGTGGCCAGCGCCTCGGAAATCGCCCAGCTCGGGCGGCGGTGAATGACTACCATCGCATATGCTCCTGTCCGGGGAAGGTTCGGCCTTCGGCGGCGCGAAATCAACGCTTACGCATTCACATACGTGTGCGAACGCCGCAGCGTTGCACTCCCTGCCATCAAGAGAACGTGAAGATGTTCCGGACGGCGCGATGGCCGTCCGGAAAGCTCTTCGGCTGCCTACGCCGCCTTGCCGGCCGACTGCATGGCCTCGTCGGCGAGGCGGCCGGTGAGCTCGGCCATGTGGTCGAACTCGGCGCGGTAGGTGGCGGCACCGGCGGTGGCCGAGCGCAGCTCGATGATGAGGTCGCCGATCTCGGACTGCGGCATGGTCGCCTCGACGACGTCCCAGCCCAGCCAGCCGTCGCGGGCGTCGTAGCCGAGGATCTGGCCGCGCCGCTGCGGCACCAGCGCGATGATGCGGGCGGTGGCATCCGAGGGCGTGAGGATCTCCACCTTCATGACCGGTTCGAGCAGCACCGGCGAGCAGGCGCCCATGCCCTCCTTCATGGCGATCTTGGCGGCCATTTGGAAGGCCATGTCGGAGGAATCGACCGTGTGGTACGAGCCGTCCGACAGGTTCACGGCGATATCGACGACGGGAAAGCCCAGCGGCCCGGTTTTCAGGAAGTCGCGCACGCCGGCCTCGACGGAGGGGATGTACTGCTTGGGCACGACGCCGCCGGTGATCGAGTCGGTGAACTCGAAGCCCGAACCACGCGGCAACGGCTTGATCTCGATGACCACGTCGCCGAACTGGCCGTGGCCGCCCGACTGCTTCTTGTGGCGGCCGCGCTGCTGGACGCCCTTGCGGATCGTCTCGCGATAGGGGACGGCGGGCGCGTGGCCCTCGATCGGGATCTGGTTGCGGCCCTCGAGCCGTTCCCTGACGACACGCAAATGCATCTCGCCGTGGCCTGACAGCACGGTTTCGGCCGAGTCCTGGTTGTGGTGCAGCGTCAGCGAGGGGTCCTCCTCGGCAAGCCGCTGGATGGCGGCCGACATCTTCACCTCGTCCTTGCGCTCCTTGGGCCTGAGCGCGAAGGCATAGACCGGCTTCGGCGGCTCGAGCCTGACCAGTTGCGTGGTGCCGCCCTTCGCCGTGGTCAGCGTCCGCCCCGTGGTCACGTTGTCGAGCTTGCCCAGCGCGACCGTGTCGCCGGCATTGGCGGACGGCAGCTTGGACTGGTCCTTGCCGAGCATGCGGTAGATGCCGGACACCTTGGCGGTGTCGGTGGCGTTGAGCCACAGCTCGGCCCCGTCGGCGACGCTGCCCGACAGGATGCGCGACACCGACAGCTTGCCGCCATGCGGCGTGTGGATGGTCTTCATCACCTGCACGACCGTGCCGTTGCCGTCGCCGGCGCCGAGCCGCTTGCGTGTCGCCTCCACGTCGGGCGCGTCGTGGCGGATGGCCTTGAGCAGGCGCAGCGCGCCGTTGCCCTTCTCGGCGGCGCCGATGAGCACCGGGACGACGGTGCCGTCGCGCAGGTCGGCGGCGAGGTCGTCGAATATCTCGTCCTTGGGCGGCTCGATTTCATCGAGCAGCTGCTCCATCAACTGGTCGTCGTGGTCGGCCAGGGTCTCGAGCATGGCGAAGCGGGCCTCGAGCTCGCGGGCCTTCTCGTCGCCGGGTATCTCGGCGATCTCGCTCTCGGCGTATTCGCGGTAGATGTAGGCGCGCTCCAGCGCCAGGTCGATCGAGCCGACGACGACGCCGTCCTTGCGCAGCGGGATCTGGCGCAGCAGCAGCGGCGCGCGGCTGGCCGGCTGCAAGAGCTTCAGCGTGTCGCGCACGCCGGCCGTGCCCTTGTCGACCTTGTTGAGGAAGAGGATGCGCGGCACGCCGAGATCGTCGAGCCTGCGCATGATGAGCTGGAGCGCCGGGATCTTCTTCTCGTCCGGCTCGGCGACGACGACGGCGAGGTCGCAGGCCGCCAGCACGGGTTCGGCCTCGAAGGCGAATTCGACGGAACCCGGGCAGTCGACGAAGGTGATGCTCTCGCCCATGAATTCGGTGGTGGCGAAGACGGCCTCGACGCTCATGGCGTGGGCCCTGGCCTCGGCCGAGTGGTCGGAGACGGTGTTTCCGGACGAGACCGGATGCTGCTTGGGGATCGTGCCCGTGCGGGCGAGAAGGGCTTCGAAGAGCGTGGTTTTACCGCTGGCGTAGGGACCGACGATGGCGATGCATTTCGGTCCCGTACGTCTTCCTCCGGCGCGACTACCCATGATCTGACCTCCACTCAGGCGTTTTGTCCCTGCAGCGGCGGCCGGCCTGTTCGACCGTCGCGGGCATTTTCTCGTCTCGGTAGGCCTCCCTAGCTGGCTTATCGAAACACGGCTTTGAAGGCAGGGCAAGGGGATGCCGCGGGCAATGCTGCCGTTGCGGCAGGCAAAACGGCCTGCGCTCCAAAAGCGGCAACAAATGTCGTGTTTGGCTTACGGACCGGCCGGCGCGCCAAACCATTATCCGGCGGGGGGATCATTGCGGCATCAAGTCACATCCATCTGGAGGAACTCAGCCTAATGTCCAATGAACTCGAGCATCTTGGCCGCCTCGTCGCGAGCGGGCAGCTGTCGCGCCGCGACTTTCTCGGCCGCGCGGCGGCACTCGGCGCCACGGCATTTTCGGCCAACGCGCTGCTCGGCAACGCGGCGCGCGCGCAGGCGCCCGCCAAGGGCGGGATACTGAAGGCAGGCATGGTCGGCGGCGCGGCCACCGACAGCCAGGACCCCGCTACCTGGGCGAGCCAGGTGCCCTATACGATCGGCCGCTGCTGGGGCGAGCAGATGCTGGAGGTGTCGCCGACGGGCGAGATCGAGCCCAGGTTGGCCGAGTCCTACGAGGCGTCCGACGACGCCAAGACCTGGCACTTCAAGATCCGCAAGGGCGTGACCTTCCACAATGGCAAGGACCTCACCCCCGCCGACGTGATGGCGACGCTGGAGCGGCACGCCGACGCCAACTCGAAATCGGCCGCGCTGGCCTTCGTCAGCCAGTTCGAAAGCATGAAGGTCGACGGCGACTATGTCGTGATCCAGCTCAAGGAGGCCAACGCCGACCTGCCATACGTGGTCAGCGACTTCCACCTGATGATCCAGCCCAATGGCGGCAAGGACGATCCGACCGCGGGCATCGGCACCGGGCCATACAAGTTGGTGGTCAACGAACCGGGCGTGCGCCACGGCGCCGAACTGACCAAGGGCTATTGGGGCTCCGACAAGCGCGGCCATGCCGACCAGGTCGAGATCGTCGTCATCAACGACGCCACGGCGCGCACGGCGGCCCTCCAGGGCGGCCAGGTCGACATGATCAACCGCGTCGAGCCGAAGATCGTGGATCTCATCAAGCGCGTGCCGGGCGTCGAGATCCGCAACGTGCCGGGCAAGGGGCATTATGTCTTCATTGCCCACTGCAACACCGCACCCTTCGACAACAACGACCTCAGGCTGGCGTTGAAATATGCGGTGGATCGCGAGGAGATGGTGCAGCGCATTCTCGGCGGCTATGGCTCGGTCGGCAACGACATGCCGGTGACCAAGGCATATGCGATGTTCCCGGAGGGCATCGAGCAGCGGAAGTACGATCCCGACAAGGCGGCCTTCCACTACAAGAAGTCGGGGCACGACGGGCCGATCCTGCTCAGGACATCCGACGTGGCGTTCCCCGGTGCCGTGGACGCCGCCCAGCTCTACCAGCAGAGTGCCGCCAAGGCGGGCATCCCCATCGAGGTCAAGCGCGAGCCCGGTGATGGCTACTGGTCGGAAGTGTGGAACAAGCAGCCTTTCTCGATGTCCTACTGGACCGGGCGCCCGACGCAGGACCAGGTCTACTCGATCGCCTATCTGTCGAAGGCCGAGTGGAACGACACCCGCTTCTTCCGCGAGGACTTCGACAAGCTGATCCTGGCCGCGCGCGGCGAACTCGACCAGGCCAAGCGCAAGGAACTCTACCGCCAGGCGGCAATCATCCTGCGCGACGAGGGCGGCATGATCGCGCCGATGTTCAACAACTACATCGACGCCACCGGCACCAAGGTGGGCGGCTGGGTCGACGACCCGAACGGCGAGCTGATGGGCGGCCACGCCCTGACCAAGTGCTGGGTCAACGCCTGAGGCAAAGGTCGATCGCGGAAGCTGGCGGGCGCGTGGCTCGCCCGCCAGCCCTTCGGGAACGAAAAAGCCCGGCAGGCGGTGCCTGCCGGGCTTTTTTCGCCAGGGGCCGGAGGGTCAGTCCTTGGCGTTGAGGTCGGTGCCGAGCGTATCCTTCACGAAGACCACGCCGATGATCAGCGTCATCGCGGCGATCGCGATCGGGTACCACAGGCCGTAGTAGATGTCGCCGGCCGCAGCGCTCATGGCGAATGCGGTTGCCGGCAGCAGGCCGCCGAACCAGCCGTTGCCGATATGGTAGGGCAGCGACATGCCGGTGTAGCGGATGCGGGTCGGGAACATCTCGACCAGGATCGCGGCGATCGGGCCGTAGACCATGGTCACGTAGACGACGAGGATGAACAGGATGCCGATGATCATCGGCCAGTTCACCGCGGCCGGATCGGCGACCATGGAATAGGCGCCGCCGCCGGCGATGCTGTAGACGGTGACGTCTGTGGCGCCGGCGGCTTCCTCGGCCGTCAGCAGCTTGTCCTTGACCGCCTGGTCGAGCGCAACCGTCGACTTCTCGCCGCCGCGGATGGCGGCCGCGTCGAGCTTGAGTTCCGGATTGGCGGCGACGAAGGCGTCGAGCTTCTGGTCGGCAACCTTGGCCGCACCGCGGACCAGCGGATAGCCGGCCGCGTGGAGAGCCATGTTGACCGCCTTGGTGAAGGCGCCGTCCTTGGCCTTGGCCTGGTCGCCGGCGGCAACCGCGTCATAGGACTCGACCGTCGTCTCGCCGACCTTGACGGTGGCCGCGGTGCCCGCAGCCGCCGTGGTGACGACGTCGTAGGGAACCGAGTTCTTGGTCAGGAACGAGGTGGCGATGTCGCAGGACGTGGTGAATTTCGCGGTACCCACCGGGTTGAACTGGAACTTGCAGTCGCCGGGTGCGGCGGTGACGGTGGCGCGAACGTCCTGCTGGGCGGTGGCGAGGGCCGGGTTTGCCGCCCAGGTCAGCGCCTTGAACAGCGGGAAGTAGGTGACGATGGCGAGCGCCAGGCCGGCCATGATGATCGGCTTGCGGCCGATCTTGTCGGACAGCCAGCCGAACAGCACGAAGAAGCCGGTGCCGAGCAGCAGCGAGATCGCGATCATGATGTTGACCGACTGCGCGTCGACCTTGAGCACGTTCTGCAGGAAGAACAGAGCGTAGAACTGGCCGGTGTACCAGACCACGGCCTGGCCGGCGGTGAGGCCGAGCAGCGCGAGCAGGGCGATGCGGGCATTCTTCCACTGGCCGAAGGCTTCCGACAGCGGCGCCTTGGAGCCCTTGCCCTCTTCCTTCATGCGCTGGAAGGTCGGAGATTCGTTGAGCGACAGGCGAATCCAGACCGAAATTCCGAGCAGCACGCAGGAGAGCAGGAACGGCACGCGCCAGCCCCAGGCGGCGAAGGCTTCCTTGCCGAGCCAGGACTGCACCACCAGGATGATCACCAGCGACAGGAACAGGCCGAGCGTCGCCGTCGTCTGGATCCACGAGGTGTAGTAGCCGCGACGGTCGTCGGGGGCGTGTTCGGCGACATAGGTCGCAGCCCCGCCATATTCACCGCCGAGTGCCAGGCCCTGCAGCATGCGCAACGCGATCAGGATGATCGGGGCGGCGATGCCGATGGAGGCCGAGCCGGGCAGCAGGCCGACGAAGAAAGTCGACAGGCCCATGATCAGGATGGTGACGAGGAAGGTGTACTTGCGGCCGACGAGGTCGCCGATGCGGCCGAACACAAGCGCGCCGAAGGGGCGCACGAGGAAGCCAGCGGCGAAGGCGAGCAGCGCGAAGATGTTGCGCGTCGCCTCGGGGTAGGAGGCGAAGAAGGTGGCGCCGATGAAGGCGGCGAGCGAACCGTACAGATAGAAATCGTACCATTCGAAGACGGTGCCGAGCGACGAGGCGAAGATGACCTTCTTCTCCTCGCGCGACATGCCTCGCCCTTGGCGGACGTCGGCGGTTGCCGAAATTGTCATATTTGTGTCTCCTCCCAGAGTGCCGGCGGTCACGGCCCGGAGACAGGTCTCCATGGGAAGCCGCCGAACCTAACGACTTCAAAGTGATAACGCCGGGAGGCGGACGCTATCCATCGCTGCTTTGGGATTATGACTTTGGTCGTAGGCGGTCTCCGGCGGCGATTTCGCGCCGCCGGAGGCGTCGGGAAGGGTCAGGCGGCCCGTTCCTCTTTCTCAACCAGATAGCCGCGATCGCGCAGCCACCGGGCGATGATGATCTCCACCATGGAGGACACCGAGCGGTGGTCGTCCTTGGCGGCCTTTACCAGTGCTTCCTTGAGATCGCGTTCGATACGGAAGCCGAGTGGATGAGTCTTGGACATGGTCGTTCCTGGTATTTTTCGGGATCGTCCGATCCCGGGGAATACGACCGGCAACTGGCGACGTAGTTTGCTCTGTTCAATCGCTGGCTGGTCGGTCGGGCGGCGCAGGTGGGGCGCGTTGCGCCGTTCAGACCAGGTGCGGAGGCGCACGCGGTGCGCTGGTGCGGCCGCGCAGGAGACCGAAATTGATGATCGTGGGGAAGGAGGCTTCGCCGGCCACACCGGACGACAGCGTATGGACCGCTGCCGGCGTGACGTGGTCAAGCCCGTGGATCTGGCATTCGGAAACGGTGTTGCAGGTGGGCTCGGCAGCCGTCAGCACCGTCTCGGCGTGCCCGGCATCCTCGGTGGTCGCGGTCAGGTGCGCCACCGGGATATGGATGCCCGCTCCGGCTTGGCTCGATGCAACCGCCGCCGTCAGTACAGCAAAGGTCGACAACAACAGCAAGAAGAAGTGCGTCAGCAGCCTTGTGCTGCTTCGACCCTGCTGCTGTTCCACACGCCGATACAATGCCTGCCCTCGGATGCCTCTGCACTGCTCCGTCAACAGCGACGGAAATAGTATGTCAGAGTAGCAGCATTCGGGCCGTGGCGGCAATATGCAAATGTATAACAGCGTATGAGATTTGGAGAATATATTAGCCGTCCCGAACGCTTCTCGCGGCGCAGGCGGCTAAAGGAAACCCGGCCGAAGCCGGGTTCCCAATCAGCCTATCCTGATTCTCAGGAGAGCGAAGCCGTGAAGCGCTGGATGCGGGTGCAGGCCTCTTCGAGGAGCTTCTCCGACGTGGCGTAGGAGATGCGGAAGTTCGGGCCAAGGCCGAAGGCCGAACCCTGCACGACGGCGACGCCTTCGGCCTCCAGCAACTCGGAGGTGAAGACGGCGTCGTCGGTGATCGCCTTGCCGCTTTGCGTCTTCTTGCCGATCAGCCCTTCGCAGGACGGGTAGACGTAGAAGGCGCCTTCCGGCGAGGGGCAGGAGATGCCGCGCGCCTGGTTGAGCATCGACACGACGAGGTCGCGGCGGGCCTGGAAGATCGCCTTGTTCTTGGCGATGAAGTCCTGCGGGCCGTTGAGCGCCTCGACCGAAGCCCACTGGGCGATGGTGCAGGCGCCCGAGGTCTGCTGGCCCTGGATCATGTCCATCGCCTTGATCAGCTGGATCGGACCCGCCGCGTAGCCGATGCGCCAGCCGGTCATGGCATAGGCCTTCGACACGCCGTTCATGGTCAGCGTGCGGTCGTAGAGGGCGGGCTCGACCTCGGCGATGGTCTTGAAGACGAAGTCGCCATAGGTGAGGTGCTCGTACATGTCGTCGGTCAGCACCCAGACCTGCGGGTGCTTGAGCAGAACGTCGGCAATGGCGCGCAGCTCGGCCTCGGTATAGGCCGCGCCCGACGGGTTGGACGGCGAGTTCATCACCAGCCACTTCGACTTCGGCGTGATCGCCTTCTCGAGTGCCGCGGCCGTCAGCTTGAAGCCGTTGGCGATGGTCGTCTCGGCGAAGGTCGGCGTGCCGCCGCAGAGCGCCACCATCTCAGGGTAGCTGACCCAGTACGGGGTGGGCACGATGACCTCGTCGCCGGGATTCAGCGTCGCCATGAAGGCGTTGAACAGGATCTGCTTGCCGCCGGTGCCGACGATGGTCTGCTCGGGCTTGTAGTCGAGGTTGTTCTCGCGCTTGAACTTCCTGGCGATCGCCTCGCGCAGCGGGGCGATGCCGGAAACCGGCGGGTACTTGGTCTCGCCGCGGCGGATCGCCTCGATCGCCGCATTCTTGATATTGTCGGGGGTGTCGAAATCCGGCTCGCCGGCACCGAGGCCGATGATGTCACGGCCGGCATTTTTCAGCTCGCGCGCTTTCTGCGTGACCGCGATGGTCGCGGAAGGCTTAACGCGGGAAAGGGCATCGGCAAGAAAGGCCATGACTTGGTGTCTCCGGTTCGAAGATGGCGCGGTCGCGCGACCGCGGGCTCTCGTGCATGATCCCGAAAACCGGGCCGATTTTCGGCAGGATCATGCACTGGTTCATTTCGTTACAGCGTCCTTTGCGCGCCCAAACGGACGCGCGGCGCTGTAATGTCGCATGACGCAAGGAATCGCAAGCGGATTGACGCTTTGGCCCACCTGATCCTGGCGGCTTAGCCGCGTGTTCTTGCCTGTGCACAACCGCGGGCGAGCGCCGGCAATGTTCAACTTTGATCTATCCCGTTAACCGGCGATCAAATCTTCAATGAGATTTTGGCCGGGCAATTTCGCCAGCATCCCGGAAATAGGACGGACCGTGTCGAAAAGCATCGGGCTCGCCCAAATTATCCGGCAGGACGACGCTTCGTCGACCGGCGTCTGGGGTGTATACACCCTGCAAAGTGCGTTCCAGCCGATCTTCTCGTTCGCGGACGGCAAGCTGACCGCCACTGCCTATGAGGGACTGATCAGGCCGTCCAGGCAGGGCGAACCGGTACCGCCGGGCGTCTTCTTCGCGAATGTCGACGGTGCCGACCGGCTGCAGATCGAAACGCTGACGCGGACCCTGCACCTGCTGAACGCCGCAGCCTTCCTGCCCGCGGACGCGGCGATCTTCATCAATTTCGATCCGTCGGTGTTCACCGACGCTTCCATCGCCGAGCTTGCGCTGCGCGACATGCGCCATGTGCTGAACGAAGCCGGCATCGATCCGCGCCGCGTCGTCTGCGAGGTCACCGAGAAGAAGCCGGCCTCCGAGGAGGCGCTGTTCGGCTTCGTCAGCGCGCTGAAGGCCAACGGCTTTCGCATAGCGGTCGACGACTTCGGCTCGGACGAATCCGACATCAAGCGGATCCGCAACCTCAAGCCCGACATCGTCAAGTTCGATGCCCACTGGATCAGCCGGCTGATGGAGTCGGGTGCCGGTTTCGCGCTGCTGAAGGAGATGGTGGCGAATTTCGAGGACAAGGGCATCCGCACCGTGTTCGAGGGGCTCGAGCAGAGCTGGCAGCTGCAGCTGGCCGAGCGTTCGGGCGCCTCGATGGTGCAGGGTTACGTGCTGGCGCTGCCGGAGATCGTGCCGGCGAATTTCTCCATCTATTCCGGGCAGGAGAACGCGTCCGGCCGCGATATCGCGGCGGCGGCCGATCCCGAGCCCGCGCATGTGCCGCAGGCGCGCGCCCAAAGACCGGGCCGCAGTTTCGGCAAGAGGACATATTCATGAGTGATCCGGTTTTCGGTTTCGGGGCCATTCCCGCCGACCTCGGCGACAAGATCGTTGCCGACGAGGTCGGGATCGAATTCGGCGTTCATGGCCGCTTCCGCCTGCGTTGCGCGATCCAGCCCGTGTTCAGGCACAGGGACGGGCGCCTGACGCCCGTGGCCGTGGATGCGCAGGTCGTGCCCTATCTGAACGGCCAGCCGGCTGCGCTTGCCGGTTTCGACGCCGAGGTGTCGGGCGAGGACCGCGCGCTGGTGGCGCGGATGGCCGTGGTGCTTGCGCTCGCCAACGTCCACAACATCGGCGTCGAAGGCGTGTCGCTGATCTTCCGGCCCGAGGCGGCCGCAGGCGCTGCGGCGGTGGAGGACCTGCGCTTCATGGTCCGGCGGCTGGCCGACGAGGGGGTCGAGGCGTCGCGGCTGATCTGCGAGGTCGACGGGACGGGTGCGGCCCTTGCCGCGGCGGCCAGTGCGCTCGGCCTGCGCCTCGCGTTGCGGGGCCGCGCGGGGGCCGACCCGGATCAGGACGCGGCCGGAAACCTGGGTGCGGATGTCGTCCGGCTCGGGCGCGCTTCCTTCGACCGCTTCTGCGCCGATGCGGCCACCGGCCGGCTGCTCAGGACGGTGGTTTCCGAATTCCGGGCGCGCGGCGCATCGGTGCTGGTCGACGGCATCGACAGCGAGAACCATCTCGAGGTCGCGCTCGCGGCAGGGGTCGACCTGCTTGCCGGCGACCTGCTCGAGCCGCCGGTGCTGGTCGGCAGCGCGATCGACGAGGGCGCGCGCGACACTTCGCGCTTCCGCCGGGGCGACTGCGTCGTCATCCCGCTGTTCGGCTGACCTCGTTTTCCCAAGCATGGCGGCCAGGGAGGGCTCTGGAAGGCGCTCCGGCTGGCGAAGGGTTTGCCGAGGAAAGACGGGCAAAGAAAAAGGCGGGGCAAAACCCCGCCTCATCGGTACCTGATCCTGGTTTCCCGAACCCGCGGCTCACGGCAATCTGCCGCATCGTCCGCCTGGTTCTCGGCCGGCGCATCTTGCAGCGCCGCGCATCGCTAGGACGCGCAGCAGGCGCTGCAAGAACTAGGTTCGTGCATGTACGGGCGTCTTGCCCGCGTCATGCACCTGCGCTGCCGTCAGTACATCCGTGACTTGCAGTGCGACCGGAGCCTGCGCTCCGGCGCCCTCGGATCAGATGGCCTTCAGAGCTCCGGCAGACGAGCGGCCCGTGCGACGGTCCTGCTCGATCTCGTAGCTGATCTTCTGGCCGTCGGCCAGGTCGGTCATGCCCGAACGCTGAAGAGCGGAGATGTGGACGAACACGTCGGCACCGCCGGCGTCGGGCTGAATGAAGCCGAAGCCCTTGGTTGCGTTGAACCACTTAACGGTTCCAGTAGCCATTACGATTATCCTTGGCGTTTGCAGTTGGTCTTGATCTGGCGAAATCACCCGATCGATGTATCGAGATTTTGGAGATAGACTGAGCAAACGCGAAAAAATCGCGGTATCTAGATCTGTCGGCCGAAATATCAACACGCCGCAAATAAGCCGTTGGGCGACATTTTGCAAGCCCCGCGCTGCGCCGGAGATGGTTCCGGCCGGGGCTGCGCCGTGTTTCGCAACCATTGCGGGCGAAGGATGTTATAGTGGTCGGGCAACGGCGCAAAAGGGCCGGCGCCTTTGGAGGTCGTCATGAAAACTCTACTGCTTGCCGCCTGCATGACCCTGATCGCGGCCGAGGCGCAGGCGATCTCGCGCTACAATTCGACCAGCATGAGCTGTGCGGAGACGCGCGACGTCGTTCGCTACGAGGGTGCGGTGATCCTGCGCTGGCGCTCGCCGACCTCGGGCGTGCAGCGCTTCGACCGCTACGTGCGCGACGACCGCTTCTGCCCTGCGGGCGAGGAGGCGCAGCGCGCCTTTGTGCCGACCGCCGATGCGCGGTCGTGCCCGGTGAACATCTGCAAGCGGATCGAACGCGACTTCTTCCGCTTCAAGCGCCGGCTGATCATTCCCGACTGAGCCCAAGGCAACCGTCTTGCTCTAGAAGCCGAACGACGCCTGGGCCGAGGGTGGCGGGCCTGTGCGGACGCCTTCGAGCGAAAGCATCCTTTCCTTGGTGGCCGAGCCGCCAGTGGCCGAGAAGCCGCCGATCTTGCCGCCGGCGGCGAGGATTCGATGGCAGGGGATGACCAGAGGCACCGGGTTGGCGCCAAGCGCCGTCCCGGTCTCGCGGAACAGGCCCTTGTGGCCGGACTTTTCCGCCAGCCCGCCATAGGTGGTGGTTTCGCCATAGCCGAGGCCGCGCGCGGCGGCATAGATGTCGCGGCGGAAGTCGTCGACGCCGGCGAGATCGACCGGCACGGCCGAGAAATCGACGTCCTCGCCCTCGGCATAGCGGCGGATGTCGGCGATCAGCGCGCCGATCCACTGCGGCACCGCGCGGCTCGCGTCGCTTTCGCCGGCGAGGCGCAGCAGGCGGCGTTCGGCCGCAGCCGCGGTCCTTTCGGGCAGGCAGGCGCGGATGAGCCCGGCGTCGCTCCAGGCCAGCGCCATGAAGCCGAGCGCGGTCTCGAACACCGCATGCCCGGGCCTGGGATAGGAGATCGTGGCGTCCATGGATGATCCCTGAAACCTTGCGTTGCCAAGTACAAACCGGGAACATGATCGCATGATCTGCGACCCGATGCCACCCGAAAACCGACAGTCGCTGTGGATTGCCGGGGCAGATGGCTTGCTGTAAGGAGAATCGGGCGGGACGACAATCATCAAACAGAGCTTGGCTTTGCCGTCATTCAAGACCCATCTGCTGATCTCGGCAGCTCTTTCTGTGGCTCTGCTTTCGGGCTGCCAGACCAATACTGCGGCGCTGAGCACCGATCTTGCGACCGGCACTGAGGTGGCGCTTGCCACCCAGGCGGACGCCGCCGCTTCCACCGAGGCCGGCGCCATGGCTTCGGCCGAGGCCGACATCGCGCTGCCCGAGACGGTGGCCGTGGTGCCGACGTCCTATGCGGGCGGGGAGGTGTCGCCGGCGACCGCCGTGCTCGCGGCTGCGACCGAAACGCCGGCTGCCTCCGGGGCCGCCCCGGCGACCGAGGCGGCGCAGGCGCAATTGCCCACAGCTGCCGCCTCTGTCGCGCCCGTCCATCCGTCCGATGCTTCCGCCACGGCGACCGTCGCGGCGGCTGCCGCTGCACCGACTGCATCCGCGACGCCGGCTGCCGCGACGCTGCCGGCCGACGCAAAACCCTCGGCGGCGGCATTTGCGGCGCCCATGGCCGGCGGCGAGATCGTCGCCGACGCGCAGGCAAAGCTCGTCGGCGAATTTCCGCCTGCACCTTCGCTGCCCGGCCAGATCCTGCCGGCGACGGCGCCGATCCCCGGCAGCTACCAGGTCGCCTCGCTGGGCGACGTGGCGCCCGGGAGTTTTGCCACCTCCTCCTATGCCGCGCCCGACACGCCTTCGGCGGCTTCGTCCAGCATGATCGACGCGCTGATCGCCAAATATGCCGCCGTCTACGAACTGCCGGAGCAGCTGGTGCGGCGCGTGGTCAGGCGCGAGAGCAATTTCCGCCCGATGGCGCGCAAGGGGCCGTATTGGGGGCTGATGCAGATCCGCCACGATACCGCGCGCGGCATGGGCTATGACGGCCCGCCCAGCGGCCTGCTCGACGCCGAGACCAACCTCAAATACGCGGTCAAGTATCTGCGTGGCGCGTTCCTCGTGGCCGACGGCAACGAGGACCAGGCGGACCGCCTCTACCAGCGCGGCTATTATTACGACGCCAAGCGCAAGGGCCTGCTCGACGAGACCGGCCTCGGCCGCGACCGCGTGCGCCGCCGGGCCGAAACCGCCCTGTGACGGCATCCGGGCCGGCGGAGAACGACGTCCGGCTGCGCCGGCTGCTGCCGGGCGAACTGAAGACGCCGCATTGGCCGCACGGCTTTGCGATGCGGACATTCGAGGCGGCCGACGCGCCGGCGCTGCATTCGCTCCTGGGGCTGGTCTTCGACGACGGCATGGACGGGCCGTTCGAGCAATGGTGGCCGCGGATTTCGGGCGACGCCGAGTTCGATCCGGAGCTGTGCTTCCTGGTTCTTGACTGCGAGGGCCGGCTCGCGGGCGCCGCCCTGTGCTGGACCAGCGCCTTCCTCAAGGACCTTGCCGTCCATCCCGATTTTCGCGGGCAAGGCATTGCCGAGGCGCTGCTGTGGCACGTCTTTGCCACCTTCGCCGCGCGCGGCGCGGGCCACGTCGACCTCAAGACCAACCTGATCGGCAATGCCGACGCTGTGCGCCTCTATCGCCGGCTCGGCATGGTGGAGGTGGGCTGGGGCGGGTGAGGGGCGCTTTCTCCCTCCGACACCCCCTCGTTGCGTTCGGCACCTCGCCTATCGAGGGGCGTTGCGCGCTGCCTCGGGCGACCCCACCCCGATCCGCTGCGCGGATCGACCCTCCCCTCAAGGGGGAGGGAAAGCGTCGCGCTTCCTCATCGCCACGCCCCGTTGCCGGTCTGGCCATTGTCAAAGAACGCTCCCTTGTCGGGAGGGAAGACGGGCGGCCGCGCGATCGCTCATCTTAAAAAAAAATCGTGCGGTCCCTTGAGCCCTTCGCTGTCGCTTCGGGCGTTCGTGGCTCAAAAAGCCAAGCAATTGGCTTTTTGCCCGCTGCGCGGGCCGCCTCTCACCCCGTCCGGCGATTTCCGTTCCCGTCCGTTCCGCTTCCGGCGGCAAGGGCATTTTCGCCCCGGCCCCACTAGCGCATCGCCCAGCGCATCCGGGCCGTAGTACCCGCAGGGGAACCCCTGGACGGAACCTCCCCGGACCACGAGCCACGTCAGCCCATGAGCGGAGGCGCCGGTTCCTCCCCGCATGCCACCGTCGCGACCGGCGTTCCCGCGGGAGGAACTGTGGGAAGCATACGGGAGGTTTTTGGGGTGTGGAAAAACGAGGCGGGCATTTCTGCGAATGATGCTGACAGATGGTGACAAACAATAGTGGCGATGCTGTATTGAGAGCCTCAAACAAGACGATATATGCCGATTTTCTTTCACATTGGTACCAAGGCTCCGGGGGGATTTATGGAATTACGCCAGAGATTTGCGAGGTGCTCAAGCGGCATCTGGGGACGACTTGCTGTGACTTTGGCAATAATTTGCGGATTGGTTGCCCCCGCAATGACGCAGGAGAAGGCCGCGTTAAGGATCGCCGTCGCTGGCCCGATGTCCGGCCCGTTTGCTCAGATGGGCGAACAGATGCGTCGAGGAGTGTTGCTGGCGGTCGAAGATATCAACGCACGCGGTGGCATTGATGGACGTAGTGTTGAACTCGATGTTGCCGACGACAGGGGAGATGGCGAGACGGCGCAAGCCGTGGCCAGGAATCTTGCCAAGTCCGGTGTGCAGTTCGTGATCGGCCATTTCAATTCCGGGGCATCAATCGCTGCTTCGGAAGTGTACGCCAAGATGGGTGTCTTCATGATCAGCCCTGCATCGACCAATCCGTTTTTCACAGAACGCAGCGGCAAGGCAAAGAAGCTTTGGAATACCCACCGGACATCGGGACGAGACGATGTTCAGGGTACCGTCCTGGGGCGCTACATTGCCGAAAAGTTTCCCGGCAGAAATGTTGCCGTGCTCGACGATGATACCCCATACGGGCAGGGACTGTCGTCCAAGGCATTGGCGGCACTGAAATCGGCCGGACAGCCTGCGACACTCTCAGCCTCGATTGAGCAAGGCCAGAAGGACTTCTCCGCGCTCGTCGCACGGATGAAGAACAAGCAAATCTCCGTTGTCTTCTTCGGAGGTCTCGACAAGGACATGGGGAGACTCGTGCAACAGTCCGACAAAGCAGGTTTGAAGCTGCAATTTGTTGCGGGGGACGGCGTCTATACCTTTGACTTTCCAAAAATAGCGGGCACGGCGGCGGAAGGCACGCTAATGGCCTTTTCCAAAGAAGATCGATCGGGTCCAGACGCGAAGGCCATCGTTGAGCGCTTCAGGGGGAAAGGTTTCGAGCCGGAGGCCTATACTCTAAAGGCCTATGCGGCAGTGCAGGTGATCGCCAAAGGTGCCGAAATTGCCGGCAATAGTGACCCCAAGGCGATCGCGAAAGCTATCAGGTCAGGGGCATCGATACCGACCGTATTAGGGCCGTTGACCTTCGACAGCAATGGGGATCGCCGCGAGCCAGATGTGGCGATTTATGCATGGCGAAAGGACGGTAGCGGCAATCTCGTGCCCGCTCAGATTGATTGATAAGTTGCCCTATCGCTGGTCGGTCATGGCGCTTTTCACCTCCACCGCCCACGCCCGCCCTTCGTCGCCACCCCAGAGCAGCCAGGCGACGTAGCCGGCCGAGGGGTTGTCGTCGTTGCCGAAGTTCTTCGCCCGCTTGTCGACCTCGTGGCGGGCGAAGAAGCTGACCATGCGCTTGACGGTGTGGGGTGTGAGCTCCCGGCGGGCGAGCAGTTCCTCGGCGCGGGCGACGCCGATCTCGGTGCCGCCGCGCCCAAACTGCTTTCTCAGCGCAAGGCCCTTGGCGGCGTTGTCGGCCACCACCTTCGGCGGCACGAGGCTGATGCCCGCCACCTCGCGGCGGATCTCGTCGAACGGGTCGTAGGCTTGTGGCATGCGGCGATTCCTGCGGAGAGGGCAGGGTAGCGGGATGGAGGTCGGATTGGGAGGGGCGGGCGGCGGTTGCGCGCGTCATGACCCCCACCCTTTATCCCTCCCCACAAGGGGAAGGGAGGGCGTCGGCGCCGCGCGTCACCTCGATCCTCATGGAATTGATGGATGGGCGGTCAAGGCTCCAGACGGCGTGCCGGATGTTTGCCCCGCCTCCGCCGCGCTCGGCACCTTCCCATCGAGGAAGGAGGGCGTCGCGCGCTGCCTTGGGCGACCCCACCCCGATCCGCTGCGCGGATCGACCCTCCCCTCGAGGGGGAGGGAAAGCCGCTCGCGGCCCCAGGCGACCCCACCGCGGGCGCAGGGGGCGCCGGGTTGTCTCACTTCGGAGGCGACGGGCGCGGGACACCGACGACCCCTTCTCCCACCGTGGGAGAAGGGGTCGAGCCGGGCCTCACTTCGAAACGTAGATGGAACAATTGCCCGTCGTCTTGAGCTTGTATTTCTTGCCGACCGAATTGCAGTTGGCGAGCGCCTGCTCTTCGGCGACCTTCTGTGACGGCGCGTTGTAGGCGCGGCCGCAGAACACGGCTTCGACATTGTAGCTCACGGCCGTCTGCGCGTAGGCGGAGTGGCCGGGGGCCGCGACATATTCCTGGTAGGCCTTCTTGCAGGGCCCCCCCGACTGTCCGAATTGCGCCGGATAGCGCTTGGTGCCGACCTTGCCGGCCAGCGATCCCGCATCCTTTGCCATCGCCGGCGCCAGCGCGGCCGCAACGATCACTCCCGCCAGCATCGACACCGATGCCAGCCGCACGAATTTCAGTCCCATTCCCTGCATCCCCCCTTTGGATGCACGAGATGTAGCTGCAATCCCTGCGTGTGAAAAGATGAAATGTCTGAGAAATTCATACATTTTCTGGGCGCTTGCTGGCGCGCGTCGTGACCCCCTCCCTTTATCCCTCCCCACAAGGGGGAGGGAGGCGCCGGCGTCGCGCCTCGCCTCGATCCTCATGGAATAGCTGGATGGCGGCTCCAGATGGCGCCGCAGGACTTTGAGCCGCCTTGCCGCGCTCGGCGCGTCCCCGTCGAGGCAGGAGGGGCGTCGCGCGCTGCCTCGGGCGGCCCCACCCCGATCCGCTGCGCGGATCGGCCCTCCCCTCGGGGGGAGGGAAGGCGGCGCGCCTTACGCGAAATAGTCCTGCAGCGGGCGGACTTCGAGCGAGCCGGCCTTGAGCGCGGCGATGGCCTCGGCAACGGCCGCGGCACCCGACAGCGTGGTGTAGTAGGGCACCTTCTGCATCAGCGTGGCGCGGCGGATCGACTTCGAGTCCGACACGGCCTTCTGGCCGTCGGTGGTGTTGAAGACGATCTGGATCTGGCGGTTGCGGATGGCGTCCTCGATGTGCGGACGGCCTTCGAGCACCTTGTTGATCTTCTCGGCCGGCACGCCGTTCTCGACGAGGAAGCGGGCGGTGCCGGAGGTGGCCAGAACCTTGAAGCCGAGTTCCGAGATGCGGCGCACGGCGCCCAGGATGCCCGCCTTGTCCTCGTCGCGGACCGAGACGAACAGCGTGCCCGAGCGCGGCAGGTCGACGCCGGCGCCGAGCTGGGCCTTGGCGAAGGCGAGCGCGTAGTCGCGGTCGAGGCCCATGACCTCGCCGGTCGACTTCATCTCCGGCCCGAGCAGGATGTCGACGCCGGGGAAGCGGGCAAACGGGAACACCGCTTCCTTGACCGCGATGTGGCCGGGATTGCGGGCATCGGGCTTGGCGCCATAGTGGGCGAAGGCATCGTCGAGGCTCTCGCCCGACATGATGCGGGCGGCGATCTTGGCGATCGGCTTGCCGACGGTCTTGGCGACGAAGGGCACGGTGCGCGAGGCGCGCGGGTTGACTTCGAGCACGTAGATGGTGCCGTCCTTGATGGCGTATTGCACGTTCATCAGGCCGCCGACATTGAGCGCGCGCGCCATCGCCGAGGTCTGGCGCTCGAGCTCGTCGACGAGTTCGGTGGAAAGCGAGTGAACCGGCAGCGAGCAGGCACTGTCGCCCGAATGGATGCCGGCTTCCTCGATGTGCTCCATGATGCCGGAGACGAAGGTCTCCTTGCCGTCGCAGAGGCAGTCGACGTCGACCTCGATGGCGCCCGACAGGTAGGTGTCGAACAAAAGCGGGTTCTTGCCGAGCAGGGTGTTGATCTGGCCGGTCTTGTCGTTGGGGTACTTCTGCTTGATGTCCTCGGGCACCAGGCCCGGCACGGTGTCGAGCAGGTAGGACTGCAGCATGCCCTCGTTGTGGATGATCTGCATGGCGCGGCCGCCGAGCACGTAGGACGGGCGCACGACCAGCGGGAAGCCGAGCTCGCCGGCAACGGTGCGGGCCTGTTCGACGGAGTAGGCGATGCCGTTCTTGGGCTGCTTGAGGTCGAGCTTGTGCAAGAGCTTCTGGAAGCGGTCGCGGTCCTCGGCGAGGTCGATCGCGTCGGGCGAGGTGCCGAGGATCGGGATGCCGGCCTTTTCGAGCGCATCCGCAAGCTTCAGCGGGGTCTGGCCGCCGAACTGAACGATGACGCCGTGCAGCGTGCCCGCGGCCTGTTCGGCGCGCAGGATCTCGAGCACGTCTTCGGCCGTCAGCGGCTCAAAGTAGAGACGGTCGGAGGTGTCGTAGTCGGTCGACACGGTCTCGGGGTTGCAGTTGACCATGATCGATTCATAGCCGGCCTCGCGCAGCGCATAGGCGGCATGCACGCAGCAATAGTCGAACTCGATGCCCTGGCCGATGCGGTTGGGGCCGCCGCCGAGGATGACGACCTTCTTCTTGTCCGAGACCTGGGCCTCGTCGGCCAGCGCGCCGGCGAAGGGCAGCTCGTAGGACGAGTACATGTAGGCGGTGGGCGAGGCGAACTCGGCGGCACAGGTGTCGATGCGCTTGTAGACCGGGTGGACGCCGAGCTTCTGGCGCTGCCTGGCGACCGCTTCGGCCTCGGTCCTGGTGAGCGAGGCGAGGCGGGCGTCGGAGAAGCCCATCGACTTCAGCATGCGCAGGTTTTCGGCATCCTGCGGCAGGCCGTGCTCGCGGACGCGGGCCTCCATGGCGATGATGCCGGCGATCTGCTCGAGGAACCACGGGTCGATCTTGCACATGGCGTGCACGTCTTCGAGCGAGGTGCCCATGCGGATCGCCTGGGCGACCATGCGCAGCCGGTCGGGCGTCGGCGTGCCGAGGGCGGCGCGGATGGCGTTGCGCTCGTCGCCATTGTCGCCGATGCCGGGGATCTCGATCTCGTCCAATCCCGTCAGGCCCGTTTCCAGTCCACGCAAAGCCTTCTGCAGCGATTCCTGGAAGGTGCGGCCGATGGCCATGACCTCGCCGACCGACTTCATGGCGGTGGTCAGGACCGGCTCGGCGCCGGGGAATTTTTCAAAGGCGAAGCGCGGGATCTTGGTGACGACGTAGTCGATGGTCGGCTCGAAGGAGGCGGGGGTGGCGCCGCCGGTGATGTCGTTCTCCAGCTCGTCGAGCGTGTAGCCGACGGCGAGCTTTGCGGCGATCTTGGCGATGGGGAAGCCGGTTGCCTTGGAGGCGAGCGCCGAGGAGCGCGACACGCGCGGGTTCATCTCGATGACGACAAGGCGGCCGTCGGCCGGGTTGACGGCGAACTGGACGTTGGAGCCGCCGGTCTCGACGCCGATCTCGCGCAGCACCGCGATCGAGGCGTTGCGCATCATCTGGTATTCCTTGTCGGTCAAGGTCAGCGCGGGCGCCACCGTGATCGAATCGCCGGTGTGCACGCCCATCGGGTCGATGTTCTCGATCGAGCAGACGATGATGCAGTTGTCGGCGCGGTCGCGCACGACCTCCATCTCGTATTCCTTCCAGCCGAGCACCGATTCCTCGATCAGCACTTCGGTGGTGGGGGAGGCGTCGAGACCGCTCTGGACGATGTCGAAGAATTCCTGGCGGTTGAAGGCGATGCCGCCGCCGGTGCCGCCCATGGTGAAGGACGGGCGGATGATGGCGGGCAGGCCGACATGGTCGAGCGCCTGGGCGGCGATCGCCATGCCATGGTTGATGTAGCGCTGCTTGCGGTCGCCTTCGCCGAGGTTCCACTGGGTTTCGAGCGCGTCGAGCGCGGCGTCGAGATTGGCCGGCGCCTCGAGCTTGAGGGCGGCGCGCTCGGCCTCGTGGCGCTTGCGGTCGGCATCCTTGACGTCGGTGGCGTTGGCCAGCATCGACTTAGGCGTTTCCAGCCCGATCTTGGCCATGGCCTCGCGGAACAGGGCGCGGTCCTCGGCCTTGTCGATGGCGTGCGCGTCGGCGCCGATCATCTCGACGTTGTAGCGGTCGAGCACGCCCATGCGGCGCAGCGAAAGTGCGGTGTTGAGAGCGGTCTGGCCGCCCATGGTGGGCAGCAGCGCGTCGGGGCGCTCCTTGGCGATGATCTTGGCGACCACTTCCGGCGTGATCGGCTCGATGTAGGTGGCGTCCGCCAGCTCCGGATCGGTCATGATCGTGGCCGGGTTGGAGTTGACCAGGATGACGCGGTAGCCCTCCTCGCGCAGGGCCTTGCAGGCCTGGGTGCCGGAGTAGTCGAACTCGCAGGCCTGGCCGATGACGATGGGACCGGCGCCGATGATCAGGATGGACTTGATGTCGGTGCGTCTTGGCATGGGTGCGGTCCGTAGGTAGGCCTGCGCGAAGAACCGGGACGGGATATTCCCGGCCGGTGCGCAAGTGAGAGTCAACTAGAGGCTAGGCGGGCCTTATAGGGGAAGGACGGGGAGGGGGGAACCCCGAAAATGCATGAATCCCTGATGTCGCAGCCGCTTGCGTCCGTCAACAAAACGTCGCTACCGAGAGTTATGATCCCAAGCTATACTTTGCGCCTTTCAGTAGTGCGGGGGATGGGGCTGTGGACATCCAAACCTTTGGCAACGTCGAACTTGTCGTTCGGGAAAGACTGAAGAAGACACGCCCGGAAATCGAAGAATCCCTGGCGCGGATCGCCGAAGGCAATCCGCTGGCCGCCGAGCCCCAGCGGCGGCGGCGCGTCGAGCGGCTGCAGGTCAAGGCGCAGCTCAGCCGCGAAGAAGCCGAGATGATCTCGACAGCGATCGAAGCGAGCGCCGCGCCGGCCAAAGCCGGGCGCAAGCCGGCCGCCGCCGCCAAGCCGGCGGGACCCGAAGCGATCCAGGGTTCCACGCTCGATTTCGTCGGCGTCGCCTTTCTCGAGCGCGGCCGGCGCGCTGCCGATGCGGTGGGCCGGGTGGCGTTCCTCAACGAGATGCCGCAGGGCACCGGCTTCCTGGTGGGGCCCAGCCTCTTCCTGACCAACCACCACGTCATCCCGACGCCGCAGGACGCGGCGCGCTTCCAGATCCAGTTCGACTATGAGCGCGACCGGCTGAACGAGCTGCGCATGCCGACGTCGTACCTGCTCGATCCGACGCTGTGCTTCGTCACCGACGGCATCGACGGGCTCGACTACACGCTGGTCGGCATCGGCGAACGCCGGCGTGGGCCCAGGCTGCTCGACGAGTTCGGCTTCCTGGTGCTTTCCAATGCCGGCGACAAGCACATGCTCGGCGAGATCGCCAACCTGGTCCAGCACCCCGACGGCCGCTTCAAGGAGCTGGTGCTGCGCGAGAACCATCTGGTGGCGCGCGACGAGACGCTGCACGTGCTGCACTACGTGGCCGACACCGAGCAGGGCTCGTCCGGCTCGCCGGTGTTCAACAACGAATGGGAACCGATCGCGCTGCATCACTGGGGCGGGCCGTGGCACGAGGTGATGGGGACCGACGGCCAGCCGCTCGCCAGGGAAATCAACGAAGGCATCCGCATCAGCGCCATAGTCGACGACCTGGAAAAGCGCCTGGACACGTTCGACGCGGCAAGCCGCGCGACGGTGTCGAAGCTGCTCGACACCTGGCAGGAGGCCGGGCGCCTGAAGCTGCAGCCCGCACCCTCGGGCGGAAGCGAGGCCGAAGGGCAGGCGCCGAAGCAGGCAGGCAAGTCGGATCGGCCGGTGGAGGACGCCGCCAGGTCGCGGCTCAATGCGGACGGCTCGGTGACGTGGACCTTTCCGATCGAGATCAACGTGCGCGCCCCGCTGGCCGCAGCGACTGTGGCCGGGGGCGCCAGCCCCGCCGGCGGCGACCGGGGCCCGCGCGCCGAGGCGGCGAGCTGGAAGACCGAGAATTTCGACGACCGCGGCGGCTACGAGCCGGGCTTCATCCCAGGCTTCGTCCTGCCGCTGCCGAACCACGCGGGCGCGCCGGGACGCGCGGCGCAGAACCAGTTGGCCAAGCCCGGCGACGATCCGTTCGAGCTGCGCTACCACCACTTCTCCGTGGTCATGAACGCGGCGCGGCGGCTTGCCTACTTTACCGCCTGCAACATCGACGGCGCGCGCATCAAGGCGATCAACCGCGACGACAAGTCGGTGATCGACGACCCGTCGCTGAAGGATCTCGGCATAGAGTCGCTCGGCGACCTCGGCGCGGAGGCCAGCGACGACTTCCGGCCCGACCGGCGCATCCTGCCCGAGGAGCAGATGAACCGGCCGTTCTACGAGAAGCAGAAGGTCGCGGGTTTTCCCGATCCGCAGTCGAACGAGCGCAAGGCGCGCATCTTCCAGAAGGGGCACATCACGCTCAGGGGCGATCCGGCCTGGGGCACCGACGCAGAGGCGGTGGCGGCCGAGCGCGACACGTTCTTCTACACCAATGCGGCGCCGCAGCTCGGCTTCTTCAACCAGGGCAGCGCGCTCGACCGGCCGGGTTCGAAGGGCAAGCTCAGGTGGCGCGCGGTCGAGACCTACGTGCTGCGCAACGCGGTGACGATGCGCAGCCGGGTCACGGTGTTTGCCGGACCGGTCTTCGCCGAGACCGACCCGCCCTACCGCTTCGGCAGCAAGGTGCCGCTGCGGTTCTGGAAGATCGCCGCGTGGAGCGATGGCAGCGACCTGCGCTCGATCGCGCTGCTGGCGGACCAGGGGCCGCTGATCGAGGTGATGCCGGAGGCGATGCTGGCGCGGGCCGAGGCGTTCGGCGACGACCTGGAACTGGCGCGCGTCTCGGAGTTTTTGACCACGGTGGCGGAAATCGAACGCCTGACCGGGCTCGACTTCGGCGCGGCCCTGCGCGAGGCCGACATCCGGGCCGGGCAGGAGGCGATGGGCAGGCCGGCGCAGACGCTGGAGGCTCAGGACCTGGCTCCGGCGCGCAAGGATTACGCCCGCCCGGCCAAAAGCGCGGCGCGCACGGCCAAGCCGGCGGCGAAGCCTCGGCGTTCGCGAAAATGAACCGGCGACGGTAAAGCGGCGCCGACAGCGGAGGACCTGCACTGCCTGGACAGCCGCGAGGACGACCATCTGGACCAAGCGCAGGTCGCCGGCTGGGTGAAGCAGGCCGGCGAATTGCCCGGAGAAATAATGTAGGCGGGAAGTGGAGGCGCGGCATGGCGGAGCGGACGCCAGGCCGGCAGCCTACCGGCAACCATGGAGAAGAGGACGAGGCCCATGGCAAAGAGGACGACCGGATCGCAGGAAGGCAACGGGGGAGCCCCTGCTTCCGAGCTGATCGACGCGCGAATCAACGAGCTGGACGATTGGCGCGGCGCGACGCTCACCAGGATCCGCAGCCTCATCAGGCAGGCCGATCCCGACGTGGTCGAGGAATGGAAGTGGGGGACCCCGGTGTGGTCGCATGGCGGCATCATCTGCACCGGCGAGGCCTACAAGAAGGCGGTGAAGACGACCTTCGCCAAGGGCGCCTCGCTCAAGGACCCTTCGGGCCTGTTCAACTCCAGCCTCGAAGGCAATACCAGGCGCGCCATCGACTTCCGCGAGGGCGAAGAGATCGATGAAGAGGCGTTGAAGGCGCTCATCCGTGCCGCCGTGGCCCTCAACACCTCGGGCTGAGCGGCCACTGGACTGCGGGTGCTGCAAGGCGCCGGAGCAGCCCTAAGCCGGCATGAAGCCGGTGCGCAGCGCGTGCGCCCATTCGGGACGGCCGGACTCATCGGCGCGGAGGGCGGCCGCCTCGTGGTCGTAGGCGACCGCGCGGAACTCGACGTTGACGATGGCGCCCGCGCCCTCGGTTTCGACCAGGCCGTAGCGCGCCAGCGGCGAGCCCTGCTCGGAAACATGCGCGGGGGCGGTGTCGTCGCGATAGGCCGGGTCGCCGACGCTGCCGGGATTGAACAGCATGCGCCCGTCGGGCAACCGCACCAGATCGGGACGGTGGCTGTGGCCGGAAAGCAGCAGGCGATGGGAGCGATCGATGCCGGCAAGCCGCTTCTCGATGAGCGAGAGCGGCGCCCGGGCCAGACGGCCGTCGGCAATCACTTCGGTGAGATAGCGCTCGTCGTGATCGGGGCGGGCATGGAAGGCGAGGATGCCGGGCGCCAGCTCCAGGGTCACGGGCAATGCCTCCAGCCAGTCGCGCTGGGCCGCCGTCAGGCGATCGCGGGCGAAGCGGTCGGATGGCCCCATTTCGGCGAGGGGATCGGTGGCCGCGCGGCGGTCGTGGTTGCCGCGCACGGTGGGCCAGTCGAGGTCCATCAGGCGCTCGATCGTTTCGCGCGGCCACAGCGGGCCGGAGACGAGGTCGCCGAGATTGACGGTCAGGTCGGCGCCGCCGCGGCGGGCCAGGTCGGTGAGAACGGCCTCGAGCGCGAGGAAATTGCCATGGATGTCGGCAAAAACGGCGATGCGCATCTTGCGGTCCTCCACGCCGGGGATGGCGGCGTCAGCCTTCCTCGCGCAGGCGTTCGAGCTGCGGGATGTCCTGTGCCGCCGTGACGATGGAATCGAGCAGGCCCGGGAAGCGGCGGTCGAGGTCGCCGCGCCGGAGCGTGATCAGCCGGCTGGTGCCCGACATCTCCGTGCTGGTGATGCCGGCCTCGCGCAGCTTGGCGAGGTGGTAGCTGAGATTGGTCTTGGAGCCGAAGTCGAGGAACTGGCCGCAGCTCATCGCCACGCCCTCGTTGCGGGCGAGATAACCGACAATGGCGAGCCTCGTCTGGTCGCCGAGCACGGCGAGCACGTTGGCGAGGCTGATCTGGTCGGCGGTGGGGTGGGGCAGGGACATGGGTCGAAGGTAGCTGCGGCGGTGTGTGGGTTCAAGGCGTGTCGCGGCCTGCTGACACGAGGCTGGCAGGAGGCCGACGGCGGCAGATTGACATGACGGCGGATCAAGTTCAATAGTTCAATGAATTTTGAACTAAGGATAGCGTCATGGACAAGCGCCTTATCTGGCTGGCGGTCGGCTCATTCGCCATGAGCACCGTCGGATTCGTGTTCTCGAGCCTGCTGCCGGCGATCGCCGGCGACGCCCATGTCTCCATACCGTTCGCGGGCTACCTCATCATGGCGTTCTCGCTCGCCTATGCCGTCGGCGCGCCGGTGCTGTCGGCGCTGGCGGGCGAGGTGGACCGCCGCCGCATCCTGGCCGCGACGATGCTCTTCTTCGTCGCCGGCAACCTGGTGGCGGCTTCGAGCTCGTCGTTCGCCGGGCTGCTGGTCGCCCAGATCATGATGGGCATGTCGGCGGGCCTCTATGCCGCCACGGCCCAGGCCACTGCCGTTTCGCTGGCCGGTGCGGAGCATCGGGCGCGGGCGATCGCGGTGGTCGTCGGCGGCACCACCTTCGCGGTGGCGCTCGGCGCGCCAGTCGGCTCGCTGATCGCCACCGTGTGGGGCTGGCGCGGCACCTTCGTTTCCATCGCCTTCCTGGCGCTGGTGTGCGCGGCGATCCTGTGGGTGCGGCTGCCGCGGGGATCGCGCGGCATCAAGCTGACGCTCGGCGAGCGCTTCACCGCGATCTCCAGGCCCGGCATCCTGCCGTCGCTCGTGGTGACGCTGCTCTATCTCGCCGGCGGCTTCACCGTGATCTCCTACATCGCGCCGCTGGCGCTCGAAGGAGCGGCGCTGCCGGCCATCGCGCTGCCGGGCATGCTGCTCGCCTTTGGCGCCGGTGCCGTGATCGGCAATTTGTCGAGCGGCTATCTCGCCGACCGGATCGGCGCGACGCGCATGGTGGTGCTGTCGCTGCTGATGTCGTCGGGCTTCTGCATCGCCATCGCCCTGACGCTGAAGCTCCTGCCGCACCACATCGCGGGGCCCGTGCTGATCGGCCTGATGGTGCCGTGGGGCATCATCGGCTGGGCGTTCCCGCCGGCGCAGGCGAGCCGCATCGTCGGCTTCGCGCCCGAACTCGCGCATCTGACGCTGTCGCTGAACGCCTCGGCGCTCTATTTCGGCATCGCCCTCGGCACCGTCATCGGCGGCCGGGTGCTGGAATTCGCGAAGCCTTCGGACCTCGGCCTGGTGGCGGCGGCCTTCCCGCTGGTGGCGCTGGCGGTGCTGGCCGCGAGCCGCCGCTCGGCGAGGCTGGCGGTAGCGGGCTGAAGTCTGGCGCAGGGCCGACGATGACCTGAAGGGCAATCGCCGAGCACGGGATTTGGACGTGGCGGCGGCCGGGAGCCGCCGCCCGGTCCGTCAGGCCGCCAGAACGAATTCGTACAGCAGCTTGAGATTCAGGGCCGCGATCACCACGGCGATCAGCATCGCCAGGCCGATCAGCCAGTGCGGGGCGACGAGCGCGCCCATCTTCTTCTTGCTGGCGGTGAACATGACCAGCGGGAAGACGGCGAAGGAGAGCTGCAGGCTGAGCACGACCTGGGTGAGGATCAACAGCTTGGCCGTGCCGGTTTCGCCGAACCAGATGGTGACGGCGGCGGCGGGCACTATGGCGATGCCCCTGGTGATGAGGCGGCGCAGCCATGGCGGCAGCTTGATGTGGAGGAAGCCCTCCATGACGATCTGCCCGGCAAGGGTGGCGGTCACCGTCGAATTGATGCCGCAGGCGAGCAGCGCGATGCCGAACAAGGTGGGTGCGACCGCGATGCCGAGCAGTGGCGCGAGCAGCGAATGGGCCTCGCCGATCTCGATGACGTCGGTGCGGCCGGAGGCGTAGAAGGTCGCCGCGGCGAGAATCAGGATCGAGGCGTTGATGAGCAGCGCGAACATCAGCGCGATGGTCGAATCCCAGGTGGCGTAGCGCAGCGCCTGCCGCTTCTCCGGCAGCGTCTCGCCATAGGCGCGCGTCTGGACGATGCCGGAATGCAGGTAGAGATTGTGCGGCATGACGGTGGCGCCGAGGATGCCGAGCGCGAGGTAGAGCATTTCGGGGTTGGTGACGATCTCGGTCGTCGGCGCGAAGCCGACGATGACGGCGCCCCAGTCCGGGTCGGCCAGGGCGACCTGGATGGCGAAGGAGACCGCGATGACGCCGAGCAGCGTGATGATCAGCGCCTCGACCCAGCGGAAGCCGAGCTTCTGCAGGTAGAGGATGAGGAAGACGTCGAGCGCGGTGATGACCACGCCGAGCTCGAGCGGGATGCCGAACAGGAGGTTGAGGCCGATGGCGGTGCCGATCACCTCGGCGATGTCGGTGGCGATGATGGCGATCTCGGCAAGCAGCCACAGGAAATAGGCGACGGGACGCGGGAAGGCGTCGCGGCAGGCCTGGGCGAGGTCGCGGCCCGAGGCGATGGCTAGGCGCGCGCACAGCGACTGCAGCACGATGGCCATGATGTTGGAGACCAGCGCCACGAAGAGCAGCGTGTAGCCGAAGCGCGAGCCGCCGGCGATGGAGGTCGCCCAGTTGCCGGGATCCATGTAGCCGACGGCGACCAGGTAGCCGGGGCCGATGAAGGCAACCGCCTTGCGCCAGGTCGGGCCGCTGCTGCGGACCGCGATGGAACGGTGGACCTCCGAGAGCGAGCCTTCGCCCCGGGCGGTTCGCCATCCGTTGATGTCCTCGGATGGCCGAGCAAGAGAGTCCACCGCCTGTCTCCAATCGCAGTTGCTAATCATTTGCAACAATACCGGATGGCGGCGCTTTGGCAAGCCCCTGCGGCGGTATGCCCGTCTGGAGTTATCCGGCAGTTGCCGGAATACATCAGCGATCCGTAAAATAGTTGATGCAAACAATCAGGAATTAGGCTATCGGCTCGCGCGTTCATTTGGCTGCGACAGAGGCGGCGGAGCGGGCGAGACAGAATGGCATTCCTGCAGGAGCTTGCGGCGCATGGCGCCCGGCCGGCGCTTATGTTTCCGGGCCGCCCGGCGATCACCTATGCCGAACTGGCGCGCCGCGTGGCGGAGACCGCCACCGCGTTCGGCGACGGCCGCAAGCTGGTGGCGGTCGAGGCCGCCAATTCCGAACATGCCATCATCGCCTATCTGGCGGCGCGTGCCGGCGGCCACGCGGTGGCGCTGCTTGCCCCCAACGATGCCGAGGCGTTCGCGGCCTTCGAGGAGGATTTCCGCCCCGAGGTCAGCGTGCGGGTTGTCGACGGGCGCTGGCGCCGGATCGAGCTTGGCGGGACGGGGGAGGCGCTGCATCCGGAGCTGGCGCTGCTCCTGGCGACATCCGGCAGCACTGGCAGGAAGCGCTTCGTCAGGCTGTCGCGGACCAATGTCGAAAGCAACGCCGAGGCGATCGCCTCCTATCTGGAACTCGCTTCCGACGATCGCGCGGCGCTGATCCTGCCGTTCCACTATTCCTACGGCCTGTCGGTGCTGAATTCGCATCTGGCGGTGGGGGCGGGGGTGTTCGTCGCGGCCAAGGGCGTCGCCGACCGCGGCTTCGCCGACGAGCTGCGGTGCGCCGAAGTCACCAACATCAGCGGCGTGCCCTATTCCTACGAGCTGATGCAGAAGACCGGCCTGCGGGTCGAGGACCTGCCGTCGCTGCGGTTCATGACGGTTGCCGGCGGGCGGATTTCGGCCGAACTCGCCGAGACGTTCCGGCGCCGGCTCGATGCCTCCGGACGGCGGCTGTTCCTGATGTACGGCCAGACGGAGGCCACCGCGCGCATCGCCTATGTGCCGCCCGAGGCGCTGGCGGAGAATCCCGACAGCATCGGCATCGCCATACCGGGCGGCGAACTGGCGCTGGCCGCCGCGAACGGGACGCGCATCGAGGGCTGTGGCGAGGCGGGCGAGCTGGTCTATCGCGGCCCCAACGTGATGATGGGCTACGCGCTCGGGCGGGCCGACCTGGCGCATGGCGCCGAGGTCCGTGAGTTGCGCACCGGCGACCTCGCCGAGCGCTGCGACAACGGCTTCTTCCGCGTCGTCGGGCGGCTCAAGCGGATGTCGAAGATCGCCGGGCTCAGGATCAGCCACGAGGCGGTCGAGCATGCGCTGAGGACGCAGGGCATCGAGGCGGCCGTTGCCGGCGACGACCGCCGGCTGGTCGCCGCCTTCTCGTCCGGCGAGGCGCCCGAGGCCGTGCGCAAGCTGATGATCGAGGCGAGCGGGCTGACCCCGCTGCATGTCGAGGCGGTGGCGGTCGAGGCGCTGCCGCGGCTGCCGTCGGGCAAGGTGGACTATCCGGCGATCGCGCGGCTCGGCGGGCAGGTGCAGAAGGCCGACGCCGGCGTGCTCGACGCCTTCGCCCGCGCCTTCTATCCGCGCCGGGTGACGCCGGTGGACAGCTTCGAGGCGCTGGGCGGGGATTCGCTGCTCTATGTGCAGCTGTCGCTGGTGCTCGAGCGCAAGCTGGGACGCATCCCGGAAGGCTGGGAGAAGATGCCGGTCGGGCAGCTCGCGCGGCTCGGGCGCCAGACCAGCCGCTGGCAGGTGGTGGACGTCGAACTGCTGATGCGGGCGGCGGCGATCCTGCTGATCGTCCTGCATCATGCGACGCTGTGGCCGATCCCCGGCGGGGCGGCGGCACTGGTCATGCTGGTCGGCTACGGGCTCGCGCGCTTCCATGGCGCGGCCCTGATGCGCGGCGAGACCTCGCGCCTCGTCAGGGCGCTGGCGGGCAACCTCGCCGTCTATGCGCCGATCGTCGCCGGCTTCTCCATCGCGCGCGGCGAGGTGCTGTGGCCGTCGGTCTTCCTCGTCGGCAATCTCGGCATCTTCGATCCCAAGCACATGCTGCCCTACCTCTACTGGTTCGTGGAAGCCTATGCGCAGATCATGCTGATCGTGGCCGGGCTGTTCTCGCTGGAGGCGGTGCGCCGGCATGCTTCGCGGAACCCGTTTTCGGCGGGATATGCCATGCTCGGCGCCACCGTGGCTCTCAAGTTCGTCGTGCCGGTGCTCTGGCCGGTGGGCGGGGTGCAGATCTTCACCGTGACCGACGTGCTCTACCTCGCCGCGTTCGGCTGGTGCGCGTTCTTCGCGCGCACGCCCAGCCAGCGGCTCGCCGTTTTCGCGGCGGCGGCCATTGCCTTTCCCGTCATGGCCTATTGGGGCGGCAACTGGGCCGGCTCCTGGGTCAAGTTCACGCTGCAGCTCGTCTGCGTGAGCGTGCTGCTCTACCTGCCGCGCGTCAGCGTGCCGAAACTGGTCGCCACACTGGCGCTGCCCGTGGCCGCCGCCGGGTACCACATTTACCTGTTCCACCGCCTGCTGCCGGAGATGTTCCTGCCGCAGCCCGGCCCACTGGCCTTCGATCCGCTCGTCTCCGGCGTCGCGGTGGCGATCGGCGTCGTCTCGGGGCTCGCCGCCTTCCAGGCTCAGAAGGCCGTCGCCGCCTGGCTCGCCACGCGCCGCAGCCGCGCCGCCGGGCCGGCGCCGGAGGTCCGGGCCGCACTCGCCGAGTAGCTCGCATCCAGACCGTTCCGATCGCGGCCTGGCCGCGCTGGCGCAGGAACGCGATCGTCTGAGAGCTGTCGCGGAACAACCCGGGGCTGGCTGCGTTGGGTGGCGCCGGGCCGGTGGCACAACCAAAAACCTTGTGACCGCCCCGGCGGTTGGGCTAATTGTCACATGGAAGCGGAGCGGCATCGCCGGCCGCATGCGACGAACATCGAGGATAGCCATATGCGCTGGAGAGGCCGCCGTCAGAGTGACAACGTCCAGGACGACCGCGGCGAGGGCGGCGGCGGCATGGGGCTGCCCGGCGGCTTCGGGCGCGGCGGACGCCTGCCCGTGGGGCCGAGGGTCGGCGGCAGTGGCTTGTCAGGCATCATCATCCTGGTCGTGCTGTTCTTCGCCCTGCGCGCCTGCGGCATCGACCCCATGCAGGTGCTGACCGACGGCGGCTCGGGATCGGGCGGCGGACAGGTCACCCAGGGCGGTGCGCCGGCGAACGACGAGATGACCCAGTTCGTCTCCACCGTGCTCGCCGAGACCGAGGACACCTGGAACGGCATCTTCCAGGCCGAGGGCCTGAAATACGAGGAGCCGAAGCTGGTGCTGTTCTCGGGCCAGGTGCGTTCGGCCTGCGGCTTCGCCTCGGCGGCATCGGGGCCGTTCTATTGCCCCGGCGACCGCAAGGTCTATCTCGACACCAGCTTCTTCGACCAGCTGGCGCGGCAGTTCGGCGCGGCCGGCGACTTCGCCCAGGCCTACGTCATCGCCCACGAGGTCGGCCACCACGTGCAGAACCTGACCGGCATCCTGCCCAAGTTCAACCAGATGCGCCAGCAGATGAGCGAGGCCGACGCCAACCAGATGTCGATGCGGGTGGAACTGCAGGCCGACTGCTTCGCCGGCGTCTGGGGCTACTACACCGACCAGAAGGGCATCCTCGAGAGCGGCGACGTCGAGGAGGCGCTGAACGCGGCGCAGCAGATCGGCGACGACACGCTGCAGAAGCGCATGCAGGGCTACGTCGTGCCCGAAAGCTTCAACCACGGCACCTCGGAGCAGCGGCAGCGTTGGTTCGCCGCCGGATTCAAGAGCGGCAAGCTGTCTTCCTGCGATACCTTCAACAACCCGATCTGAGCGGGCGCCGCCCGGATTGTCGTGACGTTCCGACGCCCCGGCTAGCCGGGGCGTCATTCGCTTAGGAGAGGGTGGGGATGGAGCGGCGCATCGAACTCGTGGCGGGAGGCCTGCAACTGTCGCGGTTGGTATTCGGGGCCTGGCGGCTCTTGAGCGGCGGCCGGCCGGAGCCGGAAGCAGTGGCCAGGCTGATCGGCACCGCCGTCGACCTCGGCCTGACCAGCTTCGACCATGCCGACATCTACGGCGACCATGGGGTCGAGGAAGCGTTCGGCGCCGGGCTCGCCCATTGGGGCGGCAGGCGCGAGGCGATCGAACTCGTCAGCAAATGCGGTATCATGCCGAAGTCGGCCAGCCGACCGGCCAACCGGCTGAAGCACTACGACACCAGTGCCGCGCACATCGCGGCCTCGGCCGAGCGGTCGCTGAAGAACCTCGGCACCGACTATCTCGACCTGTTGCTGATCCACCGCCCCGACCCGCTAATGGATGCGGACGAGACCGCGGCTGCGCTGGAGAAGCTGGTGGCGGCAGGCAAGGTCCGCGCTATTGGCGTGTCCAACTTCACGCCGGCGCAGTTCGACCTTCTGACCTCGCGGCTTTCCATTCCGCTCGTCACCAACCAGATCGAGCATTCGGTGCTGGAGACCTCGGCGCTGACCGATGGGCGCCTCGACCATGCGCAAAGGCTGCGTTACGCGCCGATGATCTGGTCGCCGCTGGGCGGCGGAACGCTGTTTGCCGGCGACGGCGCGCGCGAGCACCGGGTGCGGGCGGCGCTGACGCAGGTGGCGGCGGAAACCGGCGTGAACGACATTTCGACGGTCGCCATCGCCTGGCTGCTGCGGCATCCGGCACGGCTGGTACCGGTGCTGGGCACGATGAAGGCCGAGCGGCTGGCGATCTTGGCGCGCGCCGTCGACGTCGCGCTCGACCGCCGGCAATGGTTCTCGATCCTCTTGGCGAGCGAGGGCGGGCCGGTCCCGTAACGTTCCGACCGGGCGACCGGACCATCAAATCTTTTGATGTGTTCCTGTATTGTTCTTGTGTTCCGGGTCGCCTATAAGCGTCGTCCCGCTCGCCCCCGGCGGACCGCACTGCAAGCGAGGTCAACATGGTTGACGAAAGAACCGCGAAACGGGGCCTGGCGCTCGTCTTCACGACGCTGCTGCTCGATGTCATCGGCTTAGGCATCATCATGCCGGTGCTGCCGGCCTATCTGCAGGAGCTGACCGGCGTCGGCATCTCGGACGCGGCGATCGAGGGCGGCTGGCTGTTCTTCGTCTATGCGGCGATGCAGTTCCTGTTCGCGCCGCTGATCGGCAATCTCAGCGACCGTTTCGGCCGGCGGCCGGTGCTGCTCGCCTCGGTGCTGACATTCGCCATCGACAACCTGATCTGCGCCATCGCCTGGTCCTATCCGATGCTGTTCATCGGCCGCGTGCTGGCGGGCATCAGCGGCGCCAGCTATTCGACGGCCTCGGCCTTCATCGCCGACGTGTCGACCGACGAGAACCGGGCCAAGAACTTCGGCCTGCTCGGCATCGCCTTCGGCGTCGGCTTCGTGATCGGCCCCGTGCTCGGCGGCGTCCTGGGCGAGTTCGGCCCGCGCGTACCGTTCTTCTTCGCCGCCGGCCTTGCCTTCCTCAACTTCGTGGTCGGCTATTTCCTGCTGCCGGAGACGCTGACCCAGGAGCACCGCCGTCGATTCGAATGGAAGCGGGCCAATCCGCTCGGCGCGCTCAAGCAGATGCGCAACTACCACGGCATCGGCTGGATCGGGCTGGTGTTCCTCCTGATGACGCTCGGGCACATGATGTATCCGGCGGTGTGGTCGTTCGTCGGCAGCTATCGCTATGGCTGGAGCGAGCAGCAGATCGGCTTCTCGCTGGGCGTGTTCGGCATCGGCGGCGCGCTGGTGATGGCGCTGGTGCTGCCGCGCATCATCCCGAGGCTGGGCGAGTGGCGCACCGCCGTCGTCGGCCTCACCTTCTCCACCATCGCCGCCTTCGGCTATGCCGCGGCCTGGGAGGGCTGGATGATCTATGCGGTGATCGTGGCGACCTGCCTCGAGGCGCTGGCCGATCCGCCATTGCGCAGCCTGGCGGCGGCCAAGGTGCCGCCCTCGGCGCAGGGCGAACTGCAGGGCGCCATGACCAGCCTGTTCTCGATCACCAGCATCATCACGCCGCTGCTCTACACCTTCATCTTCGCCTGGTTCACCGGCCCGGATGCGCCGGTGCATTTCGCCGGCGCGCCCTATCTGCTCGGCGGCATCTTCATCGCCATGGCGCTGGCGGTGTTCGTGCTGAGGGTGCAGCGTCCCACCGTCTCTGCCGGGAGCGCCGCGACCTACCCGGCGGAGTAGGGGGCCGACCTCGGCCAAAAAGGCCTCGCAATGCGGGCATTGTCGGGCGAGGTCAGCGCATGGCCGCCTTCAGCGCTCGGCGAGCGCCGGTTCGCCCTGCCGTTCGCGGATCAGGTTGGCGAAGCGGCGGAAGAGGTAGTGCGAGTCCTGCGGGCCGGGCGAGGCCTCGGGATGGTGCTGGACCGAGAACACCGGCCGGCCGGTGAGCGCGATGCCGCAGTTGGAGCCGTCGAACAGCGAGACGTGGGTTTCCTCGACGCCCTCGGGCAGCGAGTCGGCGTCGACCGCGAAGCCGTGGTTCATCGACACGATCTCGACCTTGCCCGTGGTGTGGTCCTTGACCGGATGGTTGGCCCCATGATGGCCCTGGTGCATCTTCTGCGTCGTGCCGCCGAGCGCGAGCGCCAGCATCTGGTGGCCGAGGCAGATGCCGAAGACCGGCAGGTCGGTCTTGAGCAGGTCCTGGATCACCGGTACGGCATATTCGCCGGTCGCGGCGGGGTCGCCGGGGCCGTTGGACAGGAAGATGCCGTCCGGCTTCATCGCCAGGATGTCGTCGGCGCTGGTCTTGGCGGGAACCACGGTCACCTTGGCGCCGAGGCCGGCGAGCAGGCGCAGGATGTTGCGCTTGACGCCGAAATCGACGGCGACGACGTGCATGGTGGCTTGGCCGCGCTCGCCATAACCCTCGTTCCACACCCAGGGCGTCTCGGTCCACGACGAGGACTGGCCGGAGGTCACGTCCTTGGCGAGGTCGAGGCCGACGAGGCCAGACCAGGCGCGGGCCCGGGCCTTGAGGTTGTCGATGTCGAACTTGCCATCCGGCGCATGCGCGATGACGCCATTCGGCATGCCCTTTTCGCGGATCAGCGCGGTGAGCGCGCGGGTGTCGACGCCCGACATCGCGACGATGCCGCGGCGCTTCAGCCACTGGTCGAGATGGCCGGCGGCGCGGTAGTTCGAGGGGTTGGTGACGTCGGCCTTGAAGACGGCGCCGACCGCGCCGGCGCGGGCCGCCGGGTTGAGGTCCTCGATGTCCTCGTCGTTGGTGCCGATGTTGCCGATATGCGGGAAGGTGAAGGTGACGATCTGGCCGGCATAGGAGGGGTCGGTCAGGATCTCCTGGTAGCCGGTGAGGGCCGTGTTGAAGCACACTTCGGCGACAGCGCTGCCCGTCGCGCCCAGACCTCGGCCCGCGATCACCGTGCCGTCGGCGAGCACCAGGACTGCGGTCGGCGTTTCGGTTGCCCAGGGGGCGGTCTCTGAGGCCATAGGGTGCTCCTGCGTAACGGCGCCGCGGCTTGTAAAATGGCTCGGCAAGGGCCATTTCGCGCAGCGAAAAACACGGCGACCGCCAGCCGGCGAGTCCCGTGCACAAACCAAACAAGTCCTTGCAAGGCGCGGACAATAGGCGAAGGCCGCCTTTGGGTCAATGACTGGGGCGGAATTCGTGGCTAATAATTTTTCCTATTAAAAACAGGAAGTTGGCCGTTGTCATTGGGTTTGCCGGTGTGGCAGATCGGCGTTATTGTCTGCGACACCATCAGGAGTGACTGCCATGCGCGAGATGCTCGCCCAGGCGCTGAAGACCGCAATGAAGGCCGGCGACAAGCGCCGGACGTCGACGCTGAGGCTGATCCAGGCGGCGATCCACGACCGCGACATCGTCCAGCGCGGCGCCGGCAAGGAGCCCGTCTCGGACGAGGAGATCCTCCAGATCCTGACCAAGATGGTCAAGCAGCGGCAGGAATCGGCCAAGGCCTTCGAAGACGGCAACCGGCTGGAACTGGCCGCGCAGGAGCGCGAGGAAAGCGCCATCATCTCCGAATATCTGCCCAAGCAGATGGGCGAGGACGAGGTGCGCGAGGCGGCCAGGAAGGCGATCGCCGAGGTCGGCGCCGAAGGCCTGCGCGACATGGGCCGCGCCATGAACGCGCTCAAGGAGCGCTATCCGGGCCAGATGGATTTCGGCAAGGCCAGCGGCATCGTCAAGGAACTGCTGCAGTAGCGTTCAGATCGCCGGTCGTTCGGATCACGACGCCCCGCCTGCCGAGCAGAGCGGGGCGCTTCTCCATAGGGGCGCGTCACCCCGCCGGCAGGCGGTGGCGGATGATGGCAACGTGGAAGCTGGCGCCGTGGATCAGGGCGGCGTCGTTGAAGTCGAAGCGCGGGTTGTGCAAGGGCGCGGATGCCTCGCCATTGCCGATATAGGCAAAGCAGCCCGGCACATGGTCGAGGAAGCGGGCAAAGTCCTCCGAGGCTGTGACGAGTTCGCCCTTGCCGTTGATCGCCCGTGGCTCGAACACGCCGGCGGCAGCCGCAAGAGCCGCGGCGGTGGCGTCGGCGTCGTTGACCAGCGGCATGAACTCCCTGGCGTAAGCAACTGAAGCCGTGCAGTTGTAGGCGAGTGCGGTGCCCTCGGCGATGATGCGCATCTGGCGTTCGATCTCGGCGCTGACCTCGGGACGGAAGCTCCGGGCGTCGCCGAGGATGCGGGCGTGGCCGGGCAGGGCGTTGCGGGTACCGTCGGTGATGAGTTCGGTGACCGAGACGACCGCGACATCGGCCGGATTGAGCCGGCGCGAGGCGATGGTCTGCAGGTTGGTGACCACCGCGCAGGCCGCCACCAGCACCTCGCGTCCGACATGCGGGCGCGCGGCGTGGCCGCCGAGACCTTCCAGCACGATCTCGAAATTATCCTCGGCCGACATCAGCGGGCCGGGCCTGGTCTCGAAATGGCCGACCGGCAGGCCGGGCATGTTGTGCAGGCCGTAGATCTCGTCGAAGGGGAAACGCGCCATCAGGCGATCGTCGAGCATGGCGAGTGCGCCCTTGCCCCATTCCTCGGCGGGCTGGAAGACGAAGCGCACGGTGCCATCGAAACCGCCCTCGGCAGCGAGCATCCGGGCCGCGCCAAGCAGCATCGCGGTGTGGCCGTCATGGCCGCAGGCATGCATGACGCCTGACGTCTGCGAGGCGTAGGCGTGGCTCGACTGCTCGGCGATGCGCAGGGCGTCCATGTCGGCCCGGAGTGCCACGGCCCGGTTGCCACTGCCGCGCCTGAGCGTGCCGACGACACCGGTGCCGCCGATGCCCTCGACTACCTCGTCGAGGCCGAATTCGCGGAGTTTTTGGGCCACGAAGGCGCTGGTGCGCTTTTCCTCGAAGCCGAATTCGGGATGGCGGTGCAGGTCGCGGCGCCAGGCCGTCATGTCGGCGATGAGGGTTTTATGGTCGAGCGCGGCCATGTGCTGGTCCCCTGAGTTGGAGATCGAGCCTCGCGCGGATCGGGGTGGACAGGCAAGGGCCGGCGTTGAGACCAGTGTTCCCTTGTAACTTGAACGTCGCCGCACCTGCGACAATTGCAGAAAGGGCGCTCAGCTCGCCTTCAGCCGCGAGCCGCGCAGCAGGCCCTGCTCCTCCAGCACCGGATAGGCCATGGAGGCCAGCAGCGAGTTGATCTGCTTGAGGTCGCGGATGGTATCGAGGTGGATGGAGCTGGTCTCGACGCTCTTGATGGTTCCGTCTCGCAGCCTGAGGAAGTGGCTCTGGCTGGCTTCCTTCTCGACGTCGCGCAAGTGATCTTTTTCAAGCACCAGCTGGCGTGCGGTCTTGGGGTCGCGCGAGACGAGAACGTTGAAGGACAGCCGTGCATTGGCCAGCACCGCCTGGTGGAAGCTCAAAAGTTCGCGCCAGCCTTCGGTGGTGAATTCGAGGCCGCGGTCGAGCTTCTTCTGGACGTGGGCGAGCATGTTGCGGACGATGATGTCGCCGACCTGCTCGAGCTTGACGCAGGCGCCGATGAGTTCCTGGCAGCGCAGCGCCTCGTCCTCGGTCATCTGCCGGATGGTGGCCTTGGCGAGGTAGAGCTTGATTGCCGCATGCTTGCGGTCGACGCGGTCGTCGAGGGCGGCCAGCGCCTTGATCTTGTCGGCGTCGGCATCCTCATAGAGCTCGATGATGCGCTGGAGCATGATCTCGACGGTCTCACAGACGCGCACGACCTCACGAGTTGCGTTGGCGAGCGCCTGGGACGGCGTGTCGAGCGCCGCCTCGTTGAGGGCGCTCAGTTCCACCACCGCCATGTCCTTGGCGGCGTCCGGCTTGGTGCCGAGTGCGACGATCTTTTCCGAGGCGCTGTAGACCAGTTTTGCAAGCGGCAGGCCGGCGACCAGGATGATGCAGTTGAACAGGATGTGGGCGTTGATGATCTGGTCGGGCACGGTCGAGCCGAGGAAGGCGACCGGCGGCTTGACTATCAGGAAGAGCGTCAGCATGACCAGCGAGCCGGCGCCGCGCATCAGGAGATTGCCGACGGGCACCACGCGCACCGCGGGCTCAGCGCTGCGAGTGAGCAGGGGGGCGATGACCGAGCTGCCGAGATTGACGCCGAGCACCAGCACGATGCCGAGTTCCGGCGGCACCAGCCCGCGGCCGGCCAGCGTGACGATCAGGAGCACGGCTGCGATCGACGAGTGGAACAGCCAGGTGATCAGGGCGGCGAGCAGGTAGGCGGTGACCGGGTCGCCGCTGAAATAGTCGATGATGACGGGCAGCAGCTTGCTTTCGCGCAACGGCTCGGAGGCCTGGCCGACCATTTCCAGCGACAGCACCAGCAAGCCGATGCCGACGAGGATACGGCCGAACTGCTGCCACGAGCGGCGCTCGGTGGCGAGGAACATCGCGGTGCCCGCGGCAAGGCAGATCGGCACCAGAAGCGACAGATCGAAGGTCAGGAGCTTGATGACCAGGGCCGAGCCGATCTCGGCGCCGCGCACGGCGAGCTGTCCGGCCATGCCGCTGACGATGCCTGCGCCGGCGAAGGAGCCGACGAGCAGGGTGACGGCGGTCGAACTCTGCAACGCGATCGCGAGCGCAGTTCCCGCCAGCACCGCCATCAGCGGATTGCGCATCGTGTCGCGCAGCTTGTGGCGCAGCACGTCGCCATAGGCGCGCTCGACACCAGTACGCACCATGCGCGTGGCGAAGAGCAAAAGCGCGACCGCGCCGGCAAGATGGAGAAGGACGACCGAACCGCTCACCGGGCACACCTCACTGCGATTTGAGCCCGCTGTCGTGGCTTCGTTGCGCTTTGGCGAATCACTCTCATCACCATGACGATTAGATTAGCCGGATAATATTTTTCGTCCATATTGCACGGGTGTGCAAATGCGACAAGTGGCGACCCTTCATATGTAGGTACGCATGCGGCGGGATGTGGTTCCGTCACGACGCCCGGAAGACGCAATTTGGACGATTGCCAGCAGCGAGCCTGTGAAAACCGGGCATGGGTGCGAATAGGGGTCGCTGGCGGGCTGAGCCTTGCTTATATGAGGATGAACCAAGCAGGGCCCGATGCGCTTTTCCGACGGATTCTTGAGCGAGATACGCGACCGCGTGCCGATTTCGGCCGTGATCGGCCAGCGCGTGACCTGGGACCGCAAGAAGACCAACGCTTCGCGCGGCGACTACTGGGCCTGCTGTCCGTTCCACGGCGAGAAGTCGCCGTCCTTCCACTGCGAGGACCGCAAGGGCCGCTACCATTGCTTCGGTTGCGGGGTTACCGGCGACCATTTCCGCTTCCTCACCGAACTCGACGGGCTGAGCTTTCCAGAGGCGGTGGAGCGCATCGCCGAGATGGCGGGCGTGCCGATGCCGGCGCGCGACGCGCAGGAGGAGCGGCGCGAGCGCGAGCGCGCCAGCCTGACCGACGTCATGGAACTGGCGACCAAGTTCTTCGAGGAGCGGCTGCAGGGGTCTGACGGCGCCAAGGCCCGCGCCTACCTGCGCGACCGCGGGCTGACGCCGGCCACCCAACAATCGTTCCGGCTCGGCTACGCGCCCGACAGCCGCAACGCGCTGAAGGAGTTCCTTGCCTCGAAAGGCATCGAAAAAGTGCAGATGGAGGCCTGTGGGCTGACCGTGTTCGAGGACGTGCCGGTGTCCTATGACCGCTTCCGCGACCGCATCATGTTCCCGATCCCGGATTCGCGCGGGCGCATCATCGCCTTCGGCGGCCGCGCCATGTCGGCGGACGTGCCGGCCAAGTATCTCAACTCGCCGGAGACCGAGCTCTTCCACAAGGGCAACGTGCTCTACAACTTCGCCCGCGCCCGCAAGGCGCTGCAGAAGGGCGGGGCGGTCATCGCCGTCGAAGGCTACATGGACGTGATCGCGCTCGCGCAAGCCGGCTTCGAGAATGCGGTGGCGCCGCTCGGCACGGCGCTGACGGAAAACCAGCTCGACCTCTTGTGGCGCATGTCGGGCGAGCCGGTGCTGTGCTTCGACGGCGACAAGGCCGGCCTCAAGGCGGCCTACCGCGCCGCCGACATGGTGCTGCCGCTGGTCGCACCCGGCCACACGGCGCGCTTCGCGCTGCTTCCCGAGGGCAAGGATCCCGACGACCTGGTCAAGGCCGAGGGGCCGGAGGCGTTCCGCGCCGTGCTCGAAGCGGCGCGGCCGCTCGCCGACCTCGTCTGGATGCGCGAAACCTCCGGCGGCGTGTTCGACACGCCCGAGCGGCGGGCCGAGCTCGAGAAGACGCTGCGCGAGCTGACCGGCCGGATCAAGGACGAGAGCGTGCGTTTCCACTACCAGCAGGAGATGCGCGACCGCGTCCAGGGCTTCTTCGGCGGCCAGCGCGGCCGCCAGCAACGGCAGGGCGAGCGCGGCAAGGGCTTTGGCAAGAACGGCGGCCAGTGGGGCAAGGGCGGTGCGGGTGTTCAAGCTGGAAGGCTGACCATGTCCGAAAGCCTGCAGCGCTCGGCCATGGTCAAGCGCGCCGGCGGCATCCTGCCTTTACGTGAAACTTGCCTGGTGGTGGCGCTCGCCAACCACCCGATGCTGATCGACGAGAATTTCGACCACGTCGAAAGGCTTGACCTCAGCAACGCCGACCTCCGGCAACTGCACACCGTGCTCATCGATGCGATGGCTCACCACGAGGCCAACAATCGCGACGAGGTGGTGGGCGCCATCGGACGCGCCGGCTGCGCCGAAATCTGGGACCGGGCGGTGGCTCTGGTGCGCAAGGCGCGCCAGTGGACGGCGCTCGAGGATGCCGCGATCGAGGACGCGCGCGACGCCTTCGCGCAGGCGTTGCACTTGCACCGCAGCGCCCGCACCTTACATAAGGAGCTGAAACAGGCCGAAGCGGCGCTGGCCATCGATCCCACTGACGAGAACTTAAGGCATCTGGTGGAGATTCAGGCGCAGTTCCGCGACGTGCAGGCAACCGAAGCGCTTATCGAAGGCTTCGGCGTGTCGTCCGGCCGAACCGGGCGGAACTGAGGCGGGGCGTGTCCAGACCGCAAATGATTCGCCTTTTTGAGGCGAATCATGCGAGAGGCGCTTGACCTTCCGCCGGAATGACGGAATCAGGTCGATTCGAAAAGTTAACCGGCAGCCAGGCTGCCGATCGTGTCGATGGCCTGAAAATGCGGATTGGGCGCTTGTCACTGGACAGGAAGAGACTCCGCCACAGATATCAGGGTTAATCTGGACTTAACACAGGTGCAGCTACTGGCAGTTCAGGCGCAGGTTGGATGAGCGCATCTGATTTGCACTGTCCGAGAGTTTAAGCGGCTGACGGGCCGCCTGGAGAAAGCGAAGAATGGCGACAAAAGAAAAGGAAGAGGTCGAAACCGAACGCGAGGGCGCAACCGACGGCCCTCTGCTCGACCTTTCCGATGACGCTGTCAAGAAGATGATCAAGCTCGCAAAGAAGCGCGGCTATGTCACCATGGACGAGCTGAACGCGGTGCTGCCCTCGGAGGAGGTGACCTCCGAACAGATCGAAGACACGATGGCGATGCTCTCCGACATGGGCATCAACGTGGTCGAGGACGACGAGCAGGGCGAGGAAGCCGAGGCCGCCGAAGGCGATTCGGAAGAGGACGCCAACGAACTTGCCGAACAGACCGGCACGGCGGTTGCCACCACCACGACCAAGAAAGAGCCGACCGATCGTACCGACGACCCGGTGCGCATGTATCTGCGCGAGATGGGTTCGGTGGAGCTTCTGTCGCGCGAGGGCGAAATCGCCATCGCCAAGCGCATCGAGGCCGGCCGCGAGACCATGATCGCCGGGCTGTGCGAGAGCCCGCTGACCTTCCAGGCCATCATCATCTGGCGTGACGAGCTCAACGAAGCCAAGATCCTGCTGCGCGAGATCATCGATCTCGAGGCGACCTATGCCGGTCCGGAAGGCAAGCAGGCCCCGGTGGTCGAGCGCGTCGAGGAAGACGCCAAGCCGAAGGTCGACGAGAAGCCGCGCCGCCGCGGCGACGAGGAAGACGACATCACCAATGTCGGCGGCGATACCCGCGGCGAGGAAGAGGAAGAGGACGAGGACGAGGCCAGCCTGTCGCTGGCGGCCATGGAAGCAGAGCTTCGGCCGCAGGTGATGGAGACGCTCGACGTCATCGCCGACACCTACAAGAAACTCAGGAAGCTGCAGGACCAGCAGGTCGAGAACCGTCTCGCCGCTGCCGGCACGCTGTCGCCGAGCCAGGACCGCCGCCTCAAGGAGCTGAAAGACCAGCTCATCAAGGCGGTGAAGTCGCTGTCGCTCAACCAGGCCCGCATCGAGGCGCTGGTCGAGCAGCTCTACGACATCAACAAGCGCTTGGTGCAGAACGAGGGCAAGCTTCTGCGCCTCGCCGAAAGCTATGGCGTGCGCCGCGAAGAGTTCCTGCGCGAATACCAGGGTTCGGAACTAGACCCGAACTGGATCCGCTCGATCTCGAACCTGTCCAGCCGCGGCTGGAAGGAGTTTACCAAGAACGAGAAGGACGCGATCCGCGACCTGCGCGCCGAGATCCAGAACCTCGCCACCGAAACGGCGATCTCGATCCTGGAATTCCGCAAGATCGTCAACCAGGTGCAGAAGGGCGAGCGCGAGGCAGCGATCGCCAAGAAGGAAATGGTCGAGGCCAACCTGCGCCTCGTCATCTCGATCGCCAAGAAGTACACCAACCGCGGCCTGCAGTTCTTGGACCTGATCCAGGAAGGCAACATCGGCCTGATGAAGGCGGTCGACAAGTTCGAGTACCGCCGCGGCTACAAGTTCTCGACCTATGCCACATGGTGGATCAGGCAGGCGATCACCCGTTCGATCGCCGACCAGGCCCGCACCATCCGCATCCCGGTGCACATGATCGAGACGATCAACAAGATCGTGCGGACCTCGCGCCAGATGCTGCACGAGATCGGCCGCGAGCCGACGCCGGAAGAACTGGCCGAGAAGCTCGCCATGCCGCTCGAGAAGGTGCGCAAGGTGCTGAAGATCGCCAAGGAGCCGATCAGCCTCGAAACGCCCGTGGGCGACGAGGAGGATTCGCACCTCGGCGACTTCATCGAGGACAAGATGGCGATCCTGCCGATCGACGCGGCGATCCAGGCCAACCTGCGCGAGACCACCACGCGCGTGCTCGCCTCGCTGACCCCGCGCGAGGAACGCGTGCTGCGCATGCGCTTCGGCATCGGCATGAACACCGACCACACGCTCGAAGAGGTTGGCCAGCAGTTCTCGGTCACCCGCGAACGTATCCGCCAGATCGAGGCGAAGGCGCTGCGCAAGCTCAAGCACCCGAGCCGCAGCCGCAAGCTCAGAAGCTTCCTCGACAGCTGATCGGTTCCATATGTTCAAGAAAGCCCAGCTCCACAGCCGGGCTTTTTTCGTTCAAGCGCCTAATCTTCAGGGTCGCCGACGACGAGGTTGTATTCGGCCCATCTGGCCTCGGGGATCTCCTCGCCGACGCTGAATTCGAAAGCCGAAACGGCGCCGTCGGCAACCTCGCAATAGAACGTCACCGCGTGCCAGCGCTGGCCGGCCCGGAACGCGCCGCCTTCGGCGTGGATGGAGCCGCCCTCGATCTTCAGGTCGGCGGTTGCGTAGGGGGCCACCAGATCGGGACGGAATTCGGCTTTCCAGCGATGGATCTGCTCCATAGCTTCTATGTTGCAGAGCTGGATGGCGCGTTCGTCGGGGGAGAAGGTAGCGAGCGCCTGCCTGGCATCGCGGCTGCGCGGATTGGCCAGAACCTTTGCTGCGTAGAAGCTGCGTGCCGTGACCATGGCCGGGCGCGGCGCGGCGGAGGCCTCGGGTTCCGGGGCGGTTGCGGCATCGTCGGGAGGCGGGACGAGGGGCGCCTCGGCTTGGGATGGCGACTGGACTTTCGCCGGCTCAGGTGCGGGCGGAACCAGTTCGATCGGTACCGCCAGCTCGGCCGGCACCTTGAGCGGGTGTGGCCGTGGCAGCAGCAAGATGGCCGCCAGCAGCAGGGCATGCAGTGCCAGGGACGCGAGCCAGCTGGGGTCAAGTTTCACGGCAGGCGTCATGCGACTGGCTTTCAGATGCAGCCGGTTGGTTCGCCTGTCACTATGGCGCCATTGCGGCGCAGGGCATGGCTCCGCGCCTAGTTGCGCTTGCGCCTGCACAGGTAGACGACCGCCTGTGGCAGGCTACCGGCTTTTTCGGCATCACTGTCTAGCTGCTCCTGGTCGGGTCGCCGACCTCGGCGTTCAGGCGTATGGCTTCCCGGACGAGCCGTTCCGCAAGCCCAGCATCCACCGTGTCGCCTCCGAGAAATGTCATGGTGGCGAGTTCGTATTTGCCGCCGGCCTTCAGCCGTGGCTCGATCCCGCGCAGCCGCTTGCCGCGCCAGAAGCCGAAGAGGACGCGGGCTTCTTCCGCCCGGATCAGGAGGACGGGGCCGTTGGAAAAGCAGACGATGTGGCCCCATTTGATGCGCGCCTCGGGATCGCCCGCCGCGCGGGTGGCGGCGCGCAAGGCCTCGACGATCTCGCGGCGCCAGCCGTCGAGCGCCTCGACGTAGGCCTGTGGGCTCTCTGCCGGAACTTCCTTGCGCATGATCTGGCTGATCTCCCCTCGACGGGAAGCTATCCCGATCCCGGCGCCGGTGCCATGGTCCGTGCGCTCAGACCGAGCCGCCGGCGCGGCTGGGCGCTGGGCCGACATAGCGGGCGCGCGGGCGGATCAGCGCCTCCGAGGTCAGTTGCTCGATGGCATGCGCGACCCAGCCGGCCGAGCGGGCGATGGCGAAGAACGCCGTCTCGTGGCCGATCGGCAAGCCGAACGTCCGCACCATTACCGCCAGCGCATAGTCGATGTTGGGGTGGAGGCCGGTGGCTTCGGTGATGAGGGCAGGCGCCTCCACCGCAAGCCGCCTGTCGGCGCCGGCTTCGGCAAGCGTTGCCAGCAGGCTGTCGGCGCGCGGGTCGCCGTCGTGGTAGACGGTGTGGCCGAAGCCCGGGATGCGGTCGCCGATGGCGACGCGCTCGCGGATGTTGGCGGTGACGTCGGTCACGGCGAAATTCGCCACCATGTGGGCGGCCAGCGGTCCGGCGCCACCGTGCCTGGGGCCCTTGAGCGCCACCAGGCCCGCGATCAGCGCATCGTAGAGGTTGATCCCGGTGGAGGCGGCGCAGCGCACGGTCCAGGTCGAGGGGTTGAGCTCGTGGTCGGCGAGCAGCACCAGGGCGCGGCGAAAGACGGACTCGGCATGCGGATGGCCGCTTGCCCAGGCCGCCGCGACCTGGCGGTGGACCGGGGCGGGCGAGGGGCTGGTGCCCAGAATGCCGGCGGCCAGCAGGCGGATGGCCCGTGCGCCGACCTCGGCGCGGCCCTGGCGCGAACGGTTGAAGGCGCGGGGGTCGCTGCCGGCAGCCAGCGCCAGAATCGCGATCGCGCGGGGGATGGGCGCTTCGCCGGCCGCCGCCGCCGCGACGGTGCGCATGGTCTCGCTCGTCACCGGCAGGTTGTCGGCCGCGAAGGGATCGGCGCCGCTGATGTCCCACAGAAGTGTCGCCGCCTGTTCCAGGGTGGCGTGCTCGGACAGGGCGACGGCGTGGACGCCGCGGTAGATCGACCCTTCGCTGGTGATGGTCGAGATGGCGGAATCGAGCACCGGCGGCTCGGCTTCGCCGCCGCGCGCCGCACTGGCCGGCGCCCGCCGCGCCAGCAAGGCGCGCACGTCGTCGGCCCGGTAGCGCTTGGCGCGCGCGTCGTCGGACGGTTCCGAGCGGATCAGGCCGCGGCTGACATAGGCGTAGAGCGTGGCCTGTGACACGGCCAGTTCGCCGGCGGCCTCGCGGGCCGAGAGATAGAGCGGTTCTGCAGGATTTTTCATATTGATCAAGCTAATCAAGATTGATCAATATGAAAAGGGGCTCATCCTTGTTGCGACGCAACAGGGAGCTGACCATGACACTTCATCAAACCACCGCCGGCCTGGACGGGGTGACCGCAGCCGCGACCGCGCTTTCCCATGTGGACGGCGAGCGCGGCGAACTGATCATCGCCGGCAGCCGGGTGGCGGCGCTGGCCGACGAGACGGATTTCGAGGGCGTGGCCGCGCGCCTGCTTGCGGCAGCCGGGACGGAAGTCGCCGCCGGCCAACTGCGGGGGATGCTCGGCGGAGCCCGCGTCCGCGCCTTTGCGCGGCTGGAGAATATCCTGCCGGCGACGGACGGCCTGCCGCTCGGCGCCGGTTTCCGCGCCGCGGTCGCGGCCATCGACCGCGAGGAGGGGGTTGCCGACGAGGTCATGCTGCTGGGCGCGATGCCGGTGCTGGCTGCCGCGCTTGCGCGCCGGGCCGAGGGTCTCGCACCCGTTGCACCCGATGCCAAGCTTGGCCAGGCGGCAGATCTTTTGCGAATGCTTCGGGGCGAAGGCGCCAGTGCTGCGGAAGCCGCCGCGCTGGACGCCTATCTGGTCACGGTGAGCGACCACGGCATGAATGCCTCCACCTTCGCCGGACGCGTCGTCGCATCGACGCAGGCGGATCTCTTCATGGCCGTCACTGCCGCCTATTGCGCGCTCTCCGGCCTGCTGCACGGCGGTGCGCCGGCGCCGGTGCTCGACATGCTGGAGGCAATCGGCAGCGCCGACAAGATCGCGCCCTGGATCGATGCGGCCCTTGCGCGCGGCGACCGGCTGATGGGTTTCGGCCACCGCATCTACAAGGTGCGGGACCCGCGCGCCGACGTGCTGAAGCGGGCGGTGGGTACGCTTGGTTCCGAGGGAATGGATCTGGGGCTTGCCGCGGAAGTCGAGGCCTATGCCCGTGAAGCGCTCGCCCGCGCCAAGCCGGGCCGGCGGCTCGACACCAATGTCGAGTTCTACACGGCGATCCTGCTCGGCGCCCTGAAGATCCCCCGCGACGCCTTCACGCCGGTCTTCGCCGTGGGGCGCACGGCGGGCTGGGTGGCACATGCGCTGGAACAGCAGCGCACCGGCCGGCTGCTGCGTCCGGCCTCGGTCTATGTCGGGCCAATGCCGGGCTGACCTACGGCCGCGGCCGACTTCGCGACGCCTGAAAAAGGCCCCGTCAGTCCGGGGCCTTTCTTATCGAGGCGCTCACGCACCTTCCAGCCGCTCAAGGATCCGCTTCATCTGCTCGATCTCGGCCTGCTGGCTTGGCAGGATGTTGTCGTTGCACAAGGCGGCGATCTCCGGGTCGCTGAGCTTGGCGTTCTCGCACATCAGCAGCGCGCCCGAGTGGTGCGGGATCATCGACTTCAGGAACTGCACGTCGGCGATTGCCGTCTGGTCGCGGATCATGAACCACGCCGCGGCGAAGGCGATGACGGAGAAGGCTGCAATGGCGAGGTTCAACGCGCGGTTGGCATACATGGCACGCATCAGCACGAGTTCGATCAGCACCATCGGGAAGACCATCAGCGCGGCCATGTAGAACTGGTTGAAGTTGACGAAGACGTCTCCGAACGTGTTCACCATGGCGTACATGAGGATGAACATGGCGACGTAGGAGAGGGCGGCCATCGCCAGAAGACGAAGGTAGTTCTGCGTGGAATGATCTTGGTTTTTCATGGCATTTTCCTGCAGGTTGATCTTGCAGCCAAACTGCCTCATGGCGAAAAAGGTTCCGGGATAGTCGATTTATCGGCAGGCCGACCTGGCTCGCGCACTTTCAGTAGAGGCCGGGAAAGAGGCGCCAGGTGCGGCTAAAGTAGTCGTCGTACTGCTCGCCGAAATGCCGGCGCAGCAGGCGCTCCTCGGCTGCGATCCGCGCCAGCAGCGGCGGCAGGTTGAGCGCGGCGATCAGCACGCCCACGCCGGAGCGGAAGACGAGCGCCCAGCCGAGCGCGCCGACCAGAAGCCCGAGATAGCTCGGGTTGCGGACCACGCCGTAGATCCCGGTGGTGACCAGCGCGTGTCCGGGCTGGATGGCGACCAGCCCGCTGAAACGGCCGCCGAGCACGAACACCGGCCAGAGCCGCAACAGGCTGCCGACGAGGAGAATTGTGATGCCGGTCCAGCGCACGGCTTCGCCATCGATCGTCCAGAAATCGATGCTATCGGTGTAGGCAGGCACAAAGGCGCCGAGCAGGCCGAGCACGCCGAAGGCGGCGAGCACCCAGCGGTTGAAGCGGTCCTCCTCTTCGCCCGGGCTCAGGGTTCCGCCGCTGAACAGCGCGATCGCGGTGAGGACCACGGTAAGCGCGGCGGCCGTGGTGCGCGCCGCATTGGAGAAGAAGGTCGCAAATCCGCCCCCGCCGAGGATGGCGAGGCCCAGCATGACGACCGTTCCGGCAATGGCGGCCAGAGCCAGCCTGGGCGAGGGGATCATCGGCGCCTCCGTTATTGCGTGCACCCTGCAATAGCTAGGGCGTGGCGGCGCCATGTTCGACGGGAGCGAGGTTCGCGGGCATTGAGCGCCGGTGGTACAGGTCCGCCCCGGGGGTCCGGCGGTTGCGCTGCGTCGTCGGAAACCGGATGGCTTCCGTAGCGTCGTGCGTTCACCTATGGTGAGACTGGAAAGAGGGGGAGCAAGCCGCTCATGTCGATCGAGTTCCTGCTGACCACGCTGATCATCGTCGCCTCGCCCGGAACGGGCGTCGTCTACACGCTCGCGGCCGGGCTTTCGCGCGGCGGCAAGGCGAGCGTGCTCGCGGCCTTCGCCTGCACGCTGGGCATCGTGCCGCATCTGGTCGCCGCGTTGACCGGTCTGGCGGCATTGCTGCATGCCAGCGCGCTCGCCTTCGAGATCGTCAAATATGCCGGCGTCGCCTACCTCATCTACATGGCCTGGCAGAGCCTGCGCGAGAATGGCGCGCTCAAGATCGAGGCGCGCCCCGACAGCCGCAGCGCCCGCCAGGTGCTGGTCGACGGGGTGCTGATCAACCTGCTCAACCCCAAGCTGTCGATCTTCTTCGTCGCCTTCCTGCCGCAGTTCATCGCGCCCGGCGAGGCCAACGTGCTCGGGCGCATGCTCGAACTCTCCGGCGTGTTCATGCTCGCGACCTTCGTCATCTTCGCCATCTACGGCCTCTGCGCGGCCTCCGTACGCGACAAGGTTACGGGCAGCCCGCGGGTGATGGCCTGGATGCGGCGGAGCTTCGCCGCGGCCTTCGTGGCGCTCGGCGCCAAGCTGGCGCTGACCGAGCGCTGAGCCGGCACCATCCTTGCCGAGGGCCCGGCAGGAGAGGATACTTCCGCCGTCGGATGCATTGAGGGCGACGACCCGGATGCCCGCCCCGGCATTGTGCCGTGCTCCGTGGCGCCGGAGGGAGGTGTGCCGTGACCACTTACATCATGCTGATCAACTGGACCGACCAGGGGATGCGCGACGTCAAGGCGTCGCCGAAGCGGCTCGACGCGGCCAAGAAGCTGCTCGGCGACATGGGCGGGTCGTTCAAGGCCTTCTATCTGACCATGGGCGAGTGCGACATGGTGGCGGTGGCCGAGGCGCCGGACGACGCGGTGGTGGCGCGCTTCGCGCTCATACTCGGCCAGGCCGGCAACATCCGGACCCGCACGCTGAAGGCCTTCCCCGAACTAGCCTACCGGGAAATCATCGCCTCGCTGGGCTAGAGGGGCGGAGCGGACAACGAACTCACCAACGATGCATGTCGACCCGGTTTGCTTCGCAAACCACCTCTCCCCCGATCGACGGGGGAGAGGAAGGATGACGGCAAGATGAGCACGTGCCTTGCCTGACCAAACCGCTCGACGGCGCGAAGGGAAGCGAATAAGGTCCCGAAATACAACGGGAAACATGACATGTCGTTCTTGAAGAGGCTGTTCGGCGGAGGCGGCGGAGCCGAAGCCCAGGCGCCAGCCGCGGCCAAGGAAATTGAATACAAGGGCTTCGCCATCAAGGCCACGCCCTACAAGGAAGGCGGCCAGTTCCAGACCTGCGGCGTGGTTTCCAAGGAGGTCGACGGCGTCGTCAAGGAACACAAGTTCATCCGCGCCGACCGCTTCGCCGCGCTCGACGACGCCGTCGAGGTGTCGCTGACCAAGGGCCGGCAGCTGGTGGACGAGCAGGGCGAGCGCATGTTCGGCTGAACGCCGCGGGCATGCTCAGGAGACGGCCCGGCCAAGCTGCCGGGCCTTTTTGATTTCAGGATTTGCCAGACACCATCAGCCCGTCGATCAGCGCCGCGATCACTTCGAGCTGCTCGGCCACCGGGGCGCCGGCGTCGATGGCGAGCGCTGCCCGGTCGAAGGCCGCGGCGAGCAGGCCGGTGAGCGCCGCCAGCGGCAGCCTGCGCATCGCGCCGGCGCGCATGGCCATCGCCAGCCCCTCGCGCAGGGTGCGGTTGCCGTGGCGGCCGTCGATCTCGTCCATGCCGGCCCGGCCGAGCACCGCCGGTCCGTCGAGCAGCAGCAGCCGCGTGCGTCCGGGCGCCCGCATCGCCTCGAGATAGGCCCGGCTGCCGGCAAGCAGCGCCTCGCGGGGGCCGATCTCGTCGGGCGCCGCGCGCTCGATTTCCGCGGCGACGGTCGCGGCCTCTTGCTCCACCACGGCGCGGAACAGCGCCTCCTTGTCGGCAAAATGGTGATAGAGCGCGCCGCGCGTCACGCCGGCGGCCGCCACGATCTCGGGAGTGCCGGTCTCGGCATAGGTCTTCTCGGCGAAGAGCTTGCGCGCCGTCTCGATCAGCAGCGCCCGCATCGCCTCCGTGCGGTCGCGGTTCGAGCGCCGCTCCAGCTTCTCTTGCATACGTGCAGCCTGTATGTTAATTGAATCCACATGCAGATTGTATGTTTATTGCGAGGAGAAGGAAAGCCATGCGGACGACGAGCTATTATCCCGTGCTGATGACCGACGACGTGGCCGGCACCGCCGCCTTCTATGTCGAGCATTTCCGCTTCGAGCCGCTGTTTGAGAGCGACTGGTACGTGCACCTGCGCTCGACCGAGGACAAGCGCGTCAATCTCGGCATCGTCGACGGCGACCACGAGACCATCCCCGAGGAGGGGCGGGGGTGCGCCGGCGGGCTCCTGATCAATTTCGAGGTCAAGGACGTCGATGCGGTCTACGATCGCCTCGTGGCGGTGGGCCTGCCGATCCTGCGTTCGCTGCGCGACGAGGAGTTCGGCCAGCGCCACTTCATCACCCGCGACCCCAACGGCGTGCTGATCGACGTGATCAAGCCGATCCCGCCGAGCCAGGCGTTCCTGGCGCACTACGCACCGGAGGTGGTGCCGGTGTAGCGCGACGGCGGCCTGGCGCGGCGGCTGCCTAGACTTTCCGGTGTCGGATCACAGTCGCCAAGCCGGCAACTGCCACGATGACTCCGAGGATGAAGGGCGGAATGAAGTAGGCCAAGGCCTCGCTGTCTTCCCAGCGCAGGCGGAAACCGCGGCAGCCGGTCGGAATCATGCCGCAGGCGAACGCGTTGAGCCAGACCCATCCGACGAAGGTCGCCGCGCAGATCACGAGCCCTGCGGCAAACAGGAGATATCCGAACAAGCGCAGGGCAGCCTCGCGGGTGGCAGATGAGATGAAGATGGAGGTGCGGTCTCTTTCGGAGCGGCCGGCCGCGGCCGAAATCCTGCAATTCAGGCTGAGGCCGAAGCAATGCAACAGGCGCCCGGATAAAACAAGGCCCGGCCGCTGGAGGGGGGATTTCGGCCGGGCCCGTGTCTCCTTGGATGGAGACTGACGGGGCAGGGAACCACGTCAGCTATGTATTTGGCATCGAAATCCAGCGATTCAATGGCGAAAGCCGGGCAATTGGCCCGATCGCGCCCGATGCGGGGTCGCCGGAACCCCATCCGGCCCGCCGGGTGGCGAGCCGGACGGCGGTGCCTCAGTTGGCGCTGGCTACGGGCGCCACCAGCGGCGTGATGCGGCGGATGGCGACGCGACGGTTGTCGCGCTCCGGCGCCTCAGTCTTCACCTTGAGGTAGCGTTCGCCATAGCCCTGCGTCGACAGGTTCTCCGGCGGGATGCCGAAGACGTTGGTGAGCGCGTCCGCCACGGCCTCGGCGCGGCGGTCGGAAAGCGCCAGGTTGGCGACGTCCGAACCGACGGCATCGGTGTGGCCCTCGATGAGGAAGGTCTCGGCCGGGTTCTTCTTGAGCATGCGCTCCATGGCGTTGGCGACGCCCTCGAGCTTGGTGACCTCGCTCTCGGGGATCGAGGCCGAGCCGAACTCGAAGGTCAGCGTGTCGAGGTCGATGCGGCGGGCGATGTCGCGGACGCGGGCCGAGCGCTTGACCTCGTCGACCGAGTAGAGGCGCTTGACGCGCTCCACCGGCGGCTGCTCGAGGAAATCGTAGTAAGCCTCGGGGTCGTCGACATATTCGGCCTCGAGGATGTACTCGTCACGCGGGATGTGCAGCTCCAGCGGCGGCAGGTCGAGACCCGGATCGCGCCACTCGTCCATCTCCTCGTAGTAGCGGTCGTCGACATAGGTCAGCACGTATTCGCGGCCGTCGGGGGTGATGCGGGAACGCCGCACGATGTCGCCGTAGCGGTTGCGGATGGTGATGATCTGGTTGCCGTTGTCGCGGATGATCACCTCGCGGGTGCGGCCGCCGGGCAGCTCCTCATAGTAGACGTCCTGCGCGTTGCGGGTCAGGCGCGGCCGGTCGTTGCTTTCGACGATGATCTGGTTGTTGATCTCGATGATCAGCCGGTCGCCGATCTCGCGCACGACCTCGGTGCCCTCGGGCCGCGGGCGGCGGCGCAGGTCGATCTCGGGCGCACGTTCGAGTCGCGTGCCCTGCTCGGCCGTCACCGGCTTGATCTCCACCGGCTGGGCGGCCTCCTGGGCCTGCCTGTCGTCGGTCGGCGGCGGGCCGAGGTCGACGGGCGCCGGCTGAGGCTGCGCCGTCTGTTCGGCGGGCTGCTCCTGCTGTGCCGGCTGCTGGCCAGGCTTGAGCTTGCGTAGCGGCTTTCCTTGCTGCGCGGGCTGCTCGCCACCGGCCTGGGCGGGCGGCGCTTCCTTCTGGCTGTCGAGCAGCGGCGCCTCGTTCGGGTTCACCGGAGCCTCGCCCTGCTGGACGGGCTTCTGCTCGCCCTCCGCGGGCTTCTCGGCCTGGACCGGCTGTTCGGCACCCGGCTCGGCGGGTTTCTCGGCCTGCGCCGGAGCTTCGCCCGCGGGGGCCTCCGGGGTGGTGGGCAAGGGCGTCGCCTCGGCCGGCTTTTCAGCCTGTTCGGCCGGCTGCTCGGCAGGCGTCTGCTCCTGGGCGCGCAGCTTGCGCTTCTTCACCGGCTCCTCGCCCTGCTTTGCGGGCTCTTCCGCCTGCTTTGCGGGTTCCTCGGCCTGCGGCTGCGGTTCGGCCTGGATCGCCGGCTGCTCCTCCTGCTGTTCCTCGACCTTGCGCTTCAGCTTGCGGCTCGGCTGCGGCTCCTCGGCCTGCTGCGGCTGGGGCTCGGCCTCGGGTGTCGCCTGCTGCTGCTGTTCCTCGACCTTGCGCTTTAGCTTGCGGCTCGGCTGCGGCTCCTCGGCCTGCTGTGGCTGGGGCTCGGCCTCGGGTGTCGCCTGCTGCTGCTGTTCCTCGACCTTGCGCTTTAGCTTGCGGCTCGGCTGCGGCTCCTCGGCCTGCTGCGGCTGGGGCTCGGCCTCGGGCGCCGCCTGCTCCTGCTGCTGTTGCTCTTCGGCCTGGCGCTTCTTGCGGCGCGGCTGTTCGGGGGCGGCTTCCTGGCCGCCGCGGGCGGCGCAAGCTTCAGCCGACTCGCCTTCCTGGCATTCGACCTGCACCCGAATCAGCGGCAAAGCCCTGCCGGATGCCGCGGTCTCGACCATGGGCATCGCGCCCAGCGGCGCGGACGCCATGAACAGGCCGATGGCCGTGCCTGCGAGAATCCGTGACTGGCGTTTCATCGTTGGAAGTCTCCTCATATCGGGTTCGTATCGGGTCCCGTCTCCGCCCAAACATATGGAACCACTTATGGTTCCGTCCGGGCCGCACTCGCATCGCTTCCCGGCATTAGCCCGACAGCAAGATGGCAATATCGTGGTTTTCCGCGCTTGGCGATGGCCGGCGCCGTGCGTTGGCGCTTGACGTGGCCCGCCAGCCGCGCCAAATGCCGGGCCATGGAAGAGCCCTTCTGGAAGACGACGCCGCTGGAGGAGATGAGCCCGGCTCAGTGGGAATCGCTCTGCGATGGCTGCGGCAAGTGCTGCCTGTCGAAGCTCGAGGACGAGGACACCGGCGAGATCTACTGGACCAGCGTCGGCTGCCGCCTGTTCGACGGCGCCACCTGCCGCTGCCGGGACTATGCCAACCGGCTCGACAAGGTGTCCGACTGCGTCGGGCTGACGCCGGAGAACGTGCGCACCATCAGCTGGCTGCCGAGTACCTGCGCCTACCGCCTCGTGGCCGAGGGCCGCGACCTCTACTGGTGGCATCACCTCGTCTCGGGCAGCCGGGAGACCGTGCATGCGGCGGGCATGTCGGTGCGCGGCAGGCTGACGGCCTCGGAGGACGAACTGGCCGAGCCGGAAGACTATTTCGAGCACGTGCTCGAGGGCGAACCATAACCGTTTCTTGGGCGAACCATGCGCCAGATCATTCTCCAGGTAACCACCGGGCGGGCCGGGCAGAAACCTCTCTTGCAAAGGAAAAAGTAGGAAAACCAGTTAGTTACCGGATGAACCGAAGATGAACGCCAGGTTCGAAATCGGTTCAGCTTGGGTGGGGCATTGTGTGCCCATCGCTCAGGCGAAGAAGGTTTGACGGCCCCTAAGGAGACGACCATGTTCAACAAGATCAAGACTGCCACCATTTCCGCCCTCGTCGGCCTCGGCACCCTGGCCGCCATCCCGGCCAGCGCCCAGGCGGACGGGCTCTATCTCAACCTCGGCCAGGGCGAGCCGCGCGTCGGCGTCTATGTCCAGGACGGCTATCGCGACGACTACCGCAACGGCCGCTGGGACAACCGCGGCGAAGGCCGCTGGGACTACAGCCGCAACGACCGCCGCTGGGACCGCCGCTGCACGCCCGACCGCGCACTCGACAAGGCCGAACGCATGGGCATCCGCCGCGCCCGCATCGACGACGTCAACCGCCGCACCATCACCGTGCGCGGCCGCAAATATGGCGAGCGTGTCTTCGTGACCTTCGCCCGCGCTCCGAACTGCCCGGTCGTGCGCTGGTAAGGCCTTTCAGTAGCGGGAGCCCCCGTCCGTCGGACGGGCGCGGCTCCAAACAAAACCCCGGAGGCCTGGCCTCCGGGGTTTTTCGTTGTGCGACCGATTGGGCGCAGCGATTGGCGGCGCAGCCGGGCGATGCCCGGCCCGCGTCCGTCAGTTCTTCATTTCGAAGGTGACGTTGACCTGAACCTTGTAGCTGTTCTCGCCGGCCGCGACCGGAGCGGCACCGGCGGCGCTGTCGAAGCTCTTGGCCTGCATCGGCATCGGCGGGGGAGCGTAGGACTGGTCGGCGATCTCGAGCACGCGGCCGAGGCTGACGCCCGCCGCCGCCGCCAGAACCTTGGCCTTGTCGATGGCATCGGCCACGGCGCGCTTGCGCGCCTCGGCGATCACCTTGGAGGGGTTGTCGTTGGCGAAGGTGATGCCGCCGCCCTGGTTGACGCCGAGCGAGACGGACTTGTCGAGGATCTCGCCGGTCTTGGCGACGTCGCGGATGCGCACCGAAAGCGTGTTGGTGACCTGGTAGGCGACCAGTTCCGCCGTCTGGGTGCCGTCGGGCTTGTTGGTGTAGTTGTAGCGCGGCGAGATCTGGATCCCGGCCGTCTGCAGGTCGCGGTCCTCGACGCCGGCCGATTTCATGGCGGCGATGACGGCGGCCATGGCGTCGTTGTTGGCGTCGAGCGCCTCGCGCGCGGTCTTGGCCTCGCGCATCACCGACAACGACAGCAGCGCCAGATCGGGCGCCACGGTGGCTTCGCCTTCGCCGGTCACGACGATGCGCGGCGGCGGCGTGGTCTCGGCGCGGGCGGCGGCCGCGGGAAGCGCGAGAGCACTCGCGAGAGCGAGCGCTATGTATTTGCGATTCATAATATTCTCCATCTGGATGGCCCTTCCGGCCATGCCGAATAGGGGCGGATTATGGGTGGATTGCGGCGGAGCGCAAGAGCGTGGCGAAGATGGCTTGTCTCCGCCCGAAAAAGCCACTATCCAGCGCGCGTGGGGCCTGTAGCTCAATGGTTAGAGCCGGCGGCTCATAACCGCTTGGTTGGGGGTTCGAGTCCCTCCGGGCCCACCAATTTACCAATAAATTCAACTGCTTATATGGCGGTTAGCCAGCAAGGTTAGCCAGCCGCTTAGCCACGCGGCTTTTTGCCCACCAGTCGCGTCACCCGGTCCATGCCCTGGACTGCGAGGCGAATCTGCGGCGCTTCCCGCGAATACAGCTCGGCATGCTCGATATTGTCGTGGCCCAGCATCTCCATCAGCTGGCGCGTCGACGCCTCGGCTTTGGCGAGATACACGCCCAGCGACTTCCGCAGTCCATGCATGGTTAGGCCAGCCGGCAGCCCGCCAAGTTGGTCCAATGAGCCATGGCGCCAGTGAGCGACTTGGCCGAGGACGCCTCCCGTATCCAGTCTTCAGAACCGTGCCATCATCCACCTTGAGCGGGGCCAGTGCTTCGGCCAGCATTGGGGTAATCGGCAGGAACAGCTTCTTACCGCCGGCGCGCTTGGCGTTCTTCTCCTGGACAACCTCAAAACAGTCGATGATCCGCTCTTCGCCGTCGATGACGATCCGCTTCTGCACCCGCTGATCCCAACGAAGGCTGGCGACGCCGGTGCGGCCGATCTCCAGATCGTCACCGCTGGCGACGCTCGTCCGGTCCGAAGGACCGGTGTCGCCACTCAGGATGACCTGCTGGGCCGACACCGGCGCGCTCGCCAGCATCAAGCCCAAAGGCGCAACAACCATGGGAAGGCGGCGGCGGGACGGCTGGAAAGCCCCAGGCAGGCGGCGTTTGTTCGACATGGAACACCGCAATGATTCAAACGCCAAGCGACGTTCAGAGCTTCATGCTTGCGGCTGCCGGCACGATCATAAAGCGGTGGGCAAACGGGCCGCTTTTTCTGTCGCCGCACTTGGGGCGGCGACAGAACTGCTTTTCAGCATAGAGTCGGATCACCACTTATAGTTGAAGCCAACCGTGCCTTTTGCGGTGTAATTGTCGCCAGACGCGAGAGCATGCCCGTAGCTGGCCTCAGCAAAGACGCTGGCCTTGTCGTTCCAGGCATATGATCCGCCTGCACCAATCTCGCCCCACAGACGCTCGTTGTCCTGAGTAAGCGAGGTTCCGTCAACGTCGACCCCCACTCCGTTGAGGAACTGGTAGCTCAGATTGGTGATGGCGTAGACCTGCCGCCGTTCGGTGGTGCCGGCGTCGCTCTTCCAACTCGACACGTTCTCGAACCGGATGCCAAGGCGACCCTTCAGACTGTCTCCTTTGCCCATTGAGACAGCCGCACCGTTCTCGTCGGTGAAGCTATCGAAGTCGACATAGGTCCAAGCCAGTTGCGCCTGCGGCACGATCGACCAGTCTGAACCGAGGTCGAATCGCTTGCCCACTTCCTGACTTATCGTCGAGGACCAGCCGCCATTGTTGCCACCCGCCTTGTTGGACAGGTTGCTATCGTACCAGGTCAACTGCACGACGCTGTCGGCATAGAACCCGTCATTGCCAAGCCAGGTCAGGTTGCCACCGATGCCATAACCAGTCGTTGTGATCTTCCCATTGGCACGCAACGCCCCGGTGACGGGATCGCGGGTGGTATCGACATCCGTCCGCGATGTACCGACAGTGACATAGCCGCCCAACGTCAGGTCACCACTGCTGCCGTCGGAGACCACGCCCTCGTAACCGCCCTGAATGAAGCCAAGGCTTTGTGTAAAGGCCGAACCCGACACGGGATCGGCAGAGAAGTATTGCCCTCCGATCCGGCCCCAGGCGCCCGCGCCCGGCAGACCGCCCACCACCTGCGACTGGCCGTTGGACCAAAAGCGGTTGCCGGTGCGCTGCTGGAGCGTGCCCAGTGTCGCGTCGGCATAATTGGCCAGCGTCTGGCCATAGGCCAGTGAGGTCTGGGACGAGGCGTTGATCGCGTTCGTCGAACGAAGGAACCAGTCGTTGGCGTTGTTCCCGTCGGTACCCCCAAGGTACAACCCATAATCGAAGGCGCCGGCAGAGACCGCGTTGGCCAGTCTGAAGGCGTCAGCGTCCGAAGTGCCGCCTACGGTCACCACTTCAATGCCGTTGTTGGTTTGCGCGCCCAGGCCGCCCGCGTTGCGGATTGCCAGCGTCGTGCTACCGGTGGCATTGCCGGTGACAACCAGCCTGTCCGTCAGCGAGCTGTCGCTGCCCAGTTGCGTGTCGAGCACGACCGTTCCGCCATAGCCGGCATAGTTGCCGTTGATTGTGGTGACGTCGCCTGCCTGCTGGTCGCCCAAGGTGAGCAGACCGCCATTGTTGAAAGTACCGACATTTCCAAAGACGGTGTTCTGGGAGGTCGTGCTGTTGTTGGCAGCGATGATCGTGCCGGTGTTGTTGACACTGTTGCTGGTGGTCAGCGTGCCAAACTCGTTGGTGCCGCCAGCCGTGTTCCACGTACCCGAGTTGCGGACATCGTTGCCAAGGTTGCTGAGGGTAACAGTGCCGGTGATCAGGCCCGAATTGATGATCTGCGAAGACCCATTGGTAAAAATCGCCAGATCGGCGGATGCGGCGGAGCTATTCCGGACGGTGCCGGAATTGACAATGCTGATCCCGGTTCCGGCGGTCAGGGCACGGATGCCGTCGGTGGAACCCTCTGCAAGACCTGTCGATGTGATCGTCGTCAGACCCGTACCATGTTGCTCGGCATAGATGCCGTTTTGGCCGCCCGTCGTGTTGTTGGCGCTAATCGTCAAGAATGTTCCGAAAGCCTCGGCGTGAAGGCCGGCTCCAACCGCACCGATTGCCGTGCCGCTCGAGGTGACCGTGGTTCCGCCCGTCCCCAGGTTCGAAGCGAAGATGCCACGGTAACCAGTCGTGTCCACGGCATTGATCGTCATGTCCGTAGCCGTGCTTTGATTTACAGCATAGATGCCGGCAAACGAACCGCCCACAGCCTGGCCGGTCGACGTTATGTTCGTCACGCCACTGCCGTTGTTAAATACGGCAATGCCGCTGAAGGGGCCCTTCGTGTCGTTGGCGGTCACTGTGACGTCGGTACCAGCACTGTCGATCCTGAGGCCATCAACGCCAGTGCCGGTCAATGTGCCCGTAGACGTGACCGTTACAGCGCCCTGGCCATTGTTGATGGCATGTATGCCACGATCGCCGCCCAAGACGTCCCCACTCCCGGCGTCAATAACAAGACCGGTGGTATTGGCGCCATTCGTGACAGCAATACCCGTACCTCCGCCCTTAACGTCACCTGTGGCGGTAACCGTCGTCGACCCGGCGCCATTGTTCTGGACCAAGATGGCCTTGTCGGTGGCTGTGACGTCATTTACTGAAACAACGGCGTTGCCCGTACCATTATGGGACAACCAAACGCCTACGCCGCCGTTCGACGTAACATCATTCACGTTGATTGTCGCCGTCGTGCTCGATGCGGAGGTGCTGGCATAAAGCCCACCGACCGCATTTCCCGTAATCGATCCGTTGGACGTTACCGTGAGAGAACCGGCACCGGTGTTTGCAATGTCAATGCCGCCGCCAGCGCCCGAAATGACCGAGGCATTTTCATCGATGAAGCTCAAATCGCCGCTGCCGCGGATATAGAAAGCGTCGTTCCAGGTAGCGCCGGTGGCGTTGGTCAAGCCAAAACCCGGGGTTGTGGTTACCGTCCCCGCCCCAGGGAAAATGATGTTGTATCCCGAGTCACCGGCCGCTCCAGGGCCGGAGCAGGTTGTAATTGCGCCAACAGTCACGCAACTGCCAGCAAATGCCACACCCGTGGCGGAGACCAAGCCGCCAAGCGAGACCGCCGCGGCAATCGCGATGGTCGATGTGACCGCCCGTAGGTCACCAGAACCGCGCCCCACCCTCGAGATCGGGCTGCCCAGGTTGAAGTCACCCCGCGAACTGAAACGATTCTTGATGAAATTCTTGGTTGCAGGCTGATGCATAGGGGAGCCCCGTTGTTGAAAGTTCTCCCGAACATAATTTCTCCCCAGATTCGGCACAATTTCATAAGCTGTCACTATCTGACATGTACTGACTCTTACTGTCGGTCTTGCAATAAAATCTCAACATTGCGAGTAGGGATGATCCGAAATCCTTGATCAGAGTCAAAAATGTGATAGATGAGGCGAAGATTCTCAGTCGTGGCGTGTGCACGACGCTGGTTCTTGATCTTGCCGTGCGGGGGTATGGAGCTTTTCGCTCATTCTTGATGGGATGCAGGCAGTGATGGTCCGCTGTGCCTGAGCATCAGGGTATCATTTCGCGCCATGCCCTCTGTCGCCGCGCAGGATCTTGGCTTTTGGAAACCCGTAGGTCACGAAGGCCGCGCCCGTGCAATCGCTCATCTGCCATGAATTCCGCATGATGAAAAACTGCCGCCCTTTTGCGGCGCATGCCGTATGTGACTTCGAGTTCAGGCCACCCCTGGCGGGTTCGATGCGAAGGCACCGAGCCGGCTCCAACGGATGAACCGGTCCTATGTGGCGCAAGTATCGCGCCACATACAGGCCAATGCCGATCAAATGCCGCTCACGATACACCGACCCGCAATACGCTCTACGACAGCGGGAAGCGCCGATCGATCCGACGCATCCGCGCCTCCGATCGCGACAATACGGCGACGCCTTCGCACGTGGCCATTGAACCACTGGGCCACCGGCTCCGAAAGAGTAACGTAGGAAGCGCCAAGTATCTGAATAAATTGCAAATTGACAAAGGACAGAAGAAGACGACTCTAATCAGAGAAGGTAAAGCCAAGTCCGCGAATAGCGTGCAAGGGCAGTAGCATATTGGATTTTTTAGCTCTGCGGCGCAGGCGACTTATGATGGTGTCAAGGTGAGCATAGTTGAATTCATAGATGTCCGCATCCATGGCCTCGACAAGCGCGCTTCGCTCAACGGTGTTGCCGCGCTCGCGAAACAAGCATCCCAAGAGGCGACGCTCCGAGACGGTCAGCTGCAAGCGATTGCCCATGCCGTCGGTGAGGGTCCAGCCGCCCTCCACCAGTGCCCATCGTGGGGTTTGAGGGGGAGGCGCGGCCTTGCGATGGCTGTTGAGGCGGCTGTTGAGCGCGACCACCGTAGCTGCAAGCTCGCGGACATCTATGGGTTTGACGAGATAGACATCCGCACCGTTCTCAAGGCCGGCAATGCGGTCATTGATGGCCCCTCGGGCCGTGGCCATGATGATTCCGATCGATTGCGATGCCCGCAAATGGGCGGCAATGGACAGACCGTCTTCTCCATCCAGGCCGATGTCGAGGATAACGATCTGCGAGGGCTTGGACGCGTATGCCCGATACAAAGCCGCGGCACTTTGAAAGCCCTGTACGTTGAGGCCCAGTCCGGATAGGCCCAACACCATTTCTTCGCGGAAATCCTCATCGTCATCAACGAGATAAACGAGGGGAGCGATCGCAACGTCCCCTTGCTTAAACTCTTCTGCGAACATCAACGAATCCTCCATGCCGCAACACCGCATTATCCGATCTCATCTAATCATTTCGTTGTCCATCCTGTTTGCTTGCTTGGTGCCGCAGGCGTCCTGGGCGTTAATCTTGAACAATGAAGATGGTATCACGGCGCCAGTTTCACTTGGGGGGCACCTTTCGCTTCTTCGCGACCCCACCGGCGAGCTCACAATCGACGACATCGAATCGGGAGGTCCCAACATCCGTTTCGAACCAATTCCTTCGATGCTCACGGAGGGATATAGAAAGGGTGCGATCTGGGTGCGCTTCTCCTTGTCCGCCCCCTCGGCGTCCAGTCAATGGCTGCTAGAGGTGGAGCGGCCACTCATAGAGCATGTAATACTCTATGCGCCCGACGAGTCTGGGCGTTTGACCGTCTCGCCGGAGGGTGGTGAAGGCGGCGCTCGCGCATATCCTGCCCTCTTTCCAATCTCCGTGCCACCCGCGGAGCATCAATATTACATTCGATTCGAGTCGATGACTTCGATAACCACCTCGTTACGAGTCTGGCAAAAGCAAGGATACGAAGCAAACCGGCGGACCGACGATTGGATCATAGGGATTGTGGTTGGCGCTGTCGGGGCCATGATATGCGCCAATCTGCTGTATGCGGCCCGGCTCAGAGATTCCCTGTATCTTCTGTATGCTGCCGTGCTGGTGGAGTCGGGGATGTTGGCCATATTCCACCTGGGATATGCCTCCGAGCTTCTATACCTGTTGGCTCCACAACAGATTCATCGCATCTGGGGGGTCGTTGTATGCCTCTATAGCATCGTCATGGTGTTGTTCCTCGGCCGTTTGTTCGAGTTTCACCGACACTGGATTTGGGGGTGGTACATCGTGCAGGGAGTTGCCCTGCTGAACGGTATTGCCTTGATATTCTCAATCGCGGGGTACTATGGCGATGTCGGTTTTTTTGTATCGCGGCTGCAACAGTTGTCGCACATTTTCATTTCTTTCGTTGTAATATACCTTCTGTTTTTTAAAAAGCAAAAGCAGTATATTATGCCGGCAATTGCATTCGCAAGTGTGATAGGAATAATACTTTTAATGCAGGCGCAATATACTGGTGCGAATATTCTTCTTATAGATAGTTCTTTATCCAGATTGTTTGTTGCCGGAACGTTAATTCATCTAGCATTGCTGAGTGCGGCCGTAGCAAAACGGGCGCAGCTTGCCGAACGCGGCTTGAGTGAGGAAAAGGACCGCGTCATCGCCATGTCTCGCTCCGCCGAACAAAACCTGGCCTTCAAGGTGCAAGAGAAGACTGCAGAACTCGCTGAAAAGAATGCGTCGCTCAACGCCGAGATAGATCGACGTCACCTCCTCGAGATGAAGCTCATGCAATCCTTGAACTCCGTCAACGATGCCCTGGCTCAGCAAGGGGAGTTCATAGCCTTGGTATCGCACGAATTCCGAGGCCCCTTGGGCGTGATCGCAGCCTCCGCGCACAATCTATCGTTTTCGATAGACAAGAACGCCAGCGCCACAACGCTACGAATCGCCAAGATTCGACAGGCTGTCAAGAAGATGTCGATGTTGATCGAGAACGTCTTGGCCAGCGACCAAATTACCGCTGGAAGCACATCGCTCGCCAAGACCGAGATGCTTGATCTGAACGAAATACTTCTTATCGCCAAAACCGGGCTAGATGATGATGCCGCCAAACGTGTGGAATTTATTCCAGGCGAAGAAGCCGTATTGGAAGGTGATCGCAACTTGCTGGAGATATTGCTGCAAAACCTGATTCAGAATGCCCTGAAATACTCAACTAACAATAGCCCAGTGACGGTGCAGCTTTCGGTCGATGAAGATGCCGCATTCGTGGACGTGATAGACAGAGGCATTGGCGTTGCTCCCGATGACCGAGAGCGGATATTCCAAAAGTACTATCGCGCTGCTGGGCAAAGGGTAAACGGGTCTGGTTTGGGGCTGTACATTTCAAGAGAGATTGCTCGCCAGCACGGCGGGAATCTCGTACTGACCGCCAGCGATCCGCGCGGTTCGGCATTCCGCCTCTCCCTGCCTCTTAAACGGAGGGATCTCGACAATCCTGTACCCGGGGACTCCGCGTTGTCGGATCAAAGCAAAAGACAGACCTGAGTCAAATTTCGACAAAACGCCTCTGTCACTTGCTGCAATCGTGAACGCGTTGGTACGGACAAGAACAACCGGTTCGATAAGGTCGCGGTCGGCAGGTCAATCACTCCAACCGGTTTTCAGAATCTCGCCCAGCTCTGCGAAATAGGCTGGAACGAAACCGTCTCTAAGAGGCGCGAAGCCGTCCGTCCGTGCGGTTGCCGAATCTCCTGCGCACCGGTCAGGCAAGATGCAAAATGATCAACCGCCGCCGGCATCGAGCGGTTGGGCCGGCTCGATTTCTCTCTCGAGCTCGACGCGTGTCATGCGGTTCAAGATTGGACGGTAGTGCGAAAAAAGTTCCGTAGGCTGCATGTGGACTTCTCGGGCACGTTGGTGCGTTTGCCGGATTAAACTGGGCTGAACGGGGCGGCTTATACCGTCCCGACGTAGGACCGTATCGTCCCCCTGTAGCCTGTTCTGTGAAGCTGGTGGATTGACAATAGAGCGGCGACAGTCAATCGAATGGCTGAATTGCGCTTAATATATCATGGTCCTAATATTCGGTTCTGTACGGCAGGCTTGGGCTGCCGGGCGAATGGGAGGCGTGTGTGCGTCGTTGCGTCCCGTGTCGACGCAGCGGCGTATGCGCTGTTGGGAAATGTCCACTAGAAGAGCGTGAAGAGGTATGGCGGCCTAGTTTCGGCCCCCATGCCTCGTGTCCTGCCTGAATTGCTTGACAGCCAGAACAGCACCGGCCGGGGCATGGCGTGAACGCGCGTGCCCAACGGGGCAGGCCGCGCGCGAGCACGGAGGACGACCATGACGATCAGCTTCATTCTCAACGACGAGGCCGTAAACGACCAGACGACCGGCCTGCAAACCGGCGACAGCGGCGACGGCTTCACCGATACCGACGTGGCGTATTCCTCGCTGCCGGCTGCGTTCCGCACCTATCTCGAAACCACCCTCGGGCTGACGTCCACCTTCCCGACCAGCGTCGGGGTTGCGACCAAGGCGAATTCGGTCACCGTCAACGCCACCGCCGGCGCCCAGATCACCGGTGTCAAGTTCACCGACAGTGCCGGCGGCGCCCTCGACGGCGACGACAGCGGGCTCAACACCGTCGACGGCAAGGACATCCTGCTGTTCGCCGACGGAAACGACACCGTGATCGGCAAATATGACAGCGACGGCAACGGCAGCCTCGATGCGATCGCCTTCGTCATCTTCAAGCAGGAGATCATCAACGTCGGCGCCACCAGCGCCCAGGTGACGTTCAACATCGTCACCTACGTGCCGATCTTCCACGGCACCAGCACCGATCCCGACGACGCGGTCGACCTCGGCAACACGCTCAGGCTCGCGGCCAGCGAGAAGCTCGCCTTCAACTTCGGCGGCACGCCCTCCGGCGACCATCTCTTCACCATGGTCCAGTCCGGCACGACGGGCCTGATCGCGACGCCCGAGACCGAAGTGGTCAAGCTGCACATCTCGCAAGGCGGCGGGCCGACCACGCTCGGACTGTTCAACCAGATGATCGACCCGACCGAGACGCTGGTCGTCACCTTCGTCACCAACCCGAATGCCAACTTCACCGTGCCGAACCTCAGCCAGGGCGAGGCGGATCTCGAGACCAACATCCTGTTCGGCGGCCTGCAGACCATCTCCGGCGGTTCGGTGACGATCTCGCAGACCCAGGGCAACGACGCGGCCGGCATGCGGCTCACCGCCAGCATCGCGACCGGCACCACCGAATCGACCGGCAACAACTTCATCGCCGGCTACGCCGATGACGGCATCTCGACGATCACCGCGATCCGGGTGAAAGACGGTTCCGGCACGTTGCTGCTCAGCACCACCACCGACGTCACCACCCCGGTCAACGGCATTACCGTGGACTTCCGCGCCGACGGCACGGTCGACGTGCTCGGCCTCGAGGAGAACTACACGGTCGAATACGACGCCGGCACCCACCAGCGACTCAAGATCACCGGCCTTGCCGGCAAGTTCGACGTCGGCGGGATCGGCGTGGAGACGCCCGGCTCGGCCTCGGCCGCCGTCGGCCAGCAGATCGTGATCGAGGACGACGGGCCCGGCGTGAGCGCGAACGCGACCGCGTTGCTTGACGACGATGCGCTGACGGGCGGCAATGCCGGCGGCACCGGCGACGACACCAATGCGGCCAATACCTCCGGCACGCTGGGGCACGACTTCGGCACCGACGGCGCCGGTTCGATCGCCTTCCTGACGACCGGGGCGCCGTCCGGCTTCACCTACCAGCTGTCGGGCAACGACCTTTTGGTCAAGCAGGGTGCGACGACCGTGCTGACGGTGACGCTCAACACGACGAGCGGCGCCTATACGGTGACGCAGAACAATCCGATCCTTCACACGACCGGCCTGGACGAGAACAACCAGACCTTCACCATCACCTACCGCGTGACCGACGCGGATGGCGACACCGCCGACGGCACGCTCGGCGTCAATGTCGACGACGACACGCCGACGACCAGCGCGAACCTGACGGCATTGCTCGACGACGACGCACTGACCGGCGGCAATGCCGGCGGCACGGGCGACGACGCGGATGCGTCGAACACCTCCGGCACGCTGGGACATAGCTACGGCGCCGACGGAGCCGGATCGATCGCCTTCCTGACCACCGGAGCCCCGTCCGGCTTCACCTACCAGCTGTCGGGCAGCGACCTTTTGGTCAAGCAGGGTTCGACGACGGTGCTGACGGTGACGCTCAACGCAGTGACCGGCGCCTATACCGTGACGCAGAACAACCCGATCCTGCATGCAACGGGCCTGAACGAGAACAACCAGGCCTTCACGATCGCCTACCGGGTGACCGACGCGGACGGCGACACTGCCGACGGCACGCTCGGCGTCAATGTCGACGACGATACGCCGACGACCAGCGCGAACTTGACGGCACTGCTCGACGACGACGCGCTGACGGGCGGCAATGCCGGCGGCACGGGCGACGACGCGGATGCGTCCAACACTTCCGGCACGCTGGGCCATAGCTATGGCGCCGACGGAGCGGGCTCGATCGCCTTCCTGACCACCGGGGCGCCGTCCGGCTTCACCTACCAGCTGTCGGGCAGCGACCTTTTGGTCAAGCAGGGTTCGACGACGGTGCTGACGGTGACGCTCAACGCGGTGACCGGCGCCTATACCGTGACGCAGAACAACCCGATCCTGCATGCGACCGGCCTGGATGAGAACAACCAGGCCTTCACGATCGCCTACCAGGTGACCGATGCCGACGGCGACACCGCCAACGGTACGCTCGGCATCAACGTCGACGACGACACGCCGCTGATCGGGCCGATCTCGGACGGGCTGGTCGACTTCGCCGACGGGGATTCGGTCACCAATCCGCTCAACGGCCTGGTCGGCGCCGACGGGCCGGCGACCTACAGCGTCACCAGCTCGCCTGCGACGCTGACCATCTTCGACGGCACCTCCGCGGAGTTGACGTTGCTCAGGGACATCTCGGGCAACGGCACTGTCGTCACCTACTATGACGATGCGGACAACAGCGGCACGCTCAATGCCGGCGACACGTCGTTCTTCAAGCTGACGGTGACGGGCGGGAACTACACCTTCGAGGTGCTCGAGGATCCGCCGCCGGCGCAGGTCAACTTCACCTTCGACGGAACCCCGTCGGGCAACCACCTGTTCACGATGGTCCAGTCCGACGGAAGTGGCCTGGTGGCGACGCCTGAGACCGAGGTGATCAAGCTGCACATCTCGCAAGGCGGCGGGCCGACCACGCTCGGGGTGTTCAACCAGATGATCGACCCCAACGAGACGATGATGTTCACCTTCCTGAACAGCCCGAACTCGAACTTCACGGTGCCGAATCTCAGCCAGGGCGAGTCGGATCTCGAGACCAACATCCTGTTCGGCGACGTGAAGACGATCACCGGCGGCGAGGTCGCCATCTCGCAGACCCAGGGCAACGATCCGGCCGGAATGCGGCTGACCGCCTACAACACCAAGGGCGACGGCAGCGCCACCGAGCCGAGCGGCGACGGGTTCATCAACGGCTACACCAATGATCCCATCGCCGCGATCTCGGAGGTCAGGATTTTCGACGACACCGGTACGCTGCTGCTCACGGCCACCGGCGACGTTTCGACGCCCGTGAACGGCATCACGGTCGACTTCCTGGCCAGCGGCGAGGTCGAGGTGCGAGGGCTCGAGGACGACTACTTCATCGAGTACGACGCCGACTCGCACGAGCGGCTCAAGGTCACCGGCCTCGAAGGCAAGTTCGACATCGGACGGGTCGGCATTTCGCAGACGCAGCCGGCGCCGGACGAGGCGCTCGACTTCACCGTGCAGATCACCGATGCCGACGGGGATACCGCCAGCGACAGCTTCTCGATAGGGATCGATGGGACAGGGATCTTTGACGACAACCACGTCGACGGCGTCATCGCCTAGGCGGCAAGCGGCCGTGCGCCTTGCGGCGCACGGCCGCCACTTCGACCTGTCGCGGCGCGGGGGATGCTGCCATGCCGCGCAGTGAGCGTTCCTTCGCCGCGATCATGGCCGCGGTCAGGCGGCAGGCACCGGCGCTCGTCGTTTTCAGCCTGCTGTCCAACCTGCTCCTGCTGGTCGGTGCCCTCTATATGCTGCAGGTCTACGACCGGGTGCTGGCGAGCGGCTCCATGGACACGCTCATGCTGCTCACGGCGATGGCGCTCGCGGCCATCGCCGTCTACGGCCTGTTCGAGCAGGCTCGCCGGCTCATCCTCGGCCGCATCGGTGCCTGGCTCGAGAACGAGTTGTGCGGTCCCGTGATCCGCCGGTCGATGGACGCGCGGCTTGCCGGTGCCCCCGGCGCGGATGCGGGCCTCAAGGACATCGCCGACCTGCGCGCCTTCATCGGCGGCGACGGCATCCTGGCCTTTCTCGACGCACCCTGGACGCCGGTGTTCCTGGCGATCGTCTGGCTGCTGCATCCCGGGCTCGGCATGCTGGCGACGGGCGGTGCGGTGGCGCTCTTCGTCGCCGCGCTCGCCAACGACTTCCTCACGCGCGGGCGGCAGCAGCGCGCCACCCTGATAATGCGCCACAACCAGGCGGAGGCGCTACGCTATGTCGAGAGCGCCGAAACCATCGCCCCGCTGGGCATGACCGGCATGGTCCTGGCGCGCTGGCAGGCGCAGCGCCGCGACGCCCAGGCCGAGGGGCAGCGCCTCGCCGAGACGACCGTCGCCATCGTCAGCAGCACGCGCGCCCTGCGCCTCGCGCTGCAGGTGCTGATCCTCGGATTCGGGGCTTATTTCGTGCTGAGGGGACAGCTGACCGCCGGCGGCATGATCGCCGGGTCGATCATCCTCAGCCGCGCGCTCGCCCCGATCGAGCGCTCGATCGGCGGCTGGCGGAGCTTCGTATCGGCGCGAACCGCGCACCGGAACCTGAGCCGGCTGCTCGGCGCCGGCGACACGGTGGCGAACCCCGTCCAGCCGCCGCGGCCGCTTGGCAGGCTCGAAGCGCAGGAGCTGCAATACCGGGCGCCGGGATCGGGGGACCTCATCATCGACAACGTCTCTTTCGCGCTGGAGCCCGGCCAGACCTGCGCGGTCGTCGGGCCGTCCGGGGCCGGCAAGTCGAGCCTCTGCCGGCTGCTCGTCGGGGCCTGGAAGCCCTCCCACGGTCACGTGCGGCTCGACAGCGCCGAAATCGCGACATGGGACGCGGAGGACAGGGGCCGATATCTCGGATACCTGCCGCAGCAGGTGGAGCTCTTCCCGGGCACCGTGGCCGAAAACATTGCCCGCCTGCAGCAGGTCGAGAGCGCACCGGTCATCGCGGCGGCGAAGCTTGCCGGCATTCACGAGATGATCCTTCACCTGCCTGACGGCTACCAGACCGTCGTCGGCCTGCACGGCACCCGGATCTCGCTGGGACAGCGCCAGCGCATCGGGCTGGCGCGCGCGCTGTTCGGCGATCCGCCGCTGATCATTCTCGACGAGCCGAATTCGAACCTGGACAGCGACGGCGACCAGGCGCTGCTCCAGGCGCTCAGCCAGCTGAAGCAGCAGGGGCGGACGATCCTGATCGTCTCGCACCAGGTGATGCCGCTGCAATTGGCCGACAAGATCCTGGTCCTGAAGGAGGGCAGCGTCGCGATGTTCAACAGCCGCGACGAGGTGCTCAAGACGCTCGGCGGCGGCCGCCGCCACATGCGCGTCGTCTCGACCAGCGGCATGCTGAGCCGGCCGGCCCGCGGCCCGACGGCGGCGGAGTAGCGGCCATGTGGAATGAGGTCATCGCGCGATTGCAGCAGTACGCGGCCCTCGTGGAAGCCTGGTACGAGGAGGTCTTTACCGCGGCGGGCTGGGCCAATCCCGACGAGGCGGCGCGGATCGCCCTCTATGTGACGCTGATCGTGCTTGTGGGCTGCATCATGATGCTGCTCTGGCTGGCGCTTGCCGGCCCTTCGCCGAAAGCCGCCGATCCAAGCCTCGCGCAGGTGACACGCTGGCCCCGCAGGCTGGGCTATGCCGCGTTCCTGCTGCTCGTCGCCGGGTTCGGCGCCTGGTCGTCGACCGCGCCGCTGGCAAGCGCCGCCATCGCGCCCGCCGTCGTCAGCCCCGACGGCAGCCGCAAGACCATCCAGCATCTCGAAGGCGGTATCATCCGGACCATTCATGTCCGGGAGGGCGACCGGGTGACCAAGGGCCAGAAGCTGATCACGCTCGAGGACACGCAGGCCCGCGCCGGCCGCGACGAGTTGCGGGAGCGATTCGTCCACCTGCTTGCGACCGAGGCGCGCCTCGTCGCCGAGCAGACCGACGCGAGGGACATCGCGTTTCCCGAGGAGCTGAAGGCATTGGGGGTTTCCGAGGCCCATCCGACGATGCTGAGCCAGCGCGACCTTCTGCTCAGCCGGCGCGCCACCCTGGAGGGGCGAGACCGGATCCTGGGGCAGCGGGTCAAGCAACTGGAAGAGGAGATCGCCGGCCTGCACGAGATCATAGCGGCCCAGGACACGCAACTGATGCTGATCGGCAAGGAGATCAAGTCGGTCGAGGAGCTCTACGGCAAGGGGCTGGAACGCCTGCCGCGGCTCCTGGCGCTCCAGCGCGATCAGGCCGGGCTGCGGGCAGGGCAGGCGGCCAACCGGGCCGCGATCGCGCGGGACAAGCAGGAGATCGGCGAGGCGGAGATGCAGCTCCTGACGTTGAGCCAGGAGAACAAGGAGCGGGTGAACGAGGAATTGACGAAGGTGCGCGCCGGCCTGGCCGAACTGCGCAGCCAGCTGCCGTCGCGATCCGACGTCCTGAGCCGAACCGTGATAGAGGCGCCGATTGCCGGGACGGTGATGAACGTCCGGGTGACGACCGAAACCGGCGTGATCGGTGCGGGCGCGCCTCTGCTCGACATCGTGCCGGCGGAGAGCAAGCTCATCATCGACGCGAAGGTCAAGCCGATCGACATCGACACGGTCCGGCCGGGCATGAGGAGCCGCATCCTGCTGACCGCCTACAGGCAGCGCAACATGCCCCAGATCCACGGGGTGTTGCGGACCATCTCGGCGGACAGGCTGATCGACGAGCGTTCCGGCGAGCCGTATTTCCTGGCGAAGGTCGAGGTCGACCGGGCAGAGCTTGCGCGGATTCCGGGGGTGCGGTTGAGCCCTGGCATGCCCGCCGAGGTGATGATCCTGACGGGAGAGCAGACCGTGGCGGCCTATTTCCTCGGCCCGTTGCTCGAATCATTCTCCAGGAGTTTTCGCGAGAACTGAGCGCTGCCAATCTGATCGGACGGGCGTCAGGCGGCCTGTGCGACCAGCTGCTTGCGTTCGTAGGCCTTGAACAGCAGGACCAGTCCGAACAGGAAGGCTGACACGACGGCTGCCGCATACGGCAGCTGCGGCACCGATTCCGCCGGAAAGACGAACGGTAGCAGCGGGAAGGCATAGGCCGCCGGGATCCTGGCGGAGAAGATCCGGAGGATCAGGTAGACGATGGCCATGTCGAGCGCCGCGACCAGCACCCAGCTGTCGATGTTGAGGTAGAGGAGGGTGCCAATCGTTGCCGAAAGCGTCAGGACGGCAACCTGCTTCATTGCCATTTTCGCCATGTACATCGGCATCTGCAGCGACTCGTAGACCACGACGGTGATCGGCGGAATGACGGCCATCTGCGGATAGCCGGCAGCCACGGCGACGCCGACCCAGATCAGGTGCAGCACCAGGAACACCAGCATGTACCAATAGTTGACCGGGGCATCGCGCGGAACGCCCTTGTTCAGCCTGAAGAGGAGCACGCCCGCCATCAGCACCAGCGTGGTGGCGAAAATGGCGATCAGGAACGAAAAATGCGTCGCGTTGGTGACGATCGGCAGCACGCCGGTGGCGAGCGACGGAGCGAAATTGGACTTCATCAGCCGCAAAAGCGCCGCCATCAGGAACAGCACCAGGACGAGCTTGGCGATGTAGGGGATGTCGAACAGGTTGACGGTGAAGCCGATCACCGCGGTGGCGGACGGCGCGATGAAGATCTTCTCGGGCTGGCGCACCCAACCTTTCTCGCGATAGGCCCACAGGGCGACCGCCATGGCCGCGACCTCGGGGAGGATGATCTCGGCGTCGCCGACGACGGCTGCGGCAAGTACCATCGCGACGATGAATCCGATGGCGAGCAAATATGAAAGAGCTATGCCTCTTTCTTCCAAACCGGCCTGAAACACAATTACCTGCCTGACCCGCCGGCAGCGCCGACGGCCAAAATGGATCTTCAGCTACTCTTCGGGGGAACGAAGGGAAGACTTTCGCCCCGGAATGTGGGTGCCGAGAGGCTAGGCGTCAACGAGACGTTATGACGCTTGGAAGGTATGGGAAGGGGCGAGCCCGCCGGGTCCGTCCATGCGTGCCGGGGCCATACGCCGGCTACCTCCTTTTGGCTGCTTGCGGGACACCCGGTCATCTGCAGCATGATCGGCGGAACGCAACGACGCTCGACCACGGCGATGTTCGGCCACGAAATTTTCCCGAGCCCAAGCTCCCGGCTGCCCGGTCGTGCCGTGGCCGTCGGCGACCGCAGGCGGGGCGCCTGATCGATGCAACCGTCGCTGGTCGGTCTCATCGTTTGCGCGGGCGTGCTGCTGGCCGGCTACCTCGCGCGCGGGACGCTGATCGTCAGCCTCATCGCCTCGCTGGCCTTTGGCGCGACCGCGGTTGCGTCGGTGCCGGCGCTCGGCGGCTCGTCGCCGCTGATCTACACGCTGTTCGCCGCCATGCTGCTGACGGCGGTGGCGGGGCGCCGCCGCATATGGCGCGACCTAGGCACGGTGTTCGGCAGCATGCGGCCGCTCTGGGTCCTGGGCGGCCTCCTCGTCTACGCCGCCGTGGGGGCGTGGCTGTTCCCGCGCCTGTTCGCCGGACTGACGAGCGTCTTCGTCCAGTCGAAGCTGCGCCAGGGGGTGATCGAAACCGTGCTTGAGCCGGTATCGGCCAATATTTCCCAGACCGGCTATTTCCTCCTCGGCGGGTTCACCACCGTCGCGCTGTGCGTGCTCTTGCTGAACGAGAAGCGGATGGTCCAGGTGCGGCGTGGCTTCATGCTCTGGTGCGGCCTGCATGCCGGCATGGGCCTCGTCGACATCTTCGCGAAGGTCATCGGCGCGGGGGACGTGCTGCAGCCGATCCGGACGGCCAACTACGCCATGCTCACCAATGCCAGCGAGGCCGGCTTCTTCCGCATCGCCGGCGCCTATTCGGAAGCCTCGGCGTTCGGCACCGCATCGCTGGCGTGCCTCGCCTTCACCTATACCTACTGGCGCAAGACGGGCGCGCGGCTCGCCCGGTGGCTGTCGGTGCTGCTGCTCGTGCTGCTCATGCTGTCGACGTCGTCGACGGCCTATGCCGGCCTCGCCATCCTGCTAGTGCCGGTCGCCTACGCGCTGTCGCGTTCGATCCTGTCGGGCCGCCTCACCACCGACGAACTGCTCATCCTCGCCGCCCTGGTGGCGATGGCCACCGCAGCGCTCGCGATCGAACTCCACAGCCGCGGCTTCTTCGATCCCTTCCTTCGCCTGATCGAGGCGACGGTCACCAACAAGGCCCAGTCCGCGTCGGGCCAGGAGCGGGCCTACTGGAACGTCAAGAGCCTGCAGGCCTTCACCGACACGAGCGGCCTGGGCGTGGGCTTCGGCAGTTCGCGGGCGTCGAGCTGGGCCATCGCGGTGCTTTCGCAACTCGGCCTCATCGGCGCGCTGACCATGGCGACGCTGGTGGCCGTGCTGGTCCGCGGCATGGGGACGCTGCGGGGATGGATCGACGGCGAGACCGAGGCGGTGGTGGCGAGCGTACGCGCCAGTACGCTGGCCAGCATCGTGGTGGGGTCGCTGGTCAACGGAAGCGCCGATCCGGGGATGATCTTCTTCATCGGCCTGGCCGTGGTGATGGCGGCGCGCATGCATGCCAGGCGCAACAGACGAGCCGTGGTGCGGTCGTCGGCTGCGACGGCACTCGGCCGGCCCGTGCCGATCGCCTAGACGGGGCGCCGAAGGCGTACGCGTATACTCCGATTGGCGGCGTTTACGCCGCCACCGGCAGGGCTAAGCTTCGATGGGGTCACATCCGGGCGCGACGCTCATGCCGCATCTCAAGACACCCGCCATGGCCGGGTTGCATTTGAACCGGGCACCGGTCCATCCGGGCGCTCCGGGCCGGGAGCGCGTCCGCCACAGGGGTCGGAAATGGACAATCGCCTGACGTCCGGATGGCCGCAGGCCACCGATCCTCATGATGCCGGCGAGCGCGAATTCATCAGTTTTGCCGATATCTGGGCGTTCCTGAAGCAGTATGCGCGCATCATCGCTGGCTCGGTCGCGGCGGCCGTCTTCTGCGCCTGGTTCTATCTGGCGACGACGGATCCCGTCTACACCGCCATGACGCAGATCCTGATCGAGCCGAAGATCCCGCAACTGCTGCAGCAGCAGCAGACCGAAGTGAACCTGACCCTGGACACCGCGCAGGTCGAGAGCCACATCGCGGTGATGCGTTCGGAGAAGATCGCCAGCATCGTCATCAAGGAACTTGGCCTTCAGGACGATGCCGCCTTCAGGGCGCCGCCGCCGACGATCCTGGGGCGGTTCGCCAAGCTGGGACGGATGGCGGCCAACAGGATCGGGCTCGACGGCGAATGGCTGTTCGGGGGCAGCAGCGACCAGGCAGGGACTTCGGCCCAGCTCACCGATTTCGAGCGCGAACGGCTGACCATGTGGGCCTTCAGCGACAACCTCGACGTCCGCCGGGTTGGCGTCTCCTATGCGATCGCCATCGCTTTCCAGTCGCCGGATCCGGACATCGCGGCGAAGGTCGCCAATGCGACCGCCGACGTCTTCGTCCGCGAACAGCTCGAGACCAAGGCCGCCGCCGCGCGCGAAGGCGGCAGCTGGCTGGAGGATCGCCTGAACCAGCTCCGCGCCCAGATGAACGAGGCGACGCAGATCGCTCAGGAATTCCGCGCCAAGCACGACTACGACGTCGTGCCGCGCCCGGATGGAAGCGACGGCAGTGCCGGCGCCAGCGCGCCCACCCTCGAAGAGCTGGAGGTGACGGCCGACACCTATCGCAAGATGTATGAGAGCTTCCTCCAGGCCTACACCAATTCGGTCAGCCAGCAGTCCTATCCGGTGGCCGATGCGCGGGTGATCACCGAGGCGACGCGGCCCCTGGTGCCGAGCGCGCCGCGGCGCAAGCTGACGCTGGCCTTCGGCGCGCTTGCCGGGCTGATCTTCGGCGTAGGGGCGGCCTTCCTGCGGCACATGCTCGACCGGACCGTGCGGTCGGCCAAGCAATTGCGCGACGAGTTCGGGCTCGAATGCCTCGGCGAGTTGCCGGTCCTCTCCGGCAGGGGCGCCTCCGGAACGCTCGACGCGGTGGCGCTGACGCCGTCCTCGGCCTATGCCAACAGCCTAAGGCACGTCAAAACCGCCATCGGCCTCGCCGATTCCGCGCGTTCCCTGCACTGCATCGGCATCGTTTCGGCCCTGCCGTCCGACGGCAAGAGCACCTTCGCCAGCAACCTCGCGATGCTCTACTCGATGTGCGGCACGCGCACGCTGGTGATCGACGCCGACATCTTCCATTCGGTGCTGAGCCGATACCTGCTGCCGCAGCCCGCGACGACAGCCCCCGGCGCGGTTGGCAGCGGGCCGATAGAGCAGCACATCATGCTGACCAAGAACGCGACGTTCGACATGCTGCCGAGCCACGTCGTCGATGCCCGCGGCCTGCTGGGGCCGCGCAACATGCGGATCCTGATGCCGGAGCTGCAGGCCTACGACTTCGTCGTCGTCGACCTTCCGCCGCTGACCAGCGGCACCGACAGGCTGGCCACGGCGGCGCTGTTCGACGGCGTGATCGTGGTGGCCGAGTGGGGCAGGACGCCCGTCGACCTGTTCGGCGAGCTGGTCAGGTCGCTGCACGCGAGCAAGGCCTCGATCATCGGGGTGCTTTTGACCAATGCGCGCTCCGGGTCGACGGCGACCTACGGCCGCGGCTTCGACAACGCGCGCTGACGCGCGTCGAGGGTGCGCGGCCGCAAGCTTCAACCCTGAAACGGAAGGCCGACCGGCAGGATCCTGTCACCTGAGTGGCGGATACGGGGTAGGGGGCCGCACCCATCGCCCATGCCGGGCCGGCCTGCGGCTAATGCCTTAGGCTTAGGGGGGGAGGGGTGGCGCTTTGCGCCGTACGACCTTTGCCGTTCTTGCACGCAGATGCCCGTGGCTGGGAAGCTAAGGCCATGAACGCGACCGTCCGGGGCAGCCATGGCGATCAATGCTCTAGGTAAGCGAACACCGCGCCGCAACTTCGTGCAGGGCCTGAAGGACTGGGTGCGCGCCCATTCCCGACGCGAGCTTGCGGTGCGGCGCGGCAATGCCTGGGTTTCCCCGTCGGCCCAGCCATCGTTCGAGAAGCCGGCCGAGCCCGCGCCGAACGGCCAGCATCACCCGCTGGCGGCGACGCTCGCCCTTCCGCCGGCACCGCTGGGCGGCGGTTCGAAGCGCATCCTGGACCTCGTGGTCGCCGGCTGCGCGCTGGTCCTGGCTGCGCCGATCATGCTGGTCGTGGCGCTCTTGATCAGGCTGACGACGGGCGGGCCGGCGCTCTATTCGCACGTGCGGGTCGGTTTCCGCGGGCAGCCTTTCCACTGCTACAAGTTCCGGACGATGGTGACGGATGCCGACGAGGTGCTGAAGGCCTATCTCGTCAGCGATCCGGAAGCCGCCAGGCAGTGGGAAGAAAACAGGAAGCTGAAATGCGACCCGAGGATCACCTTCCTCGGCCGGTTGCTCAGGAAGTCGAGCATCGACGAGCTGCCGCAGCTGTTCAACATCCTGCGCGGCGAGATGAGCTGCGTGGGGCCGCGGCCGGTGATGGCGGACGAACTCTGCCGCTACGGCGAGGCCGCCGGCGACTACCTCTCGGCCAAGCCGGGGCTCACGGGGCTGTGGCAGGTGACGGGACGGAGCTGCACGGACTATGCCAAGCGTGTCGCGCTCGACAGCCACTATGTCCACAACTGGTCGCTGTGGGCCGATCTCGCCATCCTGGTGCGCACTGTCTTCGCCGTCATCAGGTTCGACGAGGCGTCTTAGTTGTCGCTTGTAGTCGACGCTATTCCGGACGGAAAACCGCTTCACACATCTGGAATAGCTCTCGTACCGGTCAATGGCCGCCGGCGCCGATGCGCCGCCACAGGTTCGCCAGGCTGAGCCCGACGAGATAGGCGCATTGCAGGGCAAGGACCGGAAACAACACCTTGGGGAGCAGGGGGCCGTCGAGCAGAAGGCCCGTCGTCAGGGCCGTCACGGCGGTCGCCGCGAGCAGGGCCGGCACGCGAAAGCTCAACCCCAGCAGGACGCCGAATACGCTGACAGTTACTATGCTCCAGAGCACGTTCGCTTCCTCCCTGGCGAATCATTGCATGGCGCTGTCCCACAGTGAAACATCTAGCCGCGGCGGCTAACAGTGATTTTTCCGCTTTTCCAACGTCGCGGGCCGCAGCAGGAGGCTGCGCGGCATCGGCTGGCCAGGGCGGGCACCGGTGCGGAGGCCGTCGCCCGCGCGCGCCGGGGCTACTGCGTCTCGCCGGCGCTCACGGCCCGGTCCGTGCCGGCGAGCGGCTGCGCCGTCGCCTCGGCGTCGGGGAGCGGCATCGCCGACGTTTCACCTTCCGCGGGCAGCGGCAGGCCGCCGTCGTCCAGCGAGGGCAGCGGGATCTTCACCTTGACCGTGTCGCCGGGCTCGACGGGCATCGCCTCCGTGGCCGCCACTTCGACCGACTTGCCGTCGGCTTCGGGCCGCACGATCGTGTAGATCGGCTCGATCTCTTCGGTGCGCGTGCGCAGGGCGAGAAGCCGCGGCGCGGTGACCTCGGAATCGTGCAGCAGCTGGACGGCCGTGTCGGTCTTGCGCGCGATGTCGTTGATCTGCGATTGCGTCTCGCGCAGCGACTGCGAGACCTCGGTCATGTGCTGGTTGTTGAGCGCGAGGATGGTGATGTCCGCGCGGCTGATCTCCTGCCTGGCGCGGAAGACGGCCGTTTCCGCCGACAGCCGGTCGCTGCGGACCTGGGCCAGGCTGCGCTCCAGCGCGATTTCGCGGGGGGCGGCGGAGAAACCCTTGTCGACCAGCGAGGACACGCCGGTGAGTTCCTTCTGCACCAGGGCGATCTGCTCGTCGTAGAGCGCCAGCTGGCCCTCGATCGATGACAGTTCCTTGTCCAGGAAGTCCTTCAGGTCGTTGAGTGCCTTGATCTGCGTCGCCAGGCCGTCCTTGCGGGCACGGAAGACCAGCACTTCCTGTTCCATCGCGAGCGCGACGGAACTGTCGTCCTTGCGGCGCGTGAGCTGGTCGGGAAAGGCGATGTCCTCGCCGCCGGCGAGCTCGGCCTGGAGGCGGGCCTTGCGGGCCAGGAGGTTGACGTTGGCGAGCGCCAGCAGGCCGATGTCGCCGCGGCCGGTGATCACCTCGCGTTCGAGCCGGGTGGTATTGTCCTCGCGGGTGCGCAGGCCGCCGGCGATGCTGACCGCCTGCAGCACCGTCAGTCCCGGCCTGTAGGGGAATTCGCCGGGCGTGGTCACCTGGCCGGTGATGTAGAAGGGCCTGAACTGCACGACCTCGACCGACACGTCCGGCGAGCGGCCGAGGCCCATGCGCTGCTCGAGCATGTTGCCGATCGCCACGCCGAGCGCGCCCGGCGCCTTGCCGGCGGCGTCGATCTCGCCCGCGAAAGGCAGCGCCAGCTTGCCGTCGGCGCCCACGGTGAACTGGTCGTTGAGCGCCGACCATTCGAAGATCACGTCCTTCGAAGCCCGCCATTCGTAGATCTTGAGGCGGACCTTGTCCTGCGGGCCGAGCAGGTATTCGGCCGAACGAGCCTGGCCGAGACCGAAAGGCGTCGCGCAGAGAGCGAGGGCTGCCGCAAGCGCGATCCTGCCGCACGTGCCCGAACCCGACCTCGTTGCACTGCATAGCGGTGAAAGCTGCATGTCCTACCCTCGCGCCTAGATCCTCAGGATGTATTCGGGCTCGATGCGTCCGGTGACGACATGGGCCATTGCCAGAAGGTTTCCGCGGAGCCTGCCGCGACGGTCGACATAGGGCTCCGGCCGCAGGCTGCGGACGATGTTGGCGGCGACGTTGCGCGCCATCAGCGGCAGCGCGAAGCTCGCCGGCACCGTGCCCTTGCGGATGAGGTAGACCGGGTTGACGACCTGCGAGTAGCCGAAGCGAACGCCGCTCACCCGCCCGGCCTTGAGGCCGAGATGCACGCCGACGATCGAGGAGATGCCGACCACGCGGCCGCGCGCGCGCAGCTGGCTGGTGAAGTCGATGTCCTCCTGCCAGCCGTAGAGCACCAGCCGCTCGTCGAAGCGGAGCTTGCCGATGCACGCGGCACGGATCGACATGTTGCAGCCATAGGCGCCGACATGGTCGGCGATCTCCGGCACGGCCGGGGCGGACGACTTGGCTTCCGCCAGCGCGGCCCTGGCCTCGCGCCAGTCGACGCCGGCGTTGCGGGCGCCGTCCATGACGGCGTGGCCCATGATGACGGCATAGTCCGGATGCTCCTCGAACCCGGCCTCGACGCGCTCCAGGTAATCGTCGGCGGGCACGAAGTCGTCGTCGAGGAAGGTGATCACGTCGAAGCGTTCGCCGGCATGTTCGAGCGCGGTGTTGCGCTGGGCGGTAAGGCCCTTCCTGCCGAAGACGGGGACGACCCGAAAGCGCGCCACCGGGGGGATATCGACATGTGTCGCGTCCGGCGCCGAGACCACGACCTCGTCGGGCGGCCGGGTCTGGCGCTCCAGATGCGCGAGCAGCAGGGCCAGCTGCTCGCTGCGTCCGAGCGTCGGTATTGCCACCACGATCCTCATGCCCAATCCCGTGCTGTGGGTCGACAAGGCCCGACCTCCGGACAGATTCATCCATGTCGAGCCTAGAGGGCCGGATGCCGGCGGGCAGCCTGCAAAAAAGGGGCGCCGGGGCCGGCGCATGCGCCGTTGGAGGTATGCCGCGGGACCGGCCGAGGTAGGTTCCATACCCCTTGGGCATAGACGCGCCGGCAACCCGATTGGCCAACTTGCCGGGCCGCCGGCGCAATCGGAGACTGTCGGGCAGTCCGCGGCTTCGAGAGTTCGACCTCATGCGCCACGCAAGTCCGACCGAACTGGTCACGGCCGAGCAATTCGCGTCGCCGTCGCGCCTCGACTTGCCGCAGGCGCGCCCGGCCGTGGAACACCGCGTGGCGATCGTGCACGACTGGTGCCCCGACTTCAGGGGAGGCGAGCGGGTGCTGGCGCAGATCTGCCGGCATTTTCCCAATGCCGACGTCTTCACCCTGTTCGACTTCCTGCCGGTCGAGGTGAAGGAACAGTATTTCCGCGACGTCGAATTCCACGCCTCGGTGGCCAACCGGCTGCCGAAGATCAGGAAATTCTACCGTTCGCTGTTCTTCCTCTGCCCGTTCCTCATCGAGCAGTTCGACGTGACTGCCTACGACATGGTGATCTCGTCGTCGGCGGCGTTCGCGCGCGGCGTGATCACCCGGCCCGACCAGCCGCACCTGTGCTACGTGCACAGCCCCGTGCGCTACGCCTGGGACGAGCAGTTCTCCTATCTCGCGCAGGGCAAGCTCGGCTTCGGGCCGAAGGGCATGCTGTTCCGCTACATGCTGCACCGGCTGAGGGAATGGGACACCCGCACCGCCCACGGCCCGGACCTGATGCTCGCCAATTCCAACTATGTGCGCTCGCGCATCAGGCACATCTATGGCCGCGACGCGCGCGTGGTGTTCCCGCCGGTGGCGCTCGACGAACTCGATTTCGTGGCCGACAAGCACGACTACTACGTCTCGGCCTCCTTCCTGGCGCCCTACAAGCGCACCGACCTCGTCATCCAGGCGTTCAACGAGATGCCGTCGCGGCGGCTGGTCATCGTCGGCGAAGGCCAGCAGTCCGCGGCGCTCAGGGCCATGGCCGGCCCCAATGTCAGCTTCGCCGGATATCTGCCGCGGCGCGACTATGTGAGGACCGTGGCCGAGGCGCGGGCCATGGTCTTCGCCGGATGCGAGGATTTCGGCATCGCGCTCGCCGAGGCGCAGGCCTGCGGCACCCCGCTGGTCGCCTTCGGCCGGGGAGGGGCTGTCGACATCGTCCGCAGGTTGGGCACGGCGGAACGGCCGACGGGAGTCCTGTTCGAACGGCAGACGGTCGCGGCACTGAGGCAGGCCGTCGAGCATTTCGAGGCGAACCGCGACCTCGTGGCGCCGGAGGCCTGCCGCGAGAACAGCGAGCGCTTCTCCGAAAGGCGTTTCGACAACGAGTTCCTGGACGCGGTGGGTGCGGTCCGCTCGCTGCAGGCCGTCACTGCATGATCACGTCCATCGCGGCTTCCTGCTGAAGTCCGCCAGCCTCCAGCATTGCCAGCAGATAGAGTTCGGCCGAGGTGTCCCAGCGGAACAGCGAGGTCCGCTGCCTGCCGCGGGCGATCATGTCCCGGCGGCGCTGGGACGAACGGTGCAGTTCCATGAAGCGGTCGAACCAGGCGTCGGCGTCGTCGGGCGAGGCGTAGAGGGCGGCGTCGCCGCAGATTTCGGGCAGGCTTGCCCGGTCCGACACGATCACCGGGCAGCCCAGGGCCATCGCCTCGAGCGGCGGCAGGCCGAAGCCCTCGGCGAAGGAGGGGAAGGCCAGGCACATCGAATCGCGCAGCAGGGCGGCCAGCTCGGCGTCGGTCAGCCGTCCCAGCCAGGAGAGGTTGGGCGCGTGCTCGGCGTCGGGCAGGTTGAAGACGCGCGCATCCGACATGCCGGCTATGGCCACGCGCAGGCCGACGGTATGCAGCCTGTCGGCCATGCCGACGATGAGGCCGGCGTTCTTGTGCGGTGCGCTGCTGCCGACAAGCACGATCGTGCCTTCGCCGGCGGCCATCTGCGTCTTCAGCGAATGCCGGGCCCGCCAACCCGCGGCGTGCTCGTGGCCGTTCGGCGCCACGAAGATCTTGCCCGGCGCGCAAATGCCGTGCCGGACGAGTTCGCGCGCCGAATGGTGCGATACGGTGGAAACGCACTCGGCCTTGCGGCCCAGGACGGGCAGCAGGACCCGGTAGAGCGCGCGGAAGCTTGGCGCATAGCTCTGCGGAAAGTTGCGCGTGTTGGTGTCGTGGATGCAGACGATGTGCTGGGCGGCCACGACGGGGCCGGTGTTGCAGAGGCTGAGCAGCCCGCCCTTGACGTGCATCGGCAGCATCAGCTGTTCCCAGGCGTGGCCGCGCAGATAGCCGACGACGCGGGCGCGCATGGCAGCGAGCTCGATGTCAACGATGGCGTCGGGCGGAACGAGCAGTTCGATGTCGAGATGGTCGGCTACAGCCGGGTGGGAGACGAGCAGCCGGTCGATTGCGCCGACGATTTCGCGTGCGTAGCGCTGCACGCCCGTCAACGGCTGGGCGAGGAAACGGCCGTTGATGGCCCAATGGCGCGCCATGAGCTTCCCGCGGGATGGGACTGCGGCTCCTACTCTGCCTTGAGGGGCGAGGGACGTCATTTCGGCCATTGGAACTGCCACCTGGCACGGGCTCAGCAGATCGGAGCCGCCGCACCTCCCAAGGAGGCGCGTGGGAGTAGGCCTGTACCTCCAAGGTGTGAAAGTCCGCATCCTCCGGCCATGTTAGGGTTCGGGACCAGACAGGCAGCGAAGCGGCGCGCTGAGGATCGGAGGACACCGACCGATGGGCGCAGCCAAGCTGCCGGGTTCGGGACGATGGCTGCTCAACGAGCAACGGATGGGCCTCACGCCGGTGCCATCCGCGAAGGCACAGGGCGAAACTGTCGCCCTTTCCCGCGGCCGCAGCCGCCGCTGGACCATCAACGGCGATTTCGTCAACCTGAACCCCAACGGCGTGGCGCGCTATGCCCGCGAAGTCACGCTCGCCCTCGATGCGCTGGTGGCCGAGGGCCATCCCTTGGCGCGCGGGCTGCATCTCGACCTCGTCGCGCCGCGCGCGGTGCAACTGCCGCTCGGCGCCATAGGCGTCCGCGTGGTTCCGGAATACGGCCGGCCGCGCCTGCCGCAGTTCTGGGTCCAGCTGCAGCTGCCGCGGCACGTGCCCGGCGGCCTGCTGAGCTTCTGCAATCTCGCGCCCGTCGTCCCGAGGCGGCACATCGTCTGCATCCACGACCTGCACACCATCATGATGCCGGAAAGCTACGGCCGGCTGTTCCGCTGGGCGCATCGCATCATGCTGCCGATCCTCGGCCGGCGCGCGGCGCGCATCACCACGGTCTCGCAGCTGTCGCGCCAGCACCTGGCCGCCTGGCACGTCGCCGCGGCGGAGAAGGTCACCGTCACCTATAACGGCGCCGATCATGCCGAACGCTGGGACGCCGGGCGCGCGCGACTGTGGGCCGAGACGGACAGGCCCTATGTGATGTGCCTGGGGCGCGACCAGAAATACAAGAACGTCGAACTGCTGCTCAGGCTCGCGCCGCTGCTCGACGCCATGGGCCTCGACGTCTGGATGGCCGGGGACATCGGCGAGGCCGAGCTCCTGCGCCACGTGTCGCCGCTGCCGGGCAACCTCAGGCGGCTGGGGCGGATCGGCGACGACGACTTCAAATGGGCGCTCGCGGGCGCGCTGTGCTTCCTGTTTCCCTCGCGCATCGAGGGCTTCGGCCTGCCGGCGGTGGAGGCGATGGTCGCCGGATGCCCGGTCGTCGCCTCGACCTCGCCCTGCCTGCCGGAAGTGTGCGGCGATGCGGCACTCTATGCCGATCCGGACGATCCGGACGCGTGGGCGGAGGCGATCCGCAGCCTGCAGTTCAGGCCGGATCTCAGGCGCAGCCTGGTCGAGGCCGGCCGCATCCGCGCCGGCAGCTACACCTGGCGCGGCATCGCCGAGACCTACCTCAGGCTCATGGCCGAGGTGGACATGACGGTGTCGTCCGAGGCGTGATCAGGCGGACGTGGGCTTGCGGTTGCCGGTCCTTTCCGCCGCGCCGCCCGTACCGTTCGACATCAGCAAATCCCGCCAGCGCGACAGGAACCGGGCCTTGGTGAAGGCCGCAGCCATCGTCCTGAGACGGTTGGCCGTCGCGGCCTTCTCCGCCGGGCTGCGCGCCAGTGCCGCATCGATGGCGTTGGCGATGGCTGCCGGATCGCCGGGCGGAACCTCGAAGCAGACCCCGTCGACGGCCTCGACCAGGGCGCTGCCGGCCGAGACGATCGGGAGCAGCCCCATGTAGGCCGCTTCCAGCGCGGGCATGCCGAATCCCTCCAGCAGGCTCGGCAGCAGGAAGGCTTCCGCATTGCCATAGAGCCAGCGCAGCTCGGCGTCCGGCACGTAATCGAGGATCCGGACGCCCGGCACGGTGCGCGCCAGCTCGACGATCTCCTCGTGACCCGCGCCCCTCGACCCGCAAAGGACATAGCGTACGCCCCGGCGATGGAAACCGCCGTCGCGGAACGCCCGCAGCGCGGTCGTCTGGTTCTTGCGGGTCTCGAAGGCGCCGACGGTCAGGATGAACGGCGGCGCGAGGCCGTCGACCGGCTCGGCAGGGCCTTCGAACAGTTCGCTGCGGACATAGAGCGGAATGGTCGTGAGGAAGCGGAAGTCCGACCCGTATAGGGAGACGAAGCTGTCGCGCGACCAGTTGCTGACGAAGACGACGCCGGGGCGGATGCGCGCGATCTTGCCGTAGGCGTGGCGGTAGCTCTCCACGGTGCCCGGATGGTAGAGCGCCGGATGGATGAGCGGCCCGGTATCGTGGCACAGGACGACGTCACCGGGCGCCAGCGTCGATCTCAGGACGTAGAGCGGGTCGAGGAACAGCCTGAAGCCGTCGCGGCCGACATCGTCGCGGATGAGCAAGCGCTCACTGCTTCCGGCGAAGCCGATCTCGGCCATCATCAGCCGTGCAGCCAGCTTGCGGAACAGCCCCTCCGGCGCATGGCGGCCGAGCCGCCAGTAGCGGACGTCGGCCACCTCGGGCACGAACGCGCGGCAGAGGTCCTTGGCGATGTGGTAGGCGCCGGTGCGGTTGACGACCGAAAGCGAGTTGTCGATCAGGACATGCGGTGCGCGGACGGTTCGGCCCGTCCGATCCGGCCGGCGGGATTCCAGATCATGTCCAATCAGGTCCGACGTCATCTGGTCAACCGCTCGCGGGATGGCTCGGCACAAGAAGCTAGCATTTCGACGGCGGCGCGACCCACTACACGTTGGAGGTAAGCACGCGGGCATGGGCGAAGGGCGGTCTTGCCGCGCGAGCATCGGCGCCGTCTCGGGTCGCTACGCCTTTTGTCTGCCGAGGTCGCCAGATTGGCGGGCCTGACAGGACCCGGATTTCCCGGAATGATGGCCTCCGGCGGTGTTGGGCGAGTTCGTGCCTGTTGATCTCAGGAGCTGGCTTATGCGTGCGACCGAGAGCCATCCCCAGGTGGCTATCCTCACTCCCGTGTTCAACGGCGAGCGCTTCCTCGACGAAACCATGCGGTGCGTGCAGGCGAGCGACTACCCCAATCTGGCGCATGTCGTCCTGGACAACGCCAGCACCGACCGCACCCCGGAGATCATCGCGAGCTATGGAGGCCGCCGCGTGCCCGTCGTGACGCGGCGCAATCCCGCCACCATCCCGCTGTGCGACAACCTCAATGCCGTCGCCGCCATGGCTCCGGCCACGGCGAAATATGTCCGCCTGCTCTGCGCCGACGATCTGATCGCCCCCACGGCGATCTCGCGCATGGTCGAGGTGGCGGAGCGCAGCGACGATATCGGTGTCGTCGGCTGCCTGTGCGCCGACGTCGGCAATCTCGGGTCGGAGCTCGATTCCGACATCGACGTGTTCCCAGGCCCCGCGGTGGTCCGGGCCTATCTGCGCCGCGAGACGATGGTGCTGTCGGGCACGCACCTGTTGTTTCGGAAGCGTGCCTTCGATGCCCGGCGCCCGCCTTACGATCCGACGATGGCCTCCTGCGACGCGGATTGCGCGATCAGGGTGTCGATGCGCGGTTCCTTCGGCTTCGTGCACGAGGTTCTCGCCACGTTCAGGCACCATGAGCACAGCCATTCGGCGACCGTCGCCACCGTCAACGGCGATCACCTGTTCGAGTGGCTGCTGCTGCTCGACAGATATGGGCCCCTGGTGATGAGCCGGGGCGAGTATCGGGATTGCCGCGGGCTCTACCGGAGGTATCTCCTGCGGCGGTCGCTGCTGCCGCTGATAAGGAACGGGAACCCGCGCCTGCTGGCACTGCAGACGAAGCGCCTCGCCGAAATCGGCGACGCGGCCGGGCCGTTCGACTTTGCCGCGGCATTGGGCGAATGGCTCTATTTCGTCGTCTCGGGCCAGAGGCATCGGGTCGGCGCTCCGCGCAAATCCCTGCCTAGAGGGCCCGAGAAGCCGATTTGTCCGTGAGTTCGGCGGCAATCGCCGGTTCGTCGGCCGGCAGCGCCACGCTGGCGAACAGCTCGCGCAGGTAGCCGATGTCGTACCAGAAGCGGAGGAAGAACTCCTGCCGCGGCGACGGGACGAAATATGCCAGGCCAAGCACCGGCAGCGAGGCGAGCAGCTTGAGCAGTGCGGCGGGCCGGACCCGCTCGCCCTGCATGCGCCTGATCTTCTGGTCGGTGATCCCGTCCCAATAGGCGCGGCGCGCGGCCCAGCCGCGCTCCAGGCGCTCCCGCGGGATCTTGTGGCCGACACGCATGCGTCCGTTATGGAGGATGGTCGCGCCCTGCTTGCGCAGGCATTCGACGACGAGCTTCTCCTCGCCGCTCAGCAGCACCTCGCCCATCCGGCCGAGCTGCGGCGAAAACGCGCCCACGGCAAGCAGCGGCTCGCGCCGGAAGATGACGTTTGCCCCCACGACGCCCACATTGCCATGGGAGGCGGCATCGCTTTCGACCTGCGTGAGCGACAGGAGCTGGCGCCAGCGGGGGCCGATGTGGCGGGATTGCCCGTCGGCACAAATGGGGTCCACCCGGCCGCCGACGATGGCGCAATCGGGCGGTGCCGAACGGACCGCATGCAGGGCCTCGTCGATCCAGTCGTCCGCCGCCACGACATCGTCGTCGAGATAGGCGATCCAGTCCGTACGGGTGGCGGCCAGCGCGGCGTTCCGGGCGGTCGCGAGCCCCGGCCTTTCGACCCGGATCAGGCTTGCCTGCGGCCATTGCGCGGTGGCTGCCGCGATCTTCAGCCTTTCGCTTTCCGAGGACGCGCTGTCGACCACGAGCACAGGGGGCATTGCCCGTTCGCGGCCGCCCAGCAGCGACTGCAGGCACTCGGCAAGGTCGGTGCTGCGATTGTGCGTGCAGATCGCTATGGTCAGCATCGATCGAGGCATTGGCGGTCCGACGTTTCGGGCTGTCCGCTGGCCGGACTATTGCCTGGCGTCACGGTTTTCTGGAACACGCTCCAGCCAGACCTCGCGCCACCAGGAATAGATGCTGCGGGGACACATCATCCGGTCATGGCTGTAGCAGCCATGGCACACGGCGTCTTCGAGTATGATGGCGGGCCTCTTCAGGCCGTGCAGCCGTCCGTCCTTTTCGTCGACGAACTTCTCGATCCTGGTCAGGACGCGGTAGGTCTTTCCGCAGGATGGCACCATGTCTGCGTCGAACTGGAGCCTGCCGTTGCCGCCGGTGATGTTCAGCGTCGCCAGGATCTCCTCATATGACTTCACCCTGACGAGTTCGCCCGGCTGAAGGTCGAGAGGCTCGCAAGGGGTGACCTGGTTGACCGCGAACTTGCCCTTCCTCGCCGGGAAGGGGAGGCCGCCGCGCAGTTTCTGGAACTGGTCGTAGAGCCACCGGCCCGGTTTTCCCAGCGTCCTGCGATGTGCCATCGTCAGCGTCACATAAGTCGCGTAGGCGAACGAGTGCCACATTTCCGAAGGCTTGGCGTTGCCGGACGTGAAGTCTTCCAGATACTGGCCGAAGCTCCACCATTTCAGCGCCGCTGAGTAGGCGAGCAGCCGCGTCGCCTGGCAGCTGTAGCGGCGCTGTTCCGGCGGCCGTCCGTCGCTGACGGCGTCCAGAAGCTGCTGTTCGGTGCAGTCCGCACGGCGTGGCGATGGCCTGGCCGCGGTCGGCGACGATGCCGTCTCGACGGGCTTCAGCCAGTCGTCCTTCCAGAACAGCAGGCATCCGGCCTGGCAGCCGCCGTGGGCGCTGCCATCGCAACGCAGGCTGAGGTGGACCGCGTTTTCGAGCTTCAGTCCCTTGTAGGCGCCCGACACGGTATCGCAGGACTTGTGAGCCCTCTTGTAGACGCGGAAGCGCTGCCCGCAATATTGCAGCATCTCCGGCATGAACGGCATGCTTTCCAGCTCGCCATTCGCATCGAGCGTCGCCAGGATCTCTTCCTTGCTCCTGACCTCGACCAGGTCGCCGGCACCGAAGATCGAGCTGCCGGCAAATCTGATGCTGCCGGCGGTGTTTTGGGCTGCGGCGGGGCCTTCTGCTTCTCTGGGCAGCACATGCGGGGCGGCTGTCATTCATGATCTCCGAGTTACCAGCAGCGCGAAAGGTTGCCGCCCGCATCCCGGCGACCCCCGCGGTGATTGCACAGCGCCGGATGTTATGTGCCGCGGCTTGAACGGGACATGAGCGCCACGACGTCATTTTGGTCGAGACTACGCCATAGGAATTACGGCCCGCGACACTGCATCGACCGTAGTCAGTACTGGAGCGGCAGCCCGCGGAAATGGGAACATCGAGCGGCCGGCGGGGCGCAAGCGCGCCCGCCGTGCGGCGTCGGAAAGGTCCGGTGTCTGGCCGAAAGGAACAAAGAAGGCATGACCCAACGGGCGGGTTCCCACTCTTTCAGAGCGCCGATCGCCGGCGTCTCCCGCCCCGTGGGACATGACGAGGCCGCTGCCTGCGTCCGGCAGGCGGACGGCCTCATCGACTGGCAAGCCCAACCCCCGCTCGGGACGGGTCTGGGCAAGATCGCGAACCGGTGTCTCAACGAGGACGGGGGATGAAGCCGGTGCTGCCAAGGCCGATGGCAGGCCGGCCAAACGGGGGTCGTGTAGCGACATGAACTTGAATGTCAGGGAATCGGCTGCCAGCCGCGACGACGCGCCGTCGGTGGCCGGCGAATACCACAGCGTCGCAAAGCTGCGGCACTCGAGCATCCGGGGCGGCATCGCCAAGCTGGCCAGCCAACTGGCCAACGTGGCGATCAGGCTGCTGTTCATCGCGATCCTGTCGCGCCTGATCCACCCTGCCGATTTCGGCCTGTTCACCATGGCCGTCGTGCTGGTCGGGTTGTTTCAGGCCATCGCAGGCGGGGGCATCGCCAGCGGCGCTATTCAGAACAAGGAGCTGACCGAGAGCCAGCTCTACTTCCTCTTCGTGTTCACGGTGCTTCTGTCGCTGCTCGTCTCCCTCGGCAGCTACGTGCTTTCGATGTTTGCGGCGCAGTTCTACCACGATCCGCGCATCTCTTCGCTCGTCCTGGCGCTGATACCCTCGTTCGTCCTGACGTCGATCGGTTCGGTCCCGGTCGCGCTGCTGCAGCGCCAGATGCGCTTTGGCGCAGTGGCCACGCTGGACGTCGTCTCGGGCCTGGTCAGCTCCGCTCTTGGCATAGCCCTGGCATTCATGGGCTACGGCTACTGGGCGCTCGTGGCCTCGGCGGTGGCATGGCCGGCGGTCAACAGCATCGGGGCATGGATCGTTTCGGGGTGGGTGCCGCGGCCATCTCGCGATGCGAGCGGCGTCAGGCCGCTGATCCACATGGGGGGGACGGTCGTCGTCAACACGATCGTCGTCTACCTGGCCTACAACCTGGAGAAGATGTTGCTGGGCCGCTACTGGGGCGCGGATGCGCTGGGTCTCTACGGACGGGCGAGCCAGCTGTCGACGCTGCCGCCCACCCAGCTCAGCCAGTCGATCGGACCGGTCGCGTTCGCCGCGCTCTCCAAGCTGCAGGATCAGCCGGACGGGCTCAGAAGGTACTTCTTCGACTTCTTCTACCTCATGAACTGCGCGACCGTGCCCACCTCGTTCCTGTTCCTGTTCTTCGCACCCGAGATCGTCGGGACGATACTTGGGCCGGAATGGGCCGGCGCGAACGAGGCTTTCCGCCTGCTGGCGCCGAGCGTGCTCTTTCTCGGGATGATGAACCCGCCCGGCTGGCTGCTCTTCGCGCTCGGGCTGCAGCGGCGGTCGCTGGCGATCGCGGTCGTCATCGCGATGCTGTGCATCGGCGCCTATCTGATCGGCCTGCCTTACGGGCCGAACGGGGTCTCCGCCGCCTATTCGGCGGTGCTGGCGCTGTGGCTGATCCCGCACCTGATGTGGTGCTTCCACGGCACGCCGATAAGGTTGGGGGACATCCTCCGGGCCGTCGGACCATCCCTGGTCGCCGGATTTGCAAGCGCGGCGACGGCCTTCGCGGCATTGCAGGCATTCGCAACGGGGGCGGGACCGGTCGTCCGCCTGATGCTCGCCTGCGGCCTCATGGGCCCCCTCCATCTCTTCATCCTGCTCGTCGTGCTCGGGCAGCGGCGAAGGTTCGTCGAACTCTACTCGGACATCAGGCTCAACTATGAGGCCGTGACATGAAGGACCATTGGCGAATTCCGGTGCGCGGCCTCGCTTCGGCCGTCCTCTGCTCCCTGTCGATCTGGGCATCGCCGGCGCGCGCGGACCTCATGTGGGGCGTGAACGGGCATCCGTTCACGGCCTATCCGGGGATCGGCATCGAGCGCCAGCTCGACTATCTCCGCGACCTCGGCGTCCGCTCTTACCGCGTCAACGTCACCGGCGCCGACACTGCCGAACGCCTCGCCGAACTGGTCGCCGCTGCCAGGCAGCGCTCGATCGACATCCTGCCCGTCCTCACGCCGGCCGGGCTCGACCTCGACAAATCCGCCCCGGACGAACTCTACGCCGGGGCGCGCAGGCTGGCGCTGGCGCTCGGCACCCGCTTCAAGTCCGACATACGCGTCTGGGAACTCGGCAACGAGATGGAGAATTATGCCATCATCCAGCCTTGCGAGCAGCGCGACGACGGCACCCAATATCCGTGCTCCTGGGGCCCGGCGGGCGGCGTCGAGGCGCTGGAGTATTATGGTCCGCGTTGGGTGAAGGTGAGTGCCGTGCTGAAAGGGCTTTCGGACGGCATGACCGAGGCCGACCCGACCATCCGCAAGGCGATGGGCACCGCCGGCTGGGGCCATACCGGGGCGTTCGAGCGCATGCGGAAGGACGGCATCGCCTGGGACATCACCGTCTGGCACATGTATGGCGAGGATCCCGAATGGGCCTTCGAGAAGCTCGCGCGCTACGACCGGCCGATATGGGTCACCGAATTCAACAATCCCTATGGCAGCCAGCGCAGCGAACAGCAGCAGGCCGAGGGGCTGAAATGGGCGATGTCGCGGCTGCGCCAGATGCAGCGAAAGTACCGGATCGAGGCGGCCCACATCTACGAGCTGATGGACGAGCCCTACTGGACCCCGAGCTTCGAGGCCGTCATGGGGCTGGTGCGGGTGACCGGCAGCGCCGAAAAGGGCTGGTGGCCCGGCGAGCCCAAGCCGGCCTATGCCATGGTCAGGGACCTGATCAGGGGGCCGCGGCCGCCGGCGCTGCCCTCGCGCGACTGCGATCTGAAGGCGATCCGGACGGTCGAGCCGATCGCGCGCCGGCAGGCGAGCTTCGGCTATTGCCTGGTGCTGGGCCGCAGCGACGGCGGCGACGACATGGCGCGCTGGGCCGGCGCGCTCGAGAGCGGCGAGGCGAGCTATTTCGACATGGCGATCGCGCTTCTGCGCTCTGACGAGTTCAGCGCGCGCTACACGCCGTTCAGCATGTCCGACCGCGCCTATGTGGGTTTTCTCTATCGCCTGCTGATGATGCGCGACGGCGACGCCTACGGGGTCGAGAGCTACGCCCGGCAGTTGCGGGCGGGAACCATGGCGCGCGAGGACGTGGCCATCGGCATGATGACGTCGAGCGAGTTCACCTTCAAATTCGCCGTCCAGCTCGGCAGGGACACGAGCGTGACCGGCGCGGTACCGCCGGGCTGAGCAGAGTCGTGCGTTCGAACGAACGCGAAGAGGGCGTCCAGCTCTTTGAATCTGGGGAATCTTTTGCGTTCAGGCACCGCTGCCTGAAGCTGGACGCTTCAGGTTCAGCCAACCGCCAGCGCCCCCGCGTCCGGTCCCGGCAATCGGCCTCTGAGCCCCGCGGGTGCATACTCCGCTGAAGCAGCGGTGTCCGCCAGGCACAGGGCTGCGACCATCAGGATTGCAAAAGGGGCGTCAGCGGGCTCGCGAGCCGCCGCTGACGCCAGCAGCCGGGCCGGATGTCCGTGACGCCAGGCTGGATGCTGCCGCTCCAGGCGGCCTTTGCCCTCACGCCATCGAATAGCGCGGCGTCTCGTGCGTCTCCGTTTCGAAGTGCCCGGCGATCCAGCATGTCGCGTCGTCGAGCGTTTCGAACAACTGGTGACAGCCGGTGAGGCGGCCGTAGCCCGTCTCGAGGAACCATCCCCCCTTGACCGAATAGAGTTCCTCGTCGACCTGCGTCAGCACGGCCACCAACTGGTTCGACCGCATCACCAGCAGGCCCTGTTCCCCGCCGTCGACTGTGCCCAAGCGAATGTCCAATAAGGAAAAATCACGCAAGTCGCTGCCACATGGCAGCATCGAAGTGTCCATCAGAGCAGCCCTCAATCCGCAAAACAGCTACTGCAATCACTTCACGCCCGTCCCGCATTGCAGACAGGTATATACATCCCACAACTTGCTCTGCATTTGTTAGCCGAAAGTGGCCACTACTTCAAGTGGTGAGCCACGTTCCAGGCACGAGTTCCTGTGGAAATCCCGGGTTTATCCCGTCAAACGGCCGGCCGAGAATTCGCAATTTTCCGTGATGCCGAACGCTGCTTCGTCTTCAAAGAAGGCGCAGCTTTCGGGCAAGGAACGCTTCGGCATGCTGTTCGGGCGCACGGCACTCCATGCCCCGCAACCGTGCCAGTCCCTGAAAAGTCCCCCTGTCGAACCAGTCCTTCGAGCGCTGCGTGCCGAAATGCTCGCGCAGCAAGTCCAGCTTCCTTTCCATCGTCTCGCTTGTTAACGGCACAAACACGTTTGGCCGGCCCAGGTCGCCGTCCCATTTGGGAATCTCGTATTCCAGGATCAGGTGGTCGCGGAACAGGTTCCAGGTGAGCTGGTTGACGACCCGATGGTCCTGGTGGGCGTCCGCCCGCGTGTGGGTCAGCACGAGATCGGGCGCCGCCCGGCCGCGCAGCTCGATCAGCCACTGCTTGATGGCCCGGAGCTGCTCCGGAAAATAGCTGTCCTCGAAGTCGGCGACCGCGATGCGCGCCTGCTCGGCACCGGCGAGGAAGGCCTGCGCGGAGGCCCTTGCCTCGGCGGCGCGCGCACCGGCCGCGCTCAGCACGCACCAGTCGACGCTGAGCCGGACACCCTGGGCGATCAGGCTAAGGATCGTGCCGCCGGCGCCGATCTCGATGTCGTCGGAATGCGCGCCCAGGCACAGCAGCGAAAGATGCTCGCCCTCCCGCGCCAGGCCCAGGCTCCTCATGAAGCGGCCTTGATGACGTTGCGCCTGGCGCGTTCGGCTCGCACGGCTGCATTCCACGGCATCTCGCCGTTCTCGACCATGTCCTCGAGCGACTGCCAGTCGCGCAGGGTGTCCATCGAGCGCCAGAAGCCCTCGTGCTTGTAGGCCATCAGCTTGTTGTCGGCGATCAGCCGCGCGAAGGGCTCGATCACCAGCTCCTCGCCGTCGTTCATGTAGTCGAAGATCTCCGGCCGGAAGATGAAGTAGCCGCCGTTGATCCAGATATCCGACGTGTCGGTGCCGCGCAGCGCACGGACCCGCCCGGTCTCGTCGATGTCGGCGAGGTGGTAGGTGAGGGGCGCGCGCACGGCCAGGAAGCAGCCATACATGCCGCTGGCCTCGAACCTGGCGAGCATGTCGTTGAGGTCGACGTCGGTGAGCCCGTCGGCATAGTTGGCCAGGAACATCTTCTCGTCCTTGACCTGGTTTCTCGCCGCCCACAGGCGCTCGCCGATGTTGCGCCAGATGCCGGTGTCGAGCAGCGTGACTCGCCAGTCCTTGACGCCTTCGTTGAGCAGCTGGATGTCCTTGCCGCCGCCCGAGACGACGCAGTCGGCGAAGGTCTGGGGCCGCGTGTTGAGGAAGAAATCCTTGATGACGTTGGCCTTGTAGCCGAGGCAGAGCACGAAGTCGTCGTGCCCGTAGTCGCTGTACCACTGCATCACGTGCCGCATGATCGGCTGAGGCCCGAGCGGGATCATCGGCTTGGGGATGCTTTCGGAATATTCGCGAATGCGGGTTCCGCGCCCGCCGCAGAAAAGCACGACCTTCATGTTGAACGCTCCGCCGGATCGATGATGGTGACGTAGGGGATGGGCACGACGAACTTCGCGCCCCACGCCGCGACGTGGGACATCTGCCGGATGATCTCGTCCTTGAGGTTCCACGGCAGGACCAGGATGTAGTCGGGCTTGGCGTCGTCGATGGCGGTGACGGGCCGGATCGGGATGTGCATGCCAGGGGTGAAACGGCCATGCTTGTAGGGGTTGCGGTCGACGGTGAAGTCGAGGAAGTCGGTGCCGATGCCGCAATAGTTGAGCAAGGTGTTGCCCTTGCCCGGCGCGCCGTAGCCGCAGATCCTCCTGCCTTCGTTCTTGGCCGAGATCAGGAAGGCCAGCAGGTCGCGCTTGGCCATGCAGGCCTTGTGGTCGAACGAGGCGTAGGTGGACATGTTGGTCAGCCCGTGGCGGCGCTCGCGGGCGACGATCTCGCCGACGCGCACCGAGACGGGGCGCCGAGCCTCCTCGTGGGTGAGATAGACGCGCAGCGATCCGCCGTGCGTCGGAAGCTCCTCGACGTCGACGAGGCGCAGGCCATGGCGCTGCGCCATCATGTCGATCGTCACCAGCGAGAAGTACGAGAAATGCTCGTGATAGATGGTGTCGAACTGGTTCTCGGCGATCAGCCGCTCGACATGCGGGAACTCGAGCGTGATCGTGCCTTCCGGCTTCAGCAGGAGCTTCATGCCGGCGACGAAGTCGTTGAGGTCGGGCACCTGGGCGAGCACGTTGTTGCCGATGATGAGATCGGCGGCAATGCCTTCCTCGACCAGCTGCAGCGCCAGCCGCTCGCCGAAGAAGTCGACGCGGGTCGGGATGCCCTTGTCGATCGCCGCGCGGGCGACGTTGGCGGCCGGCTCGATGCCGAGCACGGGAACGCCGAGCGGCCGGAAGTGCTGGAGCAGGTAGCCGTCGTTGCTGGCAAGCTCGACCGCGAGGCTGTCCTGGCCGAGGCCGAGCCGCTGGGTGATCGCCTCGCAGTAAAGCTTCGCATGCGCCACCCAGGTGGTCGAGAAGGACGAGAAATAGGCGTATTCGCTGAAGATCGCCTCGCGGCTCACATATTCCTTGAGCTGGACGAGATAACAGGTGTCGCAGACCAGCACTTTCAGCGGGAAATACTGCTCCATCTGGTCGACATCTTCGGCGCGCAGGAAGCTCTCGCAGGGCGGCGACATGCCGAGATCGACGAAGAGGTGGTTGAGGCGCGCGCCGCACAGGCGGCAGGCGGGCGCGAGATAGGGGTTGGCGACAGCAGAGTCCCTGCCGGCCTCGAGCCTGTGTACGTTCATGCTCTGCTCCAGTCCCCCGAGGTCGGCGCGTGGGTGGGTTCACGCCTGGCCGGCAATTCCTGGGCTTTCGATTGTGCCGGATGCGAGGATAGAGGCGGCGCCCCGCGGGTTCGATCTGCCCTTACGATCCGGGGCGTCATCCGATAGGGCGGTCGAGCCTTAGGCCGTGGAGCCAAAAGGCGGTGTCGGTGGTAGGCGAGACGGCGGCTCATCCCAAACGGGTATGCGGACCGTTCCGGCCTGCCTCCATCGGTTGAGGCGGGCTACCGCTTTGAACACCCTTCCGCGCTGGCCGGCGCGAGCCAAGAATCCTGGTTCGGGGACGTTCAGGGAGCGGGTGGAGCCGTGCGCTTCGTCGAGACCGAATTGAGCGGTGCGTGGCTCGTCGAGCCGGAGCCCGTCGCCGATGCGCGCGGCAGTTTCATGCGCACCTTCTGCGAGAACGAGTTCGCCGACCGCGGCCTCGAAACCCGCTTCGTCCAGCACAGCCAGTCGCATTCGATCCTGCGGGGCACGCTGCGCGGCATGCATTTCCAGCTCCCGCCGCATGGCGAGGTGAAGCTCGTCTCCTGCATCAGCGGCGCCATCTACGACGTCATCGTCGATCTGCGCCCGGCGTCGCCCACGCTGTACCAGTGGGTGGGGGTGGAACTGACGCCCGAGAACCGGCGCCAGATCTATGTACCCGAAGGGTTTGCCCACGGCTTCCAGACGCTCACCGACGATGCGGTGGTGTCCTACATGATCTCGCGGTTCTATGCGCCCATGGCCTCGGTCGGGGTGCGCTACGACGATCCGGTGCTCGCCATATACTGGCCGCTGCGGCCGACGGCGATGTCGGACAGGGACCGCGGCTGGCCGCTGCTTGATGGGAGCACCTAGGGCTTTGCGGGATCGGCGGCGTCCTTCACCAGGCCGTGGGTGCGCAACAGTTCGGCCGCCGCGGCGAGTTCGCCGAAGGCGAGGCCCGAGCGCTCGGCCATGGCGAGCAGCGAGTTTTCGCCGTCGGCGAGGTTGAGCACCCACAACAGCCCCATCGCGCTCAGGCCCGTCGCCTTGTCGCCGCCGAGCGCCGCATAGAGGCCACGGCGGCCGAGCTGCGGCTCGCCCTGGGGGCACAGGCTGAGCGGTGTCCAGTCGCCCTCGACGATTTCGATCGCCTCCATGACGATGCGGTGCGACCCCGCCAGGTGCTCCGGCCGGATGAAATCGAGGTCGTCGGCGGAGGTGTGGTACTGCGGAAAGGTGCCGAAGGCGCTGCGCTGAAACAGCCCGACCGGCAGGTTGAAGCCCGGCGAGCAGAACTGCCGCTCGTCGTAGCCATAGGGCGAGAAGTCGACGAGCTTCGCGCCGTCATGACCTCGCCCAAGCACGTGAGCCATCGCCCGGTCGATGAAGGCGTTGCCGCGGCGGCTGCGCTTGTAGGTCGGCCCGCCGCCATCGCCGACGCAGGACACGACCAGCCCGTGGTCGATGCGTGCTGCCGCGTCCTCGTTGCGCGACAGCCAGGCCAGCGCGCCGATCGTGCCGGGCGCGAACAGGAAGCGGTAGCTGTAGCGCGTCCGGCGCCCGCGCAGGCCGGCTGCGATCGTGGCCAGCAGCGCCAGGCCCGAGCAGTTGTCGTTGGCGAGCGAGGGATGGCAGATATGGGCGGATAGCAGGAATTCGCGGTCGGTCGCGCCGCGGTGGAGGTATTCGCCATAGCTCAGGTGGCCCGGCTTCAGCTCGGCGTCGATCTCCACCCGGTAGTCGCCCTCGGGCAGTGCGCCCAGGCTGTCGTGGGCCATGCAGAAACCCCAGTTCTCGACGTAGTAGGACGTCCGGTAGGGGATGAGGCCGGGCTGGTCCGGCAAGGTGTGGACGTGGCGCTTGAGCTCGTCCAGCGGCACCACGCCGCTGAAGGGGATGGAATAGTTCAGCACGTGCAGGTTGTTGTCGGCGAAGTCGAGCACCGTGCGGCCGGCGCTGTCCGTGATCGTGGCGCCGCGGATGTTCCATTCCTTGGGGATGGTCCAGTCGAAGGCGGCGGTGCCGGTGGCCACCTCGTGGCGGTCGAGGGGGATGGTCTCGGACAGGATGCCCAGCGTTTCGCGCACCCCGTTTCCGGTGATGCTGCGGCAAATCGGATAGAGCCTTGCGGCGAGCGCGTAGATCCGGGCGCCGATGTCCTCGGACGATTCTGGGGCGATGGATCCGTGGTGCTCCATGGCCCGTGTCAGCCGGCCATGGACCTCAGCGGCTCGGCCTCGGGCAGGAGCCGCATCCTGGCGTCGATGATGCCGCTCGCCATCAGGTGCCTGATGTGGCCGATGCGCTGGAAGCGCGGCCCCTCGAACTCGTCAAGCGTCAGCCCCGAGCCGGTATAGGCGGCAAAGAGCTGCTCGGCGCCGGCGCGGGCGTCCCATTTCGGCTGGAAGGCGGGCAGCCGGTCCGCGATCTTGTCGAAGCTGACGCGGTAGGAGCGGCTGTCGGGACCGGCGTCGGCGGCGAAATCCAGCTGGCAGCCGGGAACCACCTGGGCGACGATCTCGGCGATGTCGCGGATGCGGTAGTTGTGGGCCGTCTGGCCGACGTTGAAGGCCTGGTTATGGACGGCCTCGCGCGGCGCCTCCAGGCCGGCGATGAAGGCGCGGGAAATGTCCTCGATGTGCACGATCGGCCGCCACGGGCTGCCGTCCGACTTGAGCAGGATGACGCCTTGGGTGACCGCCCAGGCGACGAGGTTGTTGAGCACGATGTCGAAGCGCAGCCGCGGCGACAGCCCGTAGGCCGTGGCCGGACGGAAGTAGACCGGCTCGAAGCCGGCGTCGGCGAGCGGGGCGATGTCGCGCTCCGACATCACCTTCGACCAGCCATAGGGCGTGACCGGCTTCAATTCGCCGGTCTCGTCGATGATGTCGGCGCCGGCCTGGCCGTAGTTGCTGCAGGACGAGGCGTAGAGGAAGCGGCGGACGCCGGCGGCCTTGGCGGCGCGCGCCAGCCGCACGCTCGCCCGGTGGTTGATCTCGTAGGTCAGGTCGGGATCGAGATTGCCCAGCGGGTCGTTGGAAAGTGCGGCGAGATGGATCACCGCGTCGAAACCTTCGAGGTCCCGAGGCTCGGCGTCGCGGATGTCCTTGCGGATCCAGGGCACGGAAGGGGGGCTGCCGCCGGCATCGAAGGTGCAGCGCTGGTAGAGGTCGCTGTCGTAGCCGCTGACCTGGTGGCCGGCCGCGAGCAGCATCGGCGTCATGACCGAGCCGATGTAGCCCAGGTGCCCCGTGACGAGAACTTTCATCGCGTCCCCCATGTGCCGGCGCCGCCCCGGGGGCGGCTGCCATGTTCGGTGCCTGCGGCGCGGTGCCACGACACTCCGGGGGAAGTGTACATTTTCAGCCGCCGGCGATGCGTCGGCAATAAGACGGCCGTTCATCGTCCAATGGGGGTAGGGCTGGCCGCCGGCCATCGAATGGTCGGGCGCTGCACGGTTTTCGACGTGCAGAAGGCCGCTCGCAGCGATGCGGGCGGCCTTGGCTTGCGGTCTTGGCCGGGCGAAGCGTCAGACGTCGCCGGGGAAGAGATCGTTCAGCTTGTAGGCGACCTCGGTCCGGTTGGTGGCCTTGAGCTTCTTCATGATGTTGCGGATATGGACCTTCACCGTGCTCTCGCGCAGCTTCAGTTCATAGGCGATGATCTTGTTGGCCTTGCCCCGGCGCAGCGCCTGGACGACCTCGACCTGGCGCGACGTGAACATGCCGGCCAGCGGGCGAATCTCATGGCTGCTCGAGTCGATGAGATGACGCATGGCAAGCAGGCTGCTGGCGGGAACGAAAATGCCGCCGGCGATCGCAAGGTTGATCGCCTCGACGCAGACGTCCACCCCGACGGTCGTCGGAATGTAGCCGCGCGCGCCGCACTCCAGCGCCTTCATGATCTGCTTGAGCTCGTCGGTGTCGGCAAGGATGACGACCGGGACCGTCTTGAACTCGGCGGCAAGCCGCGAGATCTCGTTGGCCACGTTGGGATCCGCGGCCTTGCGGCCGCCGAGGTTGAGCAATATCGCCGACAGTGACGGATGCAGTTCCTTCTGCCTACGCCATTCGTCGATTGACCCAAGAGCCGTAACCTCCATGCCAAGGTCGTGATAGATCAAGGCCTTCGCCAGGCATTCGCGATCCAATGCTCTACTGTCGATTATGAGAAGACGTTCGTGGGGGCGGCGGTCGATCCCGCTGCCCGATACCACCAGTTCTACGCCGCTCCTCGTAAGCGCCGTGGATGAATTGCCGCTATGTCCTGTGTTGGTCTCCATTGGCCATACGCCCTTTCCGCACACAGATCGCCCCTTCAGCGATCAGCACACCCCATGAACAACTACCAAGTGCCGGCTTTCATCCCCCTGATACGACGCACATACATCCGCATTCCCGCAGAGGCGCCGCCTTGCTTCCTCTCCACGATGTCTCCTGGTCCCAATCAAGAGAACAACGAGCCACGATAACTCAGTTTATTCTTTTTTCATTAACATATGTTAACCAATATAGACGATACGATACATCGTATCATCTTATCGGGTGGTGGCTTTGTGGTGATCGTTCTTTGCGGGGACGTACAGCGTCCGGCCTAAGGTGGCATCAGCCTAAGGTATAACGCTGCGAACGCTGCTAGGAACATGCCCGGAGGCGAGCAACTTTTGTGGAGCCTGCGGCCAGCTATACTGCAGGTAGCCTTTGTCGAAGCCTGCAAGCTTTACGAGTTTCTGCCGGTTGAGGAACTCTACAGAGCCGGATCGAAACGAAACCATGTCCCGCTCGCGCAGCTCCCGGAGCGTTCTGTTGACGTGAATCTGCGTGAGCCCGAGGACATCGGCGAGATCGTGCTGCGTCAGCGGGCAGTCATAGCCCGACTGGGTGCCGTAGGCTCCGCCCGCGGCCAGCCGCTCTCCCAGCTCCAGCAGGAAATGGGCCGTGCGTTCGAGGGCGCTGCGGCGGCAGACGCTGGTCAGCCGCTCGGCCGCGATCTGATGCTGGCGGGCGACCATGCGCGAAAACAGGGCGCCCAGCGTCGCGTTGCGGTCGAGGGCCTTGGCGAACGCATGTCCGGGGATTTCGAAGATCGTCGCCGCGGTGACCGCTAAGAGGGAATTGACGCTGCCTCCATCGGTGGAGGGCAGGTCAAGCACATCCCCCTTGAGGGGAGTGTCGATTATCTGGCGGTTGCCGTTCGGCAGGTGGCGGCAGACGGAGGTCCAGCCCGACTGGACGATGAATATCCGGCTGTTGGTGTCGCCCTGGCGGCCCACAACCGTGTTTGTCGCATAGGTCCTTGCGGTGGAGTCGAGGAAATCGACGTCGGCACCGGCATGGCCGAGGGCAATACCTGTCGGCAGGGACTGAAAGAATTGAAGCAGCGTTTGCTCGGCCATCACTTCTACTGGATCTATCCGCAGTGAAGGGCGCTCGTCTCAGCCGCCGACCTTCATCGCGACTACGTCCCCATAGATCACAATACGCTCGGTGTTCGATCGACATCTGCCACGGCGAGCCGTCCCGGAAAGACGGAACGCCGAGGCCTCATCTGATATCATGTGCCCGAGGATGTCCATGGGGGTTATTGCCCGTAGGCATCTACGCCCATTGCACAATTTGACCTACGGGCCATGCAGGTCGGAAACTCGGGGTGCCTGCGTGACAAGCGCCAGCACATCACGCGGCCTGTCCGTGTCACCGAGCGCGACAGGATAGGGGAGCCGCGGACCCCCCGACCCCCACCGCCCAGCGGCTCTCCTATCGCGGCGCCTCGAATGCGCAGCCCCGGCGCCGCCGCTGACATTCCGAAACGTTGCGAAGCGCGTCCGCCGCGGCGACGAGCATGCGGGCGCGGCCGTCAGGCCGTCCCTATCGTCCGCATGTGGCGCAGGTCCGACGCATGGCTGTCGACATTGCCGTTGAACGCAGCGATCAGCCTGCGCGCCGCGATGCTGGCGATATGCGTGTGTGGAAGGCTGGCCTCCACCCTGCGCGCGGATTCGTAGACCTCGATGAGTATGGCGCGTTGCCTCGGCCCTAGGACGTCATGATCGACCAGGTCGCACATGGAACCCTCCTCTTCGCAGGAGCAAGTCGGCCTCCGCCAGGCAGGACGCCCCTGAAGAAGCAACCTTAGCAGGTTGCGGCTAAATTTGTAAGCAACGAGGAAGTGTGGCCCGGATCATTCGACATTTCAGGGTCGTCTCAATTCGAAGGATGCACACGACATTGTAGGTAGCCTCGGGAAAGATCGTCGTCCGATCGACGTCCTGGTGTCGTGTCGGCCGAGATGGCGACCCCCAACCCGAAGCGTATCAACCTCGCGCTCTTTCCGTCCCCATGACCCAAGACGAGTTGGTCGCCGCGCCGGGGCCACGGACCGACGTGGCCCCCGACTGCGCGCCTTGCCTAGGATCGCCTGCCGGTCATTCTGGGCGCAGGAAGCGGCCGTTGACCCAGCCTTCCTGGCCGCGATAGCGCACCTTGCACCAGTTCTGGCCGTCGAGGCAGCCGAGGTTGCGCAGCCCGCCCGCATCGAACGGGATCTCGCCGACGACGAAGCCGCGCGGCGACGGCGTCTCGCGCATGTTGAGCACGTCGTCGGGGCTGACGCCGACAACGCGCCAGGAGCGCGGTCCGGGCAGCGGCTCAGGACCGGGGCCGGGCTCGCCGCGCCCGAAGACGCTGACGCCGAGCGCGAAGGGAGCGGCACCGTTGCGGCGGGCTTCGGCGCGCATCAGGTAGATCTGGATCGTGTAGAGGCCCGAGGCGGACAGGCGCCCGTCCCATTGCGTCTGTTCGCGGGCGATGGCGCGGCCGCGCGGGTCGACGACGTTGAAATAGAGGAAGCGGTTGCGCGACCTGAGGTCGAGGCTCATGCGCTGGCCGGCCCGCGCCTCGAGCCGGTAGGAGGCGCTGATGCGGCCGAAGACGATGCCGCGCACCGTCGTCTGCGTTGCGCCGGGGCGCATGCGCAGCGTCTCGACGCGCTCCTGGGTTGCCGCGACCTGCGGCAGGGCCGGTGCAAAAGCCAGCATGAAGGCCAGAAAAAGACCTGTACGTCGCATCATCTTGGATCCCTCGAACGATAATCTGGCCCGATACTAGAGTATGTTGCCGAAAGCCGGGAGCCTGCTTTTGGGAAAGCCATGTTCCAAGAGGCAGAGCCCTAGCCAGTTCAATCGCGGGAGCTTCAGGGAAGCCCGCCGCGGCCTGCTCGGCCGCGACAGGCGTCGCCGTCAGAAGTTCTTGCCGACCTTGAGGCCAAGCCCGTGGCTCTGGCCGACGCCGCCGACGGCGGTGCGGTAGTCGAAACGCGCGGTCCAGTCGTTGCCGAGGGCTGCGTCCAGTGATGCTCCCAATGTCGCGTAGTCGCTGCCCTTGCTGTCGGTGCCGAAGACGTAGGGCAGGCCAACGGTGTCGGCATAGCCAAGGCTTACCTGGCTCGCCCCTTCGAAATCATGGACATATTCGATGCGGGCGCCCGGCTTCAAAACGCCCCAGTCGGTGGTGATCGCGTATTCGACGCGAAGTCCGGCGATGCCCGAAAGCGTGTCGACGGTCTGGCTGCCGTATTTCAGCAGATAGTCGCCGCTGCCGCTTTCGGTGAACCCCGAGAGCCACGACCTGGAAAAATCCAGCCTGCCATAGGGCGAGATCAGCCAGGCATCGTCACGCTTTTCATAGCTTGCGGTGATCGAGCCGAAAATCTGTCCGCCGCTGCGGTTGCCCGTGGCGAAGGTGCCGCCAGTCGCCTCATAGCGCGTGCTGGAGAAGTCGAGCCAACTGCCGCCGACGAGCCCGTCGAGATATGCCGACTTGAACGGCGAATAGCTTGCATAGACGGCACCGCTGTAGGCGTGCGCCCGGCTTTCGGTGCCGTTTGAGCCGATGTCGGTTGCGTCCCGGCCGTATCCGATGCCGAAACCCGCCACCAGCGACTGGGAGAAGCGGTAGTCGATGCCGCCGCTGACGCCGGCGGTGGTGTAGTCCAGGTTCAGCTTGCCGTCGTCGCGCTCGCCGAAATTGACGAAGCCGCCGGTCCACACGGCCAGCTTGCCGAGGTCGACCTCGACCGGCGGCTGCGCCGGCTGGCGGGTACTCTTGTCTTCGGCGTAGTTGTGCATGGCAAAGCCGCCGCCGGCCGCGCCCTCGGGAGCCTTGCCCAGCAGGTCCTCGAACCGCCGGTCCTCGTCGCTCTTGCCGTCGTTGCCGGAATAGCCAAGCCGCACCGCCATGCTGTTGCGGCGGCGCTCGCCTTCGTCGTGCAACTGCTCGAGCCGCGAATTGAAGTTCTGCGTCTGGCTGTCGGCGAAGCGCCTGGCGCTGTCGACTTGGGCGGTCAGAAGGCCGGCGACTTCGGCGTCCTTGGACGGATCGGGACGTCCGGTGACATCGAAGTAGATCATGGCCGGTGCGGACGCGGCAGAGGCATTTCTCAGCGTAAAGACGACGGTCGCCTCGCCTTCGAAGGTAATCGCCGCGTCGAAGGTGAGTTCGGTGCCGGTGATGGCCGCGGTGCCCGCGGCCGCCGGCGAAAACGAAACCAGTGCTGCCGCGGCAAACGGGCCACCCGTGGCTCCATCGCTCAGGTCGACCGTCACTTGTTTTCCTGCATCGACGCTGATGCGCCGCGAGACGGCAACCGGCGCCGGGGCGCCTACGGTGATCGAATATGCCTGCTTGGCCGTGAAGCCCAGGGTGTCCATCACCTTGATGGTGAAATTGAAGGCGCCCGTGGCGGTTGGCGTGCCCGATACGTTACCTGCAGGGCTTAGTGCCAACCCGTGGGGCAGTGCGTCTTCGCTGATGGCGAAGGTGTAGGGTGCCGTGCCTCCTTCGGCGCTCACCGCCTGCGAATAGGCAACGCCAAGAGTTGGGTTGGGAAGCGTTGCCGGCGCCAGGGAGATGGTCGGAGGGTTGGTCGCATAACTGTTGGACACGGCGCTGCTGCCCAAATTGCCCGCGACATCCGACACGGCCGAGGCGGCAAGCGTGATTGTGTTGTTCGGCGATGACCCGCCGGTCGCAGTGAGCGTGAAGGTCCAGACTATATTGTCGGACGTCGACAGTGCCGACGTGGTGCCGCCGGTCAGGCTCAGGTCAGTAAGGTCAAGACCGGTTACCGCCTCGGAAAAGGTGATCGTCACCGGTGACGTTTCCCCGTCTCTCAAGCTGGTGACTTCCACGTCGATCGTCGCGGTCGGCCCCGCGGTATCGATCGCGTAGTTGTTCGAATCGACGGTTCCGCTGCCGGTGTTGCCGGACGCGTTTTGCACGCCGGTCATGTCGAGCGAGATCAAGTTGCTGGCGTCGGACACGTTTGCCGAAGGGGTGAATGTCGCCGTCCAGGATACGCCGCCGTCCGAGGACGATACAGCCGAAAGTGCCCCGTTGCTGACTGTCAAATCGGCGTTGTTGAAGCCGGTCACCGCCTCCGAGAAGGTGATCGTCACCAGCGATGTCTCATCCGTTTTCAGCGCAGTGTTCACAACGACGACCGTTGCCGTCGGCTGCACCGTGTCGATGGTGAAATTGGCCGAATTGGTCATGCCAGTGCCAGCATTGCCGGCCACATCCGTCACGCCCGCATTGTTCAGCGTAAGCAGATTGGTCGCGTCGCTCACGCCTGCGTTGGGGTTGAACGTCGCCGTCCAGGTGATGCCGCCGTCCGACGAGGACACGGCCGACAGAGTCCCGTTCGGGACGGTGAGGTCGGCGTTGTCGAAGCCGGTCACCGCTTCCGAAAAGGTGATCGTCAGCAGCGACGTGTCGCCGGCGGCGAGGCTGGGGTCGGCCATGACGAGTGTTGCGGCAGGTCGCAGCGAGTCGATTGCGAAATTGTTGGAATAGGTTGTGCCGCTGCCAGGATTGCCGATCGTGTCCTCTACCAGGGTATTGTTCAGCGACATCACAACGGATGTTTCGGTGACGCCCGCTTCCGGGGTGAACATCGCTGTCCATGTCATGTTGTTGACCTGGACCAGATTCGACAGGGTGCCATATGCGACGTTCATTTCGGCAAGTAAAAGACCGGTCACTTCCTCGGAAAACGTGAACGTCACCTGCGCAGTCCGGCCGATGCCGATCTTGTCAGGGGCAACGGTGATCGTTGCTGTCGGCGGCACGGTGTCGATCTCATAATTGTTGGAATTGACGGTGCCGCTGCCGGCCTCGCCGCCTCCGTTTGCCACCCCTGTCACGTTCAGGGTGATCAGATTGGCAGAGTCGGTGATGCCCGCCGAAGGTGCGAATGTCGCCGTCCAGGTGATGCCGCCGTCCGAAGAGGAGACGGCCGTCAGGGCGCCGTTCGATACAATGAGGTCGGCGTTGTCAAAGCCGGTTACCTGCTCCGAAAAAGTGATCGTAACCAGCGAGGTGTCGCCAATCTTGAGCTCGATGTTTGAGACAACGACCGTTGCCGTGGGAGGTGCACTGAGGGCCATCGACGGCCAGAGCAGGGCCATGCAGAGTATCAGCATCATCCCTAGTCGCGCGCTGACCCACGCAATCGCCGCCGTTGCGCCTGCACGTCGCGTCGTCTGATGCTGCATCTGTCGCCCCCGCAAACCGCACTGTCGCACCTGTAGTCGGCGCGCCTGCGGTTCCATCCCCGATCCGATGACCTTCCGGCAAGAGCGGCGATTCATCTGCTTGGACAGAGATATTGGCTTTCGGGTCAGGTCAACAGAAGAATATGTTCATGGTCTCGCAAATAGATGGTCCAGATCGACCTTTACATCTTCTTGTGGAATATTGATTTACTAAAATATTCCATAGGCTGCACCGGCGGCAAAACTCAACCGCCGCTGATCGCGGTGAGCACGAAAACCTCGATGCCCGGCCGCAGCTTTGTCTTCAGCGTCGCGCGTTCGCCGTCGACGGCGCATGGATCATTGCCCGGCAGCTGTCGGCTCGAAGCTCACCTTGCAGCGCTGTCCGGCGGGTATCGCTCCGCCGGGGTTGGGCAGCGCCAGGCGGATGCCGAAGGTGCCGCTGGCGGCATCGAAGATGCGGTCGACCACGGTCACCTCGGCATCGATGCGCGTCTCGGCGGGCTGCTCGAGCGATACCGTACCACGTGTGCCCTTGGCGATTTTCCCCCACAGCGCGGTCGGGACATAAGCCTCGACATGCAGCGGATCGGTCTGGGCGATGGTCAGCACGGCACTGTCCTGGCGGACGAACTCGTCGGCCCGCAGGTTCTGTTCGACGACCACGCCATCGAGCGGGCTCCTGATGCTCTGGCGGGCGAGCAGCGCCTGCTGGCGTTCGAGCTCGATCGCCGCGAACCTCAGCCGCAGTTCCTCGGTGTCGAGGTCGCGCCTGGCGATCGCCACGATCGCTTCCAGTTCCTCGAGCTTGGACTGGGTGACGGCACCGGAATTCACCAGCTTCAGCGAGCGGTCGAGATTGGCCTGGGCCAGGTCGAGGCGGGTGCGCTGCGACTCCAGCGACGCGCGGGCGTTGGCCTGGGCCATGGCGAGCGCGACATTGGCCTCCTCGACGGTGGAATCGAGCCGGGCCAGCTCGTCGCCGCGCTTGACCTCGTCGCCGCGCCCCACCTTGACGAGCGCCAGCAGGCCGGTCACCGGGCTGCCCACCTGCACGCGCTGGGCCGGCTCGGCGACGCAGTCGAAGGTTTGCACTTCGGCCTGCGCCGGAAAGGCAGCGAGCGTGGCGGCGAAGAGGGCGAGGAAGGCAGGCTTCATGATCACTCCGGTCGGCCCGTGAAGGCCAGGGTGCGGGTCTGGTTTTCGTCCGATTTGAGCAGGTCCCGGCGCATGCCGGCATGGACGCGCTCGGCGCGGCGCTGGGCATGGCGCAGCAGCAGGCGGGCCGCCGTCTCGCCGAGCAGGGGTTCGGTCAGCCGGCAGCAACGCTTGAACAGTCCCGCGGCGGCGAACTCCATCAGCGGGTCGTCGAGCGACAGGATCGCCTGGAAGCAGCCCTTCTGACCCTGGCGGCCGCTGCGTCCGGCCAACTGGTCGTCGATACGGCGCGCCTCGTGGCGCTCGACCATGATGACGTGCAGGCCGCCAAGCGCCTCGATGTCGTCGGCGATGTGGATGTCGGTGCCGCGTCCGGCCATGTTGGTGACGACGGTGATGCGGCCGCGCTCGCCGGCAAGGGCCACGATCGCCGCCTCGGCGCTGTCCTGGGCGGCGTTCAGCACCTGGTGCGGCAGGCCGGCTTCCGCCAGGCGCTCGCTGGCGGCCACCGACGAGGCGACGGACCGGCAGCCCAGCAAGAGCGGCACGCCGCGCGCGTTGAGTTCCTTCACCCGCTCGATGACGGCGCGCCACTTCTGCTCGTCGGTAGCCAGCACCCGGTCCGTCAGGTTGACGCGCTGGCGCGGCCGGTGGGTCGGGACCGCGACCACCGGCAGGCGGTAGACCTGCCAGAACTCGCGCGCCACCTGGCGGCCGGTGCCGGTCATGCCCGAAAGGTGGGCATAGCGGCGGAAGAAGCGCTGGTAGGTCATGCGTGCGATGGTGGTGCGCCGCGCCGAGGGCGCGCAGCCCTCCTTGACCTCGATGATCTGGTGCTGGCCGTCGCTCCAGGCGCGGTCGGGCATGACGCGGCCGGTGTGTTCGTCGATGATCTGCACCTTGCCGTCGCGCACCAGATATTGCTCGCCGCGATGGAACAGGTGCAGCGCCGACAGGGCCTGGCGGGCCAGTTCCTCGCGCACGACCACGCCGCGCCACTCCTTGCCGCGCTCGTCGGCGAAGGCGGCGATGCGCTCGCGCCCCTCCGGCGTCAGGACGATGCGCTTCTGCGCCGATATCAGCACGTAGTCCCGGCCGGTCTCCAGCGAACGGGCAAGGCCTAGCGCTTCCTCGGCCGTGGCGGCGGAGATTTCGCCCTTGGCCTCGCCGGAGATGACCAGCGGCGTGCGCGCCTCGTCGACCAGCACGCTGTCGGCCTCGTCGACGATGGCGAAATGCAGGCCGCGCAGGCGCAGCTGATCGGTGCGCGGCCGCTTGCCCTGCAGCGCCTCCATCTTGAGCCTGAGGTTGCCGCCGTTCTGGCCGAGCACGATGCGGTCGCGCAAATAGTCGAAGGCGAGCTCCTTGTTGGTGCAATAGGTGATGTCGCAGGCATAGGCCGCGCGGCGCTGCTCGACCGACTGGCCGGCGACGACGACGCCGACGCTGAGGCCGAGCCAGTCGTAGATCGGCTTGGTGAGCTCGGCGTCGCGGCCGGCGAGATAGTCGTTGACGGTGACCACGTGCACCGGCAGGCCGGCAAGCGCCGCGGTCGCGGCACCCAGCGCGGCGGTCAGCGTCTTGCCTTCGCCGGTCGCCATCTCGGCCAGATAACCGCGCAGAAGCGCATAGGCGCCGATCATCTGAACGCCATAGTGCCGGCGGCCGCTGAGCCTGCCCGAGATTTCGCGGATGACGGCGAAGCTCTCCGCGACGACGCCCTCGGGAAAGCCCGGTTGGCGCTTGAGCGCCACTGAGGCCTTACGGCCGCGGACGCGCAACTCCTCGTCGGAGAGGGCGCGCATCTCGGCATCGCGTGCCTCGACCTTGGCGATGATGCCGGCCAGCTGCCGCGCGCGGCGCTTGCTGCCGGCGCCCTTGACGTAGGCTATGGCCTTTGCCGCATGATCGTCGAGCGTCGACTTCTTCTTGTCCGGGCGCTCGGCATAGAGGATCGGCCGCGGCGGCCTCAAGGTCGCTGCGTCATACATTGAACTGGCTCAGGAGGGTCTGGCGCAGGCCGCGCAGCCAGCGCCAGGCGACGGGTTCGCTGCCATGGTCGAAGCGCACGTGCACGCGGCTGCCGAGCAGGAGCTGGCGCTGCGGCTCGTCCGGTGCAAGGTCGAAGACGAATAGCGCTTCGAGCGCCCTGGGGCGATTGTCGGGGCCGCCGCTGCTGCGGACGGCGATCGTGCCGCCGCCTTCAGTGGACAGCGCCAGGCTCGGCAGGTCGAGCTGGGCCGCCGGCACCTCGCGGCTGATGCGCGCCGGCACGACATGGGCGGGATCGCTGGCATAGCGAATGTCGACCCTGGTCGTCCTGCCGCGCACCAGGTCGACCTCGCTCTGCGGGACGATGACGCGGAGCGCGGGCGTGGCGGAGGAGACGACGTAGCCGACGAGGTCGCCCTGGTTGATGTAGCGGCCGGGCAGGTTGGCGGCGTTGGGCAGGACGAAGCGGCCGCCGTCGCGTGCGCGGATCACAAGCGCATCGCGGCGGCGGACGCCGGAGGCGATGATACCCTCGACGTTGCGCAACTGCTGGAGCAGCATGTCGCCGGCCGTCCGGTCGGTGAACTGCACGGCGTCGTAGCGCAGCCTGAGCTCGGCCGCCTGCGCCTCCAGCAGCTTTACCCGGCCGTCGATCGACGGGTCGTTGAGGCGGATCAGCGGATCGCCTGCCGCAACGGTCGCGTCGGGCCTTGCAAGGATCTCGACGACGATGCCGCCGGTCTCGGCGCGGACCTGGGCGCGGTCGGGGATCCAGACCACGCCTTGGGCGATGGTGCCGTAGGGCAGGGGCACCAGCAGCAACAGCGCCAGTGCTGCGCCCGTGAGCCCACCGGTAAGCGCTATGGCGCGACCACGCCGGCCGTCGAGCCGTGGCGAGGTCAACAGGAACTTGGCGCCCTTGAACAGCGGCTGGACGAAGGTGTTGAACAGCGTCAGCAACGCCAGAAGCACGCCGATGAAGAACAGCTTGGATGCGACCAGCAGCGCGATCGTCAGGCTGAGCACCACCCGGTAGAGAAAGGCGAGCACGGCATAGCCGAACAGCCACTTGCGCTCGCCGCGCGCCGTCGCCGGATCGTCGACCTGCTCGACGCCGAGCAGATAGCGCTGGACCAGGTACCAGAAATACTTGTTGGAACGGTTGCCGAGATTGGGGATCTCGACCAGGTCGGCGAGGATGTAATAGGCGTCGAAGCGCAGCAGCGGGTTGCCGTTGAAGAAGATGGTCGAGACGCCGCCGATCAGCATGACGTTGAAGGCGATGGCGCGGGCAAGGCCCGGCTCGGCATTGACCCAGAAGATCATGGCGATTGCGGCAAGCGCGAACTCGACCATGATGCCGGCGCCGCTGACCAGCATGCGTCGCCATTTCTCGCGGAAGGCGGTCGAGGCGGTGGCGTCGACGTAGGGCGCGGGCATCAGCACGAGCAGCATGACGCCGACCTCATGCACCACCCCGCCGAAGGCCTTGGTGGCATAGGCGTGGCCGGCCTCGTGGATCGTCTTCACGAGCGGGTAGATGAGCACGATCATGGCGATGTTGGAGGCGCTGAGCAGCCGGTCGGTGCCGTCCGCGGTCAGTTCGGGCCAATGCATGACGGCGAGCACGATGGCTGTGGCGACGAGGGCCAGCCAGGCAATGAAGCCGTAGACGGTGAACAGCGGTCGTACCAGCGGCATGGTCGCATCGAGGAAGCCGTTGGGATCGAACAGCGGCAGCTTAAGCGACATCGGGTTGCGCAGCTTGCTGATCACCTCGCTGCGCGCCTGTTTCGCCGAGCGCTCGCCGAGTTCCTGGAAGTCGGGCGGCATGGCGCCCTGCAGCAGGTCGGAGCCGTGCAGCTGGGCGAGGAGCTGGATTGCCTCGTCCTGGGTCGGCGGATCGTCGCCGGCGCGGCGGCCGACCATGTCCCAGATCTCGCCCAGCGTGCGCTTGCCGTCCATCAGCGCAACGAACAGGTTGGACGAAGGGGACAGGCGGTGGAAGCGCCCGGTCTGGTGGTCCTGCAGCACGTACCAGACCTCGCCGCGGAAGCGCTGGCGGTGGATCTGGGCGTGGCTGCGTAGCCGCAGCCTCAGGTCGGCGACGCGGTACCAGGACGGACTGAACAGCGACTTCGCCATGCCGCCGCCTCAGGGCACCCAGCGCCAGGCGGCGAGCCGCATCCAGTCGGCCATCGGGCGCGTCCAGATCACGATCAGCGGCTCGGTGCCGATGGCGATCTTGGCGACGCCGATCATGCCGGGGCGCAGGCGCTCGGAACTGCCGGTCAGCGTGCCCTCGACCTGGAACAGGTTCTTGCCCTCGCGCGACTGCGACACCGGCGTGACCTTGGCGACTGTCACCGGAAAGGCCTGGTCGGGGAGGGAGGTGAAGACGACCTCGCCCGCCTGGCCGGCCGCGATCGCGGCGATCTCGCGCTCGTCGACCTGCATGACGACGCGGTAGCCGGTGAGCGGGGCGATCTCGAACAGCGTCTCGCCGCGGCTGACCGCGCCGCCGACGCGCTGGCTGAGGTCGCCCGACACCACCAGGCCGTCGAACGGGGCGGTCAGCTTGGTGCGGGCGATCTGCTCGTCGATCAGCCTGAGCTGCGCGTCGGCCTGGTCGATCTGGCTCTTCACGACGTTGATCGTCGCCGGCTGCCGGCTCGCAAGGGCGCGGTCGTATTCGAAGACGCGCTGCTGGCGCTCGGTCACCCAGCGCAGCCGCTCGAGGGAAAGCTCGCGGTCCTCGAGCGTGGCCAGGGTATCGCCGGCCTTGACGAATTCGCCCGCCCGTACGTTGGATTGCTGGATGTAGCCGTCATAGGCCGAAACCACGGCGCGGCGCTCTGAGCCCTCGATTTCGGCGTCGGCGTTGACGCGGTAGGTGTCGGTGGCGAAGGCGAAGAATGCGGAAGCGGCAACGAGGGCGGCGGCGACCAGCTTGCGGCCGATATAGCCGGGACCGAGCAGGCGCTTGGCCTGGAAGCCGAGCGCCTCCGCCGCCTTGACGACCAGCCAGCGGTCGTTGCGCCGCTTTTCCTCGAGAATGGGGCCGATCGCGGTGGCGATGACGTCGAGCAGGCGCACCGTCTCGGCTTCGAACGGATGGTCCTTGCCACGCTCGAAGGTGATGGCGCCGACGAAGCCGTCGACCACGAACAGCGGCACGGTGAAGATCTGGCCGTCATGCTGCATGCGGGCGAGTTCGCGATGCGCGGTGGTGGCGAGCGCGTCGTCGGGACCGATCGGATGGAGGATCGAGGTGCGCTGATCGATCGCCTCGTCCATGGCGGAGCCCACGGCCCGCACCAGGCTCATCTGGCGGCCGAACTGCGCCGTGTGCGAGATGGCCGCCAGCCTGGTCGTGCCGCGGCGGCGGAAGCCGATCGAGACGCGGGCACAGTCGAAGCGGATGGCAAGCTCCGTCGCGGCCGCCATGGCCGCTGCCGAAAAGCGCTCGTGCTCGAGCACGGTGGCGATGAAGTCGAGGGCTGCGGTCGACTGGTCGCGCCGGCTGCCGCTTGCCTCGGCGCCGATCCGACGCATGTGGTCGCGCAGCCAGGCGGCGCCCCATTGCAACTGGCGGATCGCGCCGCGCAGCTCTTCCTTGGCCTGCGCCGGCTGCGACAAGGACAGCGCCACCGCGACCACGGCGACGGTCTTGCCGCCGAGGCTCACCGGGTAGGCGACCGCGGGCTCGGCCTCGGAACCCGGGTTGGCCCCGCGCGCCACCGCGCGGCCTTCGCCGACTGCGAGGTCGGCGGTGGCCCTGAGATGCTCGGGCTCGCCATTGGCATCCGGCCAGGCGGCGAGCAGGCGGAAGCCGCTTCCGGCCGCCTCGCGCACGATGCCCGCGGCCGCCCCGGGGATCATCCCGCACTGGAGCGCCAGCCAGGCATTGGCGAGCTCGGCCGAAGTCCCTGCGTCATTCAGGCGTTGCCACAGCGCCGGTTCGAGCACGGCAGGGGGGCGTGCGAGTGCTTGCGCGTCCGCCTGCTCCTCGCTGTGCCTGGGGCTGCTCATCGGCTCCGCCCGTCACTCCACGTTGAGGGGGCCGTAGCGGCCTTCATGCTCGCGCAGCACGCCGCCGAGCACGGTCCAGAGCCGCTTGGCGGCCAGCGGCGTCAGGATGATGCGGTTCGACAGTTCGACCGTGACCGCGCCGCCGTCCTCGACGTTCCAGGTGCGGTTCGTGCCGAAGAACATGTCGACCTGCTCGCGCGTGCCCTGGACGTTGACGACATTGGCGAAATGCGTGCCCATGCCGTCTTCGATCCACTGCACGCCGCGTGTCTTGGCCTCGTCGCCGGAGGCCGCCTGCTTGCTCTTGTTGGTCATATGGTTCCCCGTCTTCGCCGTTCGGCGCACCGCCCAGGCGCAAAGATAGTCGAAGCCGCCTTCAGCGAATAGCCGCATCCACCGATTGCGTTAGCGACATGTTGCCAACCAATCCGTGCCGCGGCACGGGCGGCGGCTCAGAAACGATAGGCGAGGCCGATGCGGCCGGTCAGCAGCGACGGCTTGATCGCGACCTGCACGTCCTGCGAATTGCCGAGGACGATCTCGCTGGTCGCCTCCGTGTAGATTCCCTCGACGCGCAAGGTCAGCTTTTCGGTGAGCGCGGACTCGATGCCGGCGCCGACCTGGTAGGCCGCAAGCGTCTTGGTGCCGCCGTTGTCGAGGGCAAAGAAGTCCTCGTTGGCGTTCATAACCATGCCGGCGAAGCCGCCCTTCAGATAGACCAGGGTCGAAGGCGTCGCCACGTAGCCGATGCGCGCCGAGAGCGCATAGGTGGCTTCGAGCGTGCCGAAGAGGGTGGTGGCTCCGGTTCCGAACGAGTTCATCGAAGGATCGTCGAATTTCGCACCGACATAGGCGACTTCGGCCTCGGCGCCGATGACGAACCGGTCATCGAGCAGGAAGTCGTAGCCGGCGAAGCCGCCGAAGCCGAATGCGTCGCTGGAGAAGGGGCCGTTGGTAGCAACCGGATTGTCGATGACCTCGAGCGTCGACGAGCCGAAGCTGAAGGCACCGAAACCGCCGGCGTAGAAGCCGGAGAACTGCATGGCCGGCGCCGGTTCGACAGTCCGGGAGGAGCCGCCATGCGCCCCGAAACGATAGGACAGACCGGCGCTGACGACGAAGAACTTGGGATCGAAGGACTGATCGTCGGCGGTGGTGAATTCCTTTGTCGCGTCGATGTAGTTGGCCTCGATGCGGGCGGTCACGTTGTCGAAGAGGAAGGTCTCGGCGCCGATCCCGGCCTTGACGGCACCGACCGAGCCGTCGGCGTATTCAGACACGCCTTCCTCCGCCTTGAGCTGCATGGAAGCGTAGCCAAGCCGGCCATAGAAAAGCGAGTCGGGGGTGACCAGATAGCCGAGGCGGCCGGTGACCGAATAGGTCGACTTCACCTCGACCAGGGTGTTGTTCTGGCCACCGTTGAAGGGCGAATAGGCAGCATTGAGTTGCGTGTAGTCGAGTTCGAGGCCGGCAACCCAGCGGTTGGAGAACTGGTAGTCGAAGCCGCCCTGGACGCCGTAGTCGAAGTCCTCGTTGGAGAAATTGTAGTCGAGGTCAGACGGGAAGCTCGGAAAGATGTATCCCATGCTGCCCGACGCCATGCCGCCGTGCACGCCGATGTAGAATCCGGTCCAGTTCGGCGCTTCATTGGCGGCTTCCGGCGGCGGGGCAGCGACCACGTCGGCGGCGAGGGAGGGCCCGACCGCCAACAGAAGTGCGGTTCCGACTGCTAGCGTCGTCGACAAATTCTTCAGCATAGACATAAATCCCTCGCCCCTATAAGGACCGACTAACATGCGATTTCTGAATATGTCAAAGTAAAGATATGCCGGTGTGCTTGTTATCGCGGAGCGGCGCTGACGAGCGTGTGATTTCGGCAACGGTGTTGAAGTATGGTCATAGAATCGACCTTGGATTCGGTCGCGATGATCGAGGTGGCGGGCGTTGTGGTCGAGCATGGACGGCATGACATCCAGTAATTTCGCGATCGTAGACCGGTATCTCGCGACCGAATTGTCGGCGCGGGCACTGGCGCTGGCCTTTGCGCGGGGCTGGGTCGACAGCCTGCTCGAGCGGGAGCGGCTCGACGCGGCCGAACTGGCCGGGAAAGGGCGCATGGCTGCCGAGGCCGCCAGGGCCGTGCTGGATCTGCTGGCGGCCGCCGGCGTCGTGGAACTGGACGGCGGCTATCGCCTGACGACCGGTTTCAGGCAGGCGCTCGCGGCCCGCGACCTGCTCGAGGCAAAGCTGTGGTTCGCCAATCTCGTGGCGCCGGATGTCCACGAGCACTTCGAGGCTCTGCTCACGGACGTGCCCCGCTTCATGGCCAATGCCCGGGTGTTCGAGCTCTTCCGCTATGACAGGTGCCTCGAGGTCACCCCGGAGAACCTGGCGGCGACGCGGCGCTGGGTCGGCTACACGACGACGCTGACCAAATACGAGGCGCCGGCCGCGCTGACCCGGCTCGACCTCGCCGGGCACCGCAGCATGCTGGACATCGGCGGCAACAGCGGCGAGTTCGCGCGCCAGGCCTGTGCGCTGGCGCCGCATCTGCGGGCGACGGTGTTCGACCTGCCGGTGGTCTGCACGATCGGAACCGAGCATGTGGCCCGATTTGCCGAGGGCGTGCGCGTCCAGTTCCTGGCGGGCGACCTGCGCGGCCAGGACCTTCCCCGCGGCCACGACCTCGTCAGCTTCAAGTCGGTGCTCCACGACTGGCCGGAGGATCATGCCGCTGCCTTCCTGGGCAAGGCGGTCGAAGCGCTGGAGCCCGGTGGCCGGCTGGTCGTCTTCGAGCGCGGGCCGCTCAGGCTGGACGGCGCGCCGCTCTCCCATGCGATGGTGGCGAACCTGGTGTTCCTGCCGTTCTTCCGGTCACCGGAGTTCTACCGGGAGGTGCTGGCAGGCCTCGGCATGGCCGACATCGCGGTAGAATGGATCGAGCTCGAAATGCCCTTCTTCCTCGTCACCGCCCGGAAAGCAGCCCGATGAGAGCGCCGATCGTCGCCATCTCCGGCCACCCCGGCGGGGGCAAGACGACGCTGACCACGGCGCTAGCTAAGCGGCTCGGGGTGCCGGCGCTGTACTATGACGACTTCGAGACGATGACGAGCCGCCCGCCCGACGAGGTTCGCGACTGGATCGCGCGCGGTTCCGATTATGACGAGATCGGGCTCGGGCCGCTGATCGACAAGCTCCTGGGCCTCGCCCAGGCCACGCCGCGCCCGCGACTGGTGCTGCTGGACACACTGCTCGGGCGGGCGCATCGCGACAGCGGGCAGCTCGTCGACCTGCTGATCTGGATCGACACGCCTGCCGATATCGCGCTCGCCAGAAAGATCAGCGAGGCGGCGGGACGGGCCGCGCCGGCGGAAGCGTCGCAGTTCGTCGGCTGGCTGCGCTCCTATCTTGACCACTACCAGGGCTTCATCGCCGCCACCTACGAGCTGCAGCGCGAGCGCGTGCGGCCCGGCGCGGATGTGATCCTCGACGGCCGGCTCGACGCCGAAGCATTGGCAGAACAGGCGATGTCCGCGATACTGGCGCGGATGTGAGGGGCAGGGCGGTGGTTTTGCAAGGTGCCGGCGATCTGGTTGGCCTGACGATCGGCGCGCCCGGCCGCCACCTGCTGTCTATGATCGAGACGATGGACGTGCCCTTCGGGCTCGAACGTTCGGTCAAGCTCGGCAGCGGTGAGGTCAACGAGGACCGCTTCCTCGCCATCCTGCACAAGACCTCGCTGGGTGCCGACCCCGCCGCCAGGCTCGCATGGTTCGCAAGGCGTCTGGACATGCCGGACGCGATGTTCGACGTGCTCGACGCCGGCATCGGGCGGGCCGACATCGTCCAGTTCGGCTATGAGGGTGGGGCGGCCGGGGTCTTCAAGGTCTATCTCGAATTTCCCGCCGAGGTGCGCGCCGCCCGGCTCGCAGAGACGCCGCGGGCCGAGCCCGTGCTCGTGCACCTTGCGGTGAAGTGGCGGCCCGACAGGCCAGGGGATGCTGCCGTCTCGCGCTACGTCTGGCCTTCCGACGTGCGGGGAGCGGCCGCGCTCGCCGCCCGGCTCGCCGCCCCGCCGCCGGGCTTCGGCGGCCTGCCTTCGGCCGCGGCCGCCCGCGCGCTGGTCGAACGCGCCCGCCGGCGCTGCGAGCCCGACCAGGTGTTCTTCCTCGAAGTGGTGGAGGAGGGTTCGCGGCGCCGTTCCTTCGACGTCAATCTCTATGCAGCGGGGCTCGACGTGCGCGACGTCGGGCAGCCGCTGAGGCAGCTGGCGGACGCCTACGGCATAGCGCGGCCGACGATCGACGAGCTGCTGCTGCGGCTCGGCCCGGCCAGCCTCGGCCACATTTCAGGCGGGCTCGGACGCAGCGGCAAGGATTTCGCCACGCTCTATTTCGGCGTGACCGGACGAAAGGGGACCGGCCGTGAGCATGCTTGAGTGGGCGGCCCCGTCCGACCCCTATTTCGACTATTGCCTGTGGGACTACCAGCCGCTCGCGCCGACGGCGGGAAAGCTGCGCTCGGCGACGCTGCTTTGGCAGTCCTTCGAGGCGCTCGGCGCGCCGCCGCGGCTTGCCGAGATGGTGCGCGCCATCCGGCAGGAGATCGGCCCGTTCCGCACCGTCTGGGGCGTCAAGCAGCTCGGCGACCGCTACAGCTGGGAGCTCTATTTCTACGATTACGGGCGGCTGGAGCGCACGGTCTCGATCGAACGCGTGCTCGGCGCGCTGGCGCCTTTCGCGCGATCCGAACTCGGCCTGTCGTGGAAAAGGCCGTACTTCATGTTCTCGATCGACTTCGACCGCGAGTTGGGCGAGGGGTGGCGCGGCATCGACGAACTCAGCGTCTATATGGGCAATCCCAGCGGCCTGGTGTCGTCCGGGCTCTGCTACCAGCTGAGCAGGTCCGGCCTGCGCTTCGACAACCTCTACTACTTCTTCGACCGCGAGCAGAACTGGGAGGACATCGTCGGCAAGGTGGCCACTTCGGCACATCTCGATCTCGCCGGCCTGGACCCAAGCGCCATCCTCTGGCCCGAACTCTGCGACTGCGGCATCGTCGTCGTCGCCAACAAGAAGCACAATGACGGGGTGTATTTCTCCCGCATCCGCGTCGATCAACTGGCCTGGTTCGTCGAAAAGCTTGGCTATCCGCGGGAGATACGCGCGTTCATCAGTGAAAATGCCGGCCGTCTCGATCACATGCTCTATGACGTCGGCATCGACTACCGTATGATCGACGGGCGCATCGAGATCCTGAAGAGCGCCTATTACGGCATCGTCTGAGCGGCGGGACGACTGATGGCCATCTACGACCACTCCAAATACGTCTCGCTGACGATGGAATTCCGCTGCAATCTCGCCTGCAGGCACTGCATGATCGAGGGCACGATGGACAGGCTCGCGCCACAGAGCGACGAGATGTTCGAGCGGCTGCTCGAACACAACGCCCGCACCGGCGACTGGACCGGCCTGATCCTCACCGGCTCGGAGATCACGCTCCGGCGCGACCTGCCGGACCTGGCCAGGCGGGCGCGGGCCTCGGGCTTCGAGCACGTCCGCATCCAGACCCATGGCATGCATCTCGGCCGCGAGGCCTACAGCCGGCTCCTGGTCGACGCCGGCGTCGACGAGTTCTTTGTCAGCGTGGCGGGTTCGGACGCAGCCACGCACGACGCGATCACCACAGTGCCCGGCTCCTTCGACAAGACCCTTCGCGGGCTCGAGATCCTCGACCGCCACGAGGGTGTGGCGACCATCACCAACACGGTCGTGACCGAGGAGAGCTACCGTCTGCTGCCCGATCTGGTCGATGCGCTGGCCCATCTCGGGCGGCTCACCCAGATGGAGTTTTGGTTCTACTTCCCGATGAAGGAGACGGATGAGAAGGGGCTCATCGCCAACCATCTCAATGCCTTGCCCTACCTGAAGGAGGCGGTGCGCAAGGCGCGCGCGCTCGGGCGCGAAGTCGAAATCAAGAACTTTCCGCAATGCTTGCTCGGCTCAGATTCTATACTATTGGTCAATGATCAGCCGCAGTTGTTCATCGACCCCGCTTTCTGGGACGAATTCAGCCGAAACGGCTTCTATCAGTGCCCGCATCGCCAGAAATGCGTATCCAAGCAATGTCTTGGATTGAACACTGCCTATATCGAGCGGTTCGGCGATCACAAAGATGTGCTGGTGCCCATCACGCAGTAGTCGGCAGAAAAAATTGTCGCAGGTTGTATCGGCTCTTTTCAACTACTGATGCGCGATGTTACGTTGCGTTGTCTAGGGGCAGAATCTCATTAAAATTGTATGCGGGCGGCATGTCTAAGCAATTACTAATATACGAACGTGCAGTTCCGGTTTCGCGGCAGTCGCATGGCGACCTGTCGGTGAAGGTCGGCGGCGACTTCTCCTATGCGCGCCATGTGAACTCGGTGCCGCTGATGGCGGCGGAGTTCGCGCACGCGGCCGACGAATATGCGGTGGTGTTCGCGGGCCAGGGCGAGGACATCATCCCGGTCGTGCTGCTGGGCGTGCGCGACAACGAAAACCTCATCGTGGACGAAAAGGGCGCCTGGACCGGCAAGTACGTGCCGGCGTTCCTGCGGCGTTATCCATTCGTCTTCTCGAGCGACGACAACGGCGCCAACTTCACGCTCTGCGTCGACGAGGGCTTCGAGGGCTGCAACCGCGTCGGGCGCGGCGAGCGGCTGTTCGACAATGACGGGGAGCGCACGCAATATCTCGAAAGCGTGCTCGGCTTCCTGCAGGCCTACCAGGTGCAGTTCCACCGCACCCGAGGCCTGACCAAGCGCCTCAACGACCTCGGTTTGCTCGAGGCGATGCAGGCACGCTTTACCTTGCGCAACCGGCAGGTGCTGACGCTGTCGGGCTTTCTTGCGGTCAACCGGGAGCGTCTCAAGGCGCTGACCGGTGAACAGTTGGCGGAATTGCAGGCATACGACGATCTGGAATTGATTTACCTGCACCTCTTCTCGATGCGGCATCTGACCTCGACGGCGGAACGCATCGGCGCTGGGGCCGCAGGGGGCGAACAGTCAAACTCGGACGAACAGACCACTCAGGAACCGACCGCAGCCTAGGCTGTCCCGGGAGCGCGGGGGCGTTCCCGTTCGGTTTCGTGGGACAAAAGGGCTGGGGCCGCAAGGCTCCGGCCTGCGATGCGCGTAGGGCGAAGGGGGAAGGGCATGGCATTTCCGTTCAAGTCGGAAGGTATATCGGGGCGTCCGATATCGCATCGCCGCGCCAGATTGTCGGAGATCCTCTCGGCGAAGCTCGCAAGGCTCGCTCGCGGCTCGCGCGTCCAGCGCGAATTGGCCGACCGCGTCCGCCTGATCTTCGACCCGCTCGAGCCCCGCCTGCTGCTCAACGCCGACCTGAACGTCAACCTCGCGACCGACGGCAGCGACGTCGACCAGCAGATACTGGTGCGCCTGATCGAGCAGGTCGAGACGGTCAACAGCGTCGCCACCACCATCCAGCGCGTCGAGATCGTCGACCAGGCCCGCGGCGGCAAGGTGCTCGCCTTCGGCGACCTGAGCACGATTTCCGGCATCACCATCAGCGGCGGCTCGGGCAACGACACGCTGACCATCGACGAGGATTCGTTCGGCGGGCTGGCGCTCGCGCCGCAGATCGTATTCGACGGCGGCGACGGCAACGACCGCGTTGTCTTCGATTCTTCGGACGACGCCGATTGGACGCTCAACGGCAACAACGCCGGCAACGTCGTCGGCGACAAGGTCAAGGCTGCATTCACCAATACGGAAAACCTCGCCGGCGCGGCGGACAACGACGATACCTTCACGATACTTGCGGCGGGAAAGCTCTCCGGCGCCATCGACGGCGGCTACGGCGGCAAGGACACGATCGTATATTCCGGTGTGAGCGCCAGCACCGCGACGCTCGGCGCCAACGGCTCGGGCAGCATCACCTTCTCGAACCCGAACGGCTCGACGCTCGCCTTCGAGAACATGGAGCCCTTCGCCATCGGCGGCGGCGTCCAGGTGATCGATCGTTCCGCGGCCGTGGCCGCCGCCGCCAACAGGAACGTGACGGTTTCGAACCAGGCCGGCAGCCTGCGCCTCACCATCGACGGCATCAACAGCGACGTGACGCTGACCTCCTCCAAGGTCTGGCTCTATCTCGGCGACGCGGCCGCCACCACGACGATCAGCTCGCTGCCCAACCCGGCCAATTTCTCGCTGATGGTCGATGCCGGAGAGGAGATCGCCGTCAACGGCACGCTGACCTTGGCCGGCACGCTCGGCCTCAGCGCCGAGGACATCAACATCGGTTCGAGCGCGGACATCAGCGCGCTGTCCATCGACCTGCGCGCCATCGACCATGCGCGCGCGTCGGTAAACGCCGCGGGCGTCTCCGGCGCGACGCTGAGCGCCGGCGCGACCACGTCGGCGACGATCAGCGTCGCCGGCAAGCTGACGGCGACGAACGGCACCGTGAAGGTCGCGGCGCGTGCCGCCAACGTCGTGAAGATGTTCGGCAAGGTCGATCCGGCCGTGCGCAACATCGCCGCGACCCTCGACAACACCTCGACCGTGACGCTCGCGACGGGCGCCGCCATCAACGGCGCTGGCGTGTCGATCACCGCCGACACCGATGTCGACGTCGACATCATGCTGACCGAGGTGCCGATCCCGAATTTCCTCGGTCTCGGCGAGGTGACGGTGCCGAGCGGGCTGTTCGCCAACCTGCTGCCGTCGGGGATATTGCAGGGGCTTACGGTCAACGGCCAGATCGATCCCTTGTCCGAGGCCTTCACCGACCTCGTTTCGACCGGCATGCTGTCGATGCAGACGCTGGGCGAGGCCCTCAAGAACTCCGTCGATTTTTCCAACGCCAAGGTCAATTCCGACGTCACGGTCACCAACGACACGTCGGTGACGGTGGCTGCCGGCGCAAAGATCACCCAGACCGGCGGGACGGCCGGCGGCGCGACCGAAGTGAGCGTCGCGGCTGCCGACGACAGCGCCGTGCGGGTCAAGATCCAGACCGAGAAGGACGCCTTCCTGCCGGCGCTGGCAACGATCGTGGTCTTCTCGGCGATCGATTCCGACGTCAACGTGACCCGCACCACCCAAGTCGTCGTCGGTCCGGCGACGGGCGCGGTGTCGACCAAACCTACTGTCGTCGTCGCGGACGGCGACGTAGCCATCGCCGCCGGCAATGGCGGCGAGGTGCGCAACGAGATCGCCTCCAACAGCATCGGCTCGGTCACCAACGAGGCGGGCGAGACTACCACCGCGCTGGTGCGCGGCGTGACGATTGAAGCCGGCGGGCTCGACGTCTCGGCGGAGAGCGACACGATCTACCGCGCGACGAGCCTGGATTCGGAAAACCGCGTCACCGGCGGCACGACCGCGGGCATCGACGAGAGCGCGATCGCCGCGGGCTCCGGCGGCGTGGCGATCATTGCCGCCGACCGCTCCGAGTTCGAATCCACCGCGCTGCCCTTCCAGCCGCGGATGACGGAGACGGACGCCAAGGCCAAGAAGCAAATCGCCCGCGTCAGCTCGATCAACGAGGTGGAGAAGACCACCGCGGCCACGATCTCCGAAACCACCGTCACCAGCGCCGGCGGCGTCGCGGTCTCGGCGATCAACGAGACCAAGGTTTCGGCCTTCGCCGTTTCGGTGCCGCTCGAAGAGATTCCGGAGGCGGGCGATCCGGCCTTCGATCCCACCAGCTCCGTCCAGGCCAAGAAGGTCAATGCGGGCGTGCTGGTCGCCAACATCGTCAACGGTTCGACGCTGGCGACGATGTCGGCGAGCGAGGTGACGGCCACCGCCGGCGACGTCAAGGTCGAGGCGGTGGACGACACGTTCCTCGACGCCACCATCTACGTGAACATCGACGGGCGCGGCGGCGTCGGCCGCCTGCTCAAGGGCGGCGCCAAGGCGGTGACCGGCCTCGAGGCGATGAACATCGTCGGCTTCAAAGTGCCGGGCCTGGCGCAGGCGACGCTCGACGCCATCCTCGGCACCTCGTTCTGGACCGATCAGCAGCAGGTGCAGGTCAAGGCGTCGATCACCGATTCCATCGTTTCCGCGGCCGGCGCGCTGCTGGTGGCGGCGGCGTCCAGGGGCGTGGTCAACGCGACGGTGTCGAACACCTCGCGCGCCGAGGCCACGGGGCTGCTCAAGATCAGCGCCAAGGCGATGGGCCTGGCGCTTGCCACCAACCAGGTGAGTCGCCAGGCTTCCGCGGTGATCGATGGTGGGGCCGCCAACAAGGCGGTCACGGCCGGAGGCGCAGTCGAGGTCACAGCGGTCGACGACACCACCGTCAATTCCAATGTCAAGATCGTGGCGTCGGCGACGGCATCGAGCGACGGCGGGCTGCATTCGGCGGAACGCACCATCGACGGACTCTTCGGCATCGCCGTGGGCGGCGACCGCAAGCTTGGGGACGGGCTGGTGGTTCCGGTCGCCTACGGCACCACGGTCGGGCTCGACTACGACGCCATCACCGACGGCTTCAAGCAGCCGATCACGGTCAAGACTGGCGACATCGTCGCGGTCGCCAAGCTCGGCGAGCCGGGCAAGCTCTACAAATATGTCGGGCCGTCGAAGACCATCAATTTCAAGCTCAACGATCCGGCCCGCAACTTCGCCGATACCAACTACTGGCAGCCGATCTCGGGCGAGCCGGGACAGGTCTATACCTATCTCGGCGCCGACAATCCGACGCTCAACCTGCAAACGGTCGACTTCACCGACCGCGACCTCTGGAAACCCCAGACCGACTATTCGGTCGTCACCGACAAGTACAATATCAAGTCGTCGGCCGGCGCGGCCACGGGCGCGGCGCTGGTGTTCAACGACGTCCGCGGCGGCGCGGTCGCGCTCATTCGCAAGGTCGACCTGGAGGCCGGCAGCGTCGCCGTCACTGCCGAGTCGATCGGCAAGATCGAGGCCAATGCCGACATCCTCAACGATGTCACGGGCGGCGCCCCGTTCAACCAGGACAAGCTCATCGAGAAGGTCGCGCCCAAGGGCGCCAAGGGCTTCCTGTTCAAGAAGATGGTCGGCGGCGGCAACTCGACCAAGGCCCAGGCCGCCGTCGTCGCGACCAACCTGATCCAGGGGCAGACCTCGGCCAAGATCGAGGACAGCAAGCTCGGTACCGCCGCGGACAAGATCGGCGACGTCACGGTCCGGGCGGAGAACAGCTCCCAGATCGTCTCGGAGAACTCGACGGTTGCCACCGGCAAGAACCTCAACAAGGCGTCTGCCTTCCAGATCGCCAACAACACCATCGGCTGGGAACGCGGCAACCTGCTGTTCAACACGGTCGAGACCCTGCTCGGCGACATCGTCGACGATTCGGCCGAACTCGCCGGCCAGCCCAACATCCAGCTCCGCACGGAAAACCCGTTCAAGGTCGAGGCTGTCATCAGCGACACCGACGTCGCTTCGGACGGCGCGGTGTCGGTGGAGGCGCTGTCGGAGGCGGTGATCACCGCTACGATCGACAACGAGGCATCGGCTGCCTACGAGGCACTGTTCGACGGCAAGGTGAGCAGCACCGGCGCCGTCATTGCCGGCAACAAGGTGAGCAGCGCTGCCACGGCCAAGATCAGCGGCGGCACGATGACGGCCACCACCGTCTCGGTGAAGGCCGAGGACAAGGCGGCGATCGACGCGACCACCGGCCTGGGCGTCGCCGCCGAACTCGACAACACCAATGGCACCGACATCGTCAACAAGATCGCGGGCAACATCCTCGACGACTACGACTACACGACCAAGTCGGGCACCCCGCGGCTCAACCTTGGCGACACGGTGCGCGTCAGCGAGACCTATCCGGGCCAGGGCGAAAAGGGCGCGATCTATAAATACATGGGGCCGGACAACAGTCCGGTGAACCTCGCCACGGCCAACTTCAACGATTTCGGCCTGTGGAAGAAGCTCAACACCGAGGACCTCATCCCTGCCTCCATGGTCAAGACGGGCCTTCTTGCGCTCGGCATGGACGAGAAGCAGGTCGTCGGCGGCGCCGCCGGCAAGGGCGGCATCTTCGCCCGCAACCAGGTCAAGTCGAATGTCGAGGCGGCTCTTGCGGGCACCTCGGTCACGACCATCGGCGACGTGAGCGTCGAGGCGAAGGAATCGGCCACCATCAAGGCTGTCGACACCAGCGTCATCGACGGCTGGGACAGCACCGCCGGCATCTCGGTGTCCAATACCGTGCAGGGCGGCGCAAAGGCCGCCGTCGAGGACAGCTCCGTCACGACGGGCGCCAGCGGCGACCTCAAGGTTTCCGCCGCCACAGAGGCTAAGATCGACGCCACCGCGCTCAGCAAGCTCACCAGCTCGGGCAAGACGATCGGCTTCGTCATCGCCTTCAACGCGGTCGGCTACGAGCCCGGCAACCTGCTGTTCGACGCGGTCGACACGCTGATCGGCTCGCCCGAGATCGGCAAGGCGCTCAAGGCCGAGACGCCGGTTCTGACCACCGCCTACGTCAAGAATTCCAATGTCGACGTCGGCGGCGACATCACGCTTGTCGCCGTCAATGCCGCCGGGATCACCTCGGTGCTCGGTGCCGAATCGCGCATGGAGTGGGAGAACGATTTCGCGGCCGGCGCCAAGTACGGCGTCAGCGGCACGGCGGCCAGCGCCATCCTCGCCAGCAACAAGGTGAGCGCGGGCGCCTCGGCCTATTTCGACAACAGCGCCGCGGTCGACGGCTCCGGCAACCCGACCAAGACCGTCAAAGCGGGTGGTTCGGTCTCGGCAGAGGTCGAGAACGAGGCCAGGATCTCCGCCGACATCAAGGTGGTGGCGACGGCCCTGCCGGCCAGCACGCTGAACGCGCTGACCGACATGATCGGCAACATCGCCGACCGCATGGGCGCGGGCGACTACAACTACACCACCAAGTCGGGCACCAGGACCGTCGACGAGGGCGACAAGGTGCGCGTCGCGCTGGACTACCTCGATGCGGAGGTAGACCTCGACGCGGTCACCGACGGCAGTGCGGCCGTCAACATCATCAGGGGCGACCGGGTCGAGACCGGCGGCAAGGTCTACCGCTATCTCGGCAATTCGCCGATCACGACGCGCGCCGGCATCAATGTCGCAGACGGCGCGCTGTGGCAGGAGATGGACGTCAATTCGGGCGAGGTCTACGAATATATCGGCGAGACGCCGCTCGCCTCCGTCGACCTGACCACGGTCGACTATGGCGACACCAACCAGTGGAAGCAGCTGCGGACGTCCGACTTCAAGGACATCTTCTTCCCCGAACTCGGCAACATCGTCGCCACCAATGCCAAGGCGATCGGCCTCGCCATCGCCTACAACGACGTGCGCGGCGACGCCCAAGCCTACATCAAGGGCACCAAGGTCGACGCGGGCAGCGGCGTGAAGGTCGCGGCCAAGGGTGCGGCCACCATCACCGCCTACACCACCAGCACGGTCTCGGCATCAGGCGGCAGCAGCATCAACGGCCAGGGCAAGGTTATCGGCTTCACCGGCCAGATCGCAACCAATGTGGTGCTGGGCAAGACGCAGGCCACGATCGAGGACAGCAACGTCAAGGCTGGTGGCAACGTCGTGGTGACGGCGGAGAACGAGGCCCGCATCGACGCCCGGCTCTATTCGTCGGGCAATTCGGCCGGAACGGCGGCCGGCATCACGCTCGCCTACAACTCGGTGGGCTGGGAAGCGCAGAACCTCCTGTTCAACACCCTCGACACGCTGGTCGGTGCCCCCTATCTCGCCGACAACGCCTTCGACGGCAACATCGGCGCCGACGCAACCGCCTCTATCCTCAAGAGCACCGTCGACGCCACCGGCAAGATACAGGTCTCGGCCGAGTCGGACGCGCAGATCAACGCCACCGTCAGCAATGCCGCGGTGACCGAGAGCTCGGCGCTCTACGGCGCGGCCGGTTCCTCCTACGGCGCCATCATCGCCTCGAACAAGGTTTCAGGTGCGGCGAGGGCCACGATCGACAATTCCGGCGCCGCGGGGCGGACCATCAAGGCCGGCCGCGGCGTGTCGGTGACCGCCGACGATGCCGTGGGCATCTATTCCAACGCCAAGCTGGTCGCCTCGACGACGGTGACCAGCGACGGCGGTGCAGGCATCATCCAGGAAACGCTGAACGATCTGTTCCCGGCGGACTACGACAACCGGGAGGATGACGGGCTCGGCACCAAGGTCCGCAACATCAAGTTCGGCGACCGCGTGCGCATCGCCGACGACTATATCGGCAACATCGCCATCGACCTCAACAACGTGCTGCCGCCGTCGAAATTCCCGATCAGCAACGGCGACGCGGTCCGCTTCGAGGGTGTGGGCGGCGAGGCCGGCGCGATCTACAAGTATATCGGCGACGACGATGTCATCGACCTCGAGGCGCTGGTCGATGCCGGACTGCAAAATCTCGATCCGGCGAAGTGGACCAAGGTCGGCGGCAATGCCGGCAGCATCTACATCTTCATGGGCTCGAACGCGCTCGGGCAAGGCCTCGACCTCGCCCAGACGGATTTCACCGACCTCGGCCTGTGGAAGGAAGCGCCCGAAGCGACGCTGCTGCTGCAGGAGCTGAACCTGTCGGCGGCGCCGGCCAAGTCGGTCGGCGGCCTGGTCGTGATGAACGACGTGCGCGGCGGCTCGTCGGCGACGATCACCAATGCCAGCGTGACCGCGACGGCCGGCGACGTCGACGTCGTGGCGCTCGAGAGTGCCGTCATGACCGCCAAGGTCGACAGCGCCATCTCGTCCTCGGGCGGCAGTTCCGTCGACTGGGACGGCGACGGCAAGACCGGGGCTGCCGACACCAATCCCGGCACCAAGAAGACACCGGGCGCGCCCGCCGACCCGGCGGCCGACACCACGCCGGCCGGGCAGGAGAACAACACCGACAAGGTGCTGTCGATCAACGGCACGATTGCCACCAACCTGGTGCAGAGCAGCGCGGTCGCCAAGATCTCGGGCAGCAGCATCACCGCCAGTGGCAGCGGCGCGAACGGCGGCAACGTCACCGTCGCGGCCGAGAACGTCTCCAGCATCGACGCCGACACCAAGAGTTCGGCCTACACGACCGGCGGCGATTCCGTCGGCGTGACGCTGGCCTTCAACACGATCGGCTGGAAAGCCACCAACGTGCTGTTCAACGGCGTCGACGCACTTCTGGGCGCCGACACGATCGCCGACGCCTTCGGCGGGCGGAATCCGTCCTTCACCGAGGCGGGCATCGTCAATTCGAACATTTCGGCAGGCGGCGACCTGTCGGTCACGGCCGACAACCGCGCGACCATCGACGCCGAGGTAGGCAACGAGGTGACCTCGCAGGCCACTTCGATCAGCGGCACCGACGGTAAGGCAATCGGCTTCGTCATCGCCTCCAACAAGGTCGCGAGCGAAGCCAGGGCCTATGTCGACAACAGTGCTGCCGTCGACGGCAACGGCGACGCCACGGCGAGCGTCAGCGCCGCGGGGGTGACCGTCAGGGGCACCGACGACGCCTCGATCAAGTCGACTGGCACCATGAAGGCGCTGGCCGAGATCAAGAACGACTACGGCATCAGCATCCTGGCCAACCTCGCCAAGACGGCGGCCGAGAACTACAAGTTCACCACCAAGTCGGGCTCGCAGGCGGTCACCTCCGGCGACCTCGTCTATATCGACACCGATGTCGGGGCCAACGGCCCCAAGGCGGGCGAGATCTGGGTCTACAACGGCTCGGACAAGACGGTCGACTTCGGTACCGAGGACTTCTCCAGCGGCTGGCAGAAATATGTCGTCGGCGACATCATCGACTGGGTGAACGACAACATCGTTCCGAGCCTTGCCGGCGGCAGCGCCGTGGGTGTCGGCGCCATTGCGATCCGCAACGACATCGACAGCGGTGCCACTGCGAAACTCACCAGCGTCGATCTCAACGCTACCCAGAACGTCCGCATCGAGGCGAAGCAGACCAGCTCGATCGTCGCCGACACCACCGCGCGCGTCGAGGTCACCGGCAGCGCCAAGGGCAATTCCATCGACATCAACGGCGTGATCGCCACCAACAACGTGCTGAACTACGCCAAGGCGACGGTCACGGACAGCGACGTGACGGGCGCGAAGCTCGACGTGCTCGCCGAGGGCGGCGCCACGATCAAGGCCAAGATCGATGCCGACACCATCGCCAAGCAGGCGGCGGCCGGGGTCATCCTTGCCTTCAACACGGTCGGGCTCGAAGGCCAGAACTTCCTGTTCAACACCGTCGACGCGCTGCTCGGCACCAATCTGGTGGACGAGATCTATGGCGTCGACGAGAATGCGCAGATCCAGGCGCTGATCACGTCGTCGAAGATCGACATGACCGGCGACGTCCTGGTCTCGGCCAAGGCGAGCCAGACGATCTCGTCGGAAATCTCCAATTATGTCAGAACCTTGCGCGGCGGCGCGCCGACCGCGGTCAGCGTCGGCGGCGTGTTTGCGTTGAATCGCGTCTATGCGGTGGTCGATGCGTCGGTGACGAATTCGGCCGACATCGACGCCGATGGCAGCTTCACCGTCTCCGCCACCAACACGAGCGAGATCACCTCGAGCGTCGTGGCCCCGGTGATCGCCATCAACTACACCTACGGCCAGAATCCCGACGGCAAGTCGGTTTCGATCGCCCCGGTGGTGTCGCGCAATGCGGTCGACGCGAAGGTCAAGGCGTCGATCGACGGCGTTGCCGATCTCGATGCGGGCAGCGTCAAGGTCGAGGCGAGCCAGGCCGGCAAGATCGACGCGACGGCCGCCGCGGCCGCGGTGTCGGTGGCTGCCGGCACCGGCGCCGGCCTTGCCGTCGGCGTGGCCGGAACCATCGCCTTCAACACCATCGTGGGGGCGGTTGAAGCCTTCATCGCCGACAGCGATGTCGGCACGGCGGGTGACGTCGTCGTGTCGGCGACCAACAGCGCCGACATCGATGCCAGGATTGCGGCTGCCGCAGCCTCGGTGGCGGGCGGTTTCTCGGGCTCGGGCACTGCGGTTGCCGTCGGCATCGTGCTTGCCTTCAACTACGTCGGCTACACCGGCAGCGTCGCCCAGGCGGGCGTCGCCAAGCCGCTCAAGACCGACGCGCGCATCAGCAATTCGACGGTCTCGGGAAGGAGCGTCTCGGTGCTGGCCAAGTCCAGCCAGAGCATCGACGCCACGACCGTCGCCGCTTCCGTCGCCATCGGTCTGTCCGGCTCCGGCAACGGCACCAGCTTCAGCGCCGGCGGTGTGTTCGTCCAGAACAGCATCGCCGCCGACACGATCGCTGCGATCGACGGCGGCGACAGCGGCCGCTCCAAGGTCACCGCGACCGGCGGCCCCATCGTCGTCGATGCCGAGAACACCAGCCAGATCACCTCGCTGTCGGCTGCGGCCACGATCGCCGCGTCGTTCGCGGCGAGCAACGCCACAGCAGTCTCGATCGGCCTCGACATCGCCTTCAACGACATCAAGGGCAGCGTCGGCGCCAAGGTCAGCGACGCGACGCTGAGTGCGACCGGCGCGATCACCGTCGACGCTGAAAACAAGGCCAAGGTGTCGGCGACGGCCGTCGCGGCCTCGGCCTCCCTCAGCATCTCCGGCGGACGTTCGATCGCCTTCAGCGGCGCTGGCGCGACCGCAAAGAACGAGATCGACGTCGACACCGAGGCGTCGATCACCGACAGCGTGATCTCGCAGAGCGGCAGCGTCACGGTCGAGGCGTCGGCAGAGCAGGAAATTTCCGCCCAGGTGCTTGCCGCTTCGGCGGCCGTCGGCATCGGCTCGACCGGCATCGGGGCGTCGATCGGCGTCGCCTTGGCGTTCAACAAGATCGGCAACGGGGCCGGCGACCGGTCGAAGGTGCTAGCCTTCATCAAGGACAGTGCCGTCAAGTCGGCCGGCACGCTCACCGTTTCCGCATTGTCCGACCAGGACATCGACGCCCTCGTGGCGGCGGGTTCGGTCGCCATCGCGGGTGGTTCGACCGGGGTCGCGGCCACCGGCGCTGGCGCGGGGGCCAAGAACGAGATTGCGGTCGCCACCCAGGCCTATGTCGAGGGCGATGGCACCACCGACGCCGCCCAGGGTGTGACCGCCGGCCTCAGCGCCGCGGCGATGCTGATCACGGCCGAAGACAGGTCCGACATTGCCGCCTTCGTCGGCGCCGCTTCGATCGGCTTTGCCGTGGGCAGCACGGGCGTCAGCCTGTCGATCGGGCTGTCCTATGCCGAAAACATCATCGGCAACGACATCTACGCCGGCGTGCGGAGCGCCAATGACGGGGTGACGGCCACGTCGGCCACCGGCATCACCATCCGCGCCAAGGACGCCTCGAAGATCGAGGCGAAGTCGGTGGCCGCGTCCTTCGCGGCAGCCTTCGGCTCGACCGGCATCGCGCTTTCGGGCGCCGGCGCCGTCGCCAGGAACACCATCAACACCGACACCAATGCCGTGATCTTCGGCTCCAGGGTCACGAGCCAGGGCGCGGTCACGGTAGAGGCCCTGTCCACCGCCAGGATCGAGGCGATCATCGCCGCGCTCGCGGGCGCGGTTGGCGCGGGCGCGACGGGCGTGGGGGCGGCCATCGGCATCTCGGTCGCCATCAACACGATCGGCGACTGGAACGTACCGGTCATCCCCAACAGCAACGAGGCCGACGTGTTCGTCTCGCCGTCGCTGCGCGCCAACGGCGCCAGCGGCGTGCGCGCCTCCATCGGCGAAAGCGACGTCACGGCCGAGGGCACGCTCTCGGTCATGGCCAATTCGGAGCAGGCGATCAAGGCGACGGTGCTCGCGGGTGCAGTGGCGCTCGCCGCCGGCAGCGTCGGCGTCGGCGTCGGCGGTTCGGGCGTCTACACCGAAAACATGATCGCGGTGGCGACCGACGCCCTGATCATCGGCAAGTCGGGCGATCTCGCCACGATCCGGGCGGCAAATGTCGTCCTCGACGCCAGGAACAAGTCCAGCATCGAAGCGCTTGCCGGTGCCGCGTCCGTCGCCGGGGCGGTGGGTGCGACCGGTGTCGGCGTTTCGGTCGGCATCTCGATCGCCAAGAACACCATCGCCAACGACGTCAACGCCTATCTGAGATATGCCGATGTCGCCGTGACGGACATCCCGGTCCACGACCCGGTCTACGTCCTGGTCAACGACAAATTTGAGCTGCAGAATCCGCCGTCGCCTGCCAACGCGCCGACACCCGGCACGATCACCGTGAGGGCGGTGCAGGAAGCCACGATCAAGGCCGAGACATTCGCGGCCTCGATTGCGGTCGCGGGCGGCGGCATCGGCGTTGCGGTTTCCGGCGGCGGCGCCGGCGCCTCCAACGTCATACTCGGCGGCACGCGGGCATTTGCCGAAAGCAGCCTCCTGAAGTCTGGCGGCGACATCGTCTTCGACGCCACGAACACTTCCTCGATCAAGGCGCTGGTGGCGGCCGTGGCCGGCAGCGCGGCGGGTGGCGGCGTGGCCGTTGCCGCCGCCATCGGTGCCGGCATCGCTTTCAACAATATCGGCTTCAACCATGCCGGCACCCGCATGCCGGTCGAAGTGCAGGCCTATCTTTCGGAGACGAGCGTCGACAGCTGGGGCGATCTGGACGTCAAGGCAAGGTCCAGCCAGACCGTCGATGCGACGGTCGCGGCGGGTGCGGTGGCCGTGTCCGCCGGCAAGTTCGCCTTCGGCCTGACCGGAGCGGGTGCCTCGACGAAGAACAAGATCGCCGCCCAGGTCGACGCCTATGTCGACGGCGACGGCGCCAACAACGCGATCAAGGTCGCGACGCTCGACATCGACGCCGCCGACACCTCGTCGATCACGGCGTTTGCCGGCGCGGCTTCGGTTTCGCTGGCCATCGGCCTCGGCGCCGGCTCGGTGTCGATCGGCGTTGCCGAAGCGGTCAACCTCATCGACAACCGGGTTTCGGCCTATCTGCAAAATGCCGGCAACGTGGTCGTCACCGGCCAGATCCCGGTCCAGTCCAACGGCTATATCTATCGCAACACCGTCTTGCGCCCCGGCACCGGCGTCAAGGTCGGTGGCGTCATGGTTCCGGCGATATACGACCGTGTCCTGCCGGCCTATGGCACGGCCAGCGGTTCGCTCAACGTTTCGGCGCGCGAGAACGCCACGCTGAAGTCGCAAGCCTTCATGGCCTCGGTCGCCGCCGCCGCCGGCATCGGCGGCGCGATCGCCGGGGGCGGGGCGGTTACCCAAAATACCGTGACGTCGCAGACCTCGGCCTGGATCTCATCGAGCGCCTTGCAGGTCAACGGCGACATCGGCGTCTCGGCCGTGGACGTCACCAGCGTCGAATCCGTGGTCGCTGCCGCCGCGCTCGCGGTAGGCCTGATCAGCGTTGCCGCCTCCGGTGCTTCCGCCGTGTCGCAGGTCGACAGCCAGGTGTCCGCGCGGATCGATGGCTCGACCGTCAAGGCGCGCGACGTCGTGGTCGAGGCCAAGGCGACGCCCAAGGCCTTCTCGGATGCCCAGGGCGTGAACGCAGGCACGCTGGCTGTCGGCGTGTCCGAGGCCAAGTCGAAGGTCGGTACCCGGGTCAATGCGACGACCTCGAACACGACCTATGTCGTCGACAATCTGCGTATCGCTGCGGCCCAGACCTTGCCAGCGGCCGGCGATACGGCCGCCGCGCGGGCGCAAGGCCTGGCCGGTGCCCTGATCGGCGTCGATTCCACCATCACCGAGGCGCTGAACACCAGCACGGTGCGGGCGCTCATCGGCGCCGGCGTCGCGATCACGGCCGCGCGCGCGGTCAGCATCGCCGCGCAGAACGACAGCCGCCAGAAGGCGGAATCGGACAGTGCCGCCTACGGCCTGATCGCAGCCGGCGCCACGATTGCGTCGGCCAAGTCGCTGCCGCGCCAGGAAAACGGCTTGGATGTCGCCAACACCCTGGCCCAGGTGGGCGCCTCGACCGTCATCAATGCCGGCAGCCTGAACATCACGGCGGTTGGCTCGGACAACAACTACGCCAGCGCCAACCCCGGCTCCGGCGGCCTCGTCGCGGCGGCGGCGGCGGTGGCCAAGACCGAAACGCGCGCCTACACGCAGGCGGCGCTCGGCGATGGCGCCAAGGTCAACCTCAGCAAGGCGGCGACGCAGCGCTTTGACGAAAGCGACCTCGAATTCGAGCTCTACAAGAGCAAGGCCGGCCGCCTCTCGATCAGCGCCGACCACCGGACCGAAGCCAATATCGGCATCAAGACCAGCGCCTATGGGTTGCTGGCCGGTTCGGGCGCCGAGGCCTACAACAAGATCACGTCGAATGTCGACGCCATCGTCGGCGCGGGCGCGGTCGTCAACGCCGGTGCCATCGCGGTGAGCGCGATCAACCGGTTCGACAAGCCGAGCCTCAGCGGCGGCAATGTCGACGGCAGCACCGGCGGCCTGTTCACGGGCGCCGGCGTCAGCAGCAAGACGGACCTGGTGCTGAACACCAAGGTCACTGTCAGCGACAACGCCAGGCTCACGGTCACCGGCAGCTCGCTCGACGCGGGCGAATTTTCGCTCAAGGCATTGAACAAGATCTTCTACCGCGAGAACGTCGCCTACAAGGGCGGCGGCCTGGGCTCCGGCATCGGCGCCGAAAGCAAGCTCGACGCCGAGAATCTGTCTGCCACCGTGCAGCTCGGCAGCAACCCGGCGGCGACGACTTCGAACGGCGTCGTACTCAAGACCGCGGGGCAGGTTGAACTGGCGGCCAACACCAGTGCCGACGCGCGGGTGGATACCAGCGTCGACAACTATGGCGGCGTCACCGTCTCGGTGGCCAACGCGACGATTCTGCTCAGCCCCGACAACAACATCTTCGTGGGCCGCGGCGCCACGATCGAGGCGCTGCGCGACGTCAACATGCTGGCCGGCATGGATGCCAACTTCAACCATGACGACTACAAGCTCGGTGTCTATGCCGATACCTTCGCCGGCAGCGTGATCCCGATCGACAAGGTCACGGCCGACGTCTTCCTGTTCCAGTCGAACAACATCACCATCGCCTCCCAGGCGCTGGTGCGTTCGGGCGGCAACGTGCGCCTGTTCGCCGACCGCTTCGGCCTGGCGCAGATGACTGCGCAGGGCAAGGCGACCAACTGGGCGTCGTCGCTGATGGGGGCCATTGACAGCGCGCTCGGCGGCAAGGCGCACGAGCAGTTCGACGGCACCGCCAGCACGGAAGCGCATGCGGTGGTGACCGTCGACGGGACGGTGCAGACCGGCATCAACCGCACCGTCAATGTCGTCATCGACAGGATCGCGGGCGACGCGGCAAACCCGGTGATCGAATATCGCGGCGGCGAGGCCGACGGGTCGGGCGCGGAAAACGTGACGCTCGGCATCGGCCAGCGGCCGTTGCAGGCGAACTACTTCGACGAGATCGTCAACGCCCGCGCCAAGATGGCCGAATATCGAAGCAACGCGGACCTCGTGGCGTTCTACGAGAGCGAGATCAGACGGCTGGAGCGGGAGCTTCTGTTCCTCGGCCTGGGCGAATGGAAGGACGACCCGAACGGGCTCAAGGATGAGAACGGCAACCCGAAGCAGGTGCTGGTGCCGGTCCAGAAGCAGGTGCTGACCATCACGGTGGCGCCGATCTATGCGGCCGCCGGCTATATCGACATCCGCGCCGACGTGCTCACCGGCAACGGCAAGCTCGACGCGCCGGGCGACGTCAAGGTCATCATCGAGAACAAGACCAAGGCGTTCCTGAACATCGCCGGCGTCTTCATTCCCGAAAACAACGGCGGCGTCTTCCTCAACGGATTCCAGAACAAGATCTCCGACTACGCGGTTGCCGACGGTCCGAACAAGAAGGTGATCGAGTTCAACCTCGCCAATGTCGCGGGGGACAACGAGGCCAATCGCGGCAACGACCCGTGGTTCGTGTATTCGCCCTCGGGGACGAATCTGCAGATCACCAAGACCGAAGGCACCGAAGTCGACGCCAAGGTCACCATCACCAACAGCTGGGTGCGCGGCAACGATCCGAGCCCCTGGCCGGGCATCATCGTTTCCGGCGACATCAATGCCATCACCGCCGACGTCAAGATCGACAATTCGGTCGGTTCCGGCGACATCACCATCAACGGCAACATCCGCAGCGCGTCGCTCGACGTGATCACCTTCGGCATGGTGGTGATCGACCTGCCGGCTGGCAGCGTGCTGAACACCGGCGGCGACCCCTATGCCGCGTGGAAGCAGATCACCAACCCGGACGGGATGGGGCCGGCGAGCCCCACCGACATCGCCAACGAACTGGCCAGGACGCCCCAAAAGGGCATCTACGCCAGCCGCATCTCGATCAATGCCGAGTACATCAACCTCAACGGGCTGATCCAGAGCGGCTACGAGGACTATATCCTCGACATCGACGCGGACACCCAGGCCGAGATCGAGCAGATCAAGAAGGACATCGCCTCGGGCAAGCTGCAGCCTGGCCTGATCGCGCTCAAGACAGTGACCTTCAATGAATTCAAGGCGTTCTGGGATTCGGTCAATGGTCGCGTGTTCCTGCAGGAGTTCCGCACGCCGGGCGGATCGATCACGATCACCGGCAAGCTGATGAACACCGGCAAGGGCGCGATCAAGGCGCTCGGCGGCTACGTCAACGTCACGGTCAACAATTCGACCGACTATGACGTGGTCATCCAGCGCATCGACGTCACCCAGCGCGGCGCCGGCACGATCATCCTCAACGACAAGGCCAAGCCCTATCTCAGCAACGGCCAGGCGGTCGAGGGCAGCTACACCCAGACCTGGTACCAGACCAACGCCGACGGCAGCGTCGACGTGCGTGTCACCCCGTTCGTGCCGCAGACGGTTGCGCCGACGCCGGGGGTGCCGACCAGCGGTTCGGCGCAACCCAACAAGAAGATGGTTTCGGCGCTCGGAAGCGGTGTGCTGGGCGCAGCCGTCAACAGCGATGGCGCCTTCGACTACAAGGCGGACTACCAGATCAAGCAGGGCTGGCGTTACGGCTGGTCGGTGGCGAGCGTCCAGAGGGATCGCGTCACCGACACCTACGGCACCTCTTCGTGGATCGGCATCGATGCCCTGGCCAGGGATCCGGACGCGCTGCGCAGCAGCGTGCGCGAGGTGCTGGAACAGCCGACGCTGGTGCCCGGCAGCGACTACTTCTTCGAAAGCAACATCAGCGATCCGTACAAGTACGACAGTGCGACCTATGTCCTGAATTCGACAGGGCCGGTGCCCGGCAACAAATGGACGACCAGCACCTGGTACGGCAAGAAGACCTACTGGCAGGAATACGTCACCGAAACGAGCACGCGCACCGTCGCCACCAATTCGATCGAGGCCGACCGGCCGGTCGCCATCGAGTTCCTCGGCTATGAGGAAGCGACCGTGAAGATCAACTCGACCGGCGCCGGCAAGGTGCTGATCGAAGGCGGCATCCTCAACGACACCGGCCTGACCCAGATCGTGTCGCAGACGGTCATCGAGGCTACCAACGAGAACTCGGTTGTGCAGGGCGTGCGCATCGACCTCGATGCGGACCAGGGCATCGGCACCGGCGTCTTCGCCATGCAGATCGACCTCGTCGACCAGTATCCCGTCGGCTTCAAGGGCGTGAACCAGCCGACCACCGCCTATGCCTATCTCAAGGCCTATTCGTCCGGCGGCGATATCCGCATCAACGAGAAGTCGGGCGACATGTCGATCTACTCGGTGGAGGCGGCGAAGGGCGACGTGTTCCTTTCCGCGCATGCCGGCATCGTCGTCGCGGACCGTGCCGACGGCAGCTACTGGGCCGGCGTGGTCAAGGGCAACAACATCACGCTGGTCGCCGACCATTATGTCGGCGCGGCCGGCACGCTGCCGTCGGGCGCGCTCGGCGGCATCGGCAACAGCACTGCCCGCACGCTTCAGCTCGATTCCGGCCTGAGCACCGAGGGTCGAGTCAACATCAAGGCACAAGGCAATGTTTTCGTTTCGGAAATCGCCGGCGACATGCGCGTCGAGCGGATCGAGACGGCCAACAATGTCTACATCAAGGTGGCTGCCGGATCGCTGATCGACGCCGACTATGTGACGGTCAAGGACCAGCGCGCCTATGACGAGCTGAAGAATGGCGTGTGGAGTGACCTGCAGCTCACCACCAGCACCGGCGTCCAGGACAAGATCAACGCCCTGCTGTCGGGCTACGAGTCCGGCGTGCGCCAGGAGTACGACACCTATTGGCGCCTGCGCAGCCAGTTCGACGGATCGACGGTGAAGCTCACGGCCAGCGAACGGGCGGCCTTGGAGGCGCAGTACGGCGCCGGCGCCGAGGCGGCGATCGCGACGCTGGAGGCGACCCGCACCGCGCAATATCTCGTGCTCAAGGACAAGTACGACAGCTACGGCGACGTCTGGCGGACCGACATCGACACCGCCTACGCGCTCTATTGGACCTATCGCCGGACGCAGGCGAATCCGGCCGCCTACGATCCCGCGCATGCGATTCCGGTGACGGCGACCGAAAGTGCGGTGATCGCCGAACGGCTGCGCGTCGCCGGCATCGATGCGCTGCAGGTCGAGGCGAGGACGCTGTACACCACTGAGGGCACGGCAAGCCTGCGCACCGAGGGCGAGGCGTCCGCGGGCGCGGCCGGGCTGACCGGAGACGAGCTCGAAGCCTATCTCTCCAACTATGTGGCCATGCGGCTCGAGGAGTATGTCTCCTCGCGCATCGGCGACTACGTGCTCGACAATTTGCAGGACTATATCGACGCAAGGCAGGGTGCTGAGGAGGCGGCCCTGTCGGCGGCCAAGACCGCCGACTACCGCGATCTCGACAAGATGTTCGGGCGCCTGGACGAAACCGCCGAGGACACGGTTCGCATCAATGGCCAGAAGTTCCTGTTCGCCGTCGGCAGCAAGGCGAGCGACCTGTCCTCGACCATCAAGGTCTGGACCGAGGACGAGCTCCTGCGCGCCTTCGGCGCCGGCCTCACCAAGTCCGTCAGCGATACGGAAGTGGTGGAGGAGCAGCCCAACGTCATCGGCAAGAATGTCACGATCGAGACCGCAAAGTCGGTCGGCAACGTGCAGGGCGAAACGGTCATCGACCTCGGCGACGGAAGCCAGCAGAAGGCTCTGACCGACGATGAGCGCGTGGCGCTGGCGGCGGCCGAACGCCAGGACGTCATCTTCATCAAGGGCTACGAGACGGGCCGCAGCAACGCTGCCACCTTCCTCTCGGGGGCCGGCGTGACCTTCGCCAACGAAGACGGACGCGGCACGCTGACCCTTGCGGGCGGCACTTGGCTGTCCGGCATGTTCAAGGCGGGCGACCTCATCTATGTCGAAGGCTCGTCGCAGAACGGCCCGGCTACCGGGAACACCTATTTCAAGATCGACAAGATCGTCGGCGACAAGATCATCCTGGTCGAAGGCCAGACGGTCACTGCTGAAATCGCGACGGGGCTCAAGGTCGGTGTGGCGCAGTTCGCCAGTGCCTTCATCGACCAGGCCAAGGTCAGCTTCGGCAATACCGGCAGCAACGGCACGATCAAGCTCGCGACCGGCGCCTGGCCGGCGGGCATGTTCAAGCCCGGCGACCTCATCTATGTCGGCGGCAAGACCAGGAACGAGACCCAGGACAACGCCTATTTCACCGTCAAGTCGGTCAGCGGCGACACCATCACGCTCGCGGACGGAGAGACGCTGACCGTCGAATTCGGCAGCACCGTCAACATCGGCGTGGTGCTCGACGACCCGATGGATACGCAGGCGCGCCTCACCAAGGTGCTGATCAACCGCCGCGAGGATGTCGACGTCACCGTCTCCGACGTGTTGACGGTCCGGTCGGGCGAAGCCGTCTATCTCGGCTCCAGGGAAAGCATCAAGCTCGGCAGCATCGTGGCCGGCGCGGAGGTGGCGACGGGCGACACGATCCGCATCAAGGTCGACGGCAACATCACCAACGGGCTCGGCGCCGGCGGCGGCGTCAATCTCGACGGCCGCGACATCCTGCTCGAAGCCGGCCAGGGCCGCATCGGCGACGCCGGCAATGCGGTTACGGTGACGATGCGCGGCGAGGGCGGTCTGACCGCGCGTGCCCGCGACGACGTGCGCATCACCGCACCGACCTCGAACCTGCGCCTGGAATCCGTCTATTCGCGCAGTGGCGATGCCATCCTGACGGCGACGGAGGGCTCGATCCTCGACGCCATCGACGGCTCGACCTCGACCAAGGTAGAGGCGCGACGCATCCTGCTGACGGCGGGCGGCACGATCGGCACCGCCGGCAACGCGCTGGAAATCGATGTCACCGGCGAGGTCAACAACGATGCCGGAGCCGAGCGCGTCGACGACGGCACGATCATGGCCACGGCGGCCGGCTCGATCTTCCTGACCGAGACCCGCGGCGACATGAACGTGCGCGGCATCACCTCGACCGGAGGCGACGTCGAACTCGCGGCTGCGGCTGGCCGCATCCTGGATGCCGAGCTTCCGACGGGCTTCCAGCCCGACGGCACGCCCATCCGTACCCGGGCCGACGTCACCGGGCGCAGCGTCACGCTGCGCGCCCTGCTCGACGTCGGCGCGTTCGGCGACGAGTTGGAGATCAACAGTTCGGTCGGCGCGAACGGCACGGTGAACGCCTATACCGAGATGGGCAGCGTCTATCTCGTCGAGGCCGCCGGCGACATGATCCTCGGCGAGGTCAAGACCGGCCTGTTCAATGCCGCCGCCTTCGAGGACGCGGTGGCGTTCCTCACCGTACTCAACGGCAGCATGCTCAACGGCCGCACCGACGGGCAGGCCAACGTCGTCTCCCGCCGGGCCTATCTGTTCGCCAGCCGCGACATCGGCCAGAGCAGCAAGAGCGTGATGACCCAGGTCCGCAATCTCGAATCCTGGTCGCGCGACAACACCACCTGGATCCATAACCTCGGCGCGCTCATCGTCGGCGGGGTGCGCAGCGACATTTCCGGCGTCAGCGCCGGCGGCAGCGCCTTCATCAGGGCGTCGAGCCCGATCACGATCACGGAGGACAGCACGGTCGAGAAAGACGAACTCGTGTTCGTGGCGACCGACAAGGCCGGTGGCGACGACGACATCGTCGTCGAGGCCGGCGTGAAGCTGGTGGCGACCGTGGGTGAGGTGCGCCTGCTCGCGGGCGACGACGTGCTGGTCGATGTCACGGCGACCATCGAAGCCAAGACCAGGATCGTCATCGCCGGCGACTATCAGGATCCCGGCCTCAGCGATCCGGATGCCGGCACGGGCTCGTCGATACGGCTCTACGGCTCCTTCCAGGCCCCGACGATCGAGGTGACGGGCGGCGCCGACGGCGACGACATCCTGCTCGACGTCGCGGCCCTGCGCGGCAACAGCTTCGTGCGCGGCGGCGCGGGCGAGGACAGGATCGTCGTCGACGGGCTGCCGACGATGGACACCTATCAGGGCGTCACCGTCTCCGGTGCCTTCGCCAAGGATGCCAACGGCCGCGACCTGCGCGACGAACTCACTATCGACGGGCAGGGCGGCACGGACGCCGTGATCGTCAACATCGACGGCGCCTCCGATTATGTGATGAACGTCTACGACAGCGGCGCCTCCGACGACGGCGTCGACACGCTGACCATCGAAGGCACGGCGGCGGCCGACAGCTTCCTGTTCCGCAGGAACTTCATCGCCAACATGCGGCCGCTGGCCGGCGGCGGCTATGCGCCGGCGCTTGAGCGCATCAACTACAACGCCAGCATCAACGGCCGCGTCGTCGTCAACGGCAATGCCGGCAACGACAGTTTCTACTTCGACGACAATGCCGCAATCCTGACCGTCGATGGCGGGCTCGGCGACGACTTCTTCCAGGTCGGCCAGGTGTTCGGCAGCTCCCGCAACGAGAAGATCGGCCCCGACGGCAGTCTCGATCCGAACGGCAACTACGCCATCACCCCGGTCGAAGACCGTTTCTCGACGATCAAGACCACGCTCGGCTACCTGTCGAAGGGCATCACGCTGCCGGCCGTGCTCTACGGTGGCGACGGCAACGACAAGTTCAGCGTCTATTCGAACTACGCCGATCTCAGGCTGGAGGGCGAGGACGGCAACGACGAATTCGTCATTCGCGCCTTCGCGCTGGCCGACGGCGTCAACGTCAGGCTCAACGGCGGCGCCGGCGACGACATCATCCAGTACAACGTCAACGCGCCGGTCAGCATCGACGGTGGCGCCGGCTTCGACAAGGTCGTGGTGCTCGGCACCGAACTGAACGACGTGTTCGTCATCACCAAGGACGGCGTCTACGGCGCGGGGCTCACCGTGCGCGTCGCCAATGCCGAGGCGATCGACGTCGACGGTCTCGAGGGCGACGACACCTTCTACGTGCTGTCGACGGCGAGCGACATCGTCACCACCCTCATCGGCGGCCGCGGCAGCGACACCTTCAACGTCGCCGGCGACGTCACCAAGACGGTCGTGTCGGACGACGGCAACGGCGGCAGCGGCACGGTCAGCCACACGGTCAAGAGCGACGACCCGCGCTACAACGGCCTGTTCGTCCGCGGGCTCGACTTCAAGGCCAAGGGCGACAGCAGCGCCGCGGTGGACACCGCAGACGGGCTCAAGGTCCGCGAGGGCGACGAGAGTTCGATCGACAGCTACAAGCTGACCCTGCCGGCGGCGCCGCTCGCCGGAACCATCGCCTATGTCACCGTCTCGGCGGCGCAGGCGTCCGCGGCGCTGCGCGACAAGAACGGCAAGACCGTGCTGGTGTCGCTCGATGGCGTCAATTTCTCGGAATCGCTGACGGTTGCGTTCGACAGCGGCAATTGGAGCAGCGGCGTCACGATCTATGTGAAGGCCGAGGACGATGGCGCCCGCGAGGGGCAGGCGGTCGTGGCGATCAGCCACTCGGTCATCCATGTCGACGGCAGCGGAAATGCGCTGACGCCTCCGGCTGAGGGCCAGTTCGACGGCTACCAGATACCGAACGTGCTGGTGACGGTCATCGACGACGACAAGCCGGACGTGCTGATCACCGAATCGAGCGGCTCGACGGGCGTGCGCGAGGGCGATGCAGCCGGCGACAACTACACAGTGGAACTCACCAAGCCGCCGGCAGCGGGCGAGATCGTCACCGTCAAGCTGACCGCGGGCAGCCAGCTCAGCCTCTCGGTCACCGAGATCAAGTTCGCCCTGGCGGCCGACCCGGCCAACGGAATCTTCGCCTGGAACGAGGCGCAGACGGTCACCGTTACCTCGGTCAACGACGGCGTTGCCGAAAACAGGCTGGTCCAGCTCATCCAGCACTCGGTGGAATCGAGCGCCCAGGACGGCGTCTATGCGGGCGCCGAGAGCCAGGAAGTGCGCGTCGACGTGGCCGATGCCGATACGGCGGGCGTCGAGATCATCGAGACCGACGGCAGCACCAGCGTGTCGCAGGCCGGCGAGACCGACAGCTACCAGATCGTGCTGACGGCGGCGCCGACCGCGCCGGTCAAGGTATACATAAACATCGACGGCCAGGCTAAGGTCGACATGACCGCCCCCGGCAACCTGGTGCAGCAGGACGCCAACGGTTATTTCGTCGCGTTCGATGCCGGAAACTGGAATGTCCCGGTCACCGTCAACCTGGTGTTCGACGGCACCGTCCAGGCTCCGCCGAACGGCATCCGTGCCTTCTCGCAGCAGCCGCACGATCTCAGCCGCATCAACGGTCCGCTGAACATCGTCGGCGGCGTCGGCGCCACCGACCGCTCGCTGACGGTGGCGGTGGCGCTGCCGACGGAAGCCAACCACCCGGTTGCAGTCGATTCCGGCGAGAACGGTGAAGGCGACGTCGACCAACTCGTGGTGTTCAGCGACACGGCGCAGGCGCCGCTCTCGGGCGTGCTCACGCAGAACACGATCACCGGCCTCGGCATGCCCTCCGAGCCGCTGATGGTCGACTACAATGACGGCAAACCGCCCGTGCCGGTGGCGCGCGGCATCACCTACAATGGCGTCGGCGTCGTCGAAGTGCTGCTCGGCACCGCCAACGACAGCTTCGTCATCGAAAGCACCGCGAAAGACACGCTGACGGTGGTCCATGGCGGCGGCGGCGCCGACACGCTGAGCGTGGTCGACAGCACCGGCCCCGTGGTCCTGTTCGGCGACACTTCGGCCGACGGCAAGCGCTACGGCGCTACGCCGGAGGCGCCCAACGGCACGGCCTACAGGTTCGTCAACTATGGCGCCGACACGATCGACGCCTCGGGCGCCAAGGGGGTGGTGGTCATCGACGGCGGCGCCGGCAACGACACGCTCACCGGCGGCCAGGGCACCAGTTTCATCGCCGGCGGCACCGGCGACGACCGGATCACCGGCGGCACCGGCAGGAACTGGATCATCGGCGACGCGGCCTTCAACGTCGGCTACCTGACGCGAACCGTCATCATCGACGACGACGGTCTCGACGCGCAGGGCCAGCCCGAGACGGCAGGCGCCGACGTGATCACAAGTGGCGACAGCGACGACGTGATCATCGGCGACTATGGCATCATCGCCCAGGTGCCGACGATCGCCGGTTCGACGCTGCAAGTCCTGCCCGGCACGCTCGACATGATGAACGACCGTACCGTGATCCTGGTCAGCACCAGCAATCCGGCGCTGGGTGGCAACGACCAGATTGATGCCGGCTCCGGCAAGAATATCATCTTCGGCGGCACCGGCGACGACACGCTGACCGCAGGCGACGGCGACAGCGTCATCCTCGGCGACAACGGCATGGCGCTGTTCGACGAGGCAGGCCTGCGCGTGCGCGTCGAAACCATGGATACCGCCTATGGCGGCGCGGACATGATCACGGTCGCGGCGGGCGACCACGTGGTGATGGGCGGCTCGGGCGGCGACAAGATCGCGGCCGGCGGCGGCGACCACGTCATCCTCGGCGACAACGGCAAGGCGATCTATGTCGCCGGCGGCCTCGCTTCGGTTCGCAGCGGCTGGGACCAGTATGACGGTGCCGACGAGATCGAGGCCGGCAACGGCAGCAGCGTCGTCTTCGGCGGCGGAGCCGGCGACAACATCAAGATCGGCACCGGCAGCAGCGTCGTCTTCGGCGACAGCGGCTATGCCGAGTTCCAGGGCACGCTGCCGACGCTCGCCTATTCGATCGACACCGACAAGGGCGGCGCCGATACGATCGAGACCGGCGACGGCGACCAGATCGTGGTCGGCGGCGCGTTCGGCGACACGATCACCACGGGCGGCGGCTCGGACATCGTCTTCGGCGACAATGCCCGCCTCGAATTCGCGATCAAGGTGGTCAACAACGTGAATGTGGCCGACCTGCAGCGCGGCCTGACCATCGATCCGCTGCTTGGCGGCGCCGACACCATCAGGGCTGGCGGCGCGAACGACATCGTCATCGGCGGTACGGGCGGCGACACGATCTATGGCGGCGCCGGCAATGATCGCCTGTTCGGCGACCATGCGATGTTCAGCCTCGACAATGCCGAAAGTCAGCGCGTCATCTCGGTCTATGTCGGCGCCGGCGACGGCGGCGGCAACGACACCATCTACGGCGACGACGGCAACGACATCGTCGTCGGCCAGCAGGGCGACGACACGCTCTATGGCGGTGCCGGCGACGACGACATCACCGGCGGCAGCAACGTCGTCGGCGCCGCCGACGGCAACGACACCATCGACGGCGGTGCCGGCGAAGACGTGCTGATCGGCGACAACGGCATCATCGCCCGCGGCGTGGTTGGCGGCACGAGCTGGAAGAACACGGTCTGGCGGCTCAACCCGGCCATCCCCGGCAAGGCGCCGTCGCTTCTGCGCGAGGTCGTCCTGTTCGACCTCGCAGACGGTGTCGCCGGCAACGACACCATCCGCGGTGGTGCCGACGACGACCGCATCTTCGGCCAGCGTGGCAACGATACGCTCTATGGCGACGACGGCATCGACGAGATCGTCGGCGGCCTCGGCGCCGATACGATCGATGGCGGCGCCGGCAACGACATCGTGCTCGGCGATGCGGGCCAGATCCTGCGGGCGTTCAACCCCGACGGTTCGGCCGTGCTCAACAGCGACGGCAGCTGGCATCGCAACGTCGTGCTCGAGGAGGTGGCGACCATCACCGGCATGGTGGCGCTGAGCTCCAACAAGACGATCTCGCGCAACGGCCTGTCGATGCAGCTCTTGTCGCCCGATGTCCTGCTGCTCGGCGGCATCGGCACCAACGTGCCGTCGGCGCCCACCCCCTGGAACACCCAGGCGATCGGCCTCGACCTCGAGGCGGCCTATGACGACGTCATCACCGGCGGCGACGGCAACGACGTGATCTTCGGCCAGCGCGGCAACGACACGCTGAACGGCGGCGGCGGCGACGATACCATCTTTGGCGACCGTGCCTCCAACACCAGCGGCTTCAACACCGACCTGCCCAAGATCGTCAACGCGTTCCGCGTCGTCGGCGCGGCGCAGGGCATCAACGTCACGCTGCCGTTCGGCGGCGAGCTGGTCGTGCCGGCAGCCAACCTCTTGCCGGCCGAGCTTACGAATGCCATGCCGCAGATCGAGCTCTACCCGACAGCGGAAGGCTTCCTCGGCGAGTTCGCCGGCAAGAACACCATCACCATGGCGGGCAATCAGAGCTTCAAGGCGTTTGCCTCGCTGATCGGCGACGTCACCCGCATCAGCGATCTTGCCTATGGCAACGACACCATCGACGGCGGCACGGGCAGGGACACCATCTTCGGCGATGACGGCCGCGTGACGGCGATTGCCGAAACCTCGCTGACGGTGATCGACAAGGAGATCGCGGGCCTGTCGGTATCCTTGCGCGACCTTTTGACCGACTTCTCGTCGCTGGGCTTTGCCCAGAACGCCCTCGACGCCACGCCGGGCGCTGCGGCGATCGACGTGGTGATCGGAAAGGACACCATCAACGGCGGCGACGACGACGACACCATCTTCGGCGACAGCGGCATCGTGGTCGTGCCGGCGAGCCAGCTGGTGCTCGAGGCCGCCGATGCCAAGGCGGCCGCGCTCAAGCTCTACAACTGGCTGATGGACTTCCAGACGGTCGTGGCCGACACCTCCTATGTCGCGCACGCCGCCGGCGAAAAGGTGGTGCTGGACTTCGGTGCCAGGACCAATCCGGGCGGGGCGGTCTTCGTGCCAGGCCAGACGGCGCTGCGCCAGGCCACCCATCGCCTCGTCATCGGCAAGGACACGATCTCGGGCGGTGCCGGATCCGACCTCGTGGTCGGCGATCACGGCGTCGTCAACGTGCCTTTGGTCACCTCGGCAACGGCCGCCAGGCCTGCCAGCCTTACGACCACGAAGCTTGCCGCGATCAATGCAGCGCTGGCGGCCCAGGACCAGAGCCGCACGGCGGCGCTCGTTGCCCATATCGGCCGCGACCACGCGATCGACGCCACGGTCAACAAGGCCGGCGACTGGCTGTTCGGCAACGGCCTGGGCTACGGTCTCGATGTCGGCAACGACACCATCTATGGCAACGACGGCGGCGACGTGCTGATCGGCGACGTGGCGCTCATAGAGCAGCCGATGATGGGCATCGGCCACACCGGGACCACCCAGGCGGTCATCGCAAGCGGCCTGCAGAACGCCTTCTTCCGAACGCTGGACAGGCTCTATCTCGGCAACTTGAGCGGCGGTACGGCGAGGGCGGAGGCCTGGGGCGTGCAATCCAAGCTCACCTCGGGCAAGACCAAGGACTGGTCGATCAACGGCTCGGTCAACGGCTGGTTGCTCGATGCGGCTGACAAGCGCCAGTCCAGGCGTCCCGGATTCGATTTCATCGTGCTCAACAGCGATCTGATCGACGGCGGCGCCGGCAACGACGTCGTGTTCGGCGACATGGCGGCCATCCTGCCGATCGTCGAGAAGACCGGCCAGCCGGGCATGATCGAGAAGATGCGGGTGCTGCCGGTCGGCGAGACCGGCGCGACGCTGACGGCGACGCTGCGCTATATCTACAACTTCGGCCTCTACGGCTACCTGCACGGGACGCCGCTGACCGACGTCACCCGCGTGTCGCTGTATCGGGTCGATGCCGATACCATCGTCGGCGGCGACGGCAACGACGTGCTCTACGGCCTGCTCGGCGACGACAATATTGCCGCTGGAGCCGGCGACGACCAGCTTTCGGGCGGCGCGGGCTACGATACGGTCAATGGCGGTGCCGGCACCAACATTCTCGGCTTCGATCGGCGCCGCGACAAGGCCGTGGCCGGCGGGGGAAGGGACATCGTGCGCCAGACGCTCGACGCCTCGTCGAGCAGCCTGGTGCTCGGACGGTCCTGGATCAGCCCGCTGACCGCCGGCATCGGCGCCCATGTTGCCAACGCAGTCGGCACGCTCAATCCCGCCGGCATGAATGTCGTCCGGGTGGGTGGCGCGGCGGCGCCAGGTGCCGGAATGTCGACCACGTCGCGCAATGTCGGCTTCGTCACTGAGGCCCAGGTCTGGGATTCGCAGGTCGATCGCAGCTTCGCGGCGAGCGTCGGAAGCGAGATTCTGGCTCACCAGGACACCCCGAACCTATCGGTTCCTGCGGAGCTTTCGCCGCTCCAGGCGCTGGCCTTCTCGCCGCTGTCGCCGAACGACATCATCGCCGGCATCCGCAGCGGCAGTATCGTGGTCAGGGTCGGCGAGGAGGAAGAAGTCGCGCCCTATCTCGACCTCGACGTGCTGCTGTTCGACGAGAACACCGACAGCTTCGTCGCCGGCCGTGGCAGCGACGACGACATCGCCTTCTATTGAGGCATCGCTGCGCGGGTGGGTTTGCGCCCGCGCAGCTCCAACTGCCGTCGGTCGCGTCAGGGACAGCGGCCATGGGCGTCCCCGATGCCTTCGTTCGAACGCACGGCGCTGAGGCGGCCGGCTGCCATCCGGAATCCGGAAATGCCATCAGCGCCTTGTTCGGAAACGATATTTTCGTCGTGTGAGGCGTGGCCCTGCCGGTTCCGATCGGGTCTCAGCCGCCGCTGATCGCGGTGAGCACGAAAACCTCGATGCCCGGCCGCAGCTTTGTCTTCAGCGTCGCGCGTTCGCCGTCGACGAAGACGTTCATGTGCCGGCGGATGGCGGGACGGCTGTCGCAGATGCGGTCGCGCATGCCGGGCCAGCGGCGGTCGAGTTCGTCGACCATCTCCCTGACGGTGGCGGCCATCATCTCGACACGGCGCGACGAGCCGGGGAAGAGGTCGGCCAGCGCGCCGGGCAGGCGCACGACGACCGGTCCGGTCCCTGCTTCCGGTCGATGGTCGGGGTCTTGCCGGTCGAGCATGTCCGCCATCCCAGTCTCAGCCGTCGACGACGAGCGTCTCCACCGACAGGATCGAGGGCAGGTGCTGGGCGACGCTCGTCCAGCTCTCGCCTTCGTCGGCGCTGGCGAACAGCGCCCCCGAACTGGTGCCGAAATAGACGCCCGCGGGCTCCAGCCGGTCGGTCGACATCGCCTGGCGCAGCACGCCGATATAGGCGTTCTCCTGCGGCAGGCCGTTGCGCAGCGCCTGCCATTCGCGGCCGCCGTTCCGCGTGCGCCAGACCGCGGCCTTGGCGTCGGGCACGAAGCGGCCGGCGCTGTCGCCGTTGAGCGGCACCAGATAGAGCGTTTCGGGATCGCGCGGGTGTGCCGCGGCCGGGAAGCCGAAGGTCGAGGGCAGGCCCTTCTCGATGCTCTGCCAGTGCTTGCCTCCGTCGTCGGAGCGGTACATGCCGCAATGGTTCTGCTGGTAGAGCCGGTTTGACATGCCGGGCGCCATGACCAGGTTGTGCACGCACTGGCCGAATTCCGGATAATTCTCGCCCTCGGGCAGGAAGTCGGCGCGGGTGCCGTGGTTACGCGGCTCCCAGGTCCGGCCGCCGTCGGCGGTGTGGAACACGCCCGCCGCCGAGATGCCGACCCAGATGCGGTCCTGGTCGTTGGGATCGACGACCAGCGAATGCAGGATCAGGCCGGCGCCGCCGGGGTTCCAGTGCGGCCGGGAAGGGTGCTTCTGCAGGCCCTCGACGTTCTGCCAGCTCTGGCCTGCGTCGTCGCTGCGGAACAGGCCGGCCGGCTGCACGCCGGCATAGAGACTGCCATTGCCCGTGGCCAGGCTCCACACCGCCTTGATCGGCTCCTCGCCTTCGGCATAGGCGAGGCCCTCGCTCGAATGCGTCCAGGTCCCGCCGAGATCGGTCGACTTCCACACCGCCGGGCCGAACCACTCGTTGCCGCCCGCGCCATAGATCGTGCCCGTCTGCTGGTCGGCGATGACGTGGTTCATCGGCCAGGTTTCACAGAACGGGCCGCGCAGCTTCCATGAGCGCCTCGCGGCGTCGCTCTCGGCGATGAAGGCGCCTTTCTTGGTGCCGAGCAGGACAAGGATCTTGCGTGCCATTGATCTCCTCCCCAGGAGCCCGATCTTCAGAGGTCGAATCCGGATCGGCGGCTATCCCTTTCAATTGCTTCGCGTTTTTCGGCCGGTCGTGGACGTCCGTTCGCTGCTTTCGGCGGCGTCCTCGCCTCGGCGGGCGCGGGCAGGCAGGTAGATTAGCGGCAAAGGCCGCGCCGCAACAGCCGAAGCCGACAATCTGCTGACAAAGTGGACTGCGGCCGGGTCGCCGGCCGAACTGCCGCTAGAGCGGACATTCGGGTTGACAGTGCGCCATAATTCAATACCCGTCGTCCCAGGTTTCAGACGTTTCCTCGAAAGGATCGAGCAATGACGATCAACGTGGCACCGGTGGGCCTGGCGCGCGAGCTGATCGAGCGGCAGAAGTCTGGCAAGCCGATCCGCATCGGCCTGATCGGCTCGGGCGAGATGGGCACCGACATCGTGGCGCGGGTGGCGCACATGCCCGGCATTGAGGTCGGCGCGATCTCCGAGCTCAACCTGCCCAACGCCCACCGCGCCGTCGACATCGCCTACCAGGAGAAGGGCCATGCGCGTGAAGTGGCCTCCGGCTCGGCTTTGAGCGAGGCCATCGAGGCCGGCAAGGTCGCCGTCACCAACGACGCCGACCTGATCCTCGACAGCGGCCTGATCGACGTCGTCATCGACGCCACCGGCGTGCCTGCCGTCGGCGCCGAGATCGGCCTGCGCGCCATGGAGCACGGCAAGCACCTGGTGATGATGAACGTCGAGGCCGACGTCACCATCGGCGCCTATCTCAAGAGCGAGGCCGACCGGCTCGGCGTCACCTATTCGCTCGGTGCCGGTGACGAGCCGTCGTCGTGCATGGAGCTGATCGAGTTCGTCTCGGCGATGGGCCACACCATCGTCGCCGCCGGCAAGGGCAAGAACAACCCGCTCAACATCGACGCGGTTCCCCACGACTATGCCGAGGAGGCTCGGCGCCGCAACATGAACGTGCGCATGCTGGTCGAGTTCGTCGACGGCTCCAAGACCATGGTCGAGATGGCGGCGATCGCCAACGCCACGGGGCTCGTCCCCGACAAGGCGGGCATGCACGGCCCGGCGGCGACGCTGCCGGAACTCAACAAGGTGCTGGTCCCCGAAAAGGACGGCGGCGTGCTCTCCAAGGTCGGCGTCGTCGACTATTCGATCGGCAAGGGGGTGGCGCCGGGCGTCTTCGTCATCGCCGACATGTCGCATCCGCGCATCCGCGAGCGCATGGAGGACCTGAAGATGGGCCACGGCCCGTATTTCACCTTCCACCGGCCCTATCACCTGACCTCGCTCGAGGTGCCGCTGACCTGCGCCCGCGTCGTACTGCACGGCAAGGCCGACATGGTGCCGCTGGCAAGGCCGGTGGCCGACGTCTGCGCGGTGGCCAAGAAGGATCTGAAGCCCGGCGACGCGCTCGACGCGATCGGCGAATACAGCTACCGCGCCTGGATCATGACGGCGCCCGAGGCGCGTAGCGCCAAGGCCATCCCCTGCGGCCTGCTGCAGGGCGGCACGGTCACCGCCCCGATCAGGAAGGGCGAGCTCATCACCACCGCCAACGCCGAAGTCGCGCCGGGCTCCAAGATCGCCGAGCTCAGGGCCAGGCAGGACCGGCTGGTGTATGGCGAATAGCCCGTACGCCGCGCGTCGAGAAGGACGTGCGGAACGGCTCGGCGTCTAGGCCTGTCGGCAAGCTGCAAGGATCGCTTCCCGCAGGTCCTCTCCGGCGATCGGCTTGTGAAGGATGCGGGCGCCGCTCGCGTTCACTTCCTTCAGCCGTTCCGGCGAGGTGTCGCCGGTGATGATGATGGCCGGCACGGGGCGGCCGACATAGGCCTTGAGGGCCTGGATCGCCTCGAAGCCGGTGGCGCCGTCGGCGAGGCGGTAGTCGGCGACGATCAGGTCGATCGGTGCCTTTCCGGCTTTCGAAGCCTGCGCGTGGGCGCCTTGCGCCTCGGCGGCGGAGCGGCCGGCATAGACACGATGTCCCTCGAGGGTAAGCAGTTGCACCATGGCGTCGAGCACGTCGCTCTCGTCCTCGACGACCATGATGCCGGCGGTGACACCGACATGGGCGATTTGCTCGACCGGCCGGGGCGATGTCGCCACTGCGCGGACACTGGGGACCGTCACCGAAAACAGCGAGCCGCGTCCGGGTTTCGAGTCAAGCCTGAGCGGATGCTTCAGCAGTCCGGCCGTGCGCCGCACGATAGCCAGCCCCAGGCCAAGCCCCTGCGTCCTGTCCCGCGCCGGGTTCTGCAGCTGCACGAATTCCTCGAAGACCATCGCCTGCTGGTCCCGGGGGATGCCGGGGCCGGTGTCCAGGACCTGTATCTCCGCCATGTCGCCGCGCCTGCGGCAGCCGAGCAGGATGCGGCCTTGCGTGGTGTAGCGAAACGCATTCGACAAAAGGTTGTTCAGGATGCGCCTCAGCATCATCGGGTCGCTCTCGACCTTGAGGCGGCTGTCGACCACGCGCCATTCCAGGCCGCGCTGCCTGGCCTCTTCGGCAAACTCGCCGTGAAGATCGCGGAACAGCTCGCGCAGTGCCACCGTCTCCGGGGTCACCGTGACGATGCCCGCGTCGAGCTTGGAGATGTCGAGCAGCCCGTTCAGCAGCCCGCCGAGGTTGCCGACGACGGATTTTGCCCGGCCCGCCAGGCTGCGGGCATCGGCCGAAGGCACGTCGCCGCGCTGCCCCAGCACGGCCAGCGTGGAGACCAGCAGGCTCAAGGCGTGGATCGGCTGGCGCAGGTCGTGGCTGGCGGCGGCGAGAAAGCGCGTCTTGGCGCGGTCGGCCGATTGTGCCCGGTCGCGCTGCTCCTGCAGATGCAGGACCAAGTCCTCGTTCTCCAGCCGCAGGCTGATGGTTTCGCGCAGCATGCGATAGGTGATGCGGCAGTAGTAGAAATTGATGGCCACGAGTGACGCCAGCAGGAACAGGAAGGCGCCGGAGATGTCGCTTTCGGTGGTGATGCTGCGGACGGCGACCGGCAGGGCCGTTGCGAGGATCGACCCGATGAGGGCCGGCGGGAACGCCGAGAGCGACGGCACGGTGCCGCAGACGAGACCGGTCAGCACGATGACGGTGAAGGAAAGCACGATCGGCGCCTCGGGAAGGAAGCCGGCCCAGCCGAGCCCGCCCCACAGCAGGCCCGAGACCCACGAAAATCCCGCTGCGAGCCACGCCCAGCGCAGCATCGATCCGGAATCCCTGTTGCGGCCGAAAAAGCGGCGGGACGCCAGGACGCGGATCGCGGTCAGCAGATAGAGCGCGCCGAGCCATGCCGCGAGCCAGGTTACGGACACGGCGCTGCTGAGGACGTAGACGGCCGCGAGCGAAATGACGATGTTGGAGATGACCACGCCGTAGGAGTTACGATACAGAAGCTCGATGAGAGCTTGGCGTATCTTGTCTTCCTGCATGGTATTTCCCCAATTGCCGTATAGATGCTAGGACGGTTGATCTATAGGCAACTTGTTTCCCATCGGTTGTCGACTGAACATTTTCTTGCCCGTTTTTGGATGACGACCGGATGAATCGCTTGCTGACCGCCATCATCGCCGACGACCACGCCATCGTTCGTGAAGGCCTCAAGCTGCTCATCTCGGTGATGGACAATGTGACGGTGGTTGCCGAGGCCGCGGACGGCGAAGCCCTGTTGAGGCAGGTGCGGGACACGCGCGCGGACCTTTTGATCCTCGACCTCGGCATGCCGGGCATTCCCGGAATCCAGTTCATCTCCGACATAAGGCAGCTTGCGCCTCGAACGAAGGTCCTGGTGCTGACCGCGAATGTCGAGCCGAGGACGGTGCGCGCTGCGATCGAGGCGGGGGCCAGCGCCTATCTGACCAAGGACGGCGACCCCGAGGAACTCGGCGCGGCTATCGAGGCTGTGAAGACGGGCGGAACCTATCTGGCGCGAACCGTTCGCTTCGCGGTCAGCGAACCGTCCCGACAGGCCGTTCCCATGCAGGAGGTGCTCTCGCCGATCCCGCTGACGCGGCGGGAGCGGCAAATCCTGGCGCTGGTCGCGCATGGCATGACCGCGCGCGAGGTCGCCGAACGGCTGGGCATCAGCCCCCTGACCGTCCGCAAGCACCGGGAAAACCTGATGCGTAAGCTCGATCTCCATAGCGCTGCCGAATTGACCGGTTACGCGGTTCGCCTGGGACTGCCCGCGGGCTGACCCGGTCGTCCGGCGGCGCCGATAACATTGCCTTAACCATCCAAAGCGTGGGCGAAAGCGCGCGCGACCTAAATACGGCATCTGCCGTATGTTTTCGCACGGGCCTCACGCCTATTCCTCCCAGCGGCTTGGTCGTACGGGGAGGAGCCGTCATGCTGTCGCTGGTCCTGTTGGTTCCGTTTGCCGTCGCAACGCTTGCTTTCGCTGTCATGCCGGGGCCGGCGATACTCTTCATGACCGCTCAAACCCTGACCTATGGCCGGCGGGCGGGATTGAGGGCCGCCCTCGGCATCCACATCGGCTGCTATGCCCATATCGTCGCGGCTACCGTCGGCCTGGCGTCGCTGATCGTACAGGCACCGACGGTCTACGCGGCAATCAAGCTGGCCGGAGCGGGCTATCTGGTCTGGCTCGGGCTCACCATGTTGCTGGGCTGGAACAAGGCATCCGGGAAGGGCAGCCCGGCCGCGAATACCCTGCGCGACAGCATCGTGGTGGAAGTCCTCAATCCGAAGACGGCGCTGTTCTTCCTGACCTTCCTGCCGCAATTCGTCGACCCGTCGGCGTCGATGCCGCTGTGGCTGCAGTTCATGGCCCTCGGCATGATCGTCAACCTCGTCTTCTCGGCGGCCGACGTGGCTGCCGTGGGCATCGCCTCCTTCGCCCACGGCCGGTTGAGCGCCGGCAGGGCGGAATGGGTGATCCCCAAGGCCTGCGGCTCCATCCTGATCGGACTTGGCGTGGCACTCGTCGGTTTCTACCAGTGACATGCCGGCAGCCGAAGGGCTGTGCCGCGCAGGGTCAAAACGCTGTCATCGTCGGCTTCAGGAAACCAGACCTGGTTCTCCGTCCAAAGGTGAAGCGACGGCCTGCCGCTTTCGCGCTTCGACCACGATGTGTACGGCGACGGCGGCGAACACGATCAGCCCTCCGGCGATCGTGCTCATGCCGGGGGTCTCGCCGAAGGCTAGCCATACCCAGAGCGGGGCCAGCGGCGCGTCGAGCGAGCCGATGAGCGCTGTTTCGATCGCCGGCAGCAGCCGCGCGCCAAGCGTGAACAGGGCAAGGCCGACTGCCGAGTTCACCAGGCCGAACAGGGCCAGGATGGACAGGTCGTATCCGGAGACCGCGAGCGGCTCGCCAAAAGGCCAGCAGACCAACCCGCTCAGCAGTGCGGAAAGGCAGGCGGCCGGCATGGTGGGAATGTCGTGGAACCGTCTCGCGATGACCATCATCGCTGCCATGCACAAGGTCATTGCGAGGGCCAGCAGATCTCCGAATAGGCCGCCCTCGGTGCCCAGGCCGACCATCAGGGCAACGCCGGCCAGGGCGGCTATGCTGGCTATGACGGCATTTCTCGACGGTCTTTCCCGCATCAGCAGCCAGCCGAGCGCTGCGGCGATGAACGGCACCGTGGCATAGATCACCGCGACGTGGGCAACCGTCGTGTGCCTGAGCGACGTGACGAACAGCACCATGCCGACCGCCGACACGATGGCATACAGCCAGCCGGGCCAGGCCATGGTCCGCGCGACGCGCCAGGCATTGTGGCGCTCCATGGCAAGGATCACCACGGCGATGCCGATGGTGCCGAAGATGCCGCGCCAGGCAAGCATCGTCCAACCGTCCAGGGCGGCGAGGAGGCGGGTGAAGAACCCCGCCGTGCTCCACGCAATCGCCGATCCCGTGATCAGGGCGAGACCGAGCCTGTATTCGGCGACGTTCATGGCTGACCTCCGTCCGCACCGGGCGAGGCGCGCTTGTTCTTCCAGTCGCCGGTCGTGTTCCACCAGCGATTGGGGTTGGCGTTGTCGTCGAGACCCCTGGACCGCGCGGTGACTATGGTCTGGAGCCTGATCACCGGCTCCTGATAGCTGTGCGACTCGAAAATCGTCTCGATCACTCTTTCGATGAGCCGCTGTTCGTCGGGGAGTTCGAACGATACCTCCACCGTGCCAGGCCGCTTGCGAAGCGCCGCCTCCGGCCCCGCGGCCGCGCCGTCGAGCGGCCGGTATCGCTCGATGCCTGGCCCTGACTGCCACGCATTGCTGTCGTAGTTCCCCATGGTCAGCGGCGTGATCTGCACCACCTCGGCCATGATGCGGTCCACGTCCTCGGACGGCGCCTGAAACGTAAGCAGGCACATCCGCTCCATCCTTACCGACGTCATTTCAAATGCCTGGTCGACCATGGATGCCCTCGCAGCTGATTGATCGCCAGCCTAGCTGTGCCATGCTGACACCTAGTGTCAGCATGCTCATGCTAAAAGTCGAACATGTGCAGGACGAACCGTGATGGGACGATCGAGCCGGCTGTTCGAGATCATCCAGATGCTGAGACGGGCAGCGGGGCCGGTCTCGGCGGGCGCTATCGCTGAAACCCTGGAGGTCAGCCAGAGGACCATCTATCGCGACATCGTGGCGTTGCAGGCAATGCGAGTTCCCATCGATGGCGAGGCCGGCGTCGGCTACGTCATGCAGCCGGGCTTCGACCTGCCGCCCATGATGTTCACGGCCGACGAGGTGGAGGCCATCGTCGTCGGCCTGTCACTCATCGGGCGTACCGGCGATGCCGGGCTTCTGGCAGCGGCGTCCCGCGTCGGCAGCAAGATCGCCGACGTCCTTCCCGATATCGTAGGCAGCCGCATCGAGCGATCGCCCCTTCACGTCTCGCATTGGAACGCCATTCCTCCAGCTTCGGTGGAATATCGCGTCATACGCGAGGCGATCAGGGAGGAGCGCAGGCTTCACCTGCACTATCGGGACGCGGAAGCACGCATCATCGAGCGCCTCATCCTCCCGATCGCGCTGGTCTACTACGTGGACAATGTCCTGCTCGCCGCTTGGTGCGAGCTGCGGCAGGATTTTCGGCATTTCCGTATAGACCGGATGAGCGCCTGCGTCGCGACCGAAAGCCTGTTCAAAGGCAAGGGCGAACGCCTCCGTGCCGAATGGCAGGCGCGGCATGAGCTGTTCTCGGCCTCCTGACCGTCAGGTAGGTCCGGTCCGGGTGGCCAGCTGCCCGCCCGGGGCATGTTCAGCGCCGGTAGATCACCGGGAACCAGTCTTCGCGCAGCTTCTCGCCCGGCCGCATGCCGTGGCCGGGGAAGGGCGGCGAGGTACGCCCGGGGCGCTCGACGTAATGGGCGTCGTCGCCCATCAGCCGCAGCGAGAAGGCGCGGCGCCGCGACTTGCTCTCGTTGCCGCGGGCGCCGTGGAGCGTCTTGTAGTCGAAGGCCACCGCATCGCCCGGCTCCATCTCCCATTCCACGATCTTCATCCCTTCGGCATCCGGATCGGGCACCGGCATGTAGGCATCGGCGTCGGGATAGAAATTCTGCTCCGACAGCCAGCGCGTCGGCAGCACCGGCTTCTCCCACAGATGCGAGCCGGCGACGCAGCGCAGCGAGGCTTCCCGTACCGGGTCGAGCGGCGACCAGAAGCTGACCGTCTGCCGGCCTTCGACGAAGTAATAGGGCGAGTCCTGGTGCCAGGGGGTGGGTTTCGACGTTCCCGGCTCCTTGACCAGCACATGGTCGTGGAACAGCTGCACGGCGTTCGACTGCATCAGGTCGGCGGCGACCTCGGCGGCGGGCGACGTGCGGATCACCGCCTCGAACTCCGGGATGCGCTGCCAGTTGCAATAGTCGTCGAAGAAGCGGCCGCCTTCGCCCGCCTTAAGGTTCTCGGCCGCGTATTCGCCGGGCTCGGCCATGTTGGTCTCGACGCCCTTCCGCAGCGCCTCCACATGGTCGCGGAAGAGGCCCTTGACGAGCACGACCCCGTCGCGCCGGTAGCTGTCGATATGATCCTGGGTGATGAGCGGGTGGGGCATGGCTGTCTCCTGCTGAATGCCCCGATCATGCCGCCGGTCGATTTTAACTTCCAATAATATATGGATAAGTTAAATATAAGCAGATGTTATATATCTCGCTCAGGCAGCTCGAATATGTGGTGGCGGTGGCCCATGCCGGCAGCCTGACCGTTGCCGCCCAGCAGGTGAACGTCTCGCAGCCGGCGCTGTCGGTGGCCGTGACCCAGGTCGAGGCGCATCTGGGGCGCAAACTCTTCCTGCGCCGTAAGGGCGTGCCGGTGATGCTCACCGGCTTCGGGCGGCTTTTCCTGGCGGATGCCGAGGCGCTGCTGGCCGATGCTGCGCGGCTGGAGGACCCCGGGGCGTTGGGGCGGCGACGGCTGGCGCGCGTCACGCTCGGCATCTTCGAGGACCTGGCGCCGACCTACCTCGCGCCGCTGCTGCGGCGGTTGCGCGACGGCTTCCCCGATGTCGAGATCAGGACCCGGGTGGCGAGTTTCGAGACCCTAGCCGAAGCCGTGCCGGCGGGCCAGATCGACCTGGCGCTGACCTACGACCTCGGGCTCGACGCCAGCTTCCGGCGCGAGCTCTATGCCCGGGTGACGCCGCAGGCGTGGCTTGCGCCGGACGATCCGCTGGCCGGGCGCGTCGAGGTCAGCCTCGCCGAACTCGCCGGCCGGCCGCTGATCCTTTCCGATCAGGGCCTGTCGATCCGCCACATGCTCGGGCTGTTCCGATCACGGGGGCTGATGCCGCTCGTGGCGCATCGGGCGGCCTCGGTCGAGGTTTTGCGCAGCCTGGCGGCGAATGGCGAGGGCGTGGGCATCAGCTACACCAATCCGGCAGGTGCGGTGAGTTATGACGGCAGGCCGCTCGCGCGGGTGCCGGTCGCCGACGCCAGGGAGCCCATCGTCCTGGTCCATTGCGGCGACCAGCCGGCGCCGTTGCCCGAGATCCGCGCCGCCATCCTGGCCACTGCCGCGCAAGAGCCCGCCAGCCATTCAGTCGGATGACAGGTCGAGATCGGCTCGGCGAAGCGCAGACGGCCGGCGCTCCGCCGCCAGCCCGGCCTACGCCTCCAGCGCGCCGGAGCGGGCGTGCTTGCTCGGGCCGATCCCGACCAGCTTGACGAGATCGTCGCCGGCGCCGGTGAAGCGGTGCGAGCGGCGGGTGAGGATGTAGCCGTCCTGGGGGGCAAAGACCTCGACGCGGCCGCCGTCCTCGCCGGGCGCGCACACGATCGTTGCCAGCCGAGCGCCGGCCATGACCCGGTCGCCCGGCTTCACGTCATAGAGGATGGCGCCGGAGCAGGGCGCGGGCATCATCTCGATATGGTCTATGGGCGCTACCACACCGGCGAACGGCTTCGGCGCCTCGACCGATTGATCGGCGACAACGCCGCGCGTCACCAGCAGGCGGTAGATGCCGTCGGCGTCGTGCTCGGCCGTGCCGGCATGGACGTCCGACGTGCCGCGATATTCCACCGTGGAGATGACGCGGCTTTCGAGGCGGGCTTCCTTGCGCGGCAGCTTCAGCCAGGGATGCAGCGAAGCCTCGTCGAAGGAAGCGCCCGACTGGCCGCCCCACAGGATGACGGCGTCCACACCCATGGCCGAGGCGCAATCGGCCATCGCCGGCCACAGCTCCTCGGGCACGTAGAGATAGGCGACTCCCTCGTCGTCGCAGTGCAGGTCGAGCACGATCTCGTGGCCGACCGACAGCTTCAACAACCGCGCCTTGAGCCGCTTGTCGGCGGTCATCGCCACCTCGTCGCCCGGCAGCAGCGACAAGTCGGGCCGGTCGAGCAAGGGGAAGTCGCGGTTGTAGTTGACGCGCGTGCCGAGGTCGAAGCGGCCCTGCGCGCTGTGGAAGAGCTGCTGATTGCCGCCGATCGGATTGGCGCGCGGCACGACGGTGAGGTTACCGCGGATGCGGCCTTCTTTCTCCGCCTTGCGCAGGCGCGGCATCAGCGCGTCGATGGCGACCACGCCGGGCAGTTCGTCGCCGTGGAGGGCGGCCTGGATATAGGCCGAGGGCGCATCGGCCGCCGAGCCCTTCAGGTGCAGCACCGCAAATTCATAGGCGATGCCGTCGCGGTCGCCCCTGATCGTCTCGACGCTCTTTTCCAACTTTTCGACCCCTCGATTCTTTTGCCTGAGCGGTAGAGCAGACCGCGGCTGCGCCGTCCTGATCCAGCCGCACCCGTCCGCCGCGCCAGGCGGCTCAGGCCACTGCCGCACCCCACTGCTTCATCAGTTGCACGGAGCGCGCCAGCTGCGGCGCGGCATGGAACTCGTGGCCGAGCGTGGCCGCCGCCCGCCAGGGCCAGCGCGGGTCGGCGAGCAGCGCGCGGCCGAGCGCCACCATGTCGGCGCGGCCGTCGCGGACGATCGCGTCCGCCTGGCGCGGCTGGTCGATCATGCCGACGGCCCGCACCGGAATGCCGGTCGCCTGCTTCACGGCTTCCGCCAGATGCACCTGGTAGCCGGGGCCGGTGCGCAGGCTCTGGTGCGGAGAGTTGCCCCCGCTCGAGCAGCAGATATAGGCGATGCCGGCCGCCGCATAGGCCCTGGCCACCTCGGTGCCTTCCTCGAGCGTGAAGCCGCCTTCGACCCAATCGGTCAGCGACATGCGCACGCCCACCATCAGGTTCGGCACGGCTGCCACAACGCGGCGGGCGATCTCGATGGCGAAGCGCATGCGGTTTTCCAGCGAGCCGCCCCATCTGTCAGTGCGGTGGTTCGAGAGCGGAGACAGGAACTGGTGCAGCAGGTAGCCATGCGCCGAATGCAGCTCGATGAAGTCGAAGCCGGCGCGCTCCGCCCGCTTCGCCGCTTCGACGAAATGACCGATCGTCTCCTCGATCTCGCCCTCGCTCAGCTCGTGCGGCACCTGCCAGCCATCGGCATAGGCGAGTGCGGAGGCCGACACCACCGGCCAGGCATCCTCGTCTGGCGCCAGCGGACCGCCGCCTTCCCACGGCCTGCGGTTCGCGGCCTTGCGGCCGGCGTGGGCCAATTGCACGCCGAACCTGGCGCCGGGCGTCGCCACCCGCCTGGCGGCATCCAGCGCCCGTTTCGCCGCCGCCTCGTTGGCATCCGAATAGAGCCCCATGCAGCCATGGCTGATGCGGCCGCGCCGCTCGACGTCGGTCATCTCGACCGTGATCATGCCGGCGCCCGACATGGCGAGGTTCATCCAGTGCTGCAGGTGCCAGTCCGACGCCGAGCCGTCGTCGGCCGAATACTGGCACATGGGGGCGACCGCGATGCGGTTGGGGAATTCCAGCTTGCCGAGCGTGATCGGCGAGAACAGATGGACGGTCATGGCGGCTCCGAGCGGTGGGTGCCGCGAATGTAAGGTCTTTGCTGCCGCCGACAACCGTGTTGCATGGGGCCAGCGCGTGTTATTCGGGTATCGCCCAGAATCGGATGCACCCATGAAGACCAGAGACCGGCTCGAAGCCATCCTTGCGCGGCTCTCCGCCCGCGCCGGCGAAGAGCGCGTGTTCATGAAGCTCTATGCGGAGGCCGCCCGCGCCGCGGCCGACGCCGCCGATGCGCGGGCCAGGGCGGGGCTTTCGCTCGGCCCGCTCGACGGTGTCATCGTCTCGATCAAGGACCTGCTAGACGTCGCCGGCGAGCCGACGCTGGCCGGTTCGCTGATGCGCCGCGAGGCAGCGCCCGCGCAGGACGACGCGCTGGTGGTGAAGCGCCTGCGCCGCGCCGGCGCCGTCATCGTCGGCAAGACGGCGATGACCGAATTCGCCTTCACCGCGCTCGGCATCAATCCGCATTACGGCACGCCCGGCAATGCCGCCGATCCCACGCTCATCCCTGGCGGTTCGTCGTCGGGGGCAGGCGTGTCGGCCGCGGAGGGCACCTCCGACATCGCCATCGGCTCGGACACCGGCGGCTCGGTGCGCGTGCCGGCGGCGCTCAACGGCGTCGTCGGCTTCAAGCCGACGGCGCGGCGCGTGCCGCTCGACGGCGCGTTTCCGCTGTCGCCGTCGCTCGATTCGCTTGGGCCGCTGGCGAAGACGGTGGGGGCCTGCATCGCCGCCGACGCCGTCATGGCCGGCAAGGAGCCCGCCGGCCTCGCGCCGCTTCCGCTTGCCGGCCTGCGCATCGGCGTGGCGCGCGGGCGGCTGATGGAAAACTGCGATGCCGTCGTCACCGCCGCCTTCGACCAATCGCTGAAACGGCTTGCGGCCGCCGGTGCCCGCGTTGGCGATCTTGCGCTCGACGACCTGCTCGCCGGCATGCGCGACGCCACCCGCGCGGCCTCGATCGCGGCAATCGAGGGCGCCGAGATCCATGCCGACTGGCTGTCCGCCGGTGCCAAGGTCGCGGTCGACCACCATGTCAGCGGCTCGCTCGGCCGCGCCTTGCAGGTGCCGGCCGTCACCTACATCCGCACCATGCGCCGGCGCGCCGAACTTGCGGCGGCGATGGACGAACGGCTGTCCGCAGTCGATCTTGTGGTGCTGCCGGCGACGCCGGTCGTCGCCCAGCCGATCGCCGAGATGCTGGCCGACGGGATGCATGGCAACCGCATAGAGGGGCTCTTGCTGCGCAACACCCAGGTCGCCAACCAGTTCGACCTCTGCGCCCTGTCGCTGCCCATGCCGGGCACGGCCCTGCCGGCCGGCCTCATGCTGGTCGGCCGCCACGGCCACGACCGCCGTGTGCTTTCGGCGGGGCTCGCGGTCGAGGCCATGCTGCGGGGGTAATTCATGGTCCCGCGCTTCGGCGACTCGGCGCGCCGGCCGCTTTTCGCACGACGCCCGGCTCGGGATCCATGGCCGGCACTGGTTCGGTAGACGGCCCGCTGCCGCCTCTTGCGGAGCCGGCTCAAATGATGGTCATCTGCCCCAGGACGTTGCAGGACCGGAATCGGGAGGATGTGAGATGCCGTCGACAATGAAGGGACCAGCGATCTTCCTCGCCCAGTTCGCCGGCGACGCGGCGCCGTTCAATAGCCTGAAATCGATTACATCCTGGGCCGGCAGCCTCGGCTACAAGGGCGTGCAGATCCCGACACCGGATACGCGGCTGTTCGACCTGCAGAAGGCGGCGACGTCGAAGACCTATTGCGACGAGATCAAGGGCATCTGCGCTGATGCCGGCGTCGAGATCACCGAGCTCTCCACCCACCTGCAGGGCCAGCTCGTCGCCGTCCACCCGGCCTACGATGCCCAGTTCGACGCGTTCGCGCCCGCCGCCGTGCACGGCAAGCCGAAGGCGCGGCAGCAATGGGCGGTCGAGCAGATGAAGCTCGGCGCCAAGGCCTCGCAGAACCTCGGCCTCAAGGCCTGCGTGTCGTTTACCGGGTCGTTGGCCTTCCCCTATCTCTATCCCTGGCCGCAGCGGCCGGCCGGGCTGATCGAGGAGGCTTTTGCCGAACTCGGCAAGCGCTGGCGGCCGATCCTCGACGCCTATGACGAGGCCGGCGTCGACCTCTGCTTCGAGCTGCATCCGGGCGAGGATACCTTCGATGGCATGACCTTCGAGATGTTCCTCGACGCGGTGGGCGGCCACAGGCGCTGCAACATCAACTACGACCCGTCGCACTTCCTTTTGCAGCAGCTCGACTATCTCGCCTTCATCGATATCTACCACGAGCGCATCAAGGCGTTTCACGTCAAGGACGCCGAGTTCAACCCGACCGGGCGCCAGGGCGTCTATTCCGGCTACCAGGGCTGGCTCGGCCGCGCCGGCCGCTTCCGTTCGCTCGGCGACGGCCAGGTCGATTTCACCGGCATCTTCTCCAGGCTCGCGCAATATGGCTACGACCGCTGGGCGGTGCTCGAATGGGAATGCTGCCTCAAGCATCCGGAAGACGGCGCCGCCGAGGGCGCCCCTTTCATCGAGAGCCACATCATCCGCGTCACCGACAAGGCGTTTGACGATTTCGCCGGCGGGTCCAGTGATCGGAAGATGCTTAGGAAAATGATGGGGATTTGAACGCAGCGCTGCCCCTCATCCCCTGCCGGACCTTCTCCCCGTGAACGGGGAGAAGGAGGCTGGCCGCGAGGGGCCCGCTTGCTCCTTCTCCCCGTCACTATACGGGGAGAAGGTCCCGGCAGGGGGATGAGGGGCAGCGCCAACATTCGAGGGAGGACACAACATGGTCGGTGCATCGAAATCAGCAGACGCCAACGGCCCGATCCGCTACGGCATGGTCGGCGGCGGGCAGGGTGCCTTCATCGGTGCCGTGCACCGCATCGCCGCCCGCATGGACGGCGATTTCCAACTCGTCGCGGGTGCCCTGTCGTCCAACCCCGAGCGCGCCAGGGCGTCAGCCGCCGAGATCGGCCTCGACCCCGAGCGCTCCTACGCCTCCTATGCCGAGATGGCCAAGGCCGAGGCGAAGCGCCCCGACGGCATCGAGGCGGTCGCCATCGTCACCCCCAACAACATCCATTTTCCTGCCGCCAAGGCGTTCCTCGAGGCAGGCATCCACGTCATCTGCGACAAGCCGCTGACGGCGACGCTAGCCGAGGCCAGGAAGCTCGCCGCACTGGTCGAGAAGACCGGCAAGGTCTTCGTGCTCACCCACAACTATACCGGCTATCCGATGGTCCGGCAGGCGCGCGAGATGGTCGCCAAGGGCCTTCTGGGCGACATCCGCGTCGTCCAGGCCGAGTACCCGCAGGACTGGCTGACCGAAGACCTCGCCGCCACCGGCCAGAAGCAGGCGACCTGGCGCGCCGATCCCAAGCAGTCGGGCGCCGGCGGCGCCACCGGCGACATCGGCACCCACGCCTACAATCTCGCCCGATTCGTCTCCGGCCTCGAACTCGACAGCCTGTCCGCCGACCTCGACGCCTTCGTGCCCGGCCGGCTGCTCGACGACAACGTCAACGTCATGCTGCGATTCAAGGGCGGGGCCAAGGGCATGATCTGGGCAAGCCAGGTGGCGCCCGGCCACGAGAACGGGCTCAAGCTGCGCGTCTACGGCTCCAGGGGCGGCATCGAATGGGTGCAGGCCGATCCGAACTACCTCTGGTACACACCCTTCGGCCAGCCCAGGCAGCTGATCACCCGTGGCGGCGTCGGCGCGGGACCCGCCGCGGCGCGGGTGACGCGCGTGCCGTCGGGCCATCCCGAAGGCTATCTCGAAGGCTTTGCCAACATCTACCAGGAGGCGGCCCGCGCCATCCGCGCGGCGCGGAAAAAAGGTGGCAAGCCGGCCAGGGACGTGATCTATCCGACCGTCCAGGACGGGGTCGAGGGCGTGGCCTTCATCGAGGCCTGCGTGCGCTCGTCGAGGAAGAACGCCGCCTGGACGAAGCTCTGAGCCCAGGCCTGTTGCGCGCCACCCGGCGCCGCGACCGTCAGTCCGCGAAGAACGCGGCGGTGCGCTGCGTCCAGCTCTTCACGTCGTCGACGCTGCGCGCGACGTGCAGGGTCGCGTCGGGGATCAGCTCGGCCAGCCGTTCGGCGGTGGTCACGGGATGCAGCGGGTCGGTGTCCCAGGCGAGAATCAGCGTGGGGTGCGGCAGCCCGGCCAGAGCGGCCGGGTCGGGCAAGTCCGAGCGCCCGGCGCCGCGCAGCACGGCCGGCACCAGCCTGTCATCGATGTCCGGGCTGAACTTCGCTCGCGGATAGTCGGCGAAGATCGGCAGCGGCGGCATTTCGGCCCACTGGCGCCGCCATGCGGCCGGCCCGATCTCCTCGATGCTGTCGGCGGTGTCGAAGTACCATTGTTTCAACTGGTCGGGCCCCGTCTCCCAGGCAACCGGCGGGATGAGCAGCGCCAGACGCCTGAAGCGGTGCGGCGCGGCCAGGGCGGCGTAAAGGGCGGCGGCAGCGCCGAGGGAGGAGCCGGCGAAGTCGATGGGTTGGTCGATCCCGGCCACGTCGAGCAGGCCGAGCAGGTCGGCGGCGACCCGTTCGAACCGGTAGTCGGCGGATTTCGGCCGTCCGGTCGAGTGACCGTGCGCGCGCTGGTCGTAGGTGAGCAGCGGGCGACCGGCCGCGATGACGTCGAGGTCGAAGATGCCCAGGCCCCGCACGGCGGCCCTGCTCAACAGGATGCCGTGAGCATATCCGACCGGAACGCCCGCGCCGCCGGCGAGGCTGTAGGCGATGCAGGCCCCTTCGGCGGCGAACTGTCTGTCGGTCATGTCAGTCTCCTGGCGGGTTGACGTAGGTGTGAGGCTGCGCGTTCCCGGCGATGGAGGGTCAAGCACTTTCCGAATTTTCACGATTTCTCGCAGCTCGCCCGCCATCGCAGTCGGTCTTGGCTCCGGGGCAGAACAGGATGCAGCCGATCCCGGCGCTGGCCTTTTCGGCCTTATTCACAAGTACGAATAATTGTATACACCACTTCGTTGCACCCTCTTCCTAATCGTACACAATATATGCATACATAGCCCGGCGAAGCTCCGACGCCGCGCTCCGGGGAAGGCAGGCGCGGGCGGATCTTACGAGGATCAACACCCAGGGAGGGATGAATGAAACGTGGATTTCTGGCGCTGTGCGCCGCAACCGCAGCACTCGCCGGCGTGGTCGCCGCCGGGGCGGCGCAGGCCGCGACGCTCGACACGGTCAAGAGCCGCGGCAAGCTGATCTGCGGCGTGTCGCTGAGCACGCCCGGCTTCGCGGCCGCGGACGAAAAGGGCCGGATGCAGGGTTTTGACGCCGATATCTGCCGCGCCGTGGCGGCCGCCGTGTTCGGCGATCCGGAGAAGGTCGACTTCGTCCTCACCAACATCAACACCCGCTTCCAGGCGCTGCAGTCGGGCGAGATCGACGTGCTGTCGCGCCAGACCACCAACACCTTCTCGCGCGAGACCTCGCTCGGCCTCGATTTCGGCCCGACCGTGTTCTACGACGGCCAGGGCCTGCTGGTGCCCAAGTCGCTCGGCGTCTCCAGCGCCAAGGAACTGACCGACGCGGCGATCTGCACGCTGCCCGGCACCACCACCGCGCAGAACCTGACCGACTTCTTCCGCACGATCGGCGGCAAGTTCGAACTCGTCGTGTTCGAGAGCCCGGACGAGAACCGCGCCGCCTTCTATTCCGGCCGCTGCGAGGCGATCTCGTCCGACCGTTCCGACCTGGCGTCGATCCGCGCGGTCGCCAACAATCCGGACGACTACGTGCTCCTGCCGGAGACGATCTCCAAGGAGCCGCTGGCGCCTGCCGTGCGCCAGAACGATTCCAACTGGCGCGACGTCGTCTCCTGGTCGGTGTGGATGCTGATGGCCGCCGAGGAGAAGGGCATCACCCAGGCCAATGTCGACGAGAAGCTGAAGAGCGAGGACCCCGAGGTGCAGCGCATGCTGGGCGGCGCCGACGAACTCGGCAAGATGCTCGGCCTCGACAACAAGTGGGGCTACAACGTCATCAAGGCCGTCGGCAACTACGGCGAGGTGTTCGACCGCAACCTCGGCGAGAAGACCAAGCTCGGCATGACCCGCGGCCCGAACACGCAGTGGAACGCCGGAGGCCTGCTCTACGCGCCGCCGGTGCGCTGACGACACCGGTCCGCGCCGCCGCAAGCCGGCGCGGACCTTTCCTTTTCCGGTCCACCTGCTCGGCGCGCCCATGATTTTCCTGAACGACGCGCGATTCCGCGCCGCCTTCTATCAATTCGTCGCGATTTCCGCCGTGCTGCTCGCCGGATGGGCGATGTACGGCACCGCGAGCGCCAATCTCGCCAAGCAGGACATCGCCACCGGCTTCGGCTTCCTGTCGCGGCAGGCGGGCTTCGAGATCAGCGAGACGGCGATCGCCTTCCAGTCGACCGACAGCGTCGGGCGCGCCATCCTGGTCGGCATCGCCAACACGGTGAAGGTGTCGTTCCTGGCCGTGCTGTTCGGCACGGTCATCGGCCTGTTCGTCGGCATCGGCCGGCTGTCGACCAATCCGCTGCTCGGCCGCCTCATGCTCGCCTATGTCGAGGTGCTGCGCAACGTGCCGCTGCTGCTCTACCTTTTGCTGTGGTACTCGTTGATCATCCTGGTGTTTCCGCCGGTCAAGCAGGCGATCCAGTTCCTGCCCGGCTTCTTCCTGTCCAACAGCGGCCTCGCCGTTCCGGCCATCCAGTGGCAGAGCGGCTTCTACGCGCTGCTGGGCGCCGTGGCGGTCGGTGTGGCGGCAGCCTTCATCGCGCACGCGATCGCGCGCCGGCGGCGCATCGCCAGTGGCCGGGGTGGCTCGGGTTGGGCCATGGCCGCAACGCTGTTCCTCCTGCCCATCGTTGCCGTCTGGGCCAGCGGCCAGGTCGCGGTCACCTGGGAGGCGCCGGAACTCGGGCGGTTCCGGCTTACCGGCGGACTGCACATTCGTCCCGAATTCGTCGCCCTGCTGTTCGGCCTGGCGCTCAACCTGTCGGCCAGCGTCGCCGAAATCGTCCGCGGCGGCATCCAGGCGGTGAACCGGGGGCAGTGGGAGGCGGCGATGGCGCTCGGCCTGTCGCGCTCGCTGGCGCTGCGGCTGGTCGTGCTGCCGCAGGCGCTCAGGGTCATCGTGCCGCCGCTCACCAACAACTACCTCAGCGTCTTCAAGAACAGCTCGCTCGCCATCGCCATCGGCTATCCCGACCTGGTGATGGTGTCGAACACGGTCATGAACCAGACCGGCCAGGCCATCGAGACCATCGCCATCTTCATGGGCGTCTATCTCGGCCTGTCGGTGCTGATCTCGGTGTTCATGAACTGGTACAACGCGCGTGTCGCGCTGAAGGAGCGCTGACATGACCGATGTCCAGGCACTCCCCACGGCTGCGGAGAAGGTCGCCCGGCCGCCGCGTCGGTCACGCTGGCGCGAAGCCTATTTCGGCACGCCGGGCAATGCCGTCGTCACGCTGGTTTCCGGCGCGGTCATCCTGCTCTTGGCCAAGCTCGCCATAGGCTGGCTGTTCGTCGACGCCGTGTTCGACGGCGGTTCCGAAGACTGCAAGCAGAGCTCGGGCGCCTGCTGGCCGTTCCTCGCCGGCAAGCTGCGCTACATGCTGTTCGGCTTCTATCCGTTCGAGGAGCAGTGGCGGCCGCTCGCAGCACTCATCCTGTTCATCGGCAGCTGTGCGCTGTCCATGGTTCCGCGGCTGTGGGGCAGGGGCCTGCTGCTCGCCTGGGCGCTCGTCATCCTGCCGCTGCTCTACGGGCTGATGGCCGGCGGCGTCTTCGGCCTCACGCCCGTGCCGACGTCGAAATGGGGCGGCCTGCCGCTGTCGTTCACGCTGTCCTTCGTCGGCCTGGCGTTTGCGCTGCCGCTCGGCATCGGGCTTGCGCTGGCGCGCGCCTCGGAGCTGCCCGTCATCCGCGTGCTCGGCACGGGCTTCATCGAGATCGTGCGCGGCGTGCCGCTGATCAGCATCCTGTTCATGGCGGCGGTGATGCTGCCGCTGTTCATGCCCGACGGGGTCACCATCGACAAGCTCTTGCGCGCCCAGGTGGCGATCATCCTGTTTGCCGCGGCGTATATCGCCGAGGTGGTGCGCGGCGGCCTGCAGGACGTGCCCAAGGGCCAGTTCGAGGCCGGCCGCTCGCTCGGGCTGCACTACTGGCTGGTGATGTTCAAGATCGTGCTGCCGCAGGCGCTGAAGAAGGTGATCCCGGCGCTGGTCGGCCTGTTCATCGCCTTCTTCCAGGACACCACGCTGGTGACGATCATCGGCCTGCTCGACTTCCTCGACACCGTGCGCACGGCGCTGCGCGACCCCGAATGGCAGGGCATCGCCGTGCTCGAAGGCTATGTCTTCGCCGCAGCCGTCTACTTCCTGTTCAGCGCCGTGATGGGTGCCTACAGCCGCTTCCTCGAAAGGCACTTCAACACGTCGTACCGGTAGGGGGGTGCGCGCGAGTGCCCAGCAGCGGTTCTGACCCGGAGTTCCCTTGGCATCCGAGGGGCTCAGAACCGTGTGTCCATGCGCATCGTCGGTCTAAGCTAGGTTATTGTGGCGCTCTACTGGAACTTTGTTCGGTGTACCACGCTTGCGCCCAGCACCCGGCCTATTGCCGCCACGAGACATGTTTGATTTCCTGCAACAGGGTTTGATTGTCTTTCAAAAGGGGCGCGTGTGTCTGCGGCAAGGGGGGCGCTTGGTAGATTAGCCAAGTTCTTGATGATCGCTTGGATATTGCTCGGCCTGTTGCCCATGCTTGCCCAGATGTTCGGCGGCGGCTTCGTGCCATCGACCGAATGGGCATCCACAACACGCGGCCCTGGACTTGTTGCCGGTCTAGGAACCGTGATGCTGTGGCTTTGGTCGGTATGGAGCGCCGACGATTGGCCTTCGCGCAGTGACCTCAGCAAGTTTGGTGCTGCTCTTGGCGTGCTGCTTTTGGGTTTTATGACCGGCAAGAACATCGTTGACGTTACCGGCCCGATGGCAATTGCCCTTGTTGCTGGCGGAGAGACTGAGCTGCAGTTCACTGTAGAACGCGCTGACAGCTTCGGACCCAAAGGCTGTCGTTCGCAGGTGGAGCTGCAGGGGCTGCCGCTCCTCTTCGATAGCGCTTGCGGCGTTCCGAGTGACTTCAGGGACAGCCTCACCCCAGGTACACGCGTCGTCGTCTCTGGCCGCGGGACCAGTCTAGGCGTCTATGCAAGGTACATGCGTCGAGCTGATTGATTGGCGGCAAGGAGGTAGGCGACGAAGCGCTGCTGCTTGTCAGTTGGCGCCATGGGGGCTTACCTGTGCTTTCAATACGGCAGGAGGGGTAGTGAATGACACCGGAACTATTGGGAGAGTGGTTGCTGCCGGTCGCGCTGGCAGCATGCATACTTGGCGGATTAGCGATCGTCTTCGTTTCCGTTCGGACGGGGTGGGTCAAACAAGCAATCAGCTGGGCAACCGTCTCGTTCGGTTTGATAGGAGCGGTCATGATCTTGTCCCCCAAATGGACGACTTTCGCCATCGAGTGGGGAGACCTAAAAGCAACAGTTGCCAAGCTTCAGGACGAAAACCGGAAACTTGCTGCGGAGAACGGGAACCTCACATCGCAAATCGCACAGGTTTCGAGCCTTGCCCGTAGTGATTTTGCTTCTGCGCAAGACGCAGTGACTTCCATCCTCAATACGCGCAACGCGGTAGCGTGGGCGGACTTCCTTCCAGCAACTCCGGAGGCCTACCGCCTGGAAATCTCGCCAGAGAATTCGAATTTCGCAGCGGAAATAGCCGCAAAACTGAATACTTCGCCAACGGACGTGACTAAAGCGTTCGAAACTTCTGGCTATACACTTCTGAAGTTGCCCACCCCAACCGACCTAAAGAACAGCCCAGCGAAGTCGCTTTGGGTTACACCGCGCGAGGATTTCAGTGGCCAAGTAAAGCAGTAGCGGCGCTCGACCGGGTATTCTTGGTTTTCCGTTGCGGCCGGGAAGGGATGATCGTATCGTTCAGCCGGCGACGGCCCTCGCACCTGCCGGCCAGATGGATATGTCCTAGGCTTACCCGTCCCCGACTGCAGGGCCGTCGCTTTCTGGCCTCGCAAGGGGCCGCTGCCCCTCAGCCCTCCGAATTCTTCGGAAACACCTTCCACCGCTTCGGCCTGAACGCGACCCGGCTCTTGTGGGCGGCCGGATGGCCGACCGGCAGCTCGATCTCGACGCGCTCGCGGCCGCCGCCGATCTCGAGTTCGACGCGGCGCGTGCCGGCGACGCGGCGGCTCGACGCCACCGTGCCGGCGATGCAGCCGTTGCATTCGTCGAGCAGCTCGACATGGTGCGGGCGGAAATAGAGCGTCGCCTCGCCATTCGGCAGGTCGGGCGTCGCAAGCCCGATCGGCCGGTCGGAGATCCAGACATGGCCGTCCTCGACCTTCACCGGCAGCGAGCTCGATTCGCCGATGAAGCCGTAGACGAAGGGCGAGTTGGGCTGGTCGTAGACCTCGTCGGCGGTGCCGACCTGCTCGATGCGGCCCTGGCTCATCACCACCACGCGGTCGGCGAGTTCGAGCGCCTCCTCCTGGTCGTGGGTCACGAACACGGTGGTGTGGCCGGTGGCGTCGTGGATCTCGCGCAGCCAGCGCCGGAGTTCGCGCCTGACCTGCGCGTCGAGCGCGCCGAACGGCTCGTCGAGCAGAAGCACCCGCGGCTCGATCGCCATGGCGCGGGCCAGCGCCACGCGCTGCCGCTGGCCGCCCGACAATTGCGCCGGATAGCGCTTTTCGAGGCCCGAGAGCTGCACCAGGTCGAGCAGTTCCGAGGCGCGGCGGCGGATTTCAGCCTTGGGCGGACGCTTGCCGCCCGGCCGCACCTTGAGGCCGAAGCCGATGTTGTCGGCGACCGTCATGTGGCGGAACAGGGCGTAGTGCTGGAACACGAACCCGACATTGCGCTCCTGGATCGTCCTGTTCGAGGCATCTTCGTCGCCGAAGAAGATGGTGCCCCGGGTCGGCCGCTCCAGCCCCGCGATCAGGCGCAGCAGCGTCGTCTTGCCCGAGCCGGAGGGCCCGAGCAGCGCGATCAGCTCGCCGGAGCGTATGTCGAGCGAAACATCGCGCAGCGCCGGAAACCGGTCGAATTCCTTGCGCACATTGGCAACGCGAACATCCATAAATCAACCTCGGTCAATGTCCGCGCGTAGCGGCAAGTTCGGCGCCGTAGCGCATTTCAAGTATGGTTTTCAGCACGAGCGTCACCAGTGCCAGGCCGGCGAGAACGGATGCGACGGCGAAGGCGCCCACGGCATTGTACTCATTGTAGAGGATTTCGACCTGCAGCGGCATGGTGTTGGTCTGGCCCCTGATGTGGCCCGAGACCACCGATACGGCGCCGAATTCGCCCATGGCGCGGGCGTTGCAGAGCAGCACGCCGTAGAACAGGCCCCATTTGATGTTGGGCAGCGTCACGTGCCAGAAGGTCTGCCAGCCGTTGGCGCCGAGCGAAAGGGCGGCTTCCTCGTCGCCAGTACCCTGTTCCTGCATCAGCGGGATCAGTTCGCGCGCGACGAAGGGGAAGGTCACGAAGATCGTGGCGAGCACGATGCCGGGGACCGCGAACAGGATGACGATGCCCTGCGCCTTGAGCCACGGCCCGAGCAGGCTCGATGCGCCGAACAGCAGCACATAGACCAGGCCCGAGATCACCGGCGACACCGAAAAGGGCAGGTCGATCAAGGTGATGAGGAAGGCCTTTCCCTTGAATTCGAACTTGGCGATGGCCCAGGCGGCGGCGACGCCGAAGACGAGGTTGAGCGGCACCGAGATCGCCGCCACCAGGAGCGTCAGCTTGATCGCGGCGATCGTGTCAGGTTCGTTGACGGCTGCGAGGAAGGCGCCGATGCCCTTGGCGAAGGCCTGCTCGAAGACCACGATCAGCGGTACCACCAGGAAGATGCCGAGGAAGGCGAAGGCCGTCGCCATCAGCAGGAGGCGTGCTGCCGGCGCTTCGCTGGTGGCGAGCGAGACGTGCTCGTGCAGTTGGTCTGCGGGGTAAAGGTCCGGATCAGCCATAACGCTTGCGGGTCCACGCCTGGATGAGGTTGATGACGAAGAGCAGGCTGAAGGACAGCAGCAGCATGATCGCGGCGATCGCCGTGGCTGCGGCGTAGTCGTATTCCTCCAGCCGGATGATGATCAGCAGCGGCGTGATCTCCGACACGTAGGGCAGGTTGCCGGCGATGAAGATGACCGAGCCGTATTCGCCGACGCCGCGGGCGAAGGCGAGCGCGAAGCCGGTGGTGACGGCCGGCGCCAGCCCCGGGAACAGCACCCTGGTGATCGTCTGGAAGCGGTTTGCGCCGAGCGTGGCGGCCGCTTCCTCGACCTCCTTGTCGATCTCCTCGATGATCGGCTGCACGGTGCGCACGACGAAGGGCAGGCCGATGAAGATCAGCGCGATGACGATGCCGAGCGGGGTGTAGGCGACCTTGATGCCCAGGGGTTCGAGCAGGCGGCCGATCCAGCCTTGCGTCGAATAGAGCGTGGTCAGCGCAATGCCGGCCACCGCGGTCGGCAGCGCGAAGGGCAGGTCGACCATGGCGTCGACGACGCGGCGCCCGGGAAAGCGGTAGCGCACCAGCACCCAGGCGACCAGCGTGCCGAACACGACATTGACCAGTGCTGCGATGAAAGCGGTGCCGAAGCTGATCTCGAGCGCCTTGAGCGTGCGCCGGTCCGTGGCAATGGCGAGGAAGTCGCTCCAGCCGAGCGCCGCCGAGCGCCATACGAGAGCCGCCAGCGGGATGAGGATGATGAGGGTGAGGTAGGCAAGCGAGAAGCCGAGCGTCAATCCAAAGCCTGGAATGACGCTCGGCTGTCTGAACCGCCACCCCGCCGTAGCGGGTGCTGAACTCATGTCGTTTGGAACTTCCCTGCTGGCTTACTGCGCTGGCTTGTAGATCTGGTCGAATATACCACCATCTCCGAAATGATAGGGCTGCGCTTTTGCCCAGCCGCCGAAGATCGGATCGTCGATGGTCACCAGCTTGAGTTCGGGAAGCTTCTCCACGTCGACCGGAACCAGCTCCGGCTTGGACGGCCGGTAGTGGTGCTTGGCGATGATCGTCTGGCCTTCCGCCGAATAGAGGTAGTTGAGATAGGCCTCGGCCACCTTGCGCGAGCCCTTGGCGTCGACATTGGCGTCGACCACGGCAACCGGCGGCTCGGCCAGGATCGACGAGGGCGGGATGACGATGTCGAAATTGTCGGCGCCGAATTCGTCGAGGGCGAGATAGGCCTCGTTCTCCCAGGCCAGCAGCACGTCGCCCAGGCCGCGCTCGGCGAAGGTCACCGTCGAGCCGCGCGCACCGGTGTCGAGCACCGGCACGTGGGCGTAGAGGTTGCCGACATACTGCTTGATCTTGCCCTCGTCGCCGCCGAACCGGCCGTTGGCCCAGGCCCAGGCGGCGAGGTAGTTCCAGCGCGCACCGCCGGAAGTCTTGGGGTTGGGCGTGATCACCTGCACGCCTTCCTTCACCAGGTCGCCCCAGTCCTTGATGCCCTTGGGGTTGCCCTTGCGGACGAGGAAGATGATGGTCGAGGTGTAGGGCGAGGAATTGTTGGGCAGCCTGCCGCGCCAGTCGGGATTGATCGTCTTGGATTTCTCGACGATCGCGTTGATGTCGCTTTCGAGTGCCAGCGTGACGACGTCGGCGTCGAGGCCGTCTATCACCGCACGCGCCTGCTTGCCCGAGCCGCCATGCGACTGCTGGATGGTCACCGTCTCGCCGGTCTCGGCCTTCCAGTGCTTGGCAAAGGCCTCGTTGTAGTCCTTGTAGAGCTCGCGGGTGGGATCGTAGGAGACGTTGAGCAGCGTCGTCTCGGCATGGGCAGCGCTCAGGCCGCCGAGTTGCACGGCCCCGGCGACCAGCGCCGAGAGGAGCAGCGTTCTGCGTGAAGTGGTCATTTCCGCCTCCGTTCGAATAGGCATAGTCTATCGAACTGGTAGAAATTAGATGCGGCGAACGTTCCGAATTTTGCCGCCGCGGGGCAATTTTCGGCCACACCGGGACCGGTCGCGAAATTTTTTTGCTCGCCCAAAAAGTCCTGGTCGGCGGAGCAACGATTCGCCACAGGCCATGACAGCTAGCGGAGTTGTTGGGGCGGGCAAGGGGCCGCGGTCGGGGATGAGCTTGGTTGCAGCCCCACGGAATTTGCGGCCAGTCGAAATATTCTGCACGGGCATTGGTGCAGCCGTCACGGCATGGATCGATCTACTCCACGAACACCCGCACGCTCGCAGCCCGCCCTGCCGCATCGATCACGGTCAGCGTCGAATAGCCCGCGCCGTCGGGCTGCCAGGTGGCCTCGCGCCGGCGTTCGACGGCGTCCAGCGGCTTGCCGTTGGCGAGCCAGCGGAACGGCGCGCGGCCGCCCTGCAGCTTGAGCACCAGCGGGCTCGTGCCGCCGCTCGTCGCGCCGAGCTCGACCCTGGCGCCGTCGGGCGGGAAGACGATCTGCGGCGCCGGCTCGGTGACGGCGGCGGTGACGACCGTCGGCAGCTGGCCGGCCGAGGAGAAGCGTTCGAGCGTCACCGGCAGGTCGGCACGGGCCAGGCGCAGGGCACCTGCGGGCGCCTGCGGCAGCGGCATCGCCGGCAGGCCCGAACGGGCAAAACCCTCGAACAGGATCGGCGCCGCCGAGACGTAGCCGGACAGGCCGGGCACCGCGCCCGCATCGGCGCGTCCGGCCCATACGCCCAGCACGTAGCGGCCGTCGTAGCCGACCGACCAGGCGTCGCGGTAGCCGTAGGAGGTGCCGGTCTTGTAGGCGATGCTGCGCTTGGCCGCCCCTTCGGGCGCGCGCACGCCGGCAAGGATGTCGGCCACCTGCCAGGCCGCCTGTTCCTCCAGGATCGTGCCGTTGGCGAGCGGTGCGGGCGTGGAAGGCTCGGTGCCGTCACGCAAGACCTTGGCGCGGCCGCCATTGGCGAGCCCGGTATAGAGTTGTACCAGGTCGCGCAGCGAAACGCCGACGCCGCCCAGCCCGATGGCGAGCCCCGGCACCTCGCCCGGCGGCAGCGAAGGCGTCACGCCGGCCTGGCGGAAGCGCGCCGTCAGCCGCTGCGGCCCGACGGCGTCGAGCAGGCGGATGGCCGGCACGTTGAGCGACAGCTGCAGCGCCTGGCGCACCGACACGTCGCCCTGGTAGCTCATGTCGAAATTCTTCGGCCGGTAGCCGGCGAAATCGGCCGGCCGGTCCTCGATCAGCGTTTCCTGCGCCACCAGCCCCTGTTCGAAGGCGAGCCCGTAGATGAAGGGCTTCAGCGTCGAGCCGGGCGAGCGCACCGTCCGGGTCATGTCGATCCAGCCGGATCGGGACGCATCGAGATAGTCGGCCGAGCCGACCTCGCCGAGGATCTCGCCGGTCATGGCGTCGGCCATCACCAGGGCAACCGATATGCGCGGCCCGAGCCGCTGTCCTGCCTCGCGCGCCACGGCCTCCAGCCCGGCCTGCACGCCTTTGCGCAAGGTGAGCCGGTGCCTGGCGATGCCGGGCGCATTGCGCAACGCCAGGTCGGCTGCGTGCGGCGCCATGGCGGGCAGCGCGAGCCGCGTGGTGCCGACGTCCTCGAGTGCGGCGCGCGCCGCCTCGGCCTCGCCGAGCAGCCCCGCCGTCACCATCCGCCCCAGCACCCGGTCGCGCGCCACCTGGGCGTTGTTCGGGTTCCTGTCGGGCCGGCGCCGCTCCGGCAGTTGCGGCAGCGCCACCAGGAGCGCCGCCTCGGACACGGTCAGGCGCTTCGGCTCCTTGCCGAAATAGGCGAGCGCAGCGGCGCGCACGCCTTCCAGGTTGCCGCCATAGGGAGCGAGCGTGAGATAGCGTTCTAGGATTTGCTCTTTCGACAGCCGTCGCTCGATCTGCACGGCGCGGGCAAGCTGCCTGAGCTTGGAGCCGAAGCTGCGTTCGGCGCGCGGCTCGATCAGCCGCGCCAGCTGCATCGACAGCGTCGAACCGCCGGAGACGATCCTGCCGTTGCTGGCGAACTGCCAGGCGGCGCGGCCGAGTGCCAGGAAATCGACGCCCTCATGCTCCCAGAAGCGCTTGTCCTCATAGGCGACCAGCATCTTCACCAGCTGCGGGTCGACGTCGTCGAGGCCGACGCCGAGACGCCAATGCCCGGACGGCGTCGCATAGGCGCGCAACAGCTGGCCTTCGCGGTCGACCACCTCGGCCGAAACGACGAGCTTTTCGGGCAGGGGCGGGGGGAAGGCCCGGTCGAGCACGACAAGGCCGCCGACGGCCAGCACAGCCAGGCCGGTTGTCACGGCACCGGCCAGCAGCAGTCTACGCAACGTCTTTCCGGTCGGGCGCATAGTCGCCCCTCATCTGTTCTGTGCAAGAGGCAAGGTGCTCGCTTGTGGAGTTACCCCCACCCCCGACCCCTCCCCACAAGGGGGAGGGGAATCTTGTGGCAACGTCGTCGCACCCCAACCACCGCTGGACCGCATGGCAGCATCGGTGAAGTTGTCTCCCTCCCCCTTGTGGGGAGGGGTCAGGGGTGGGGGTACAAGGGCGCTCACCTTCGCACTCCGAAGGCGGATCACTCCGCCTTCACCTCCATCATGCCGGTGGCCGTGCGGGCCGAATATTGCGGACGGTACATGTCCTCGACATTCGCCGCCGGGTGGGCATAGACGCCCGGCGTCACCGCGCGGACGACATAGGCCAGCGTGAATTCCTGGTCGGCGCCTTCGCCGCTGTCCATGGCGGCGACGAAGCGGTCGTTGCGGAATTCGAGATGTGCTGCCTCCGTCTGTGTCAGCCACGGGAAGTTCGACAGGTTGGCGCTGTTGACCAGCCCCGGATTGTCGATCTCGAAGCCGGCGGGCAACATGTCGGCGACGACGATGCGCGAGGGCCAGTCGTTGAGCTCGCTGATCTTGAGCACCACGACGAAGCGCTCGTTCTGCTTCACCTCCGTCACGTTGGCCTCGCTGCCGTCGAGCCGGTAGTAGGTGCGCTCGATGGTGAAGCCGTCACCGCCCGCGGGCAGCGGCTGCACCGGCGGCGCCACCGTCGTCACCACCGCCTGCAGCGTATCCTTGCCGGTGTTCGACACCACGATCGGGTTGACCAAAAGGTCCGCCCCGCTGACCCGCTCCGAATAGGCGCCGCTGCGCGCCGTACCGTTGACGTCGAGCGAGATCGCCTCGTTGCCGGCCTTGAGCGCGCGTGCCGCAAGCAGCATCCAGGCATCGTCCTGGGTGCTGGTCCAGTTCGCGGTGATGCGATCGGCCGCCACCATCTTGACCAGCTCCGGCACCACCGAGGGCATCGGCTTGCTCTCGGCGGCCAGCGCCAGCATGGCAGCGCCGTCGCGCAGGCGCGAACCGTAGTCCGAGCGGTACCAGTCGTAGTCGGTCGCGGCCTTGGCAAGCTGCAGCGCGGCTTCGAAGGTCTGCTCGGAGCGCTGGGCGTCGCCATAGAGCGCGAGGCTCGCGCCCAGCTGGGCCACCGCCATCGGGCTGGTGAAGGCCTCGAGCTTGGTGTCGGCAAAGTAGCGCAGGTCGCCCACCGAGGCCTGCTTGTTGCGCGCCAGCACGTAGAGCGCATAGGCGATCTCCGAGCCGCGGTCCTCGACGTCGACGTCGTAGCCGATCGAGTTCTGCAGGTTGTTGAGCGCCTGCATCATCGCCTGCTGCGGCACCTCGAAGCCCTTTTCACGCGCCCTTGTCAGGAAGTCGGAGACATAGGCGTCGAGCCAGAGGTCGCCGGAGCCCGGCCCCCACAGGCCGAAGCTGCCCGCCGAAGCCTGGTAGTTGAGCACGCGGTAGATCGCGCCCTGGATGCGCTCGCGCAGCTCCGGATCGTCGGCCATGCCGTAGTCGCCGCTGAGCTCGCTGAGATAGAGCAGCGGCAAGGCCCGGCTGGTCGTCTGCTCGGCGCAGCCATAGGGATAGCGGTCGAGCGTCATCAAGAGCGACGGCACGTCGAAGGCCGAGGACTGCGACACGCCGATGCTGACATGGGCGTCCTGCAGCAGGCTCGCCGCGAGCAGCTCCCTGTCGATGCGCAGCGCGACGTTGGGCTTGAGGTCGACGACCATGCGCGTGGTCACCGGCAACTGGCCGGGCCGCACGGGGATGGAAAGCTCCTGCTCGACCGTCAGGCCCTCGGCATTGGCGAGGCGGATCGTCAAGCCTGCCGTGCCCGCCGTCACCGGCATCAGCGGGATTTTCACCGTCTGGCGCTTGCCGGGCTCCAGCGCAAGCTTCTGCGTCAGGGCGGCATCGCCGGTAGAAAGATCGCCGGTGGTGTCGACCGACAGCGTGTAGTCGCCTGACGGAGCATCGGTGTTGGCGATGTCTAGCGTCATCTCGGCGAAATCGCCGGGCGCCATGAAGCGCGGCATGCCGGCGGTCAGCACGATCGGGTCGCGCACGATAACGTCGCCCACGGCGCGTCCCACGGCATCCTTGGTCCAGGCCACGCTCATCACGCGCACCGTGCCGTTGAACTGCGGAATGTCGAAGTCGACGGTGGCCTTGCCGTCTGCATCGAGCTCGACGACGCCGGAGAAGAAGGCGACCAGCTTCTCCTTGGGCGGGCTGCCCTGCGAGGTCATGGAGGCGCCGTCGCCGCCGGTGCGCAGCTTGCCCATCGCCCCCAGCGAGCCGTCGATCAGCCGGCCGTAGAGGTCGCGGATCTCGAGCCCCATCATGCGCTGGCCGAAATACCAGTCCTCGGGGTCGGGCGCGCGGTAGTTGGTGAGGTTGAGGATGCCGACGTCGACGGCGGCGACCATCACATAGGCCTTGTCGCCGGCCTTCGCCCCGGTCACGGCGACCGGGATCGACAGCGTCTTGCGCGGCTCGGTCTTCTCGGGAAGCGTGAGTGCCACGCCGAGCTTCTTGTCGGCGGGGTCGACCGCCAGCCATTTCAGGCCGATGGCGCGGGCCGGCATGCGCGATTCCTGCGCCTCGCCGGGCCGGTAGAGCGTGGCCGTCACATAGGCGCCGGCGCCCCAGTCGTCGCCGACCGGGATGTCGATGGTGGCGCCGTCGGCCGGCACGCTGGCGGTGACGGTCCTGATCAGCTTCTCGGCGCCGATGGTGACCAGAAGCTCGCCGGCGAAGCGCGGCGAAACCTTCAGCTTGGCCACCTCGCCGGCGGCATAGGTCTCCTTGTCGAGCGCCACTTCGAGGCCGTCGGGCGTTTCGGTCGAGGTCGCGGCCACGTACCAGCCGGCATCGAACTCGTAGCTCGAGGCCGGTCCGGCCGGGTCGGCGGTTTCAACCTCCAGGCGGTAGCGGCCCCAGTCGACCGGCAGCGAAACGCTCGGCTCGCCGTTGGCGTCGAGGTCCACCTGGCCGGTCGCAATCGACTTGGTGAAGGTCACCGGCTCGTAGTTCCAGGAACTGCCCGAGCGGTACCACTGGTAGTTCCGCTCGACCTTGACCAGCGACCACTGCGCGCCCTTGAGCTCGGCACGCCTGCCGTCGGGCTGTGCCGCGATCAGGCTGAACTTGGCTGTGCCGCCCTGCGGTACCTCCTCGCCGGAGAAGTCGGGGCGGATGCCGATCATCGTGCCTTGCGGCAGGATGCCGATGTCGAGCCGCTCCTCGACGGCGCGGCCGCCGGTCTCGCGCATGCGCAGCGTCAGCGCCGCGTTGACCAGGCGCGTGGTCGAGGGCACCGAGCCGATCTCGACGGGGAAGGTCGCCTTGCCGTCGTCGCCGACCACGGGCAGGCCGGTCAGCGGAATGCGGGTCGCTTCGCCTTCCTGTTCGTCGGCGAGGCCGAAATAGTAGCCCTTGAAGGCGTCCCATTCGCGCTTGGTCGACAGCGTCACCTCGCCCTCGATCGCCAGCCCCGCGGCCGGTGCGCCATAGAGGAAGCGTCCGTCGACGGTGGCGGTGGCGGTCTCGCCCACCGCGACCTCCTTGCGGTCGGCGGTGAGGTCGAACTCGATGCGGTCGGGAACGAAGTCCTCGACCAGGAACATCTGGCTGGCGACCGCCGGCTGCTTGGGATCGGTGTAGATGCCGAGGCTCCAGGTGCCGCGCATGGCGGCGCTGGACAGGGGCAGGTCGACGGCGTGGCCGCCGGCATTGCCGCCCTGGCTGACGATGCGCCGGTCCTCGACGCCGTCGGGACGGGTGAAGATGAAGGTCAGCGGCAGGTCGTTGGCGCGGGCCGCGTCGTCGCGGGCAAGGGCCGCCGCATGCACCGTCTCGCCGACGCGGTAGATGCCGCGCTCGGTCCAGGCATAGACGTCGAGCGCGCCGGGTGCGGCGCGGCCGGTCACGCCGCGGTCGGACAGGTCGAAGCCGGCCCTGGTCATGTCGAGGAAGACGAAGTCGTCGCCCCCGTTGCCCGCCATCAGCACCGCCGGCGCAAGGCCCGAGTCGCCGCGGGTCAGGCCGGGATTGAAGGTGGCGCGGCCCTCGGCGTCGGTCCTGGCGGTGCCGAGGACCTCGTTGTTGCGGGCGAGCAGGGTCACTTCGGTGTCGGCGATGGGCTTTGCGGTCGCCAGCGAGCGGGCGAAGACGTTGAGCCCGTCCTGGCCGGTATAGGTCGAAAGCCCGATGTCGGAGACCACGAACCATTGCGTCGCCTTGGTCGCCCACTCCTCGCTCCTGTCGTCGAGCGGCTGGGCGGTCAGCACATAGACGCCCGGCTTGCGGCTGGGCAGCGCCTCGTCGACGGGGAAGGAGGTCGTCACTTCCTTGTTGAGCTCGTTGGCGATGACCAGCTGGCCCTCCCAGATGGGTTCGCCCATCTGGTCGGAGATGCTCGACAGGTCATAGCTGTCGAGCTGGCGCAGGAACTGGTAGCCGGAGAGCAGCTGCGCCAGCGAGCGGTCGCCGATGCGGTAGAGCTTCATCGCCGCCGCGTCCATGTTGACCGTGACCACCGGGATGCCGCGGCGCGCGGTCGACGGCAGCACGAAGCTGTCGCCGGTGAAGCGGGCCGACTGCGCCCGATCCTGGATGTAGACGCTGAGCACCACCGGCGCCTCCAGCACCTCGCCGATCGCCGCCGGCAGGCCGGGGCGGAAGGTGACGCGATAGTGCTTGCCGTGCTCCAGCCCCTCGACGCAGATCTGCTGGTCCTTGGCCTCGACGGCCTTCGGGGCGGCATCGTCGACGGTCACGAAGGGGGTGTAGTCGACCCCGGCCTTGACCAGCGCCTCGGAGAACTGGGCGCAGACGCGCGGCGAGGTGGTGTCGGCGTCGATCGAGTGGTCGACGACACGGAAGCCCTTGCGGGCCTTGAGGTCTTCGTATTCGGCGCGCACCGAGGCCGAGTTGTCGAGCGCCAGGCTGGCCTCGTAGGCCTGCAGCGCCGGGCGGAACATGTCGCGCTTGTCGAAAGCGCGGGCGATGAGCGTCAGGCTCTCGGCACGCACCTTGGCGGTGCGCGACAGCAGGTAGGCGTTGTAGGCGCTGGCGGTGGCGTCGCGCTGCTGGTTGGCCGTCTCGTTGCCGTCATTGGGCTGGATCAGCAGCACGGCATTGGCCAGCCGGTTCCAGATCGCGGTGTCGTCGGGCAGGATTTTCAGCGCGGCGCGGAACTTCTGGCTGGCCGCGCGGCCGTCGCCGCCCTGGATGGCCGCCTCGCCGGTATCCACCAGGCCCGCCAGGCCTTCGCTGCCGTCGATCTGGCCGCCGGTGACCTCGGCGCGAAACTTGCGGGCTTCCTCCACGAACGCGGCGGGAAAGAACGACAGTTCGGCCGGCGCGCCGATGTCCGGATCGCCGCTCACCGGCACCACCTTGCCGGCGACCGCGCCGCTGAACGGCTTGATGGTCGCGAAGTCGGACTTGAGGAAGCACCATTTGGCCTTGGTGTTGTAGGTGAAGGCGCGGCAGACCGAATCGCCCAGGCAGGAGGTCTGGCACTGGTCGAGCGTCACGTTCTGCTCCGACCTCAGGTCGAAGCCGAAATAGTCGCTGTTGTCGGTGGTCACCACGCGCCGGGCCTCGAGCGCCGCCGCACTGAGCGTCCAGCCGAGCAGGAAAAGAACGAAAACCGGAAAAACACGCGCCGCACGCATCATCAGTCCCTCCGACAGGCTCGTCGCCGTTCAAGTCGCATTCAGGCTAGCCTCCCTACAGGCAATACGGAAGCCTGCATGCGAGTGCTCGCCAAGGTTGTCGCTTGTCTTGGAAGCCATGCATGGTATTGCCCCCACCATGCGGTTGCCCAGATGTACTGCCGAATCCCTATCGCGGGGCTCGACCTTTCGCCCACTGGAATCTCACGCCTCTATTGTGTCTGCTTTACGAATGCACAGAAACTTCATTCCAATTTTAGATTTGAAGGTTACGTTGGCTTGATGTTTGTGCGGCGTAAGCGTGGAATCGATGGTCCTGCCCGCGCCCGCGTGCTTTGGCGCGCGGCGATGGCGGCGCTGTTGTCCACCACGATTCTCGCCGCCGAAGCGCGCCAGGCGTCGGCGCTCGAAATCTTCGGCATCAAGCTTTGGGGATCGAGCAAGGACGAGGACGCCGACATCGTCGATCCGCTCGACTATGCCGTCACCTTCGAGGTCGCCGGCGACGACGACGACCTGCGCGAAGCGCTCGAGAACGTCTCCTTGCTCAAGAGCGAGGAGGAGCGTCCGGTCTCCGGTTCGCTCGGCCTGCTCGCCAAGGCGCGCAGCGACCGCGAACGGCTGATCGCCGCACTCTTCTCCAGGGCGCGCTACGATGGCGTCGTCGAGATTGCGATCGCCGGCAGGCCGCTCGACGAGCTCGAGCCCGACGCCGTGTTCGACGGGCCCCAGCCCGTCCCGGTGACCGTCCGCATCCAGCCCGGATCGCAGTTCACTCTGGGCGACATCGTGCTCAAGGGCGACGCGGCCGGCATCCGCGGCGCCGATTTCGGCCTGATCGCCGGCGGCGACGCCTCGTCCGACGCCATCCTCAAGGCCGAGGCCGAGATCGTGCGGGCGCTGAAGGAGGAAGGCCGGCCGCTGGCGCGCGTCACCGACCGCGCCATCGTCGCCGACCACGCCACCACCACGCTCGACGTCACGCTCGGCGTCGAGGCGGGCCCCATCGCCGGCTACGGCGACACCTCCGTGGAGGGCACCGAAGCCGTCGACCGCGACTTCACCGTCTACATGACCGGGCTGGAGCGCGGCCGCCGCTACTCGCCCAAGGAAATCGACGACGCGCGCGACCGTCTTCTGGCGCTCGACGTCTTCTCCAGCGTCTCGATCAGCGAGGCGGCGGCGCTCGATCCTGCCGGCCAGATCCCCATCGACGTCCGCGTCAGCGAGCGCAAGATGCGCTATTTCGGCGCCGGCGCCACCTTCTCCAACACCGAGGGCGCCGGCATCGAAGGCTACTGGGGCCATCGCAACCTGTTCGGGCGCGCCGAGAAGCTGCGCATCGGCGGCGCCATCAGCCGCATCGGCGACACCACCGAACTCGGCCAGCTCAACTACAATGCCGGCATCATGTTCGAGAAGCCGGGCGTGCTCGGCCCGGCGTCGAAGTTCTTCGCCAACGCCAAGGTGGTGTTCGAGCATCCCGACGCCTACGACCGCTTCTCGGTCAAGGGCGGCGCCGGCGTCTCCTACGAGCTGACCAAGCAGCAGACGGTGTCGGCCGAGGTCGCGGTCGACTATTCCGACATCGAGGACGCGCTCAATCCCGACGGCAAGCGCTACCTCCTGGTCAGCCTGCCGCTGCAATATGTCTACGACAGCCGCGACGACAAGCTGAACCCGACCCGCGGCTTCCGCGCGCTCGCCTATGTCGAGCCCACCTACGACACGCTCAATGGCAAGGCCTTCGTCAAGCTCAAGGGCGAGGGCTCGGCCTATTACGGCCTCGGCGCCGACAACCGCTTCGTGCTCGCCGGCCGCGTCGCCATGGGGTCGATCCTCGGCGCCAGCCTCGAGGATGTGCCTGCCGACCGGCGCTTCTATTCCGGCGGCGGCGGCTCTGTGCGTGGCTACGCCTACCAGGGCATCGGCCCCAAGTCGGGCGACCAGCCCACCGGCGGCCTGTCCTATGCCGAGACCTCGGTGGAGATGCGTTATGCCGTCAACGACAAGTTCGGCATCGTGCCCTTCATCGACGCCGGCACGGTTTCGACCAGCCAGTTCCCGAATTTCTCGGCCATGAAGGTCGGCGCCGGAATCGGCGTGCGCTACCTCACGCCGTTCGGCCCGCTGCGCGTCGACGTCGCGGTTCCGCTCAACCCCGGCCCCGGCGATCCGAGCTACGGCATCTATGCCGGCGTCGGCCAGTCGTTCTAGGCTCGCTCAATGGCCATGCTGAAGATCATCCTGCGCTTCCTCCGCATCGCCGTCCTCGTCGTGCTGGCCTTGGCCATCGGCGCGGCGGCGGTCCTCACGCTCACCGCCAAGGGACGTGAAAACCTCGCCGGGCTGATCTCCAGCGTCGCCTCCAGCGACGACCAGAAGATCAAGCTGAGCGGACTGAGCGGCATCTGGTCGGGCAATCTCCGCCTCGACAACGTCGTGATCGAGGACAAGGAGGGCGCATGGCTCGCCCTGCGCAGGGTTTCGGTCGACTGGTCGCCGCTGGCGCTGCTGTCGTTCACCTTCCGCGCCGACCGGATCGCGGCGGAGCGGATCGAGGCCGCGCGCCTGCCCAGGCCGGGCACGCAGCAGGCGAAGAGCGAAAGCGGCGGCTTCGCCCTGCCGGTGGCGCTCGACATCAGGCAGGTCGACCTGCCCGAGATCGCGCTCGGCGAGGAGCTTGCCGGCGTGGGCATCGCCGAGCTTTCGGCCAAGGGCATGTTGCGCGCCGGCGGTTCGCCGCTCGCGGTCGAGACCAGGCTCAATGTCGCGCGCAGCGACGGCAGGCAGGGCAGCGTCGATGCCGACATCGCGTTTGCGCCCGAGGAGAACCGGCTGACGCTGAACGTCCGCGCCGCCGAGCCGGCCGGCGGCATCATCGCCAACATCCTCAAGCTGCCCAACCAGCCGGCGGTCGAACTGGTCGTCGCGGGCGAGGGGCCCCTGGCCGACTGGAGCGGCAACGGCACGTTCGCCGTCGACGGCAACGTCGTCACCCGCGTCTCCGGCACGCACCGGCTCACCGACCAGGGCAACGTCGTCACCGCCATCGGCGACGGCGCCTTCGAGGATTTCCTGCCCGCGGCCCTCAAGTCGCTGCTTGCCGGCAGCACCAGCTTCGACATCGCCGGCACCCGCACCGCCACCGGCGGCCTCGACATCGAGCGTGCCACCATCGCCAGCGGCGCGCTGACCGCCACCGCCACCGGCTCGCTCGATCCGCAAGGTGCTGCCGACCTCGCGCTCGACGTCAAGGCCAATGACGGGCCGATCGTGCTCAGCCTCGGCAGCGACGCCCAGCCGGTCACCGTCGCCATCAACGCGGCCAGCCTGCGCGCGCTCGGCGACGGCAAGGCGCCGGCCGTCGATTTCAGCGCCTCGCTGCTTTCGGTCATCGCCGGCAACACCGAGCTGCGCGACATCGCCGCCTCGGCCCAGTCCGACGGCTTCGACATCGCCGACCGCAGCGGCCCGGTATCGATCAAGCTCGGCGTGGCCGAACTCAAGACCGACATCGCCACGCTGGCGCCGCTCGTCGCCGGCCGCGTCTCGGTCGACATGGCCGGTTCCATCAACAAGGACGCGGTGGTCGTCGACCGCGGTACAGTCCGCAGCGACGCGCTCAACGGCGAGATGAATGCCCGCCTGGCGCTGGCCGACCTGGCGCTGACGCTGGGCCTGAATGCCGACGTCGCTTCGAACGCGCTGCCCGCCGGCGTCCGCATCGCACTTGCCGAGCGGGTGCAGCTGTCGGCCACCGCGAGCCGCGACGCCGAAGGCAGCTTCGCCGCCAATGCCATCGAGCTGACTTCCGGCGCGCTCAAGGCCCAGGGCACCGCACGGATGAAGGGCAGCGAGATCGACGCCGATCTCAAGGGCGCCTTCGCCGACGTCTCGCTGCTGTCGAAGGACGCCAAGGGCGCCATCGATTTCGCCGTCACCGCCAAGGGCGCGCGCACCGCGCCCGACGTGTCGCTGACCGTCACCAGCGACCGCATCGAGGCGGCCGCGCGCGAGATCACCGGACTCAACCTGACCGCCACCGGCAAGGTCGACCCGGCCAATCCCGCCGCCAATGTCGCGCTTTCGGGCGACGTCGCCGGCCAGAGGCTCCAGGGCAGCGCCGTGCTCGCCACCGCCGACGGTTCGAGCCAGATAAAGGGCCTGTCGCTGTCGCTCGGCCAGAACAGGCTGTCGGGCGACCTCGTGCTCGACAAGGGCTTCGTGCCGATCGGCAGCATCGACATCGACATGCCCGACATCGGCCCTCTGGCCGCACTCGCCCTGGAGAAGGCCGAGGGCGATATCCGCGGCAGGATCGACTTCACCCGCAGCGGCGACGTCCCGCAGGTCAAGGTCGCGCTGGATACGGCGCAGCTCAGGCGCGGCGACCTCGCCGCCAACTCGGTCGCCGTCAGCGCCGATGTGCTGAATTACCTCGAGGCGCCCGCCATCTCGGGAAGGGTCAAGGCCAAGTCGGTCACCTCGGGCAAGACCGTCATTTCCGGCATCGGCGTCGATCTCAAGCGCGACGGCGAGTGGACCGGCTTCTCCGGCGGCGCGACCGTCGCCGACATTCCGGCCAAGGCCGTAGGCCGCCTCAAGGTCGGCGGCGGCACGACCACCATCGAGCTTGCCTCGGGCGAGGCGATCGTGCGCGGCATCCGCGCCGCCATCGCCCGGCCGACCACCGTGGCGATCGCCGGCGGCACGACGACGCTCGACCGCCTGGCCCTCAACCTCGGCGGCGGCACGGCAACCGTCTCCGGCACCGCCGGTTCCGCGCTCAACCTCAACGTCGCGCTTGCCAACGTGCCCGCGTCGCTGGCCAACTCGTTCGCGCCGGGCCTCGATGCCGCCGGCTCGATCTCCGGCACGGTCAAGGTTTCCGGTGCCGCGTCCAACCCGACCGTCGGCTACGACCTCAAGGTCGCGGACGCGGCCACCTCCCAGACCCGCGGCGCCGGTTTCGGCGCCATGAACATCGGTTCGACCGGAACCTTCGCCGGCGGCAAGCTCGCCTTCCAGTCGACCATCGGCGACGGCTCGGGCCTGGCGCTGAAGGGCGGGGGCACGGTCGTCACCAACAAGCCCGTCGCGCTCGACCTGAATTTCTCGGGACCCGTGCCGTTTGCCTTCCTCACCGGCACGCTCGCGGCGCAGGGCATGGCGCTGACCGGCACGGCCGACGTCAACGTGCAGGTGCGCGGGCCGGCCACGTCGCCCGTCATCGGCGGCAGCGTCCGCTCCACCGGCGCGCGCCTGGTCGCGGCGCAGATGGGGCTCGCCATCAACGACATCGCCCTCGACATCGGCATCGCCTCCGGCGTGGCCACCATCAACCGGCTCACCGGCTCGCTGTCGACCGGCGGCTCGCTGTCGGCCAGCGGCACGGTGGGCATCGATGCGGCGAAGGGGCTGCCGGCCGACATCTCCGTCAAGCTGACCGACGGCCGCTACACCGACGGCCGCGTCGTCACCGCCAATCTCGGCGGCGACATCGCCGTCAAGGGACCGCTGGCCTCGGCGCCGGTGCTGAGCGGGACGATCAACCTCGCGCGCACGGTCATCAGCATCCCCGAGAAGATTCCCGGTTCGCTGACCGCCGTCGACGTCAAGCACAAGAACGCCCCCAAGGCCGTCGTCGCCCAGCAGGAGGCGATGCGCCCGCCGGCCAAGGCGAGCGGCGGCAGCGGCGCGCTCACCCTCGACGTCACGGTCAATGCGCCCAATCAGATCTTCGTGCAGGGCCGCGGCCTCGACGCCGAACTCGGCGGCTCGCTGCGCCTGACCGGATCGTCGGCCTCGCCTCAGGCGGTGGGCAAGTTCGATCTCAGGCGGGGCCGCTTGTCGATCCTAGGCAAGCGCCTCAACTTCACCCGCGGCTCCGTCGGCTTCGCCGGCTCGCTGGTGCCCACCATCGACTTTGCCGCCGAAACGACGGCCACCGACGCCACGGTGACGGTCGGCATCAGCGGCCAGGCCAACAATCCGAAGTTCACCTTCTCGTCGGTGCCGGCACTGCCCGAGGACGAGGTTCTGGCGCGGCTGATCTTCGGCCGGTCGATGTCGAACCTGTCGCCGCTGCAGATCGCCCAGCTCGCCGACGCTGCCGCGACCATGGCCGGCATCGGCGGCTCCACCTCGCTGCTCTCCAGCCTGCGTGCCACGCTCGGCGTCGACGATCTCGACGTCAGGACCAACGAGAAGGGCGACACCTCGGTGGCTGTGGGCAAGTATCTCAACGACCGGACCTACATGACCATCGAGAAGGGCGACAAGCCCGGCTCGGGCAAGGCCACCATCGACCTGACCATCGGCCGCGGAGTCAAGCTGCGCGGCCAGGCGTCGGATGACGGCGAGGCCAAGGGCGGCATCTTCTACGAGCGCGAGTACTGATCCTTCCGGGGTCGGAAAACCGGCTTGTCAGAGGAATTCTTACACTCTGCTGACATCATCCTACGCCGACCACAGCCCTGTCGCGGAAGGTGGTCTCGTTGCCATATGTGACATCGGTGAAGTTTCCCTGGAATCCGGCGCGCATTACCATTTTTGCGCCAATCCTGTCGTTATCGCGCGAACTGCTCCACTCCCAAAATTGCAAAGTTGATCCGGGAACAACGACATCCACACGTTTTTGACAACGGCAGTTGGATGCGGAATGGTAGCCAACAGGCCAATACAATGGGAGAAGCAAATGGCATTCTACAAAAGCAACTCTGATCTTGTCCCCGGCCACATCCGTGAGCTGGCGCGGGACGTCATCGACGGCAAGATGGACCGCCGCGAGTTTCTCGCGATGGCAACGACCTTCGGCGCCTCGGCCGCCATGGCCTATGGCATGATCGGCCTTGCCGCGCCGACCGAGGCGCGGGCTCAGGAAGCCAAGAAGGGCGGCATCCTCAAGGTCGCGCAGTGGATCAAGGATCCCAAGGACCCGCGCAAGGCCGACTGGTCCGAGATCGCCAATGCCGAGCGCCAGGCGCTCGAGCCGCTGGTCAAGTACACCGCCAAATACACCTTCGAGCCCTACCTGCTCGAAAGCTGGGAAGTGAACGACGACGCCACCGAATACCTCCTGCACGTGCGCCCGGGCGTGACCTGGAACAACGGCGACCCGTTCACCGCCGACGACGTGATCTTCAATTTCACCCGCTGGGCTGACAAGAGCGCCGAGGGCAACTCGATGCCCGGCCGCCTGGGCACGCTGTTCGACGACAAGACCGGCAAGCTGCGTGAAGGCGCGGTCGAAAAGGTCGATGACAAGACGGTCAAGCTCAAGCTGACCAAGTCCGACATCTCGATCATCCCGAACCTGTGCGACTATCCCGGCCTGGTGGTGCACAAGACGTTCGACGAGAAGGGCGGCGACTTCAAGTCGTGCCCGATCGGCACCGGCCCGTTCGAACTCGTCTCCTACGACGTCGGCCAGAAGGTGGTCTACAAGCGCCGCGAGGACAACAAGTGGTGGAACGGCGAGGTCTATCTCGACGGCATCGAGATGATCGACTACGGCACCGACCCGGCCGCCATGGTCAGCGCCTTCGAGTCCGGCGAGGTCCACACAAACTTCGAAACCTCGGCCGACTACGTCAAGATCCTCGACGATCTCGGCCTGGTGAAGTCGGAGGTCGTGACCGCGGCGACGATCGTGGCGCGCACCAACGTCGCCAACAAGCCCTATGACGACCAGAAGGTGCGCCAGGCGCTGCACAAGGCGGTCGACAATTCGGTCGTTCTGCAGCTCGGCTATGGCAATGCCGGCGAGGCGGCGGAGAACCACCACGTCGCCCGCATCCATCCGGAATACTTCGAGCTGCCCAAGCAGGTCCGCGACATGGCTGCGGCCAAGAAGATGATGGAAGAGGCCGGCCAGGCCGACTTCGAGCACGAACTCATCACCGTCGACGAGGACTGGCACAAGAACACCGGCGACGCCATCGCCGCCCAGCTGCGCGAGGCCGGCATCAAGGTCAAGCGCACGGTGCTGCCGGGCTCGACCTTCTGGAACGACTGGACCAAGTACCCGTTCTCGATGACCAACTGGAACATGCGCCCGCTCGGCGTGCAGGTTCTGGCGCTCGCCTACCGCACCGGCGAGGCCTGGAACGAGACTGCCTGGTCCAACCCGGACTGGGACGCCAAGCTCAACGCGGCGCTCGCGGTGGCCGACGCCGACAAGCGCCGCGAGATGATGAAGGACATCGAGCAGATCCTGCAGGATTCCGGCATCATCATCCAGCCGTTCTGGCGCAAGCTCTACAACCACTCGGTGGCGGCGGTGAAGAACCACGGCATGCACCCGACCTTCGAGGCCGACTACGGCAAGGTCTGGCTCGAGGAGGCATGACCTCAGGCCACGAGCCGGGGAGGGGTGCCCGCCACCCCTCCCTCCCATCGCGAGCGGGCTGACCGCACCGGACCCCAAACCCGCAAAGGCAGGGGACGTACATGCTATCTTTCATCATGCGCCGGCTGGGCACCATGGCACTCACCATGGTGTGCCTGACGCTCGTTGTGTTCTTCCTCATCAATCTCGAGCCCAACCTCAAGAAGCTCGCGATCAGCCAGACCGAGATGCGCACCACCGCCGACCAGCTCGAAAGCTGGCTGCAGCGCAACGGCTACCGCCAGAACTTCTTCGTCCGCTACGGCCAGTGGCTCGGCGTCGTCCAGAAGCAGCCCAACATCGACCCGGCCACCGGCCAGGCCGTGCCGCGCTTCCGCTTCTGCAACGAGCCGGCGGAGCCTACCTATTCCGGCATCCTGCAGGGCGATTTCGGCTGCTCGACCAAGTTCAAGACCCCGGTCGCGACAAAGCTCTTCCCGGCACTCGGCTCCACCGGCATCCTGATGTTCTGGGTGCTGGCGACGATGGTGCCGATCGCCCTGCTCATCGGCATCCTCGCCGGCATGCGCGAGGGCTCGCGCACCGACCGCACGCTGTCGGTCGCCTCGATCGCCACGACGGCGACGCCCGAATATGTCTCGGGCGTCATCTTCACCGTCGTCTTCGCGTCGTGGCTGGGCTGGCTCAACGGCTCGGCGGCCTCCGCCAGCCAGGGCATCACCTTCTACAACTTCACCCTGCCGGTGATGACGCTCGCCATCTACGGCATCGGCTACATCGCCCGCATGACGCGCGCCTCGATGGTCGAGGTGATGACGCAGCAATATATCCGCACGGCGCGCCTCAAGGGCCTCGGCTTCGGCGCGGTGGTGGTCAGGCACGCGCTGCGCAACGCGCTGATCGCGCCGTTCACCGTCATCATGCTGCAGTTCCCGTGGCTGCTCACCGGCGTCGTCATCGTCGAGGTGATGTTCCGCTACCAGGGCTTCGGCTACACGCTGGTCGAAGCCGCCGGCAACAACGACATCGACCTCCTGCTCGGCTGTTCGCTGGTGTCGGTGTTCATCGTGCTGATCACCCAGCTGATCTCCGACATAGGCTATGCCTATCTCAATCCACGCATCCGGGTTCAGTAGGGAGCGCGCTTGATGCAGATCGAATATATCGGCGGCTTCCAGGTCTTCCTCGGCGTGCTGGCGCGGTTCTGGCCGGTGTGGGCGGCACTCGCCATCGTGCTCGTCGCCAGCTTCAACTTCCGCAAGCATCTCGGGCTCTACGGCCAGCTCTACGATTCCGGCGTCGGCATCGCCGGCGTGTTCATCTGCCTGTTCTGGCTGTTCACGGCGATCTTCGCGACCAGGATCGCGCCCTTCGATCCGCTCAGCCAGATCCCGGTCATGAAGGATGCGCTGCCCGGCGCGATCGAGCCGACGTCGAAGCAGATCTATCTCTTCGGCGGCGACAAGCTCGCCCGCGACGTGTTCTCGCGCATGGTGTTCGGCAGCCAGATCGTGCTGATCATAGCGCCCGCGGCAACCGCCTTCGCGCTGATGGTCGGCATCACGCTCGGCCTGCCTGCGGGCTACTATGGCGGGCGGATCGATGCGTTCCTGTCGTTCCTGGCCAACCTCGTGCTGGCCTTCCCGGTCATCCTTCTGTTCTACCTCCTGGTCACGCCCGGCATCATGGACACGCCGATCCCCTATGCCATGGCGGGCGTCTTCTTCCTGTTCCCGATCATCTTCTTCGTCACGCTGTTCTACACCCGCTTCAAGGCGCGGCCGGAGCGGCTCTATCTCCTGGTTGGTCTCACGCTCGTGCTCGGCGGCTGGGTCTATGCCGGCCTGGTCTTCGACGCCGACCCGCTCGGCATCGTCTCGATCGACCCCAACCAGCTCAACATCTTCGTCGCCGTCGTCTTCGCCTCCAGCCCCGGCGTATTCCGCATCGTCCGCGGGCTGACCATGGACATCAAGACGCGCGACTACGTCGCCGCCGCACAGACCCGCGGCGAGAGCCCGTGGTACATCATGCTGTGGGAGATCCTGCCCAACGCGCGCGGCCCGCTGATCGTCGATGCCTGCCTGCGCATCGGCTACACCACCATCCTGCTCGGCACGCTCGGCTATTTCGGCCTTGGCCTCGCGCCCGAAAGCCCCGACTGGGGCACGGCGATCAAGGATGCCAGCCGCCTGCTGCGCTCCTTCATCCACCCGGCGCTGCCGCCGACGATCGCGCTGATGTCCTTCGTGCTCGGCCTCAACCTTCTGGCCGACGCGCTGCGCGAACAATCGATGAAGGATTGAGGCGCTATGGACACGGCACGTCGTTCCTCAGCACCCCCCTCTGTCCTGCCGGACATCTCCCCCGCAAGGGGGGAGATCACGCCGTCATGGCGACCTTCGCCAATCTCAGGCGTCGCAGGATGGGCGAGATCCAGGCAACTGCCGATCTCCCCCCTTGTGGGGGAGATGTCCGGCAGGACAGAGGGGGGTGGGAAGGATCGCGACCTCGCCGTCTTCCAGATCAGCCAATTGGAACGGAGACCATGATGAACCAGGTCGTCACCAATCCAATCCAGCCCATCCTCGAGATCGAGAACCTCTCCATCTCCTTCTTCACCCGTGCCGGCGAGATCCCGGCGGTGATGGACTTTTCCTGCACCGTCATGCCGGGCGAGGCGATGGGCATCGTCGGCGAGAGCGGCTGCGGCAAGTCGACCGTGTCGCTCGGCATCATGCGCGACCTCTCCAACATCGGTAAGATCGTCGGCGGGCGCATCCTGTTCCAGGGCAAGGACATGGGCGAGATGTCCGAGGCCGAGCTGCGCGCCGTGCGCGGCAACAAGATCGCCATGATCTACCAGGAGCCGATGGCGAGCCTCAACCCGGCCATGAAGATCGGCAAGCAGCTGATGGAAGTGCCGCTTATCCACGACAAGGTGTCGAAGGAGGAGGCCTACGGCAGGGCGCTCGACATGGTGCGCGCGGTCAAGCTGCCCGATCCCGAGCGCATGATGCGCTCGTTCCCGCACCAGCTCTCCGGCGGCCAGCAGCAGCGCATCGTCATCGCCATGGCGCTCCTGTCCAAGCCGGCGCTGCTCCTGCTCGACGAGCCCACCACCGCGCTCGACGTCACCGTCGAGGCCGGCATCGTGCAGCTGGTCAAGGGGCTCGGCAAGCAGTTCGGCACCTCGATGATCTTCGTGTCGCACAATCTCGGCCTGATCCTCGAGACCTGCGACCGCATCACGGTGATGTATTCGGGCGAGGCGGTCGAGACCGGTTCGATCAGGGACGTGTTCGACCGCATGCGCCACCCCTACACGCAGGGGCTGTTCCGCTCGATCCCGCTGCCCGGCGCCGACAAGAACGAGCGGCCGCTGGTCGCCATCCCCGGCCAGCTGCCCTTGCCGCACCAGCGGCCCAAGGGCTGCAACTTCGGCCCGCGCTGCCACCACTTCGTCGAAGGGCTGTGCAACGCCGCCGAGATCCCGATGATCCCGGTCGCCGGCCATGACGGCCATTTCAGCCGCTGCGTGCGCTTCAACGAGATCGACTGGGCGGCACTTCCGCCCGGCGCCAAGGCGGGCCAGGAGCCGGTCAAGCCGGGCGCGCCGGTGCTCAAGGTCGACGACCTCAAGAAATACTACCGCGTCGGCGGCAACGAGGTGTTCGGCGGCGGCGAGGGCAGGGTGGTCAAGGCCAACGAGACCGTCAGCTTCGAGGCGCGCGAATCCGAGACCGTCGCCATCGTCGGCGAGAGCGGCTGCGGCAAGTCCACGCTCGCAAAAGTGCTGCTCGGCCTGGAGACCGCCAGCTCCGGCAAGGTGGTGCTCGGCAACAAGGAGATCCAGTCGACCGGCATCGAATCCCGCGACGTCGGGACCGTGTCGTCGATCCAGATGGTGTTCCAGAACCCGTTCGACACGCTGAACCCCAGCCATTCGGTCGGCTCGCAGATCATCCGCACTCTGGAGAAATTCAAGGTCGGCAGGAACGCCGCCGAGCGCAAGCAGCGCATGCTGGAGCTGCTCGACCTGGTCAAGCTGCCTCGCGCTTTCGCCGAGCGCATGCCGCGCCAGCTCTCGGGCGGCCAGAAGCAGCGCATCGGTGTCGCCCGAGCCTTCGCCGGCAACGCCCGCGTCGTCGTTGCCGACGAGCCGGTGTCGGCGCTCGACGTCTCCGTCCAGGCGGCGGTCACCGAGCTTCTGATGGACATCCAGCGCAAGTCGAAGACGACGATGCTGTTCATCAGCCACGACCTGTCGGTGGTGCGCTACATCGCCGACCGCGTGGTGGTCATGTATCTCGGCCACATCGTCGAGCAGGGCACGACCGACCAGATTTTCTCCCCCCCCTATCACCCCTATACCGAGGCCCTGCTCTCGGCGATCCCGATCGCCGACACGTCGGTGGTCAAGAAGCACATCGTGCTCGAGGGCGACGTCCCCTCGGCGATGAACCCGCCGTCGGGCTGCCCGTTCCAGACCCGCTGCCGCTACAAGTCCCAGGTGCCCGGCAATCTGTGCGAAACCCAGGTGCCGCCGGTGCGCGACATGGGCGGCGGCCACCAGATCAAGTGCCACCTGCCGCAAAGCGCCTTCGATGCCATGGAGCCGGTCATCAGCCTCGGCAAGGGCGCTGCCCCCGGCGCGCACGACATCACCCCCGAGGCGTGAGGGGAGAGGCCGTCGGCCTGGACCTGTCGTGGTTTCCACGCGGTCGGGATCAGCAACCCGACGAGGCGCCGGCATTCGTCATCCCAGGGCAGAGCAGGCGCGTCAGCGCCGTCGCGGAGACCTTGGGATCCATGCCGTGAACTCTGTTCGCGCGTGGACATCTTTTCCACGGCCGGGTGATTTTTCTCTCTCCAGCGCGCCATTCCTTCCGGGGGCATTCGGCACTTTCGGCGACCACGCCTGGCCAGCCAATCGCATGTGAACCTACCCCCACCCCTGACCCCTCCCCACAAGGGGGAGGGGAATTCTGCGGCACCGCCGTCGCGCCAACCGTCAACGATCTTGGCCGCAAGGGCGGCAAGCAAGTCCCCCTCCCCCTTGTGGGGAGGGGTCAGGGGTGGGGGTATGAGGCTGGTCAAATCCTCAAATCCCTTGCGGTATGAAAGTCGGGGTGAGACGCCGGAGCTGCCAATCTCCCCCTTGCGGGGGGTGAGGAGTGGTCGCCGAAGGCGACGAAAAGCCAATTGCTTGGCTTTTCGAACGACGAACGCCGGCAGGGCAGAGGGGGGTGGGACGGAATGAGACGCTGAAGGTCTGCGTCGTGAACCGGCTCAGGATGTCCGCCAATTTGTCAGGAACTCTGTCAGCAATGTGCGTGGAGAAATCCACCCGTTTTTCCACCCCCTGCAAAACCTCCCGTATCCTTGTGTCATCGCCCTTGTCGGGACCTGGTGCGCACCGGGTGTCAGGAAGGGCGGCGGTGACCTCCCGCCACGGCTGCGGTAGCCGTGGCTCCGAGGGCCCGTCGACAGGCCGGCGTCGTCCGGCGCGCGCCGCAAATGGCGGGTGCCGGAGGGTGCGGAGAAGCCGCGGGTTCAGGCCACGAAAAGACCGTGGGACGGACCTGTGACCGGCCGACCGAGGGACAGACACCGGGCGGGGCGCGGGGTTCGCGCCACGTATCAATCTATCGGACGGCTCGGCCGCGCGCCCCGCTTCCCGAACCACCTCCCGGCAAGGGAGTGTTCTTTGACAATGGCCAGGCGCGAAAGCGAGCGTGGCAATGGATAGGTATGTGGGACAGCACCCCCCTCTGGGCTGCCGCCCATCTCCCCCACAAGGGGGGAGATCGGGCCGTCACCGAGGTCCCGGCCAATCACCAGCGTTGCAACAGAATTCCTTAAGAGTCGGTAGAAAGGGGCGAGGCGTTGAAGCTGCCAATCTCCCCCCTTGTGGGGGGTGAGGAGTGGTCGCCGAAGGCGACGAAAAGCCAATTGCTTGGCTTTTCGAACGACGAACGCCGGCAGGACAGAGGGGGGTGGGAAGGAATGAGACGGTCGCGACGTCTCCCTTCCCCTCGAGGGGAGGGTCGATCCGCGCAGCGGATCGGGGGTGGGGTCGCCCGAGGCAGTGCTCGACTTTTCTCCCCACCCTCGATGGGGGAGGTGCCGAGCGGAGGGGGTAACGCAACAAGCACGTGGAGGAGACTGTGGAAGCCGAACGGTCCTCGACGCCACACACCACCGCGAATCCTTCCCCGACGGAACCGGCCAGCCTCGATTGCCCTAATCATGACTAGAATAATCATATTATTTTCCAGCAAAATCAGTCGCTTATCCAAAAATTTGACCGATTGATAAAAAAACAGAAAGTGCTACGCTTCCTCAAAACCAATAAAAACTGGGGAACTGGAATGGCAGAAGGTCTTTTCAAGGAAGGCATCGTCGGCGGCCGCCTTGACACCGCTCAATACGCCGAGAATTTCTCCGACCTGCACCCGCCGCTCGACAACCACGAGGCGCTGGTCGAGGCCGATCGTTGCTATTTCTGCTATGACGCGCCGTGCATGCAGGCATGCCCGACCTCGATCGACATCCCGATGTTCATCCGCCAGATCGCGACCGGCAATCCGCTGGGATCGGCCAAGACCATCTTCGACCAGAACATCCTCGGCGGCATGTGCGCCCGCGTCTGCCCGACCGAGACGCTGTGCGAGGAGGTCTGCGTCCGCGAGGTGGCCGAGGGCAAGCCGGTGCAGATCGGCCGCCTGCAGCGCTACGCCACCGACGTCGCGATGGAGGAGGGCAAGCAGTTCTACGGTCGCGCCGCCTCGACCGGCAAGAAGGTCGCCGTCGTCGGCGCCGGCCCCGCGGGGCTTGCCGCCGCCCACCGGCTCGCCCGCCACGGCCATGAGGTGATCATCCTCGAGGCACGGCCCAAGGCCGGCGGCCTCAACGAATACGGCATCGCCGCCTACAAGAGCACCGACGACTTCGCGCAGGCCGAGGTCGACTACGTCACCGCCATCGGCGGCATCAGGACCGAGAACGGCAAGGCGCTCGGCCGCGACTATCATCTCGCCGACCTGACTGCGTCCTACGACGCCGTGTTCCTGGGCCTCGGCCTCGCCGGCGTCAACGCGCTGCGCGCCGAGGGCGAGGACGCCGACGGCGTCGCCAACGCGGTCGACTTCATCTCGACCCTGCGCCAGGCGAGCGACCTTTCGAGCCTGCCGGTCGGACGCCGCGTCGTCGTCATCGGCGGCGGCATGACGGCTATCGACGCCGCCGTGCAGTCCAAGCTGCTCGGCGCCGAGGAGGTGACGATCTGCTACCGCCGCGGCCAGGAGCACATGAACGCTTCCGTCTTCGAGCAGGATCTCGCCGCCGCCAACGGCGTCGTCATCCGCCACTGGCTGCAGCCGAAGAAGGTCATTTCCGAAGGCGGCAAGGTCACTGCCATCGAGCTCGAATACACCGCCATGAAGGGCGACAAGCTCGCGGGCACCGGCGAGACCGTGCGGCTCGCCGCCGACCAGGTGTTCAAGGCCATCGGCCAGAGCTTCGAGCCGTCGGCGCTCAACGGCAGCGGCCCGTCGGTCGCCATGGAAGGCGGCCGCATCAAGGTCGATGGCGAAGGACGTACTTCGCTCGCCAAGGTCTGGGCCGGCGGCGACTGCATCGCCGGAGGCGACGACCTGACCGTCTCGGCCGTGGCGCAAGGGCGCGACGCGGCAGAATCCATCAACCGCGCCCTGATCGGCTGAGGGAGGACAAGATGGCAGACATTCGCAACAACTTCGTCGGCATCAAGTCGCCCAACCCGTTCTGGCTGGCCTCTGCGCCGCCCACCGACAAGGCCTACAACGTCGAGCGCGCCTTCAAGGCGGGCTGGGGCGGCGTCGTCTGGAAGACGCTGGGCGAGGAAGGCCCGCCCGTCGTCAACGTCAACGGCCCGCGCTACGGCGCGATCTGGGGTGCCGACCGCCGCCTGCTCGGCCTCAACAACATCGAACTGATCACCGACCGCGACCTGCAGACCAATTTGCGCGAGATGAAGCAGGTCAAGATGAACTGGCCGGATCGGGCGCTGGTCGCCTCGATCATGGTGCCGTGCGAGGAAAACGCCTGGAAGGCGATCCTGCCGCTGGTCGAGGAGACCGGCGCCGACGGCATCGAGCTCAACTTCGGCTGCCCGCACGGCATGAGTGAGCGCGGCATGGGCTCGGCGGTCGGCCAGGTGCCCGAATATATCGAGATGGTGGTGCGCTGGTGCAAGCAGTACACGCGCATGCCCGTCATCACCAAGCTGACGCCCAACATCACCGACATCCGCAAGCCGGCGCGGGCGGCGAAGGCGGGAGGCACGGACGCCGTCTCGCTGATCAACACCATCAACTCGATCACGGGCGTCGACCTCGACAGCTTCGCACCCCAGCCGACCATCGACGGCAAGGGCAGCCATGGCGGCTATTGCGGCCCGGCCGTGAAGCCGATCGCCATGAACATGGTGGCCGAGATCGCCAGGGACCCCGAGACGCGCGGCCTGCCGATCTCGGGCATCGGCGGCATCACCACCTGGCGCGACGCGGCGGAGTTCATGGCGCTCGGCGCCGGCAACGTGCAGGTCTGCACGGCTGCCATGACCTACGGCTTCAAGATCGTGCAGGAGATGATTGCCGGCCTCGAGAACTGGATGGACGAGAGGGGCCACCGCTCGCTCGACGACATCGTCGGACGTGCCACGCCCAACGTCACCGACTGGCAGTATCTCAACCTCAACTACGTCGCCAAGGCGCATATCGACCAGGACGCCTGCATCAAGTGCGGCCGCTGCCACATCGCCTGCGAGGATACCTCGCACCAGGCGATCACCAGCATGGTCGACGGCGCCAGGCACTTCGAGGTGATCGAGGAAGAGTGCGTCGGCTGCAATCTTTGCGTCAACGTCTGCCCGGTCGAGAACTGCATCACCATGGAGCCGCTGGCAGCAGGCGCCATGGACAAGCGCACCGGCAAGCCGGTGTCGCCGACCTACGCCAACTGGACGACGCACCCGAACAACCCGATGGCCAAGGCGGCCGCGGAGTAGGGAGCCGAGGGCCGGGATTGAGCGGGAGCATCTCGGGGGCGGCCTCGACCCCGAGAGAAACCGTTTCAGCCCTTCGGCCTGAGCCCTTCGAGGAAAAGCTGTTCGAGGAAGCGGGCGGCATCCTCGAAGCGGCCGTCGCCGCCGCGGTCCTGGCCGAGCACGGCGCGGACCTGGACGTCGAAATCGGCGTAGTGCTGGGTCGTGGCCCAGATGGCGAAGATCAGGTGCCAGGGGTCGGTCCTGGCGATCTTGCCCGACCGCATCCAGCCCTTGATGACCTCGACCTTCTCGTCGACCAGTTCCTTCAGCTCGCCTTCCAGCATCGGCATGATGCGGGGTGCGCCCTGCAGGATTTCGTTGGCGAACAGCCGGCTCTCGCGGGGATAGTCGCGCGCCATTTCGAGCTTGCGGCGGATGTAGCTCCTGAGCTCGGTCATCGGGTCGCCGATGTTGTCGAGCTCCTTCAGCGGCGCCAGCCAGGTGTCGAGCAGGCGGTGCATCAGCGTCTCGTGGATATCTTCCTTGCGGCGGAAATAATAGAGCAGGTTGGGCTTGGACATGCCCGCGGCCTCGGCGATCTGGTCGATGGTCGAGCCGCGGAAACCGTTGGCCGAAAACACCTCGAGTGCCGCCTCGAGGATGACCTCGCGCTTCTCCTTCTGGATGCGGGTGCGGCCGCGCGGTGTCGAGCCTTCCATGGTCATGGCGTCCCGCATTCGAGAGTGGACAGCGATCGTATCTGGACCAATCCGCTGGACCAGTTCTTGCCGACCTGTGGAGCGCGCCTCAGAAGCCGCATTTCCGGTAGTAATCCCTTGACCGCGAATGCGGCGGTGCTAACGTTTGTCCAATCGGTCAAAAAATTGCGTAGCATGAAAACGCACCGAAGACCAAGCGTTGGCCGTACCGAAACAGGGGAAGAAAGGAAAGCTTGGTCATGTCGGACAGGCTAAAAGTTACGCCCAACGATCTCAGCGCATTCTGGATGCCGTTCACCTCGAACCGGCAGTTCAAGCAGGCGCCGCGCATGATGGTTGCGGCCAAGGACATGCATTATACGGCCAGCGACGGCCGCAAGATCCTCGACGGCACCGCGGGTCTCTGGTGCGTCAATGCCGGCCACTGCCGGCCCAAGATCACCGAGGCGATCCAGCGACAGGCTGCCGAGCTCGACTATGCGCCGGCCTTCCAGATGGGACATCCGATCGTCTTCGAACTGGCCAACCGCCTCGTCGACATCGCGCCCAAGGGCATGGACCATGTGTTCTTCACCAATTCCGGTTCGGAATCGGTCGACACCGCGCTGAAGATGGCGCTGGCCTACCATCGCGTGAAGGGCGAGGGCTCGCGTACCCGCCTCATCGGCCGCGAACGTGGCTATCACGGCGTCAATTTCGGCGGCATCTCGGTCGGCGGCATCGTCACCAACCGCAAGATGTTCGGCACGCTGCTCACCGGCGTCGACCATCTGCCGCACACCCACCTGCCGGGCAAGAACGCCTTCACCAAGGGCGAGCCGGAGCATGGCGCGGAGCTGGCCGACGAACTCGAGCGCATCGTCACCCTGCATGACGCCTCGACCATCGCCGCCGTGATCGTCGAGCCGGTCGCCGGCTCCACCGGCGTGCTGATCCCGCCGAAGGGCTACCTGCAGAAGCTGCGCGACATCTGCACCAAGCACGGCATCCTTTTGATCTTCGACGAAGTCATCACCGGCTTCGGCCGTCTCGGCACGCCGTTCGCGGCCGACTATTTCGGCGTCGTACCCGACATCATCACCACCGCCAAGGGCGTCTCCAACGGCGTCATCCCGATGGGCGCGGTGTTCGTGAAGAAGGAAATCCACGACGCCTTCATGACCGGCCCCGAGCACATGATCGAGTTCTTCCACGGCTACACCTATTCGGGCAACCCGATTGCCTCGGCCGCGGCACTCGCCACGCTCGACACCTACAAGGACGAGGGGCTGCTCACGCGCGGCGCGGAGATCGGCGCCTATTGGGAAGAGGCGCTGCATTCGCTCAAGGGCGAGCCGCATGTCATCGACATCCGCAACATCGGCCTGATCGGCGCGATCGAGCTTCAGCCGATCGCGGGCGCGCCGACCAAGCGTGCCTTCTCGGCCTTCGTGAAGGCATTCGAGCGCGGTGCGCTGATCCGCACGACGGGCGACATCATCGCGCTGTCGCCGCCGCTGATCATCACCAAGGGCCAGATCAACGAACTGATCGATCACGTCCGCGAGGTGCTGAGGATGATCGACTGACGCATCCGTCCGAAGATCGGGTTCGGTCTTCGGCGATGCGATTGAAGATGTTGGAGCGTCTGTCGGCGTCAAAGTGGACGCACATCGCTCTGGAGCTTGAACCCGCAGGGTGTCCGTGCTCTGCGGGTATCGCTCCGACGAAGATGGGAGCCCCGTTCCGAAGGCGTGGGGCTCCGGGCGAAAGCCGACCGAAGGAGATCCGGCGCCGGGAACCGCTGGGGTTTCCGGGCAGAACAAGAAAATGAGAGGACGTTTGCGATGGCCGCCCCCGGCGAAAATCTGCGAATCAATTCAGAGCGTTTGTGGGATTCGCTGATGGAGATGGCGAAGATCGGCCCCGGCATCGCCGGCGGCAACAATCGCCAGACCCTGACCGACGAGGACGGCGAGGGCCGTCATCTTTTCAAGAAATGGTGCGACGCCGCCGGGCTCGACATGGGCATCGACGAGATGGGCACGATGTTCGCCCGCCGCGAGGGCACCGATCCCGACGCGTTGCCGGTCTATGTCGGCAGCCATCTCGACACCCAGCCGACGGGCGGCAAGTTCGACGGCGTGCTGGGCGTGCTGGGCGGGCTCGAGGTGATCCGCAGCCTGAACGACCTCGGCATCAAGACCAAGCACCCGATCGTCGTCACCAACTGGACCAACGAGGAGGGCACCCGCTTTGCGCCGGCCATGCTTGCGTCGGGCGTGTTCGCCGGCGTGCTCGAACAGGACTGGGCCTACGAACGCAAGGATGCGCACGGCAAGCTGTTCGGCGACGAACTGGAGCGCATCGGCTGGAAGGGCACCGAGAAGGTCGGCGCCCGCAAGATGAAGGCGTTCTTTGAACTTCACATCGAGCAGGGGCCGATCCTCGAGGACGAGGACATCGACATCGGCGTGGTCACCCACGGCCAGGGGCTGAAGTGGCTGCAGGTGACGCTGACCGGACGTGAGAGCCACACCGGCTCGACGCCTATGCCCAAGCGCCGTAACGCTGGCCTCGGCATGGCGCGCGTGACCGAACTGGTGCACGAGGTGGCGATGGACTACCAGCCGGACGCCGTGGGCGCGGTCGGCCACATGGAGGTCTATCCCAACTCGCGCAACATCATTGCAGGCCGCACCGTGTTCACCATCGACATCCGCTCGCCGGAGAAGGAGGTGCTCGACACGATGGACGCGCGCATCCGCGAGGGCATCGCCACAATCTGCGAGGCGCTGGACATCTCCTACGAGGTCGAACAGGTCGGGCATTTCGATCCTGTCGCCTTCGACAAGGACTGCGTGAAGGCCGTGCGTGATGCGGCCGAGCGGCTGGGCTACAGTCACCGCGACATCGTCTCGGGCGCCGGCCACGACGCCTGCTGGATCAACCGCGTGGCGCCGACGGCCATGGTGTTCTGCCCGTGCGTCGATGGCTTGAGCCACAACGAGGCCGAGGAAATCTATCCGGAATGGGCCGCCGCCGGCTGCGACGTGCTCTTCCACGCCGTGGTGGAGACGGCGGAGATCGTGGAGTGAGGTTTTGGGCTCATACCCCCACCCCTAACCCCTCCCCACAAGGGGGAGGGGAATTCGTCACCGTTGAGCCCTTCCTATGCCGACACGAGGTTGAAGGTGGTGTGATGACGGCGCGACGCCAGGCCTCCCTCCCCCTTGTGGGGAGGGATTGAGGGTGGGGGTCTCTGTCATGGCTCCAACCGCAATCGATCCGGCAGCGATAAAGCGCGCCAGATCGTTGCGCAGGAACATGACGGAAGGCGAGCGCAAGTTGTGGTCCGAACTGAAGGAGTTCCGCCGGCTCTATGGGCTTCAAGCTCGAAAGCAGGCGCCAATCGGGCCCTACATTGCCGATTTCGTTCTGCGTGAGAAAGCGGTCGTTATCGAGGTGGATGGCGAGCACCATTTCAGGGCGGAACAAATGGAAAGGGACCGCGCACGCGATATCTGGTTTCGTGAACAGGGTTATCGCGTGCTCAGGTTTTCGACTGGAGAACTGGCGGATTCATTCGACGGGTGCGTCGAGGAGATTCTGCGCGAGGTGAATGTGATGTGAGTTTTCGGAACGCCGGCCCCTGGCCCTTCTGGAGCAGTGTGCGGCGATCCTAGGTAGATCTGAACCAATGCCGAAGCGCTCGCAAAGAAGCGCGGCAATACAAGGGGAACTAAAATGACCAAGGTCATCAGAAACGGCACCATCGTCACGGCCGACCGGACGTGGAAGGCCGACGTGCTGATCCAGCACGGCAAGATCGTCGCCATCGGCGAGAACCTGCATGCCGACCACGAGTTCGATGCCACCGGCTGCTACATCATGCCTGGCGGCATCGACCCGCACACCCATCTCGAAATGCCGTTCATGGGCACCTATTCGGCCGACGACTTCGAGAGCGGCACGCGCGCTGCCCTTTCCGGCGGCACGACGATGGTGGTGGATTTCTGCCTGCCCGCGCCCGGCCAGTCGCTGCTCGAAGCGCTGCAGATGTGGGACAACAAGACCTCGAAGGCGTGTTCCGACTTCTCGTTCCACATGGCGATCACCTGGTGGGGCGAGCAGGTGTTCAACGAGATGGCCGAGGTCGTCGACAAGGGCATCACCTCGTTCAAGCACTTCATGGCCTACAAGGGCGCGCTGATGGTGGACGACGACGAGATGTATGCGTCGTTCAGGCGCTGCGCCGAACTCGGCGCGCTGCCCCTGGTGCATGCCGAGAATGGCGACGTGGTCGCGCAGTTGCAGCAGAAGCTGATGGCCGAGGGCAACAACGGCCCCGAGGCGCACGCCTATTCGCGTCCGCCCGAGGTGGAAGGCGAGGCGACCAACCGCGCCATCATGATCGCCGACATGGTGGGCTCGCCGCTCTACGTGGTGCACACCTCCTGCGAGCAGGCGCATGAAGCGATCCGCCGGGCGAGGCAGAAAGGCATGCGCGTCTTTGGCGAGCCGCTGATCCAGCACCTGGTGCTCGACGAGACCGAATATTTGAACAAGGACTGGGACCATGCGGCGCGCCGGGTGATGAGCCCGCCCTTCCGCAACAAGCTGCACCAGGACTCGCTGTGGGCCGGCCTACAGGCGGGCTCGCTGCAGGTGGTGGCAACCGACCATTGCTCGTTCACGACCCAGCAGAAGCGCACCGGCGTCGGCGACTTCACCAAGATCCCCAACGGCACCGGCGGCCTCGAGGACCGCATGCCGGTGCTGTGGACCAAGGGCGTCAACACCGGCCGGCTGACGATGAACGAGTTCGTGGCGGTGACCTCGACCAACATCGCCAAGATCCTCAACATGTACCCGAAGAAGGGCGCCATCGTCGAAGGGGCCGACGCCGACATCATCGTGTGGGATCCCAAGCGCAAGAAGACGATCGCGGCCAAGAGCCAGCAGTCGGTGATCGACTACAACGTCTTCGAGGGCATCGAGGTGACGGGCCTGCCGCGCTTCGTCTTCACCCGTGGCGAGCTGGCGATCCAGGAGCACGAGGTCAAGGCGCATCCAGGCCACGGCGAGTTCGTCGCCCGCGAGCCGCATGCAGCGGTCAACCGGGCGCTGTCGCAGTGGAAGGAGATCACTGCGCCGCGCAAGGTGGAGCGCACCGGCATCCCGGCGACGGGCGTGTGATCACTCGCTCCTGGTGGTTTCGATAGAGGCGGGGGCCTTCCGATGGCACCGGAAACCGTCACGTCCAGGCGACAGTTTTACAGGCACTTTTCTTTTGGCGCGCTTATCGGAAGTGTGTTCGCCGGAATCTGGGCTGGTGGGGCTATGTTGATGCTCCTCAATGTCAATTCAATGACGGAGCTGCCATGGCATGCGGCTGGTTCGGCTTTTGTGAGCATGGTGATTGCCATCTTCTGGACTATTCCTATGAGTGTGGTCGTCGGTCCGGTCGTCTTTGTGGTGGCCATAGTAGGGCGCAGTCGCCCGCTGCCGGGCTCTTTAGGGGTTATGGGGTTGGGTGCCGCCGTCGGCTTGACGATTGGATTGCTGCTCGTTTTGCCCGATGTCTTCTCCCGTGGGGCTGTGTTTCTTCTGCGCAGCTTGCCGGTCGTCCTGGCCGGAATCGTGGGTGGAATGGTTGGCGGGGCCGCGTATCGGGCACTTTATGTCTACCGTTGTCCGGACGACGGGCATGGTCGGCAAGGAGGTCTCGTTTGACCAATCAGGGCTCCACGGCAAAAGGCCGGCCGTGTCCTGCGTTTAGAAAAAGTCTCGATCAAGTGGACGCTTCCCTCATCTTCGGAGAGGATGGCACTATGTGGGGTAAAGTCGGGCAATGCTCATGACAGTCAATCAAGCCACGGCGACCAGCGTCGAACAGAACGCCGTCGTCGAAGCCAGAAAGCTGGGGCTGACCTTCCAGACCAATGACGGCCCGGTGCGGGCGCTTTCCAACGTCGACCTCACCATCAACAAGGGCGAGTTCGTCTCCTTCATCGGCCCTTCGGGCTGCGGCAAGACGACGTTCCTGCGCGTCATCGCCGATCTCGAGAAGCCGACAGAAGGCGCGATCTCGATCAACGGCATGTCGCCGGAGCAGGCGCGCGAGGCGCGGGCCTATGGCTACGTGTTCCAGGCGGCGGCACTGCTGCCGTGGCGGACCATCGAGCGCAATGTCGGGCTGCCGCTCGAGATCATCGGCCTCTCCAAGGCCGAGCAGCAGGAGCGCATCAAGCGCACGATGGATCTCGTCAACCTTTCCGGCTTCGAGAAGAAGTATCCCTGGCAGCTCTCCGGCGGCATGCAGCAGCGGGCGTCGATCGCGCGCGCGCTCGCCTTCGATGCCGACCTGCTCCTGATGGACGAGCCGTTCGGCGCGCTCGACGAGATCGTCCGCGACCACCTGAACGAACAGTTGCTGCAGCTTTGGCGGCGGACCAACAAGACCATCTGCTTCGTCACCCACTCGATCCCGGAAGCGGTGTACCTGTCGACCCGCATCGTGGTGATGTCGCCCAGGCCCGGGCGTGTCACCGACGTGATCGAGTCGACGCTGCCGCGCGAGCGGCCGCTCGACATCCGCGAAAGCCCGGAGTTCCTGGCGATCGCCGCTCGCGTGCGCGACGGGCTCAGGGCGGGGCACAGCTATGAGGATTGAGGCGAGGACTCGCGGCGAGGCGTTACCCCCACCCCTAACCCCTCCCCACAAGGGGGAGGGGGATTCTGGCGCGCATGCATCCGATGAAGGGCGCAGGCGGGGGCGCATTTTTTCCCCTCCCCCTTGTGGGGAGGGGCTAGGGGTGGGGGTATTCTTGATGCCTTCGGGAATTGGACAATCAACGATCTCCCGCGCGCGCCGGCTACGCAGGGGCATGTCCGATGGCGAACGCAAGCTCTGGTCGGAGCTTCGGGAGTTCAGGCGCTGGTATGGTGTCCATGTGCGCCGGCAGGCGCCAATCGGTCCCTATGTCGTCGACTTCGTGATCCACGAGAGTGGTCTCGTCATCGAAGTTGACGGCGAGCATCATTTCACTCCCTCGGGGCTGTCGCGAGATCGGGTGCGCGACGACTGGCTGGCCGCTCAAGGCTACAAGGTTCTTCGTTTCAACACTGGTGAACTCGAGGCGTCGTACAACGGCTGCATCGAGGAGATATTGCGGGAGCTTGGTCTGATGCGTGACACCCCCACCCCTAACCTCTCCCCACAAGGGGAAGGGGGACGAGGGTAGCGCCATGGACCGTGTCAGAGACAAGATCATCCCGGTTCTGACTATCCTCGCGGCGCTCGTCGCCGTTTGGTACGTGGCGGCCATGTTCATGAACGCGCCGTTCCAGCGTGACCTCGACCGGCGCTCGGGCGAGACGCCTGGGACCGTCGAGTTCATCGGCAAGACGCTGTCGCAGCCGAAGCCGACGATGCCGGCGCCGCACCAGGTGGCGCAGAATTTCTTCGAGAATACCTTTCTCCGTAAGGTCACCAGCAACCGCAGCCTCGTCTACCATGCGTGGGTGACGCTGTCGTCGACGCTGCTGGGCTTCGCCTTCGGCACCGCGCTCGGTATCCTGATCGCTGTCGGCATCGTGCATGTGACGGCGCTCGACCGCAGCCTGATGCCGTGGATCATCGCCTCGCAGACCATCCCCATCCTGGCGGTCGCGCCGATGATCATCGTGGTGCTGGCGGCCATCGGCATCACCGGGCTGATCCCCAAGGCGCTGATCTCGACCTACCTTTCGTTCTTCCCCGTCGCCGTCGGCATGGTGAAGGGCCTGCGTTCGCCCGAGATCATGCACCTCGACCTGATGCACACCTACAATGCCAGCCGTTCGCAGACCTTCTGGAAGCTGCGCGCGCCCGCCTCGGTGCCGTTCCTGTTCGCCTCGATGAAGGTGGCGGTGGCGGCGAGCCTCGTCGGCGCGATCGTCGGCGAGCTGCCGACCGGCGCGGTTGCCGGCATCGGCGCCAAGCTGCTCGCGGGGGCCTATTACAGCCAGACCATCGATATCTGGGCGGCACTGGTCGCCGGCTCGGTGGTGGCGGCGATGCTGGTCGTGCTTGTCGGGCTCGTCGGCAAGCTGGTCGAACGGTCCATGGGCGGGAGGCCGGCATGAGTTTTTCGAGACTGTCCTGGCAGGTCGGGCTGGCCCTGGTGCTGTGCGCCGTGGCCATGACCACGATGCCCATGTTGGCGGCCGAGGCCGCAGAACCGATGTCGAACGGCACGTCGACCTTGATCATCGGGCTCATCGCGTTGAGCGCTGTCGCCTCCTTCGCCATGTTTTCGGGCGCCGCCAGTGCCGCCGTGCTTTTCTTTGGAGCACACGGGGCTGCCTGGCTGCTGATTGCGGGCATTGCCGGCAATGAAGGCATGGCGCGCATGCCCTATTTCCTGCTGCTGGCCGCCGCATGGCTGCTCGCCTGGCGCTGCGTTGCCGAACTGTCGGCGATGAAGCCGGCGAAGCGGCAGGTAAAGACCCTGCTCAGGCTCCTGATCCCGGCGATCTTCGGCGCCTGGATCCTGATCATCTGGGAGGCGGTGACGCGCGGCGCGGGCATCCCGTTCATCCTGCTGCCGCCGCCGAGTTCGGTCGCAGCCCGCATCGCAAGCTCGCTGCCGATCCTTGCCGCGGACGTGCAGCAGACGATCTTCAAGGCCGTGCTGTTCGGCTATGTCGTCGGCTGCGGGGCGGGGTTCGCCGTCGCGATCCTCGCCGACCGTGTGGCCTTCCTGCGCCGCGGGCTCCTGCCCATCGGCAACATGGTGTCGGCGCTGCCGATCATCGGCGTGGCGCCGATCATGGTGATGTGGTTCGGCTTCGACTGGCAGTCGAAGGCGGCCGTGGTCATCATCATGACGTTCTTCCCGATGCTGGTGAACACGGTCGCCGGTCTCACCGCCTCGGGCCACATGGAGCGCGACCTGATGCGCACCTATGCGTCGAGCTACTGGCAGACGCTGTTCAAGCTGAGGCTGCCGGCCGCGGCACCGTTCATCTTCAACGCGCTGAAGATCAACTCGACGCTGGCCCTGATCGGCGCCATCGTGGCCGAATTCTTCGGCACGCCGGTCGTCGGCATGGGCTTCCGCATTTCGACCGAGATCGGGCGCATGAATGTCGACATGGTCTGGGCGGAGATCGCGGTTGCGGCTCTGGCCGGCTCACTCTTCTATGGCATGGTCGCCCTCGCTGAGAGGGCAACCACATTCTGGCATCCGTCCGTCCGTGGTGGACGGGCGTGACCTAAGCTCCGGGGGCGGGGCCGCGGTCCAACTTCAGAGGGAAAAGAAGATGAAAAGACTTGTGGTTTCACTGATGGCGGGGGCGATGTCGCTGGCCGCGGTGCAGGCGATGGCAGCGGAGAAGGTGACGCTGCAGCTCAAATGGGTGACGCAGGCGCAGTTCGGCGGCTACTACGTCGCCAAGGACAAGGGCTTCTACGAGGAGGAAGGCCTCGACGTCGACATCAAGCCGGGCGGTCCCGACATCGCGCCGGAGCAGGTGATCGCCGGCGGCGGCGCCGACGTCATCGTCGACTGGATGGGTGGCGCGCTGGCGGCCCGCGACAAGGGCGTGATGCTGGTCAACATCGCCCAGCCGTTCAAGAAGGCCGGCATGCAGCTGGTCTGCCCGAAGGACGGCCCGGTCAAGACGGAAGCCGATTTCAAGGGCAAGACGCTGGGCGTCTGGTTCTTCGGCAACGAGTATCCGTTCTATGCCTGGATGAACAAGCTCGGCATCCCGACCGAGGGCGGCAAGGACGGCGTGACCGTGCTGAAGCAGAGCTTCGACGTGCAGCCGCTGATCCAGAAGCAGGCCGACTGCATCTCGGTGATGACCTACAACGAGTACTGGCAGCTGATCGATGCCGGCTACAAGGCGGAAGACCTGACCGTCTTCAACTACTCGGCCATGGGCGTCGACCTGCTCGAGGATGGCCTCTACGTGATGGAGGACAAGCTCAAGGACCCGGCCTTCGAGGAGAAGATGGTCAAGTTCGTCCGCGCTTCGATGAAGGGCTGGAAGTATGCCGTCGACAATCCCGATGAGGCGGCCGAGATCGTGGTCGAGAACGGCGGCCAGGACGAGAACCACCAGAAGCGCATGATGGGCGAGGTGGCCAAGCTCATCGACAACGCCGACGGCAAGCTGATCGAGGCCGCCTACGAGCGCACCGCCAAGGCGCTGCTCGACCAGAAGATCATCACCAAGGAGCCCTCGGGCGCCTGGACCGCGGCCATCACCGACAAGGCGATCAAGTAAGGCTCGCCGCAGGGATGCAAGGAGAGGGGCGGGCGACCGCCCCTTTCTCTTTGGCGAGCCTGTCGAACCACGGGATTTGGAGCAGGCAGGGTGTCGTGCCTGGCGCGCCCTCGTGGTTCGCCTGGCTCACCATGAGGGCCGCTGAAGCGTCCGCGCGACTTCGGGCTGCTGAACGTCCGCGCTACTTCGCCAGGGTGTAGAAGGTCAGCGTACGGGGCTCGCCCTTGGAATAGTTCATGCCCTCGATGCGTCCGAGTTCCCTCAGTGCGGCAGCACCGCCCGGCACGGCGTCGAGGAAGCGCTTGGTTTCGGCCGCCGAGACGACCGCGATGGCGCAGGCCGGATCCTGGGCGAGTACTTCGGCCGCGTCCTTGCCGTTGCCGAGCAACGTATTTGTGCCGGCGAGGAAGACGAGGCTCGGCTCGCCATAGCCGGCGGATGCGAGCCGCGAGGTGGGGCAGGCCTTCAACTGATCGAATTGTGCGGCGATCTGCGGGCTGAGCCACAGGGGCCGCAGCGGCGGCAATACCTTCCAGGTGAGGACGCCGAAGGCGGCTGCCGCGGCGGCGGCGGCAAAGCCGGTGCGCCGGAGCGGCGACATGTCCTTCGGCATGCCGGCGCCGAGGGCGGCGGCGACCAGCACCAGCAGGCCGGCGAGCTGGCCCCACCAGGAATACTGGCCGAGGAAATAGGGCGTGACCCCGGTGGCGATCGCCGCCAGGCCGGCGCTGACGCCGATCACGCCGAAGGCGCAGACGCGGCGCAGCCAGAGCTGCCAGCGCGGCTGGACGATGCCTGACGCCACCGGGTCGGTCAGCGACCAGGCCATCAGCAGGATCAATGCCGGATAGGCCGGCAGCGCATAGTGCGGCAGCTTGGTCGGGATGAGCTCGATGGCGATCCAGTAGGGCAGGTACCAGGCGAGGCAGAACAGCAGCCGCGGATCGTCGCGGAAACGGTTGAGCGCCTTGAGCCCGCCGTCCAGCGCCGCCAGGGCAAAGGGCCACATGAACACCGAATAGGTGAGGAAGTAGTAGCCCGGCGGGAAGCCGTGGGATTCCTGGCCGGAACCGACCTTGCTGAGCAGGTCCTTGCCGACCGATTCCTGCCAGAACTCTGCGCCGGTCTTGATGGTGATGAGGACCAGCCAGGGGGCGGCGACGAGCAAGGTCAGCAGGAGGCCGGTGAAGGGGCGCAATTTGCGCAGCCAGGCGCGGTCGCGGTCAAAGATGGCGAGAGCTGCGATGGTAAGCACGCTGAGGAAGGGCACGACCGGGCCCTTGATGAGCAGTGCCAGGCCCTGGGCGAACCAGAACAGCCAGTTGGCGTGGCCCTTAGGCCTGCCGGCGCGATGGCCGAGATAGATGGCGGCGAGCGCCCCTTGGGCGAGGAGGGCCGTGGCCAGCAATGTCGCATCGGTCTTGGCGATGCGCGCCTCGATGCCGAGCACCAGCGCTCCGGCGAGGCCGAGCCCGGCGATCAGGCCGGCGGTGCGGCCGAACATGCGGTCGCCGACGAAGGCGAGTGCCAGCACCGAGAACGTTCCGGCAAGCACGGAGACGAGCCGGTAGACCCAGATCGGCGCGTCGCTGCCCTGGCCGCTGGCGAGGACCGCGGCCGACTGCAGCCAGTAGATGCCGGCCGGCTTCTTGTAGCGCGGTTCGTCCTGGAAGCGGATGTCGACGTAGTCGCCGCTCTCGACCATCTGCTTGGTGGCCTGGACGAAGCGCGATTCATCGCGGTCGGTCGGCGGCAGCGAGGCGATGCCCGGCGCGAAGGCGAGCAGGCAGAAGACGGCGAGCAGCAGATAGTTGAGCGGCGTCAGTGCCTTGCGCTGCTTCTCGGAGAAATTGATTCCGGCGTGCCGCATGCCACCGGTCACTCCGTCTGCGCCATGGCGGCGCGGCGCTCATTGGCGATCAGCCAGAGATTACGGATGTAGATGAACAGGCCCAGCCCCTGGCCGGCGATGAACACCGGGTCCTGCCTCTGGATGGCGTAGATCAGGAGCAGGGCGCCGCCGCCGAGCGAGAAGAACCAGAAGGCGACCGGCACGACCGAGCGCTTGGCGCGCTCGGATGCCAGCCACTGCACCACGAAGCGCATGGTGAACATGCCCTGGGCGATGAAGCCGAGCAGGATCCAGCCGTCGAACTGGGCGACGAAGACGTCGTGCAACCAGGTGCCGAGTTCGGAAATGAAGGTCATTGGCCAAGCTCCGTGACCGTCGGCACGACCCTGCGGCGGCGGCGCAGCCACCAGACCCCGGTGAGGTCGAGGATGCCACGCAGGCCGCGATCGAGGATGCCGTAGTTTGATTTGCCGTGACGGCGCGAACGGTCGACGACGTCGACATGGACGACGGCGCGGCCCTCGCGGATGACCAGCGCCGGCAGATAGCGGTGCCAGCCATCGAAATAGGGCAGCTGGCGGAACAGTTCGGTGTGCAACGCCTTGAGCCCGCAGCCGGAATCGCGCGTGCCGTCGCGCAGGATCCGCTCGCGCAAGCCATTGGCGAAACGCGAGGAGAATTGCTTCAGCTTGGTGTCGGTCCGCTTGAGCCGCTGGCCAGCGGCGATGCCGACCCCGGGGCCGGCCGCGGCAAGCGCGTCGGCTAGCCTGGGCAGATAGGCGGGATCGTTCTGGCCGTCGCCATCCATGGTCACGACGATGGCGCCCCTTGCGGCGAACACGCCGGACCGGACCGCCGCACTCTGGCCGGCCGAGCGGTCGTGGCGGACGTGACGCAGGCGGCCGGCGGACCCGGCAAGGTCGGCGAGCACCTGGGGCGTGCGGTCGGTCGAGCCGTCGTCGACGACGATCACCTCGTAGTCGCGCCCGTCCATCGCCGCGTGAACCTCGCCGATCAGGATCGGCAGGTTGTCGGCTTCGTTCTTGCACGGAATGACGATCGATATCATCAGCTTGCCTGGAGAATGTCGGAACAATGCGGGGAAATGCGCGGCCTCAATAGCATCAAAGCCGCGCGTTTGCCACGGTTCCCGGTTTCCGCAAAGGAAGGATCAGCGCTTCTCCCGGATGTCGGTCAGGGTGCGCATCGGCGTGATGGCCTCGGGATCAAGCTTGATCTCGATGATCGACGGCTTGCCGCTCGAGCGCGCGCGTTCGAAGGCGGCGGCGAACTCGTCGGTCTCGCGCACCGTCTCGCCATGGCCGCCATAGGCCCGGGCAAGGGCTGCGAAATCCGGGTTCTTGAGCTCGGTCGCCTCGACGCGGCCGGGATACTCGCGCTCCTGGTGCATGCGGATGGTGCCGTAGATGCCGTTGTTGACGACGATCACGATGATCGGCAGGCCGTATTGCACGGCGGTGGCGAATTCCTGGCCGTTCATCATGAAGCAGCCGTCGCCGGCAAAGGCGATGACCTCGCGCTCCGGGAACAGGCCCTTGGCGGCGACCGCGGCCGGCGTGCCGTAGCCCATCGAGCCGGAGGTCGGCGCGCCCTGCGTTGCGAACCGGCGAAAGCGATGGAAGCGGTGTACCCAGGTGGCGTAGTTGCCGGCGCCGTTGGTGAGGATGGCGTCCTCGGGCAGGACTTTCTCCAGCCAGTTCATGATCGGGCCCATCTGCACCGCGCCCGGACCGGTGAGCGGCGGCGTCGACCATTCGAGATAGGCGGCGTGCAGCGCCTTGGTGGCCTCGGCCCATGCCGGCTTGGCGGCGGGCTTGCGCCTGGCGAAGGCCTCGACGAAGGCCGCGGGCGAGGCGTTGATGGCGATCGTCGGGCGGTAGACGCGGCCGAGCTCGTCGGCGTCGGCATGGACGTGGACCAGCTTCTGGTCCGGGTAGGGGCTCTTGATGAGCGTGTAGTCGGACGACGGCATCTCGCCGAAACGGCCGCCGACGAGGAGCACGACGTCGGCGTCCTTGATCGCCTTGGCGATCTTCGGGTTGACGCCGATGCCGACGTCGCCGGCGTAGTTGTCGTGCAGGTGGTCGAACAGCATCTGGCGGCGGAAGGAGACGCCGACCGGCAGGGACCAGGCCTCGGAGATATTCTTCATGCGCTCGACCGCCTCGGCGTTCCAGCGTGTGCCGCCCAGGATGACGAAGGGGTTCCTGGCGCCGTTGAGCAAGGCTTCGAGCTTCGCCAGCTCCTGTTCGCCCGGGTGCGTCTCGACGGGCGTGGCCGGCAGCGCGACGGGCGCCTCGACCTCGCTGGTCAGCATGTCCTCGGGCAGCGAGATGACGACGGGGCCGGGACGGCCGGAGGTGGCGACGGAGAAGGCGCGCGTGACCAGTTCGGGGATGCGCGCGGCGTCGTCGATCTCGACCACCCACTTGGCGATGTCGCCGAAGAAGCGGCGGTAGTTGACCTCCTGGAAGGCCTCGCGCTCCTTGGCGTGGCTCGCGACCTGGCCGATGAACAGGATCATCGGGATCGAATCCTGCATGGCGATGTGGACGCCGGCCGAGGCGTTGGTGGCGCCGGGGCCGCGGGTGACGAAGCAGATGCCCGGCTTGCCGGTGAGGCGACCGTGGCAATCGGCCATCATCGCTGCGCCACCCTCCTGGCGGCAGACGATGCTGCGGATCCTGGAATCGTGCAGCGCGTCGAGCACCGCCAGGTAGGATTCGCCCGGCACGCAATACATCCGGTCGACGCCATTGGCTTCGAGGGCCTCGACGATCAGCTTTCCGCCGGTCTTCATTTTTCGGTCTTCTCCAGTTCGGCAAGGATTTCCGCGGTGTGCTCGCCGAGCCGTGGCGAGGGGCGGTTGTAGCAAAGCGGCGTCTCGGACATGACCATGGGCGCGCGCACGGAAGGCAGCTTGTTGCCGTGGCCGTCGTCGAGGTCCATGCGCATGCCGCGGGCAATCGCCTGCGGGTCGGCGAATGCCTGGCCGATATTGTTGATCGGACTTGCCGGCACGCCGGCCTTTTCGAGCAAGCCGAGCAGCGCCTCGCGCCCGAAGCCAGAAAGGGCGGCGACCATCTTCTCGCGCAGCGCGACGCGGTTGGCGACGCGGGCCGAGTTGGTGGCGAACAGCGGGTCGGTGGCGATGTTCTCGAGGCCGACGACGGCGCAGAACTTCTGGAACTGGCCGTCATTGCCGACGGCGAGGATGAAGTGACCGTCCTTGACCGGCAGCACCTCGTAGGGCGCGATGTTGGGGTGGGCGTTGCCCATCTGCACCGGCGCATTGCCCGAAACCAGATAGTTGAGGTTCTGGTTGGCGAGCACCGACATCTGGGCGTCGAACAGGGCCATGTCGATGTGCTGGCCCTCTCCGGTGGCCTCGGCGTGGCGCAGTGCCGCCTGGATGGCGATGACCGAATAGAGGCCGGTGAAGATGTCGGTGACGGCGACGCCGACCTTCTGCGGCTCGCCGCCGGCGGGGCCGGTGATCGACATCAGGCCCGACATGCCCTGGACGATGAAATCGTAGCCCGCGCGTGGTGCATAGGGGCCGGACTGGCCGAAGCCGGTGATCGAGCAGTAGACCAGCCTGGGGTTGATCTTTTTCAGGCTCTCATAGTCGAGGCCGTATTTCTTCAGGCCTCCGAGCTTGAAGTTCTCGATCAGCACGTCGGCGCCGGCGACCAGCTTGCGCACCACCTCGGCACCCTCGGGCGTGGCGAAGTCGAGTGCGATGGAGCGCTTGCCGCGGTTGCAGGAGTGGTAGTAGGCGGCCGACAGGTTCCCGCCGTCGTGGCCGGTGACGAAGGGCGGGCCCCATTTGCGCGTGTCGTCGCCGCCGTCGGGATTTTCCACCTTGATGACGTCGGCGCCGAGGTCGGCGAGCAACTGGCCGGCCCAGGGGCCGGCGAGAATGCGGGCGAGTTCGATGACACGGACGCCGCTAAGGGGCGGATTGCTCATAAGGCACCACAGTTCATTTCAGTCGGGCCACGCTCTATCAGGAGTCCTTATGTCCCGCCACCACGTTGCAATGGGCCAGTCGTGCCGTTCATGTGGGCAACGCGCCATCCAGCCAGGCGGCAAAGTCCTGCATGACCACGTCGCGGTTCACCTCGTTGAGGCTTTCGTGGCGGGTCTCGGGGTAAATCCTTGAAACGAGATTCGAAAAGCCCATCCGGCGCATGCGCCGGGCGAGCACTTCTACGGCCTTGCCGCCATCGGTCGCCGGGTCGTGGGCGCCGCCGACGAGGTCGAAGGGCAGGTCCTTGCGCACGGATGCGAAGTTGCGGTCGTCGGCCCCCGTAAAGATCAGCTCGAAGACGTCTGCCCACATCGACACCGAGGCGTCCCAGCCGCAGAGCGGGTCGGCGACATAGGCGTCGACCTCGGCAGGATCGCGCGACAGCCAGTCGAAGTCGGTGCGGCGGCCTGCGATCTTCTTCGCCCAGTCGCCGAAGGTGAGTTTCGGCAGGATGCGGGAGGGGACGTCGGAGCCGAGCCGGAAGCGCTCGATGGCAAGGATCGCCTGGGCCAGGCGGCCGAGCACGCCGGCGGAGAAGTTGGCGTTCCAGACGGCGGCGGCGGCGATGCGGCCGGAATGGCGCAGCACGAAATTGAGCGTAATCAGCCCGCCCATCGAATGGCCGAAGATCGCTACCGGCAAGCCGGGATGATCGGCGGCGATGCGGTCGTGCACGGCGAGCACGTCCGCCAGCACGAGGTCGACGCCGCCCTTGGTGGCGAAGCGCCCGGTCGGGGCATCCGGCGCGCGGGTCGCGCCATGGCCGCGATGGTCGTGGGCGTAGACGTGAAAGCCGCGCGCGGCGAGGAAATCGGCGAAGCGGGCATAACGCGCGGCATGCTCCGCAAGCCCGTGGTTGACCTGCACCACGGCGCGGGCAGGCGCCTCGGCGCGGCGCATGTAAAGATTGAGCTGCGCCCCGGTCGGCGAGGCAAGCGCGATGCGACTGTCGAACGGCATTCTTGTTCCCCTGGCGGGACTGTTGAGGGACAACACCGCAATCGTCAAGCTCATGCCGGGCGCGCCGCACGGCGACAATGTCAGGAGCCGTCGAGGGTGGCCTTGCAGGTCCGGAGTCAGCCCATATATTTCGCTTACCTTCCAGGCCGGTCCGTCCCCGCCGTCCGCGTCTTGCATCCTCCGAACCGCAAGTGACCGCCATGCAGCCGATTATTTCCGTCTCCAATCTTTCCAAGACCTATGCGTCGGGCTTCACGGCGCTGAGGAACGTCAATCTCGATATAGGCCGCGGCGAGATCTTCGCGCTTTTGGGGCCGAACGGCGCCGGCAAGACGACGCTGATCAGCATCATCTGCGGCATCGTCAATCCGTCCGAGGGACGGGTGCTGGCCGACGGCCACGACATCATCAAGGACTATCGCGTGGCGCGCTCGCGCATCGGGCTGGTGCCGCAGGAACTGACCACGGACGCCTTCGAAACGGTATGGGCGACGGTCAGTTTCAGCCGCGGCCTGTTCGGCAAGCCGGCGAACCCTGCCCACATCGAAAAGATCCTCAGGGACCTGTCGCTGTGGGACAAGAAGGACAACAAGATCATCACACTGTCGGGCGGCATGAAGCGGCGCGTGATGATCGCCAAGGCGCTGTCGCACGAACCGCAGATCCTGTTCCTCGACGAGCCGACCGCCGGCGTCGATGTCGAGCTCAGGCGCGACATGTGGGAGGTGGTCCGCTCGCTGCGCGAGACCGGTGTCACCATCATCCTCACCACCCATTACATCGAGGAGGCACAGCAGATGGCCGACCGGGTGGGGGTGATCTCCAAGGGCGAGATCATCCTGGTGGAGGAAAAGGCCGAACTGATGCGCAAGCTGGGCCGCAAGCAGCTGACGCTGCAACTGCAGAGCCAGATCGACACCCTGCCGGCAGCGCTCGCCAGCCATGGGCTGGAACTGGCCGAGGGCGGCCACGAGATCGTCTACACCTATGACACGCAGGGCGAGCGCACCGGGATCACGACCCTGCTCAAGGATCTCAACGACAACGGCATCCGCTTCAACGACCTGCAGACCAAGCAGAGCTCGCTCGAAGAGATCTTCGTCAATCTGGTGAGGGAACGGCGATGAATTATTACGCGATCCGGGCGATCTACCTGTTCGAGATGGCGCGCACCTGGCGCACGCTGCTGCAGAGCATCGTCTCGCCTGTCATCTCGACCTCGCTCTATTTCGTCGTCTTCGGCGCGGCCATCGGCTCGCGCATCAGCGAGATCAACGGCATCAGCTACGGCGCCTTCATCGTGCCGGGGCTGATCATGCTGTCGCTGCTCACCCAGAGCATCTCCAACGCCTCGTTCGGCATCTATTTCCCGAAATTCGTCGGCACGATCTACGAACTGCTCTCGGCGCCAGTGTCCTACATCGAGATCGTCATCGCCTATGTCGGGGCAGCGGCATCGAAGTCGGTCATCCTCGGGCTCATCATCCTGGCGACCGCCTCGCTGTTCGTGCCGCTCAGCATTGCGCACCCTTTCTGGATGTTGGTCTTCCTGGTGCTGACGGCGGTTACCTTCAGCCTGTTCGGCTTCATCATCGGCATCTGGGCCGGCAGCTTCGAGCAGTTGCAGTTCGTGCCGCTCCTGATCGTGACCCCGCTCACCTTCCTGGGCGGCAGCTTCTATTCCATCGACATGCTACCGCCGTTCTGGCGGGCGGTGTCGCTGTTCAATCCGGTGGTCTATCTGGTCAGCGGCTTCCGCTGGAGCTTCTTCGGCATGTCGGACGTCAATGTCGGCATCAGCCTCGGCATGACGCTGGTGTTCCTTGCCGCGTGCCTGACCGCGGTGTGGTGGATCTTCCGGACGGGCTGGCGGATCAAGGTCTGACCGAGGCGGCAGGGCATATTTCGGGCGGCGTGCGATCAATTCGCGCCGACTTCGGCCTGCAGCCATTTCCGGAACGCCTTCATGGACGGCGTTTCCGGCCGCGACTTGAGATGCGTCAGCCAATAGCTGCCGGTCGAGACGGCCGTGCTGAACGGCTGGACGACGCGGCCTTGCTGGATTTTCCGGGTGAACATGGCAACTGGTACGAGGACAACGCCGGCGCCCTGGGCGGCGGCCTCGACCAGCGAAAGCGACGAATCGAACATCCCGCCGCGCAGGGCGGGCGGCTCGAGGCCGGCGGCGCCGAACCAAAGCGTCCACTCGTCCCTGCGGTAGGAGCGCAGCAACTCCTCATTGGCGAGGTCCGCAGGGACTGCGAGCCGCGCGGCGATCGATGGCGAGCAGACGGGGGAAAGCGGGGCGTCCATCAGATGGGATGCTTCGGTGCCGTGCCATGCGCCGTCGCCGAAGCGGATGAAGAAATCCAGGCCATCGAGGAGCATGTCGGCGCGGTTGTTGTTGGTCTTCAGCCGCAGGTCGACATGCGGGTGCTGCTGCTTGAAGGATGTCAGCCGAGGCAGGAGCCAGCCGATGGCGAAGGTCCCGACGACACCCACCGTCAGGATCTCGCGAAAATTGCCTTCCTCGAACTGACTGAGGGTGGCGCTCATGCGGCGGAACGCGTCGGTGAGCACAGGCAGCAAGGCGTGGCCCTCGTCGGTCAGGGCCAGCCCGCGCGGCAGGCGCTTGAACAGCGTCGCGCCCAGCGTCTCCTCGAGCGCCTTGACCTGATGGCTTATCGCCGTCTGCGTTACCCGCAATTCGAGGCCTGCGCGGGTGAAGCCGCCGAGCCGGGCAGAGGCCTCGAAGGCGCGCAGGGCGTTGAGGGGCAATTGCGAAACTTCCATGCGAAGCAATTCTCCGAGGCCAAGTTTTTCTCATGTCTGAGCAGAGAATTGATCATTTGGCGAGGGGCAGGTTCCCGCGTATCGGCCTGGGGAGGCGGCGGACAAATGCAAATGCGAGTATCAGTCATGAAGAATGTTTCCCTTCCCACGCTCGGGATTCTGCTGGCCGGAAGCTTGCTGCTCGGCGCTTCGGCGCAAGCGGCGGACGATGCCGACCCGGCCAAGCTCCGGCGCGTCGTCGATGAGGCGATCCGGCCGGTGCTGGAACAAAACGACGTGCCGGGAATGGCTGTTGCGGTCACGGTCCGGGGGAAGAAGCACTTCTTCAACTACGGCGTCGCCTCGAAAGAGGGTGGACAGAAGGTCTCCGAGAACACGATCTTCGAGATCGGTTCGGTCAGCAAGACGTTTACCGCGACGCTCGGTGCCTATGCGCAGGCGCAAGGAAAGCTTTCGCTTGGCGACCGGGCGAGCAGATACCTGCCGGGGCTTGCCGGCAGCAGTTTCGACCAGATCAGCCTGCTCGACCTCGCCACCTATACGGCGGGCGGGCTGCCGCTGCAGTTTCCGGACGGCGTCTCCGGCGAGACGATGGTCGACTATTACAGGGGCTGGCGCCCGGACTACGCCCCGGGCAGCACCCGGGTCTATTCGAACCCGAGCATCGGGCTGTTCGGCTATCTGGCGGCAAAGAGCATGGGCGAGCCTTTCGACGACCTGATGGAGCAGAAGCTGTTCCCGATGCTCGGCCTGCAGAACACCTACATCAACGTGCCCAAGCAGCGGATGGGCGACTACGCCTTCGGTACTTCGAAGTCCGGCAAGCCCATTCGAGTGTCGCAGGGCTTGCTGGCCTCGGAAGGCTACGGCGTGAAGACGAGCGCGGCCGACATGATCCGCTTCGTCGAGGCGAACATCAATGGCTCAGGGCTGGACGAGGCGCTGCAGCGCGCGATCGCGGCGACGCAAGCCGGCTACTACAAGGTGGGCGACACGACGCAGGGGCTTGGGTGGGAGATGTATGCCTATCCGACCAGCCTGGAGCGGCTGCTTGCCGGCAACTCGACGCAAATGGCGCTCGAACCCAACAAGGTGACCAAGCTTGCGCCGCCGCAGCCGATGCGGGGCGACGTGCTGGTCAACAAGACCGGCTCGACCAACGGTTTCGGCGCCTATGTCGCCTTCGTCCCCTCAAGGGACATCGGCATCGTCATGCTGGCAAACAGGAATTATCCGAACCCGGAAAGGGTGAAGGCCGCGCACCGGATCCTGCAGGCGCTGGACGGGCAGGCCGACTGACGGCTTCACCCGGAAGGAAGAGGGCTCGCCACGCGCCTTGCCGGCGCGAGGCGGGCGCTGCTTTTGCCGTGCGGCGGCGCGCGCTGCCCGAAAGCATTTGCCGTTTCGGGCTGGATCGCCTACATAGCGGCCAACTCTCCACCAACTGAGCAGCAGGATACGCGCGCGTGGCACGCCAGTTCATCTATCACATGTCGGGACTGACCAAGTCCTACGGCACCAAGAAGGTGCTGGATAACCTCAACCTGTCGTTCTACCCGGACGCCAAGATCGGCATCCTCGGCCCGAACGGCGCCGGTAAGTCGACCGTGCTGAAGATCATGGCCGGCCTCGACAAGGAATGGTCGGGCGAGGCCTGGCTCGCCGAGGGGGCTACCGTCGGCTACCTGGCGCAGGAGCCGCAGCTCGACCCGAAGAAGACGGTATTCGAGAACGTCATGGACGGCGTCGCCAAGAAGACGGCCATCATCGAGCGCTACAACGAGCTGATGATGAACTACTCGGACGAGACCGCCGACGAGGGCGCGCGTCTGCAGGACGAGATGGACCGCCTGAACCTGTGGGACCTGGAACAGCAGGTCGAGATGGCGATGGACGCGCTGGGCTGCCCGCCCGGCGACTCCGAGGTCACCAACCTTTCGGGCGGCGAGCGCCGCCGCGTGGCGCTGTGCCGCCTGCTGCTCGAACAGCCCGACCTTCTGCTGCTCGACGAGCCGACCAACCACCTCGACGCCGAGACCACCGGCTGGCTGGAAAAGCACCTGCGCGACTATCCGGGCTCGGTGCTGATCATCACCCACGACCGCTACTTCCTCGACAACGTCACCGGCTGGATCCTCGAACTCGACCGCGGCCGCGGCATCCCATACGAGGGCAACTACACCAAGTACCTGGACGCCAAGGCCAAGCGCCTGATCCAGGAAGGCCGCGAGGACGACGCCCGCCAGAAGGCGATCTGGCGCGAGCGCGAGTGGATCGCCTCCTCGCCCAAGGCACGCCAGACCAAGTCGAAGGCGCGTATCAAGGCCTATGAGGAACTGGTCGAGCAGTCGCAGAACCGCAAGCCGACCGACACGCAGATCGTCATTCCGTCGATCGAGCGCCTCGGCAACCGCGTCATCGAGGTCGAAGGCCTGAACAAGGGCTATGGCGACGAGCTGCTGATCGAAGACCTGACCTTCAAGCTGCCCCCCGGCGGCATCGTCGGCGTCATCGGCCCGAACGGCGCGGGCAAGACCACGCTGTTCAAGATGATCACCGGCCAGGACAAGCCCGATTCAGGCTCGATCCACGTCGGCGAGACCGTCAAGCTCGGCTATGTCGACCAGAGCCGCGACGCGCTCGACCCGAACAAGACGGTCTGGGAAGAGATCTCCGGCGGCGCCGAAGTCATCAAGCTCGGCAAGCACGAGGTCAACAGCCGCGCCTATTGCTCGTCGTTCAACTTCCGCGGCGGCGACCAGCAGCAGAAGGTCGGCAACCTCTCGGGTGGCCAGCGTAACCGCGTCCACCTCGCCAAGATGCTGAAGAACGGCGGCAACGTGCTGCTCCTCGACGAACCGACCAACGATCTCGACACCGAGACGCTGGGCGCGCTCGAGGACGCGCTCGAAGCCTATGCCGGCTGCGCCGTCATCATCAGCCACGATCGCATGTTCCTCGATCGCATGGCCACCCACATGCTCGCCTATGAGGGCGACGCCCATGTCGAGTGGTTCGAAGGCAACTTCGAGGAATACGAGAAGGACAAGGTCCGCCGTCTCGGCGCGGAGGCGACCACCCCGCACCGCATGACCCACAAGCGCCTGACGCGCTGATGCGGAAACTTATCTGATCGGCCGGCTCTTACGCTGGCCGATCATCCTCGTACAAATCGGGGGTCATGGCAAAAACGAGCACGGGGCAGCCACCCGCGCCGCCACCAACTATTCGGGGTCCGAGCTTGTCGAAGTGCGTTGTAGAAGAGCCGGTTCCTGCCGTATTGCGCCCCAGCTGAAATCCATCTCGCTGTAATAAGTCCATCAGGGATGTGGCTCGGGTGACTACAATCCCTAGGTCTGCTACTCGCAGGTCGTACAATAGTCGAAAGTTGTTTAGATCTCGGTCGTAAAAGGGGTCTTTATTATTCCATTCAACTTCGAGCGCAACTTTTCCCTTGAAGCAGTCAACCTTGTGGGTTGGAGAATCACTTCTCGTGCCGTCTACTAGGAAGGCTGTTTCAAATTTTCGTTCGCGCCAACCCATCGCGTATAGTGCGGAATCGATCGCACCGGAGATTGGGCTCTTTCTACCACCGGGGGTAGCCAAGTCACTGTGACGTAGTCGAAAATCACTGAGCACCTGCAGTATTTCCAACCACTCGGCGGTGTGGCCGTGCTCCAAAATGGTTTTTGCATTTCTCCAATCATAGCAATCCCAGCCGGGGATTAGATCAATCTTGTTCAATCATTACTCCGCGGGCTCAACAGTAGAATTATATGCATATGTCTTCCAGGTAGGCTTGTAGCTTTCGTCGGCTTGATTGCCCCAGTACGTCCATCCGGGTCTTGTTCCCCGCGCAAACATTTCCAGGTAGGGGCCCTTTGAGCAGCTTTCAATAAGATCATATTGCTCATCTGGCTTGCGAGAATGCTCGCGTTTACGCGACGACATATAATTTACCTGACTGCGAGCGGGAGCTTCGGTTCGAGCATTCTTTCCGCGGACGCCAAATAACAACAGCTCTGTCACATTGCGGAAGTAGAAGCCAACGCCCCGTCCGTCCGAGCCTCCGTCCTTACGAATTTTATGCCATACAATATTTGCTTTGTACTCGAATCCCCATGAAGTCATCACTCGCAATCCATCGGGCAGTAGGGCGTTAGGAACCCAAAGGTAAAGGTGAGCTGGCTGATAGGTAAGGTCGGCAACAGGGAGTGCGCAGATCGCATCAGTGCTCATAGTCTCATAGCGAGACAGCCGTCGATGCTCGGGCGCAACCTTGCCCGTTCTGTTGATGAATCTCCAGGGCGGGTCTGCCAAAACCGTATGAAACTTCTTCCCGGCAGTACGCCGGACAAGATCGATTGTCGGCTCCAAGGCTTCGGCATTCATAGCAGTTCCCCGCACTTGGGTACGAACAAAAACAGAACAAACTTCATATGTCAACAATGGCTGATTCTTGTTGGGAAGTCCTGTGAGGCGATCGATTTCCCCGTGGACATTGCTGCCATCTGCAGCTTGTTGGCGAGGCGCGACGAGTGCCTGAGGCAAGTGGCCGCCGCTCAGCCCATCAATGCGGCAAGGCGGGCCGGGTCGGGCTCGCGGGCGAGATCGAACATCTCGGCGTGAAAGTCGCCTAACCTTCCCCTGTCCTTGAGGGCGATCGGGAAGTTATGCTTGCGGCAGGGCACGCCGATCCTGCGGCTTGCGGGGGCGATCGCGGCGAGCATGGCCGCGTGGTCGGCGTCTTCCCGGCAGCCCGTACTGTAGAGGAGATAGCTGGGCGTCTGCAGCGGCGAGCGACAGTTGCACAGCGCGTCAAACGCGCCGACCCGCAGGCCCTTCGCCATCGATCCGGGATGCCAGGTAAACCTGCCGCCGACGCTGATCGCCCGGTCGGCGGCCATGAGGTTGCCGGCTCGTATGGCGGGAAATCCGCCCATGCTGGTGCCGTAGGTCATGATCGACCGATAGCCGCGCCGGCGGGCCAGGTCGCCGACGCGCAATGCCAGGTCATGCAGCGACGGGGCAAACCCCTCGATGCCGCCGTCGAAGAATTCGCGCCGGGGATCGGCAAGCTGCAGGAAATCGTGCCCGGCATCGTCCAGATCCTGGAGGAACAGCGACGCGCCCATCATGATGAAGCCATGCTTGGTGGTGAAGCCGACGACCAGATTGGGGGCGCCGCGCCCGGCCGAGTAGAGATTGACGTTGGCTGCGATTTCGGTTCGCGAGAAGCGCGTCAGCGGCGGTTCGGCCGGGCTCATCAGGCCGAAGCGGACGAGATTCTTCGATATGCCGCGCGGCAGCTTCGACCCAAGGCCGGGGGAGGCCGCCTCGGCCGCGACCTCGGAGGCGGTTCGCCTGCGGAACCTAAACACGCGCGGCCGAAATGAGCGCCGCGAGCTCGCCGACATTGGCGCAGCCGTTGACGGCTTCTTCGTCGAGCAGGACACCGAAGCGCTCTTCCAGGCCCATGACGTATTCCATGACGGTGAGGCTGTCGACGTCGAAGGAATCTATCGGATCGGACAGTATCTGCGCGTCCGAGGTGCCGGCGCCGTGGCTCGAGCTGTTCAGGCCGGCGATGTCGCGGAACATCTCGACGCAGGCCCGGCGAATTTCTTCAGTCATGGATGCTCACTCGCGCATATTCGGGGAAGCTGAAGGCATAGTCCCCCGTCCTCATCTTGATCTCACCGATGGCGAAATGCCGTACATTGGTCGCCAGTGCCTTGACCAGGCTGCGCCATATGGCGAGGGTCGCCGGCTTTCCCAGGCAGAGGTGGCGGCCCTTGCCGAACAGCAGATCGGCCTCATCTTCGGAGACGTGATAGGCGGTCGCGTCGATCATCAGCCGGACGCGCTGCCCCTTGCGCACGGCGAGGCCGCCGATTTCCAGGTCCTCGGTGGCTACCCTCTCGATGAAGGGGACGCCCGTCGAGGGCAGATCGTCGGGGTAGGCGATTTCATCCAGGCGCTTGCCGGGGTTGCGCGACAGTGTGTGCCACAATGACAGCGCGATCGAGCCGATGAGGGCGTCGTTGCCGAGGATGTTCATGGCGACGGCGATCTCCGGCGTCGTCGGCAGCCGGGCCTGCTGCCCGGCAAAAGCGCAGGTCATGGCTGCAACCTGGTCATTCACGCCCTTGCGGCGGTTGAGGCTCATCGTCATGTCGAAGACTTGCGAGACGTTCATGTGCTCGACGAGCTCAGATTGCTCCAGGCCGAACCAGAGCGAGAACAATCTGTCGAAGATCGGCATGGCCACGTCGTGCACCAGATCGACTTCGCGTCCGCCGGTGAAGGTTGCCACTGTCAGCGCCGCGATGAAGCCTTCGATGGCACTCAGCTTGCCGCGCGAATCTGCGCCTATGACCGACGCGACCTGTCCGCGGAGATGGCGGTGATGGTCGCCTTCGTTGGCCAGCGGCACATGGTGCAGTGCTGCGATGCTCGCATCGAAATCGATCTTGGTGCGGTCCGCTATCTGGCGGTAATGGTCGGCAAAAGCGATGACCTTGAAACGATCAGAGCGGAATATTTCCGCGATGAGGTCTTTGTCGAAAACACAGATGCATCTTAGCTGTTCGTCGAAACGAAACGGCTGCATTGCTCTATATGCATCAGCTCGGTCAGGGTCGTGATGAATTTTAAGCATTGGCTACTGCCGGGCATGTAACTCACCCCACGTAGCGGATTCAACTTTATGGCTCAAGCTTGTTCGCGTATTTCGTGCATCAGCTTTCACGAATTCAGCGAAAAGTTGGTATTCAAACGCGGGAAGGCTGACGATGATGGCAATGCGAAACCGATTCCGAAATTGCAGGCCATGCGCTAGACGTCAGTAGGATTGTGCAGGCGGTATTCCAGTGACCGCACGAGAATTGGACGGACAGTATTTCATGCATCGCGTCATCATCAGCGGCATCGGCGTCGAAATCCCCGAGGCCTCTATCAGCAACGACGAATTGGTCGCTAGCTTCAACGCCTGGGTCGAAACCGAGAATCTGAAGCGCGCGGCGACCGGCCAGGAGCCGCTGGCCAAGTCCGACAGCGACTTCATCGTCTATGCCTCGGGCGTGAAGCAGCGCCATGTGCATACGCTCGACGGCATCCTCGATCCGGAGCGCATGGCGCCGCGCATTCCGGCGCGCGCCGACGACGCACTTTCGGTGGAAGCGGAGTTCGGGGCCGCATCGGCGCGCAAGGCGCTCGACCATGCGGGGCTGACCGGTGCCGACATCGATATGGTGATCTGCGCGGCCTCGCACCAGCAGCGGCCCTATCCGGCGATCTCGATCGAGATCCAGAAGGAACTCGGCATCGAGGGTGCGGCCTTCGACATGAATCTCGGCTGCTCCTCGGCGGCGGCGGCCCTGCATGTCGCCAACAATCTGGTGCGCGCGGGCGGACAGAAGCGCGTGCTGATCGTCACGCCCGAGATCATCACAGGCCATCTCAATTTCCGCGACCGCCAGACGCATTTCATCTTCGGTGACGCCTCGGTGGCGCTGGTGGTCGAGGCGCTCGGGCCAAAGGAGACGCGGCCGGGCCGCTTCGAGATCCTCGACACGCGCAACTGGACGCAGTTCTCCAACAACATCCGCACCAATTTCGGCTTCCTTTTGAGGGCAGGGCAGGAAAGCACCTCCGTCGTCGAGATGGAGGGCAACATGATCAAGCAGGTCGGCAACAAGGTGTTCAAGGAGGTGACGCACGCGGCGCACCGTTTCATCACCGCCTTCCTGGCCGACCACGGCATGACGCCGTCGGACGTGCGCCGCTTCTGGCTGCACCAGGCGAACGCGCGCATGAACGCGATGATCCTGAAGCTGGCGCTGGGTCACGAGGCCGGCCACGACACCGCGCCCATGGTGCTCGAACGGCTGGGCAATACGGCCGCCGCCGGCGCCATCGTCGCGCTCAAGGAAAACCACCAGGACATGAAGGCGGGCGACCACGGGCTGATCTGCGCCTTCGGCGCCGGCTATTCGATCGGCGGCGCGCTGGTCAGGATGATGTAGCGATCAAAGCCTGTGATGGGAAAGATCAGGCTTTTTGTCTGGATTTTCCGGGCGATGCGGGCCAAGGCTGCGGTCCGAAACCGAGAGGCGAAAGATGCTCGATCCGACGATGCACCGCGAAGGCGAACCCGAAATCCTGCCGGGCAGGAAGCTCGCCGCGCGCGTCGCCGGCGTCTATACGGCACCGCTCGACCATTTCGTCACCCGGGCGGTGGGGACGCTGCCGCTGAGCTTCGAGGGCATCGAAGGCGACTACCACGCCGGCCACACGCGCCGCTCGGGCGGGCGCGAGCCCTGGTATCCGCGCGGCACCAAGATGCGCAACGAGCGGCAATTGTCGATCGTCGCGCCCGACGAATTGGCCATGATCGCCGAGCGCATGGGGCTCGCCGAGGTCCGGCCGGAGTGGATCGGGGCCAATCTCCTGCTCGACGGCGTTCCGATGCTGTCGATGCTTCCGGCGGGCACGATGCTGTTCTTCAAGGGCGGCGTGACCGTCAAGGTCGACGGCCAGAACGCGCCCTGCCGGCTCTCCGGACGCTCGGTTGCCGAGCATGCGCGCATGGCTGACCAGGACGCAGGTTCGCTGCTGTTCCCGAAAGTGTCGCGCCGCCTGCGCGGGTTGGTCGCCTGGGTGGAGAAGCCGGGCGTGATCAGCGCCGGCGAGGAGGTCACCGTGCGCGTGCCGGAGCAGTGGATCTACCGGGCGTAGCTCAAGCCCCGGTTTCCAGCCGGAGAGGGGCAGCTTCGCTTCCCTCGCGCAGTTGGCCGTTCTCGACGTACAGGTATTGTGGTTGTTCGTTGGAGGGGGCGTTGGCAAGTGCGAGCAGGCAATGGGTCAGATCGAAGGCGATATGCAGGCCGCCCACCTTTCGGCGCGTCTGCCTGCCGGAAGCCTCGGAAGCCGGCTAGGATTTTCCCCCGGCGTCGACGCGGTCCGCGGCGGATTCCGCCCGGCACAGCCGCATGAAGGCCCATGCGAGCAGCGACAGGACGCCGAGCATGATGGCGGCGTTGGAGATGTATTTCATCGCATAGGACGGATTGCCGAGGGGGGCGACGACAAAGGAGAAGGCGGCATTGACCACGAGGGCAGCGCCAGCCGCCGCCAGCACGTGCCTTTGCGTCCAGGCAGCGCGGCCGGAAAAATGGAGCAGGAGCGCCCCGGCGAGGAGCAGCGCCGCTGCCGACAGGGCGATCCCGGACCAGGTCGGTGCCGATAGCGTTTGCACGGTCAGGGCTGCCAACGCGAGCAAGCCGATGAACGAGGGGTGCGGCACCCATCCGGCCGCGAGGCTGGAGCGCCGGGGGATCGCGAAGGCGGCGACGGCAAGCAGCAAAGCGATCGCCGCCGTGGCCGCCAGTTGCGTTGGCGTCGCCGTGAACTGCTCGGTCTCGAGATGGTCGTTGAAGACGAGGGCGGCCGCGATCAGGTAGAGGGCCACCATCACGGCCATGCCAGGCTTGCCGAGCCAGGGGCGGCGGGCAAGCCCGGGCACGCAGGATTCGACCACGGCGATCGGCGCGGCGAAGCTCCAGATGATGTGCCCGCCGACGAAGTCCAGCACATGGTTGGCGCTTACCCCGAGGCTTTGAACAAGCGTAGGCCGCCGTTCGGCGTCCCAGTAGGGAATATCGACCTCGCCGCCATATTCGGGATTGAACAGGCTCTGGTCGATCAGCCCCGCCTGGACCAGCCCGAAGGCGCCGCCGAGCAGCAGGATCGACGGCCAGCCCCGCCCGGCCCGCCGCGCGAATTCCCGGATGAGTACCGCGACGGCTCCATATAGTGGCCCGAGGACAAGCAGACCCGCGAGCATCTCCAGGGGGTTGCCGATGCTCTCGGCGTAGCCGATCAAATATTCGGCGCAGATCGGAGACAGAAAGAACAGGCCGACGACCGCCGGCAGGCGCTGCATCCGCGGCGGGCTGGTGGGATCGGGCATCGGAAGCTCCATGGCCGCTTGCCATTAATAGAGTGATTGCTCTATTAATGGCCATGGCGCCTTGGGCTGTCAATGGATACATCTGGACCCAATGCGAACCGTCGACCCCGAAAAACATGCCCTGAGGCGGGCAAACATCGTCGCTGCCGCTGCCGGGGAGTTCGCCGCCAACGGCGTGGACGGCACCTCGACCGCGGCGATCTGCAGGCGTGCCGGAATCGGTTCGGGCACGCTGTTCCATTACTTCCCGACCAAGCGCGACATCTTCCACGCCGTGTTCAGCGACGATTTCGAGCGCAGTGCCGCAATCTACGAGGAAGCGGTGACCGCAGTTCGGGCGGAGGCAGGCCTTGAGCTGCTGGTGGATCACCTCGTGGTCAGCTTGGCGGACCCGCTGGCGCCCGGCCTGATGGCGGCCGCGGTGCTGCAGGCCTATCGCGACGAGGAGTTCGGCCGCCTGCTCGCCGGCGACGAAGCCAGGTTGAGGGCCGCCTTGACCCGCCTGCTGGAGCGGATGGCCGCCGACGGGCGCCGGCTGGCGTTCGGTCCGGACCGGACGGCCCGCTGGATACAGCGGCTGTTCGATGCGAGTTTCCTGGCGATCGGCGACGCAGATTGCGATCCGAGCGTGCAGGCCACCGAACTGAGAAAGACCATCGACTGGCTGACGGGGCGCCAAGGGGCCCGATAGGTGCTCACGCGATCGATCTGGCCGAAGATAGGCGGCGCTTCCGGTAGCGCCTACACATCCTCGTCGCCGGCATCGAGCAGCCGGGTGGCGCGCCAGCGGGTGAGGGTGGCGTTGACCTGGTCGATGACGAAGAAGCGGGCGGAATCGCGGTCGTAGCCTTCCGACAGCAGCTTCTCGTAGTCGGTATGGGCGTGGCGGACATGGGCGACGGTGGCAAGCCACACGGCGATCGACGGCGGCAGCGTCTTCATGTGGACTGCGAGCGAATCGGCGCGGATGACCTCGGTGTCGGCGTAGGGCGCGAGTGGCAGCAGTGCGGTCAGCGCCTTGGCCACGGCGCGCCGGCGGCCGGTGGGGGCCGCCATGCTCAGGCTTCCTTGGTCGGGCGCGTGGCGTCGGGGAAGGCGTCGACCGAGGCGAAATAGGGCTTCAGGTCGATGACAGGCGTGCCGTCGAGCGCATCGATGGCGTCGAGCTCGATTGTGCCGGCCTCGACGTCGAGCGCGACGATCGCCGCGACATGCAGGCCGACCGGGTTCGGCCGCGCTGGCGAACGAAGGGCAAAAACGCCTTTGGCTTCAGTGGCATGGCGCGGTTTCTGGACAATCAGATTCCGCGGCGCCTGCGCAAACCAGCTGAGGACCACGACATGGCTGAAGCCGCCGAGACCGGCGAGGCCGGCGCGATAGGGCACCTCGACCATCACCGTCGCGCCGCCGCCCTTCTCGCGCGCCGCATCCATGTTCTTGGGGCAGTCCTCACGACGCTTCCATGGCGAGCGGATGCGGCCGATGAAGGCCAGGCGGGCATCGTTCGCCTCGGAGGCCGGATCGCCCGCAAGTGCAACCTCGCCCTCGCGCTGCTCGAACATCTGCATGATGACCTCCCACGGCCGCGCCATTTTCTTGCCCGCATGCGACATTGGGCGTTGCAATCATTCTCTGCGTCACATAAAGATATGTTTATGTCTTTTGGCAAGAGATAAGCCGATGCACGTGACGCTCGATACGATGGTAGATACCTTGAAGGCGGCAGCCGAATCCAGCCGCCTGCGCATCCTGACGCTGCTTTCCCGCGGCGACCTGACGGTGTCCGATCTTACCGAGATCCTCGGCCAGTCGCAGCCGCGCGTATCGCGTCACCTCAAGCTCCTGCTCGAGGCAGGGCTGATCGACCGCTACCAGGAGGGTTCCTGGGCGTTCTTCCGGCTTTCGGATGCGGATCAGGAGCGAGGTTTCGTGCAGGGGCTGGTCTCCGGCATCGACAGGGGCGATGGCCAGGTGACGCGCGACCTGGAGCGGCTCGACGACGTCAAGCGCCGGCGGCAGGAGCGGGCGGCCCACTATTTCAGCGCCAATGCGGCGAGCTGGGACGAGATCCGTTCGCTGCACGCGCCGGACCGCGCGGTCGAGGCGGCCCTGCTCAAGCTCGTCGGCAAGCGACCGTTCCAGTCGATGCTCGACCTCGGCACCGGCACCGGGCGCCTGCTCGAGATCTTTTCGCCGCTCTACCGCCGCGGCGTCGGCATCGACATGTCGCGCGAGATGCTGACCGTCGCCCGCGCCAATCTCGACAAGGCCGGCATCGCCAACGCACAGGTGCGCCAGGGCGACATCTTCTCGCCGCCGGTCGAGCGCGATGCCTTCGACCTCGTCACCATCCACCAGGTGCTGCACTATCTGGACGACCCGGCCCGCGCCATCCAGGAGGCGGCGCGCCTGCTGCGCCCCGCGGGGCGGCTGGTGATCGTCGACTTCGCTCCGCACGGGCTCGACTTCTTGCGCTCCGAGCATGCGCACCAGCGGCTCGGCTTCTCCGACCGGCAGATCGCCGACTGGCTTGCCGAGGCCGGCCTGGAGCTCGAGGAGACGCAGGAGTTCGAGCCGCGCAGTTCGGCCAAGGCGAGCCTGACGGTGAAGCTCTGGCTTGCACGCGACAAGCGCCTGTTGATCGCCGACCCCAATCCTGAAATCCAAGCCGCGAGGGAAACCGCCTGATGAACCAGTACAATCTTTCCAGGCGCTCCGACATCGGCAACAAGATCCGCGTTTCCTTCGAGTTCTTCCCGCCCAAGAACGACGACATGGAGGCGCGGCTGTGGGACACGGTGACCCGGCTGGAGCCGCTCAGGCCGCAGTTCGTGTCGGTGACCTACGGCGCCGGCGGCACGACGCGCGAACGCACGGCCCGCACCGTCAAGCGCATCCTCGAGGAAACGACGCTGACGCCGGCGGCGCATATGACCTGCGTGGACGCCACCCGCGAGCAGGTGGACCAGGTGATCGCGGAGTTCGCGGCGATGGGCGTGAGCCGCTTCGTGGCGCTGCGCGGCGACCCGGCCGAGGGCGTGGGCGCGGCCTACCAGCCGCATCCTGGCGGCTATGCCAACGGCGCCGAGCTCGTCGGCGCGCTGAAGGCCCAGGGCGACTTCGACATCTCGGTATCGGCCTATCCGGAAAAGCACCCCGAGAGCCCCGACTTCGCCACCGATTTCGACATGCTCAAGCGCAAGGTCGACAATGGCGCGACGCGGGCGATCACCCAGTTCTTCTTCGACAACGACCTCTACGAGCGCTATGTCGAGCGCGCCCGCAAGGCCGGCATCTACATTCCGATCGTGCCGGGTGTGCTGCCGGTCCACAGCTTCGCCCAAGTGGCCAACTTTTCGGCCCGCTGCGGCGCGCATGTGCCGAAGTGGATCGCCGAGCGCTTCGAGGGGCTGGACAAGGACCCGCAGACGCATGCGCTGGTGGCGTCGGCTGTGGCTGTCGAGCAGGTGTTGGACCTCGTCGAGCGCGGCGTCAACGACTTCCACTTCTACACCATGAACCGGGCCGACCTGGTGGTCGCCGTGTGCCACATGATCGGGATCCGGCCGCAGGCGGCGGTGCAGGGCTCGGCCGCGGCCTGAGGGCGCGGCCCCGAATCAAAAAGGCCGGGAGGGTGATCCCGGCCTTTTCGAAGCTTCCACCTTGGAGGTGTCATCGTCTTCCGCCGTCGAGCGGCCTTATGGAAGAACTCCAACAATCAGCGCGGCAATGAAGGCAAAGGCCGCGCAAATCATGAGTGCATTGATTGACCTAGTCAGTCCCATGCATAGCCTCCTCTTTGCAAGCCACAGGGCGGAATCTAGGGGCATTTCGGCCACACACAAGAAAAAAATGTGCTGCATTGCGACAGGATTATGAGAAAAACGACAAATTTATTCCGCTTAGCCTTTGGATTTGTTCGGTAAATGCGGCGGTTACGGTTGTGGAGAAATTGTGGCTAATCGATTAGCCACACCAGTGACGTGCGTCCCGTCGGGCGCGCAAAAAGGGACGCCGCAGCAATCTTGAATTGTGCTTGATCGGGGTCATGCCCCCGCCGCCTGGCGGCGCCTGAACAGGCGTCCGTCGATGGTGACCAGCCCAAGAGCGATCAGCGCCATGCCGCCCATCTCGAACAGCTCCAGCCGCTCGCCGAGGAACGTCACCGACAGCAGCATGGCGCTCGCCGGCACGATCAGCGTCACCAGCGAGGTGTTGGTGGCGCCGGCCGAGGCGACCAGCTTGAAGAACAGGATGTAGGCGAAGGCGGTGGCCACCAGGGCAAGCGCCAGCGTGGCGAGCCAGGCATTGGCGCTGGCCGAGAACAGGTTCGTGGTGCCGTAGGTCGCGAGCACGACGGGGACCATGATGATGGTGGATGCCGTCATCTGGCCGGTGGCGATGATCGCCGGAGGAACGCCGCGCAGCCGGCGGGCGACCATCAGCGCAAACGCATAGGAAAGCGACGCGCCGACGAGCGCGAACTTGGCCCAGACCGGTCCGCCGAGGCCGGCGACGATGCCCGGACCGACCATGACGGCGGTGCCGGCGATGCCGAGCGCAGTGCCGGCGAGCTTGTTCCAGTTGAGCTTCTCGTCGCTGGTGAAGGCGTTGGCCACGATCAGCGTCCAGAACGGGGTGGTGGCGTTGAGGACCGAGGCGAGGCCGGCGCCGATCTCGGTCTGGCCGATGCTGATCAGCGAAAACGGGACGACGTTGTTGAGCAGCGCCAGGAAAAAAAGGATGCCGGCGTGGGGCAGGGCCAGCCGGAAGGACGGGCCGCGCAGGAGCAGGAAGAGGTGAAGGGCAGTTCCGGCGATCAGCACCCGGAACATCACCAGTTTGAGCGGCGGGATCTCGGGGACGGCGATGGCGACGCAGAAGAACGACCCGCCCCAGATCGCTCCCAGCAGCAGCAGCCTTGCCCAGTCGCGCGCACTCATGTCGAATCCCTTCTTCGCTTCGTCACATTCGACCGCTAAGCGCATTTCACCGGTAGGGCCACCCGATTCCAGCAGCCTGACGCAACGCTCCTGCCAAACTCTTCGGCCAGATCTGCTCAGGTTGCATCGCGGTTCGCTTGGGTTAGATTCCAGCCGGCAGACGAGGAGCTTCCATGCAGCGATTCGAGAATGCACGCGAGGCAGCCCTCGCTCTCCGCCCCGATGCCCCGGTCTATTGCTTCCGGCCGGAAGTGCTGAAGACGGATGCCCGCGCCTTCATGGAGATGTTTCCGGGCAAGACCGCCTATGCGGTGAAGACCAACGGCGAACTGATCGTGCTGAAGGCGCTGGTCGAGGCCGGGGTGACGGCCTTCGACGTCGCCTCTCCGGGCGAGTTCGCCGCGGTGCGCGAGGTCTCGAAGGACGCCGAGATGCTCTACATGCATCCGGTCAAGGCGCAGTCGGACATCAGGCTGGCGCTCGAGACCTACGGCATCCGCGTCATCTCGGTCGACCACGAGGACGAGATCAACAAGCTGAACCGCGTCGTGCGCGCGCTCGACATCGACCCGGGCGCGATCTCGGTATTCGTACGGGTGCAGACCAAGGGCTCGGCGGCCTACGAGCTGTCGAAGAAATTCGGGGCGGGGCCGGCCAATGCGGTCGAACTGGCCGAGCGGCTGAACCGCAACGGCTACAAGGTCGGCCTGTGCTTCCACGTCGGCAGCCAGATCGAGGACCCCGACACCTACGAGCGGGCGCTGGCTTCGGTCGACTGGGTGCGCAACCGGGTGAGCTTCGACCTCGCCGGCCTCGACGTCGGCGGCGGATTTCCGGCCGAATACGGCCACGACCCGAACAGCCGCAAGCCGGCCATGCCGTCGATCGGGCAGATCATGTCGCGCTTCCGCGCCGACCTGAAGGAATACGGCTTCGACGAGATGCCGCTGGTGGCGGAGCCTGGCCGCGTGATCGTGGCGCGCTGCCTGTCGCTGATCGTGCGCGTGCTGTTGCGCAAAGGGCGGCGGCTCTACATCAACGACGGCATCTGGGCATCGCTGTCGGATTCATGGACCGGCAAGATCACGCTGCCGGCGCGCTTCATCCCGGATCCTGCGATCCGCACGCGCAATGGCGATGCCGGCAACATCGTGCCGTTCAAGGTGTGCGGGGCGACCTGCGATTCCGTCGACATCCTGTCGCGGCCGTTCTGGCTGCCCGAGACCATCGACACCGGCGACTGGATCGAGATCGGCCATATCGGCGCCTATTCGCTGTCGCTGCGGACGCGCTTCAACGGCTTCTACCCCGACACCTTCGTGGAGGTGACCACGCCGTTCGACGAGGGCGAGGCGCCGCAAGGGTTTGCCAGCCTCGAGACGATGGCGGCGGAGTGAGGGACGGAGCGAGTAGTGAGCAGTAAGTAGAGATCGATCAGATTGACGGCATCTGCGCGCCATCAATCCCTCTCACTACTCACTACTCACTACTCACTCACAGATTCGCCAACAGCTCCTGCGTCGGCCAGCCGTCGACCGGCAGCTTGAGGCGCATCTGCTCCTGGCGGATGGCCTCGCGGGTGTTGGTGCCGAGGATGCCGTCGATGCCGCCGACGTCATAGCCCTTGTCGGCGAGCTTCTGCTGCAGCGCCTTCATCGCCTCGCCGGTGAGTCCCGCGTCGGGGTTGCCGAGGCCGAAGGCGGGCTGGCCGGCGAGCCGGGCGGCGAGGTGCGCGGCGGTCAAGGTGTAGGTGGCCGACTGGTTCCACTGAAGATAGACGTCGTAATTGTCATAGGCCAGGAAGGCCGGTCCCTTGCGGCCCATCGGCAGCACGACGCCGGCCTTCAGACCGTTGTCCTGGAGCGGGCTGCCGTCGCGGTTGGTGACTCCCATCTTCGCCCATTCGGCGAGGGGCAGCTTGTTGGTTCGGCCGGTCATTTCCCAGGCCATCTCGGCGGGAACGCGAACCTCCTCGATCCAGGGCTGGCCGCGCTTCCAGCCGCGCGACTCGATCTTGCGCGCGGTGGTCAGGATGACGTCGGCGGGCGTGTTGCGCAGGTCGACGATGCCGTCGCCGTCGGCGTCGACGCCGCGCGCCAGATAGTCGGACGGCAGGATCTGGGTCTGGCCGATCTCGCCGGCCCAGGCGCCCTTGACGTCGGCCGGAACCACCCCGCGGTCGATCAGCGTGAGCAGCGGCACGACCTGCGGCCTAAACAGGTCCGGGCGGCGGCAATCATGCGCCAGCGTGACCAGCGCGTTCAGCGAGTTGAAATTGCCCTGGACCGCGCCGAAGTCGGTCTCCAGCGCCCAGAAGGCCGCGACCACCGGGCCGGGCACGCCGTAGTCCTGCTCCCCCTTGGCGAAGTACTGGGCATATTTCTGCAGGTTGGCGGCGCCGTTCTTGAGCCGATAGCCGCTGATCATGCGGTCGGAGAACTGCGCGAAGGTCTGCGAGAAGACGCCCTGGGCACGGTCGCGCTCCAGCACCTTCGGATCGAGCGTTGCCGAGCCAAGCGCGGCAAGGCCCTTTTCGCCGACGCCTGCGGCGCGCGCCTCGTTGGCGAGGTTCTGCTTCCAGGTGGCGAAGTCGTCGCCGCATTCCTGGGCAATTGCCGGCAGTGTGGTGGCGGTGACGAGGAGGGCGGCGAGTGCTTTGCTGAGCAGTTTCATGGGCAGAGGTCTCTTGCTTTGCCTGGCAGATTCCATTCATGCCCGCGCCAGATGGCGAAAAGCGGGCAAGACGGCAGGCTGGATGGCTTGGCGGACTTCTACAAGAGCGGGGTTGGATCCGCACTCCCTCTTGTTGTCGCATCTGCCATGCGAAATGTGGTGAGCAGGGCGGCGGGACGTCCGCGCCCTACCGTGTGTTCACCGCGAGCCACTTCTTCCAGGCCTGCTCGCTGCCGTTGAAGACGTTGATGTCGGCATTGCCGCTTATGCCGGGCACCACGCCGGTGCCGGTGTACTGCCAGAAGGTGAAGGGATGGTCGCCGTATTTCTGGGTCGGATGGCCGGCGACGGAGCGCAGCCAGTAGGGGTAGCCGCGGAAGGTCGCGAGGTCGTTGTCGTCGAAGAAGTCGACGGAGGTGTAGATGATCGGCTTCTTGCCGTAATATTTCTCGACGATGTCGAGGAAGATCTTCATCTCGCTGCGCACGGTTGTTGCGGGCGGCCTGAGCTTGCAGCTCGGCGAATCCGGGTTCCACTCCATGTCGAGGATGGGCGGCAGCGCCGAGGCCTCGTTGGGCACGTTCTGGATGAACCAGCGCGCCTGTTCGGCGGCCGGGCGGCAGAAATAGTAGAAGTGGTAGGCGCCGCGCGGAACGCCGGCTGCCCTGGTGGCACGCCAGTGCTCGGCGAAATAGTCGTCGATGCGGTCGCCGCCTTCGGTCGCCTTGATGAAGGCAAACGAGATACCGCTGCCCCTGGCGGTCTGCCAGTCGATCGAGGTCTGGTATTTCGAGACGTCGGTGCCGTGGATGGCGTAGGTCCAGGGCGCGCCGCTGTCCCACTGGTGCGGATCGCTGTCGCTGAAGCGCGGGTTCTTGACCGAGACGCCGGCGAGCGTGGACGATTTGCCGGAAGGCGCAAGGGACAGGGTGTCAGCGGTCGAGCAGGCGCCGAGGAAGGCGAGCAGCAAAAGGGCCGAAGGGCTGCGCATCAGGTCTCCTTGGGACCGGCGCAACCGGTCGAACCAACTGGCTTGGGGCTGGTCCTGACGACCAATCAGATTTTCGCTGGATGGCGGTTCCCCACGAGACCGCATATCCCCTCCCTGTCTCGCCGATCATGGTTGATAAACCGTTGATCCCGCTCGACAGCCTTCGAGATTTGCGGAAGGAATGACGGCATTTCGATGGCGCGGGGGCGCGAGGGGGAGCGATGCGAAAGGCAGGCAGGATAGCGAGGTGGCTCGCGGCTTTGCTGGGCCTGGCGGCGGCGGGACTTTTCGGCTGGCTCTACTTCGCCCCGCCGGAACTGATCCGGGTCGGCTCCGGCTATGCCGCCAAGATCGTCTGCTCCAACGTCTTCATCGCCGGCCGCGACGCGAACCAGGTGCTGGCCGACGACGTGCAGGCGCCCGGACACCCGCTGCTGAGGCTGATGTCGGTCGATGTCGACGAAAGCGCCGGCACGGTGCGCGCCGGGCTCTTCGGGCTGTTCGGCAGGGGGCTGGCGATCGCCCAGGACGGGGCCGGATGCACGAACGTTCCGGATGGCGACATTGCCTCGGCCAAGCTCGGGCCGGTGCCGGTCGCGGCCGCACCCGACACGGACGCGCTGTGGCCCGAGGGCGAGCGGGTCGAGCCGTCGCAGGCGCCCGAGGTCGGCGCGGTCCTCGACGATGCCGGCCTGGTGGGCCCCGGGATGAGGGCGATCGTCGTGGTGAAGGACGGCCGGATCGTCGGCGAGCGCTACGGCGAGGGCTTCAGCCAGGCTACGCCGCTGCTCGGCTGGTCGATGACCAAGACGGTCACGGCCGCGATCATCGGCACGCTGGTGGGCGAGGGCAGGATGTCGGTCGACAAGACCGGGCTGTTCGAAGCCTGGAAGGCCAACGGACGCGCCAGGATCAGCCTTGCCGACCTGATGGCGATGTCGAGCGGGCTGGCCTTCAACGAGGACTACGGCGACGTCACCGACGTCACGCGCATGCTCTACCTCGAAACCGACATGGCGGGCTTCGCGGCGGCCAAGCCGCTCGCAGGCGAGACCGGCAAGGTGTTTTCCTATTCCAGCGGCACGACGCTGCTGTTGTCGCGTCTGTGGCAGGAGGCGGTGGGCGACAAGGCCATGGCACTGGCCTGGCCGCGCGAAAGGCTGTTCGGGCCGGCGGGCATGAAGAGCGCGGTGCTGGAGGCCGATGCGAGCGGCACCTTCGCCGGCTCGTCCTACATGTATGCCAGCGCGCATGACTGGGCACGCTTCGGCCAGTTGCTGCTGCAGGACGGCACTTGGGACGGGAACCGCATCCTGCCGGAGGGGTTCGTGGCGTGGATGCGCGAGGCGGCACCCGCCTCGAACGGCGAATACGGCCGCGGCCAGCTGTGGCTGCGGGGACCGGAAGGCGGCTCGCCGCCCGGCGAAAATCCCGACACGGGCTTCGACCTGCCGGCGGACACCTTCTGGATGCAAGGCCATGACGGGCAGAGCGTGGCGATCGTGCCGTCGCAAAGGCTGGTGGTGGTGCGGATGGGGCTGACGCCGTCGACGCTGCACTACAAGCCGCAGGCGATGCTGGCGGCGCTGGTGGCGGCGCTCAATTAGCCCCCGGCCCGTCGACGACGACGAGCCAGGCATAGCCGCGGTAGAGCGCCGAGAAGTGCGGATTGCGTCCCAGGGCGAGGGCCTGGCGGCCGACCTCGGAGAGCAACGTCTCGCGCGGGGAGACGTGGAATTTCGCGAGCCAGCCGCGCAGGAGCGTTCGAAACCAACCCGGAAGCCGTTCCTGCTGGCCGAAGTCGACGATGTGGAGGGAGCCGTCGGCGGCGTTCAGCGCGGCTGCCACCGCACGTTCCCAGCCGGGGATCATCGACAGCGAATAGGAAACGAAGACCCGGTCGAAGCCGCTGCGGCCGAACAGCGCCTTGGCGTCGAAGGCGGTGGCGTCGGCCTGGGCGAGCGTGATGCGGTCGGACAGGCCGGCCCGGGCAATCGAGGCCCGTGCCGTCGCCAGCATCTCGGCGGAGATGTCGAGGCCGTAGCAATGCGCGTCGGGGAAGCGGCGGGCGGCAAGGATGAGATTGCGGCCGGTGCCGCAGCCGAGCTCGAGTACCGTGCCGCCGGCCGGAGGGTCGAGTTCGGCGATCATGCGGTCGCGGCCGAGCAGGTAATATTTGCGCGTCAGGTCGTAGATGTGGCGCTGGTGCCGGTAGACCCGATCCATGAGGCCGGAATGGGCGGACGAGAAATCGGAGGCGCTCATGCGGGCTTCTTCACGTAGAGGTGGAAACCGCCATAGATGGCCGAGCGGTCGCGGGCGGTGAAGTCGCGCGACTGCGCCTCCTCGTAGCTCCACTGGTCGAGCAGCGCGGGCGACAGCCGGCCGGGCAGCAGGCTCGGTTCGGCGGCGGTCCGGAAGATCACCCGGGCACCCGGCGCCGCGGTACGGCTGATCTCGGCCCAGAGGGCGTTGAGCTGGGCATCGCTCATCCAGTCCTGGGCGTCGAGAAGCACGAAACGGTCGACGGATGCGGCTTCCCGGGCTGCGAGGTGCTCGGTGAAGTTGGCGTGGTGGATGGCGACGCGGTCGACGTTGCCGCGGATCGTGGCGTAGTTCGCCTGTTCGAGATAGGCGGGCAGGGCCGCCTCGCCAGGCTTCGGATAGCGCCGGGCGAAGGCCTGCCAGGCGAAGTAGTTGTCCTCGAGCGGGAAGTCGCAGGCGAGCTTTTCGAGACGGGCCTTGAGCACGCCGGCCATGGAGCCGTCGCCCGAGGTCAGCAGCGAGTCGTACTGGGCGGGCGGAATGCCGAGGCCAAAGAGCGAGGCCTTGCGCGACGTGACCCAGCGCAGCATACGCCGCTCGAACACCGGGGCGAGCCGCTCGTCGAAGAAGCGGCGCTGTGCCTCGCGGCCGCCGGCAAGCATGATGCCGGACGGATCGACGCCGTAGAGCTTGGCGACGCCGTGGCCGGCGGCGATGAACAGGCCAAGCAGGCCGGTTCGGTAGAAATTGCCGTCGAAGGTGGCGATGCGGCGCCGGCCGCGCCAGTCGCGGCGCTCCCAGTAGCTGCGGCTCGTGGCGTCGAGCTGGGGCGCTATGAAGCGGTCGTAGGCCTGCGAATTATGCGCGACGCCGGCCTCGCCGAAAAAACGGAACAGGTCGGAATGGGAGGGCAGGTGGCGGACCGCCGCCAGCTTCATCCGGTTCAGCGCGATGTGGGCGGCGTTGAGGTCGACGGCATCGATACGTACGGGCGAGCGCGTCAGATAGGCGAGGATGTTGCAGCCGCCGGAGGCGATGGTGACGATGCTGTGGCCCTCGGAGAGCTGCATCGCCTCCATGTCGACTTCCGGGTCCTCCCATATCTGCGGGTAGACGAGGCCCGAGAACAGCAGGGCGAAGAGCCGTTCCGAAATGCCGGCCTTGGAAAGCGGGCGGTTCTGGTAGACCGCCTTTCCGACTTTCCTGCCGCGACGAAAGACGAGTTCTCCGGAAACGTCGGTCATGGAAATGCGATTCCCCACTTCGTTGCTGGGCGCAGCGGGTAGCGCACCGGCATGACAGCGCGGTGACGGAGCAATGACGGCCACGCGACAGCCGGCCGGCGGGGCCAACAATGTGACAGGCGGTCACCGAACGTTATGAAACTGCATGCCGGGCGCCGCATTGTTTGTCCGACTGCCCGCTTGGCGGGCGTGTCACTGAAAGGAGAGATCATGAGGAACATCATTCTGGCGTCGGTCGCGGCGATCGCACTGCTGGGCGTTGCCGCCTGCAGCGACACGGACAACACCACCACGCAGAGCGTGGACCAGCCGCCGGCAACGACCGAGCAGCCGGCGCCGCAGACCGGCGCCGGCGGCGCCATGCAGGGCAGCGAACCGACGCAGCCCAAGCCGGTGCAGCCGGATGCCTCCGGGCAGTAGCCAACGGTGGGTGGCAGGAAGGGCCGGAACTCAGTCTCCGGCCTTTTTCGTTCAGCGCGACACGCGGGCCCGCCGCCCTAGTGCGACGATGGCAATGACGCCGAGCGCGAACAACACGGTCTGCGCGCCGACATGTTCGCCAAGCAGGAAGGCGGAGATGGCAAGCGTGACGAAGGACTGCAGCAGCTGAACCTGGCTGACGCGGGCGATGCCGCCCATGCCGAGCCCGACGTTCCAGGCGAAGAAGCCGAGGAACATCGAGCCGAAGCCGAGATAGAAGAACGCGAAGGTCTCCGCCGAGGAGGCCTGGGCAAAGGCCTGATCCCAGCTCCAGATCGCCGCGGGAATGGAGATCGGCGCGGTCAGGATAAGGGACCAGCAGATCACTTCCCAGCCGGGCATGTGGCGCGACAGTTTGCCCGAGACGACGTAGCCGAGGCTTGCCGAGATGGCTGCGAGCAGCAGGAACAGGTCGCCGAGGGTGAGCGTCATGCCGTTGTCGCGCATGGCGAAGGCTATCACCAGTGCCGCGCCTGATATCCCGCAGAGCCAGAAGAACGCCGACGGCCGCTCGCCGCCGATGATCGCGGCAAAGATGCTGGTGGTGAGCGGCAGGACGCCGAGCACGACGCCGCCATGGGAAGCGGGCACGGTCTGCATGGCGATCGACGAGAAGATCGGGAAGCCGAAGACGAGCAGCAGGCCGGCAAGGAACAGCGCCGGCGCGTCTCGCCTGGGGAAGCGCTTGCGCAGCACCAAGAGCAGCGCCGCTGCCGCGATCGAGGCCATGGCGGCGCGGCCGTAGGTGATGAACCAGGGCGAAAAGGTGCCCAGCGCCACGCGTGTCGCCGGCAGGGTTCCGCCGAAGATGAACACCCCCAACGCGCCCAATGCGAGGCCGATCGTCTCGCGCGAAACGGCCGATGTCGGCGGGTTGGGGTTGCGTGCATCCATGGGCGCCACAGTTAGCGGGCCCCGGACGGCGCGTCGTGCAATTTCGGTTGGTCCAGAATTATGGTCCAGAGGCTGCCGGCACCCGTCGCCGACAAAGTTGCCGGGCGCGCAAGTTGGCATCTCGCCTTCGCGAGTGTTTCATCCTAAGAAGCTGGCCATGTCGATTTGGGACCGTCTCGGCGACTTTGTCGCGCGTATCTCGGCAACAGCAGCGAACGGCGTCGCAGACGTCGTGGAGGCCGTCCGGACAATCTTCTCGGGCGATGCCGAACTGCGCCGGCGCGTCGCCTTTTCGGTGGCGATGATCGCGCTTTCGGCCAAGATGGCCAAGGCCGACGGCATCGTGTCGCAGGACGAGATCCGGGCCTTCTACGAGATATTCACGGTGCCGCCGAAGCATGCGCGCGACGTGGCGCGCCTCTACAACATCGCCCAGCAGGACGTTGCCGGCTACGAGATCTACGCCCAGCGCATGGCGCGCCTGTGCGGCTCCGGCCACCCCAATTGCGGCATGCTGGAGGACATACTCGACGGGCTGTTCCACATCGCCAAGGCGGACGGGATGATGCACCAGCGCGAGGGGACGTTCCTGCACCACGTCTCGCAGATCTTCCGCATCGAGGAGGCCCACTACCAGACCATCCTGGCACGCCATCTCGACCTCGGCGAAACCGATCCCTACCGCGTCCTCGGCATCGAGCGGGGACAGCCGTTCGAGGACGTGCGCAGGCACTATCGCAAGCTCGTCGCCAACAACCACCCGGACCGGCTGATCGCACGCGGACTGCCCGAGGAATTCATCCGCATCGCCACCACGCGCATCGCCGCCATCAACGCGGCCTACGAGATGATCGAAAAGGGGCTCCGGCACGTATGAGCGGTTTTTCGCCCGATCATCGGCACGCGGACGTGCGCGTCTCGCCCAATTTCGGGCCGCGCCGCGAGAGCGTCAAACCCGACATGATCGTGCTGCACTACACCGGCATGGAGACGGGGGCGGGCGCCGAAGCCTGGCTGTGCGACCCGGTTAGCGAAGTCTCCTCGCATTATCTCGTCCACGAGGACGGGCGCATCGTCCAGATGGTCCGGGAAGGCGACCGCGCCTGGCATGCCGGCAAGAGCTCCTGGAGCGGCCAGTCCGACATCAACTCCTGCTCGATCGGCATCGAGATCGTCAATCCGGGCCATGCCTTCGGCTACCCGGCCTTTCCGAAGCGCCAGATCGGTGCCGTCATCGAACTCTGCCGTGGCATCATCGCGCGCCACGCGGTCGCGCCGCAGCGCGTGCTGGCTCATTCGGACGTGGCGCTCGGCCGCAAGATCGACCCCGGCGAGAAGTTCCCGTGGCGCGCGCTGTTCGAAGCCGGCGTAGGGCATTGGGTCGCACCTTCGCCGCGCAACGGGCGCGCCGGCCTGAAACCGGGCGATGCCGGAGAGACGGTGGAGGAGCTGCAGTCGATGCTGGCGCTCTACGGCTACGGGGTCGAGATCACCGGCCGGTTCGACGAGCTGACCGAGACCACGGTGCAGGCATTTCAACGACATTTCCGGACGCGCTGCGTCGACGGCGTCGCCGACGCCTCGACGCTGTCGACGCTCAGGCGGCTGATCGCCGAGCTTCCCGAAGGCCTTGACCAATAAAGCGATGTGATTCGCATAGTTACATATTGTAACTTAATGTGACTTGCCGCGCCTTTTTTCCCGCCAGTTCGCCCGGCAAATGCATCGCCGTGCAAGGCGCCGGGCAAATCCTGCCAACGCTCCGAAGAGAGCCCCCGGCGTTTAGGAAGGGATGCTGCGCGATACTGTTCGCGCGGCCTGTCGAGAACAAGGATAACATGAAGAATTTGACCGTTGTTGCGGTGGCATTAGCCGCCGGCCTGACTTCTTTTGCCGCTCACGCCCAGGAAGGCGCCGTCAGGGCCTCCAAGACGATCATCGAACAGACCGCCAAGAACAAGAACGCCAAGGCCGAAGCCAAGAAGGCCGACGATTGCCCCTATCTGTTCGGCTGCTCGAAGAAGGCTGAGATCGATACGTTCACCACGGCATCCATCGGCGCCAAGGGCGCCAAGACCGTCAAGGAGCAGGCCGCCAAGTCCGCCAAGGCCACCAAGACTGCCGCCTCTGGCAAGCCCTTTGGCGACATCGTCGCCCGCTACGCCTCCGCCTACGGCGTCCCGGTATCGCTCGCCCATGCCGTCATCAGCGTGGAGAGCAACTACCGCCCGAACACGCGCGGCAGGGCCGGCGAGATCGGGCTGATGCAGATCAAGCCGGCGACGGCGCGCATGATGGGCTACAGCGGCTCCGCCAAGGGGCTGTTCAACCCCGAGACCAACATCAAGTTCGGCATGCTGTACCTGGCCAAGGCGCACGAACTGAGCGGCGGCACCACCTGCGGCACGATCCTCAAGTACAATGCCGGCCACGGCGCCAAGCGCATGAACCCGGTCTCGGCCGCCTACTGCAAGAAGGTCCAGTCCCGCCTGGCCGGTGCCTGATGGAAAGCAGCCAGGGCTGAGGTGCGCGAAGCGCCGACGTTTTTGGTTGCGTTTTCCGGCACAAATCCCTTTATACGCCTTGCCAGCTGGCCGGGCGGCCGCACCTGCGAAGCCGAAAGGCTGCAGGTGAGGAAAGTCCGGGCTCCATGGAGACACGGTGCCGGTTAATGGCCGGCGGGGGCGACCCCAGGGAAAGTGCCACAGAAAGCAAACCGCCGCGGGTTTCCGCGGCAAGGGTGAAAGGGTGGGGTAAGAGCCCACCGCGCGACTGGCAACAGGAGCGGCACGGTAAACCCCACCGGGAGCAAAACCGAATAGGGGCGGTGCGAGGGGAAACCCTCAGGGCTGTTTCCGGCCTGCCGCCCGGGTTGGTTGCGTGAGGCGTGCAGCAATGCCCGTCCAAGAAGAATGGCCGCCACGTTCCCGTGCCGCGAGGCGCGGGGGCCATACAGAACCCGGCTTACAGGCCAGCTGGCGCTGCCTGTTTTCCAACTTGGCCGTGCAAGCGAATTGTCCTGCGGGCACCAGGTTTTGCGACACCTGGGCGGATGCCCCGCCGCCTGCGTGCCCGGGCGCTTGTCTGCGGTGCGATTTATTCGTACCATCTCCAATCATCAGGAGGCGCGGCATGGGCCACATCGACAAGCGCAGCATCACGCTTTCGCCCGAGCTGGCGGCCGCCGTCGACGGTGCCGTCGAGGCCGGCGAATACGCCTCCGCCAGCGAGGTGATCCGCGACGCTCTCAGGCTGTGGAAGGAACGGCGCGAACTCTACGGCTATACGCTCGAGGAGCTTCGCGCGCTGGTGCAGGAGGGCATCGACAGCGGGCCGGGACAATTCGACACGATGGATCAGCTCAAGGCCGAAGCGCGCAAGCGATTGGCTCAAACCAGATCTTGAGGCAGGCAGGTGCGCATCAGACGGACCGCCAAGGCGGAAGCGGATCTGCTCGCAATCTGGTGCTACATCGCGGCCGACAACGAAGCCGCCGCCGATCGTCTGCTCGACCGTTTCGAGTTGAGGTGGAATGCCTTGGCGCATCATCCGTCACTCGGCCGGACGTGCAGCGACATAGCCGAAGGCGTCCGGTGTCTCGGAGAGGGCGAATATCTGATCTTCTGTCGCGTGGCGGAAGAGAGTGTGGATATCCTTCGCGTGCTGCACGGCCGCCGCAACATTACCGGCGACGACCTCTCGTCCTGATCGCTCACCCGCCGATCCTGTCCAGCGACGCCTTCATCGCCGCCCAAAGCTCCTCCACCGGCTCGCAGCCGACGGAAAGCCTGACGAAGCCGGGCGTGACCGCATCGCCGCGCCGCAGGCGGCGCTCGGCGACGGTGTGCACACCGCCGAAAGAGGTGGCGGCGTGCATCAGTTCGCAGCCATTGATGAAGTTTTCCGCCCTTTGCTCCGAGCCCAGATCGAAGCTGATGAGGAAGCCGAAGCGTTCCATCTGGGCGCGGGCGAGGTTGTGGGACGGGTCGCCCTCGAGGCCTGGGAAGCGAAGCCCGCTCACCGCGGGATGGGCCTTGAGCCGCGGGGCGATCGCTTCGGCCGAGGAGCACATGCGGTCGAAGCGCAGTTCCAGCGTCTCTAGCCCGCGATGCACCAGCCAGGCCTCGAACGGGCCGGGGATGCCGCCGGCATTCTGCCGCCATTCGGTCACGGCCGCGACGACATCGGGATTGCGGCTCGCGACATGGCCGAACAGTACGTCGGAATGGCCGTTGGGCGCCTTGGTGTCGGCGGCGACGACGATGTCGGCGCCGAGGTCGAGCGGACGCTGGCCGAATGGCGTCATCGTGGTGTTGTCGACGACGAGCAGTCCGCCCGCCCGGTGCACGGCGTCGGCCGCGGCCCTGATGTCGCAGATGTCGAGCGTGGGGTTCGACGGGCTTTCGACGAAGACGAGGCTATAGTTCTCGAAGCTGCCATCGAGGAATGACGATGTCGGCCTCACGTCGGTGGAGACGCCGAAGGCGCCGAGGAAGCGCTCCGCCATCAGGCGGGTCGTGTGGTAGCCGTCGGACGGCAGCAGGATCCGGTCGCCCGCCTTGAGCAGGGCGAAGAACGTCGCCGAAATCGCGCCCATGCCCGAGGGAAAGGCCACACAGGGCGCGGCCTCGAGATGGCCGAGCATTTCCTCGACCGCCGCCCAGTTGGGATTGCTGAAGCGACCGTACTGGTTGAAGCCCGTCGCATCGCCCGGCGCGTGGTAGATGGCGGCCATGGTGAGCGGGAGAGGGATGGGGTCACCCTTCGACAGCCTGGAGCGGCGGAGATGGGCAAGAGAAGCTGCGCGTTCCTTCATCGTCTCGGTCATGGTCTGCGCATCCCCCTGAAGCATTTCCCATGATGCCGAGGCTAGGGCGCAGGTCGGCGCCAAGCAAGGCCCGGTTCGGCTGCTGCGTTGGGCCACGCTAAGACTTCGTTAGCCTTAATGGAGCATAAAAATCCGAATGCCGCGAAAGGGTCCATCAGTCCCGGTTGCGACAAGATCGTGTGCCGTGTTCCCGTTGACGCCCATATAGCCCCATGTTATCCCAAATCGGTAACCATGATTTCGTTCCAGTAAAGGGTGAGGCGTATGCCGACCCGGCGGCCGCGGCGGCTGCGGGTCGCCGTACGGATTCGGCCGGGGGCGGGAGTGGCTTGCGGATCTGGACGGGCCGGCGTGGCGCGGACGGCATGAAGACGAGGGGCGCGGCAGCGGAAGCGGCCGTATCATGTGATGGACCGGTTTCTGTCGAATGCGGTGAACAGGATCGATGCGAAGGGGCGGGTCTCCGTTCCGGCGCATTTCCGTGCCGTACTGCAGAAGCGCGGCTATACCGAGCTCTATGCGCTGCGTGCGCTCGACGTGCCGGCACTCGATGTCGGCGGGCTGGATCTGCTCGACCGCTACGAGCAGCGCATCGCGCAGGAGGATCCGTTCCTGCAGACGGCGGACGACATGTCATTCTTCGTCCATGGCGACAGCACTTTCCTGAAGCTCGACCAGGACGGGCGGATTTCGGTCTCGGACTTTCTGCGCGAGCACACCGGGATCACGACGGAAGTGGCATTCGTCGGGCGAGGGCAGTTCTTCCAGATGTGGGAGCCCGAGCAGTTGCATGCCCACGGTGCGGAAGTGCGCGCACGCCTGCTGAAACTCCGGCATCGGACAGCGCAAGGGGAGCAACCGGAATGATGGCGGGTCACGGGGATGACCATCAGGCCGCCGGCGGACCGGCCCGCCATGTTCCGGTTCTGCTTGCCGAAGTGATTGCAGCGCTTCGCCCCGCCGAAGGCGAAGTGCATGTGGACGGCACCTTTGGCGCCGGCGGCTATACCCGCGCGATCCTCTTGGCCGGCGCCTCGGTGGTGGCCATCGACCGCGACCCCGATGCGATCGCGGCGGGCAGGGCGCTCGAAAGCCAGTCCGGCGGCAGGCTGAGGCTGGTTCAAGCTCCCTTCTCCAGTCTCGACGAACATGTCGACCAGGTTGACGGCGTGGTGCTCGACATCGGCGTCTCGTCGATGCAGCTCGACCAGGCCGAGCGCGGCTTCTCCTTCCGCGCCGACGGCCCTCTCGACATGCGCATGGCCCAGGTGGGGCCGAGCGCGGCCGATGTCGTCAACCGCTTCAAGTCGGGCGACCTCGCGCGCATCTTCGGCTTCCTCGGCGAGGAGCGGCATGCCGGACGGATCGCGCGGATGATCGAAAGCCGCCGCGAAAAGCGCCCCTTCGAGCGCACGCTCGACCTCGCCGATGCGATCGAGACCCATATCGGGCGCAGCCCCAAGGACAAGATCCACCCGGCGACGCGGGTGTTCCAGGCGCTGCGCATCTATGTCAACGACGAGCTCGGCGAACTGGCCCGGGCGCTCTTCGCCGCCGAGCGAGCGCTCAAGCCCGGCGGGCGGCTGGTCGTCGTGACTTTCCATTCGCTGGAAGATCGCATCGTCAAGCGCTTCATCGCCGACCGGTCCAGCGCGCCGTCGCGCTCCCGCTACATGCCGGAACTCGAAACGATCGCCACGACCTTCGAAAAGTCGGGCGGCGCGGTCGGGCCGGGCGACGCCGAAACCGCCGCCAACCCGCGTGCCCGCTCTGCCAAGCTGCGTGCTGCCGTGCGCACCGCCGCGCCGGCGCGCGCTGAGGATTTTTCCATCTTCGGGCTTCCGAAGCTTCCCGACGTCGGCCAGACGGGAGAAAGGTAAGACTCGTGTTCCGTACCAGCGACATGGTCCTGATCGCCGTGATGGTTACCGCCGCGGCGTTCACCTACAAGACCAAGGACGAGGCCGAAAACCAGCTCAAGGCCGTCAACAAGATCGAGGCGCAGATCCGCTTCGAGGAAGACACCATCGACCTTCTGAAGGCCGACTGGAGCCTGCTTACGCAGCCCGCGCGCCTGCAGACGCTTGCCGATGCCTACCAGGCCGAGCTGAAGCTCCAGCCGGTCGACGCGCGCCAGATCGTCGGCCTGGATGCGCTGCCCGCTCGTCCGCTGACCATCGAGGACCTGACGCGCGAAGCATCCGGCGGCGCGGCTGACACCACGCTCGACCAGATTTTGACCGGGGGAATATCGCAATGATCGGCTGGCTGGGCAAAAAGCGGCACAAGGCGGAAGCCGACGCGGCGATCGTGTTCGACAGCGCGCGCAAGAAGACCGGCGGGCGCACGCGCAACCGCGTCATCATGACGATGGTCGTGTTCTTCTCGATCTATGCCGCCATCGCCGGCCGGCTGGTCTATCTCGGCATGCTCGATCCGGAGACTTCGGCCGGGCCGGAATCGCGCGTGACCGCCTCGCGTCCCGACATCGTCGACCGCTACGGCGAGGTGCTGGCGACCGACATCAAGACGGCCTCGCTGTTTGCCGAGCCGCGCCGCATCGTCGATGCCGACGAGGCGATCGAGAAGCTGACGACCGTGCTGCCGGATCTCGACGTCGAGCAGACCTACAACAAGCTGAAGAGCGGCACCGGGTTCGTCTGGCTCAAGCGGCAGCTGACGCCCAAGCAGCAGGCCGAGATCATGGCGCTCGGCATTCCCGGCATCGCTTTCCGCACGGAAAAGCGCCGCTTCTACCCGGCCGGCGAGACCACCTCGCACATCGTCGGGCTGACCAACGTCGACAACAAGGGCATTTCCGGCCTGGAAAAGTACATCGACGACCAAGGTCTGGCCGATCTCCAGGCGTCGGGCCTTGCCGTCGCCAAGGACCTCAAGCCGGTCAGGCTGTCGATCGACCTGCGCGTGCAGCATATCGTGCGCAGCGAAATCGTCGCAGCGCTCGAGAAGTACCGGGCCATCGCCGCGGGCGCCGTCGTGCTCGACGTCAGGACCGGCGAAGTGCTGGCCCTGGGATCGGTCCCGGATTTCGACCCCAACAATCCCTTCAACGCCCTGCAGAATGACCGCCTGAACCGGATGTCGGCAGGCCTCTACGAGATGGGCTCGACCATCAAGAGCTTCACCACCTCGATGGCGCTGGATTCCGGCAAGGTGACGCTGCAGAGCACATTCGACGCGAGCAAGCCGATCAAGATCGGCGGCCAGACGATCCGCGACTTCCGCGGCAAGGGCAGGGTGCTCAGCGTGCCGGAGGTGTTCATCTACTCCTCCAACATCGGCTCGGCGCGCGAGGCCGAGGCAGTCGGCGTCGAGGCGCATCGCGAATTCCTCAAGCGCATGGGGCTGCTCGACCGGATGCAGACGGAGCTGCCGGAGGTCGCCAAGCCGACCGAACCGAAAGTCTGGAAGAGGGTGCACTCGATCACGGCCGCGTTCGGGCACGGTTTCTCGACCACGCCGCTGCAGACGGCCGTCGGCGCCGCCGCGCTGATGAACGGCGGCAAGCTCCTTCCGCCGACTTTCCTGATCCGCACCCAGGAGGAGGCGAATGCGATCGGCAAGCAGGTGGTCAAGTCGCAGACCGTCGAGGACATGAAGTATCTCTACCGCCTCAACGCCGAAGAGGGCGGCGCCAAGCGCGGCACGGTTCCCGGCTATCGCGTCGGCGGCAAGACGGGTACGGCCGAGAAGGTCGTCAACGGGCGCTATTCGAAGGAAAAGAACTTCAACGCCTTCGTTGCCGCGTTCCCGATGGAAGATCCGAAGTACCTGGTGCTGACCATTGTCGACGAGCCGAAGATGGAAGGTTCCACACGCTCGGCCACGGCGGGCCTCACGGCCGCACCGATCGCGTCCAACATTATCCGGCGCGCGGCCCCGCTGCTTGGCGTGAAGCCAGAATTCGGCCAAGAAGGTGAGGCAACGCTGGCTTCCTACCCTTGATTCTCAGGCGCGCCAAAGAACGCGCCGCTCTTTGACGAACGGAACTCGATGAAAATAAAAGACCTTGCCGGTATCCTGCCCGTCGATGGGGTTCTCTCCCACGATGTCGAGGCGAGCGGGGTTTCCTCGGATTCGCGGCAGGTGACGCCGGGAACGCTGTTTTTTGCCGTGCCCGGCAGCAAGGCCGACGGTGCCGCCTATGCCGCCGATGCGGCCAAACGTGGCGCACTCGCCGTGATTGCCTCGAAGGAAACCCAGATTTCGGCGGTGGGCGTGCCCGTCGTCCTGGTCGACGATCCGCGCCAGGCCCTGGCCTTGAGCGCTGCCAAGTTCTACGGCCGCCAGCCCGGGACCATGGTTGCCGTCACCGGCACCAGCGGCAAGACCTCGGTCGCCGCCTTCACGCGCCAGATCTGGGAGCAGGCGGGCCTGGCCGCGGCCAGCATCGGCACGACGGGCGTCGTGGCGCCGGGCCGCAACGAATACGGGCAACTGACCACGCCGGACCCGGTGGCGCTGCACAAGCTGCTGGCCGAACTCGCCGATGCCGGCGTGACGCACGCCTCGATGGAAGCGTCCAGCCACGGCCTCGACCAGCGCCGCCTGGATGGCGTGCGGCTCGCGGCCGGCGGCTTCACCAATCTCGGCCGCGACCACATGGACTACCATCCCACGGTCGAGGATTATCTGCGCGCCAAGCTGCGCCTGTTCGACACGCTGCTGCCCAAGGGCGCGCCGGCGGTGATCTTCGCCGACGATGCCTGGTCGCAGCCGACGATCGAAGCCGCGCGCGCGGCCGGCCTCGAAGTGCTGACGGTCGGCCGGCACGGGGAGTTCCTCAGCCTGAAGCGGGTGGAGCACGAACGCCACCGGCAGCGCGCCGAGATCGAATGCGGCGGCACGATCCACGAAATCGACCTGCCGTTGGCCGGCGACTTCCAGGTCGCCAACTCGCTGGTCGCGGCGGGACTGGCGATCGCGACCGGAACGGACGCGGCAAAGGCGCTGGCGGCGCTCGAGCATCTCAAGGGAGCTCCGGGTCGGCTCGACCTCGTCGGCACCACCGTGGCCGGCGCGCCCGTCTATGTCGACTATGCCCACAAGCCCGACGCGCTCGAGAACGTGCTCGCCTCGGTGCGGCCGTTCACGACGGGCCGGGTCATCGTGGTCTTCGGCTGCGGCGGCGACCGCGATCGCGGCAAGCGCCCGATCATGGGCGAAATCGCGACGCGGCTCGCGGACGTCACCATCGTGACCGACGACAACCCGCGTTCCGAGGTTCCCGAGACCATCCGCGCGGCGATCATGGCCGCCGCCCCCGGCGCGATCGAGATCGGCGACCGCCGCCAGGCGATCCACGAGGCGGTCGCCATGCTGCACGAGGGCGACACGCTGATCGTCGCCGGCAAGGGGCACGAGGAAGGCCAGACGATCGGCAGCCAGACGCTGCATTTTTCGGACCATGAGGAAGTGCGCAAGGCGCTCGCCGGGAGCCCGGCATGAGCCTGCTGTGGACCTCCGAGGCACTTGTCGAGGCAACGGGCGGCCGTCCGTTCGGCCAGATGCCCGAAGGCATCACCGGAATTTCCATCGACAGCCGCAGCCTCGAGCCGGGCGACGCCTTCTTCGCCATCAAGGGCGAAACGATGGACGGCCACGACTTCGCCACCGCCGCCATCAAGGCGGGGGCGGGGCTTCTGGTCGTCTCGGAGAGCAAGCTGCCGGCGCTCGGCCGGCTGACGGCGCCGATGATCGTGGTGCCCGACGTGCTCGCGGCGCTCGAGAAGGCCGGTGTCGCGGCGCGTGCCCGGTCGCGCGCGCGCATCATCGCCGTCACCGGTTCCGTCGGCAAGACCAGCACCAAGGAGGCGCTGCGGCATACGCTGTCCTCGGTCGGAAAGGTGCATGCCTCGGTCGCCTCGTTCAACAACCACTGGGGCGTGCCGCTGACGCTGGCGCGCATGCCCGAGGACAGCGACTACGCCGTCTTCGAGATCGGCATGAACCATCCCGGCGAGATCTGCCCGCTGGTGCGCATGGTGCGGCCGCATATCGCGGTCATCACGCTGATCGCGGCCGCCCATCTCGGCTTCTTCCGCAGCCTCGACGAGATCGCCAAGGCCAAGGCCGAGATCTTCGAAGGGGTCGAGCCAGGCGGGGCGGTGCTGCTCAACCGCGACGACGGCCGCTTCAAGCTGCTGGAAAAGTTCGCCCGCGCGGCAGGCGTGGACAATGTGATGAGCTACGGCGAGAACGCGCGCGCGACCTTCCGGCTGCTCAAGTGCACGCTCGAGGCCGACCACTCGATGATCGTCGCGCGCGTCGCCGGCCGCGACGTGCCGGCTCGCGTCGGCGTGCCGGGACGCCATGTGGTGCAGAACGCGCTCGCGGTGCTGGGAGCGGCGCATCTCTGCGGCGCCGACGTGCCGACGGTCGCGACCGCGCTCGCCTCGATGTCGGCCGCCAGCGGGCGTGGCCAGCGCCACATCCTGCACCTGCCGAACGGACCGATCACGCTGATCGACGAAAGCTACAACGCCAATCCGGCGTCGATGAAGGCGGCGATCGAGCTTCTCGACGCCACGCCCGTCGCCGCGGGCGGCCGGCGCATCGCCGTGCTCGGCGACATGCTGGAACTGGGCACGCATTCGGCCAGGCTGCATTCGGCGCTCGCGGAATTGATCGGCTCGACCAGGACCGACATGGTGCTGCTCGCCGGCCCGGAGATGAAGGCTCTCGCCGATACGCTGCCCGAGGGGTTCAAGGCCGAGTATCGCGCCGGCGTCGAGGAACTGAAGCCGGTGCTTCTGAGCACGGTGCGCCCCGGCGACGCCATCATGATCAAATCGTCGAAGGGCATCGGCTTTTCCCGGCTGGTCGACGCGATGATCAAGACATTCCCGGCCCATGCCGGCAACACCACACCGACCTGACAGGGTCTCGGGGGACGGATACGCATGCTAACTCTGCTTGTCGATTTCGCGGACAAGGTCTCGTTCTTCAACGTCTTCCGCTACATCACCTTCCGTACCGGCGGGGCGCTGATCACGTCCGCGCTGATCGTCTTCATCTTCGGGCCGGCCATCATCAATTCGCTGCGCCTGAGGCAGGGCAAGGGCCAGCCGATCCGCGCCGACGGGCCGCAGACCCATTTCAAGAAGGCCGGCACGCCGACCATGGGCGGCCTGATGATCCTCTCCGGCATCATCGGGTCGACGCTGCTCTGGGCCAACATCGCCAGCGTCTATGTCTGGGTGGTGCTGTTCGTGACGCTCGGCTTCGGCGCCATCGGCTTCTACGACGACTATCTCAAGGTCACCAAGCAATCGCATCTCGGCTTTTCGGGCAAGGCGCGCCTGGGCATCGAGTTCGTGATCGCCGCCATCGCCGCATGGGTCATCATGCAGAACGGCCAGGCGCCGTTCTCGTCGTCGCTGACCTTCCCCTTCATCAAGGATTTCCTGCTCAATCTCGGCTGGTTCTTCATTCCCTTCGCCTGTTTCGTGGTGGTCGGCGCCGGCAATGCGGTGAACCTGACGGACGGCCTCGACGGGCTCGCCATCGTGCCGATCATGATCGCCGCGGCGTCGTTCGGCGTCATCGCCTACCTGTCGGGCAACGCGGTCTTCGCCGAATACCTGCAGATCCACTTCGTGCCCGGCACCGGCGAACTGGCGGTCATCCTGGGCGCGGTGATCGGCGCCGGCCTCGGTTTCCTGTGGTTCAACGCCCCGCCCGCCGCCATTTTCATGGGCGACACCGGTTCGCTGGCCCTCGGCGGGCTGATCGGCACGGTCGCGGTCGCCACCAAGCACGAGATCGTCATGGCCATCGTCGGCGGCCTGTTCGTCATGGAGGCGCTGTCGGTCATCATCCAGGTGGGATTCTTCAAGCTCACCGGCCGGCGGGTGTTCCTGATGGCGCCGATCCATCATCATTTCGAGAAACTTGGCTGGACCGAGAGCCAGGTGGTCATCCGCTTCTGGATCATTGCCGTCATCCTGGCGCTGATCGGCCTGTCCACTCTCAAGCTGCGCTGAGGCTGCGATGATCCGAGCCACCTCATTTGCCGGCAAGCAGGTCGCGCTCTTCGGGCTCGGCGGTTCCGGCATCGCCACCGCACGGTCCTTGGCCGAGGGCGGGGCGCAGGTCGTTGCCTGGGACGACAACCCCGAGAGCGTGGCCAGGGCCGCGGCCGACGGCATAGCCACGGCCGACCTGCGCGGCATCGACTGGTCGGCCGTCGCGTCCTTCGTGCTGTCGCCCGGGGTGCCGCTGACCCATCCCAAACCGCACTGGACGGTGGAACTGGCCCGCGGCGCCGGCGTAGAGGTGATCGGCGACATCGAGCTGTTCGCGCGCGAGCGGCTGGCCACTGCGCCGACCGCGCCCTTCGTGGCGATCACCGGCACCAACGGCAAGTCGACGACCACGGCGCTGACCGCCCATATCCTGCAGTCGGCCGGGCGCGACACCCAGATGGGCGGCAATATCGGCCGGGCGGTGATGACGCTCGACCCGCCCGAGGCCGGCCGGCACTACGTCGTGGAGTGCTCCTCCTACCAGATCGACCTGGCCCCTTCGGTCAATCCGACGGCCGGCATCCTGCTCAACCTTACGCCGGACCATCTCGACCGCCACGGCACGATGCAGCACTACGCCTCGATCAAGGAAAGGCTGGTTGCCGGCAGCGACACGGCGATCGTCGGGGTCGACGACGTCTATTGCGCCCAGATCGCCGACCGGCTGGAACGCGCCGGCAAGGACGTGGTCCGCATCTCCAAGCGCCTGCCGCTGACAGACGGCTACTTTGCCGACGGCACCGACCTGATGGAGGCGATCGACGGGCGCTACAGCCGCATCGCCTTCCTGGAAGGCATCGGCTCACTGCGCGGCCAGCACAATGCCCAGAATGCGCTCGCCGCGGTTGCCGCCTGCCTCAGGATCGGCCTGGACCTCGGGGAAATCCAGGCAGGGCTCGAGAGCTTTCCCGGCCTTGCCCACCGCATGGAGCAGGTGGGGCGCAAGGGGCACGTGCTGTTCGTCAACGATTCCAAGGCGACCAATGCGGACGCTGCGGCACCTGCCCTGTCGAGCTTCCAGCGCATCTACTGGATTGCCGGCGGCCTGCCGAAGGAAGGTGGCATCGAGCCGCTGCGCAGCTTCTTCCCGCGCATCGCGCGTGCCTATCTCGTCGGCGAGGCCGCGCCGGCCTTCGCCGCGACACTGGGCGAGGCGGTTCCGTATGAAATCTCCGGAACGCTGGCTGCCGCGGTCGAGCACGCCGCGGAGGACGCGGCCAAGGACGACGGCGGCGAGGCAGTGGTGCTGCTGTCGCCGGCCTGCGCCAGCTTCGACCAGTTCAAGAATTTCGAGGTCCGCGGCGAAGCCTTCAGGCAAGCCGTGAGTGCTATTGATGGCGTCAGCGCTATCGGAGGGGCAAGGCCATGATCAGTCGTCTCGACAGAAGTCCCGTCGCCATGTGGTGGTGGACGGTCGACAGGTGGTTCCTCGCGGCGTTCCTCATGCTGATGGGGCTGGGCATCGTGCTTTCATTCGCCGCGAGCCCGGCGGTGGCGCAGCGCATCGGCCTCGACATGTTCCATTTCGCCACGCGCCAGATCATCTTCACCATCCCGGCGCTGATGGTAATGATCGGGGTGTCGTTTCTCGATGTGCGGCAGATCAGGCGCTTGTCGATCATCATGCTCGGCATCATGCTGGTCTTGATGGTGGCGGTGCTGTTCGTCGGCGTCGAGGTCAAGGGCGCGCGGCGCTGGGTCTCGTTCGCCGGCCTCTCCATCCAGCCGTCGGAATTCCTCAAGCCCGCTTTCGTCGTGATCTCGGCCTGGCTGATGTCGGAGCATGAGCGCCATCACGAAATTCCCGGCAATCTCTTCGCCATGATCCTGCTCGGCGTCGTGCTTGCGCTGCTCATGGCGCAGCCCGACTTCGGACAGACCATGCTGGTGCTCGGCACCTGGGGCGTCATGTTCTTCATGGCCGGCATGTCCTGGTTCTGGATCATCACGCTCGGCGCACTCGGCGCCGGCGGCGGCTTTGCGGCCTACCTGTTCTTCCCGCACGTCGCCGGCCGTATCGACCGCTTCCTCACCGGGGAGGGCGATACCTTCCAGGTCGACATGGGGCGCGAAGCGATCGTCAGCGGCGGTTGGTTCGGCGTCGGACCCGGCGAGGGCGTGGTCAAGCGCGTCATTCCCGACAGCCATGCCGACTTCGTCTTCTCGGTCGCGGGCGAGGAATTCGGCATCGTGCTGTTGTTCGCCATCATGTCGATCTTCGCTTTCATCGTGTTGCGCGGGCTGAGGGCGGCGCTCAAGGAGCAGGACGACTTCACCCGCTATGCGGTGGCGGGACTCGTCGTCGTGTTCGGCTTCCAGTCGATCATCAACATGAGCGTGAACCTGCAGCTGATGCCTGCCAAGGGCATGACGCTGCCGTTCATCTCCTACGGCGGCTCCTCGCTGATCGCGATCGCCATGTCCATGGGCATGGTGCTGGCGCTGACCCGCAAGAAGCCGGAAAAGCTCAGGCAGACGGGCTTCGGCGCGGCCAGCCGGCGCATGCTCCCGGCCGAATAAGATGGCCAAGGGTACCGTCATGCTTGCCGCCGGGGGGACCGGCGGCCATCTCTTTCCCGCCGAGGCGCTGGCGCACGAACTGACGGCGCGCGGCTGGCAGGTGCACCTCGCCACCGACGACCGAGCGGAGCGCTTCGCCGGAAAATTCCCGGCGGCCGCCATCCATCCCATCCCCTCGGCGACGATCGGCTCCAAGAACCCGATAGCGCTTATGCGCGCGTTCTGGAGCATCTGGCGCGGCGTGCGCGAGGCATCCCGGGTCATCGCCAGGATCAAGCCGGCGGTGGTGATCGGCTTCGGCGGCTACCCGACGCTGCCGCCGCTCTATGCGGCGACGCGGCGCAGCGTGCCGGCCATGGTGCACGAGCAGAACGCGGTGATGGGCCGCGCCAACAGGGCGCTGGCAGGCAGGGTCGATGCCATTGCCGGCGGTTTCCTGCCGGAGAACACGGGCGCCAACAGCGCCAAGACCGTGGTGACGGGCAATCCGGTGCGTCCAGCAGTGATCGAGGCGGCCAAGGCGCCGTATGCGACTTCCGGCGCTTCGGACCGCTTCAACCTGCTGGTGTTCGGCGGCAGCCAGGGCGCGCAGTTCTTTTCCGATGCCGTTCCGGAGGCAATCGCGATGCTGCCGGAGGCGCAGCGCAGGCGGCTTCGTGTCACCCAGCAGGCCCGCGCCGAGGACGCCGACAAGGTCAAGGCGGCCTATGCGATGCTCGGCATCGAGGCCGACGTCTCGCCTTTCTTCACCGACATGGCGCAGCGCATGGCGGCTGCCCATCTGGTGATTTCGCGCTCGGGAGCGTCGACGGTCTCCGAGATATCGGTGATCGGCCGGCCGGCACTGCTGGTGCCTTATCCGCACGCGCTCGACCACGACCAGGCGGCGAATGCGGCGCGTCTTGCGGCTGCGGGCGGTGCGGAAGTGCATCCTCAGTCGACGCTGTCGGCCGAGCGCATCGCGGCCCTTCTCGGCGCCGCGATGGCCGAGCCGGAGCGGATGGCGGCGATGGCGGCTGCCGCGAGGTCGGTCGGCAGGGCGGACGCCACGAGGTTGCTCGCCGACCTCGCAGAGGCTATTGCCTCCAGCATACCCGTTGCTGAATTCAAGAAGGGAGTGCGGCCATGAAGATGCCGCAGACCATCGGTCTCGTTCATTTCATCGGCATTGGCGGCATCGGCATGAGCGGTATCGCCGAAGTGCTGCACAATCTCGGCTACAAGGTGCAGGGATCGGACCAGGCCGACAGCGCCAACGTGCAGCGCCTGCGCGCCAAGGGCATCGAATGCTTCGTCGGCCACAAGGCCGAGAACCTGGGCGACGCCGAAGTGATCGTCGTGTCGACCGCGATCAAGAAGTCCAATCCCGAATTGAAGGCAGCGCGCGAAAAGTTGCTGCCGATCGTCCGTCGCGCCGAGATGCTGGCCGAGCTGATGCGCTTCCGCAATGCGGTGGCGATCGGCGGCACGCACGGCAAGACGACCACCACCTCGATGGTGGCGACGCTGCTCGATGCCGGCGGGCTCGACCCGACCGTCATCAACGGCGGCATCATCAACGCCTATGGCACCAATGCGCGCATGGGCGAGGGCGAGTGGATGGTGGTCGAAGCCGACGAGAGCGACGGCACCTTCCTCAAACTGCCGGCCGACGTCGCCGTCGTCACCAACATCGATCCGGAGCACCTCGACCACTACGGCACCTTCGACAAGGTGCGCGAGGCGTTCCGCCAGTTCGTCGAGAACGTCCCCTTCTACGGCTTCGGGGTGATGTGCACCGACCACCCCGAAGTGCAGGCGCTGGTCAGCCACATCGAGGACCGCCGCGTCATCACCTATGGCGAGAACGCCCAGGCCGACGTGCGCTTCACCAACCATCGCATGGACGGCGCGGTCTCGGTCTTCGACGTGGTCATCCGCAACCGCAAGTCGGCGTCGTCTACGACCATCGAGGGTCTTCGCCTGCCGATGCCCGGCCGCCACAACGTCTCCAACGCCACGGCGGCGATTGCGGTGGCGACCGAGCTCGGCATTTCCGCCGAGGCGGTGAAGCGCGGGCTGTCGTCCTTTGGCGGCGTCAAGCGCCGCTTCACGCACACCGGCAGCTGGAACGGCGTCGAGGTGTTCGACGACTACGGCCACCATCCGGTCGAGATCAAGGCGGTGCTCAGGGCGGCGCGCGAGGCCACCGGCGGGCGCGTCATCGCCATCGCCCAGCCGCACCGCTTCACCCGCCTGCATGATCTGTTCGACGACTTCGCGGCGTGCTTCAACGACGCCGACACGGTCATGGTCGCGCCGGTCTATGCCGCGGGCGAAGATGCCATCGACGGCGTCAACTCCGAGGCGTTGACCGCGCGCATCCGCGCCGGCGGCCATCGCGACGCCCGCTACATCGACGGGGCAGCGGCAGTCGCGCCGATCGTGCGCGAGCTTGCCAAGCCGGGCGATTTCGTCGTCTTCCTCGGCGCCGGCAACATCACGCAATGGGCCTATGCCCTGCCGGGCGAACTCGCCGGGGGTGGGTCGTGACGGGCGGAGGAGAAGCGCTTCTCGCCAAACTCGCCGATCGGCTGTCGGGCCTGCGCGGGCGCATGACCGTCAATGCCGAGATGGAGAAGATCACCTGGTTCCGCGCCGGCGGCATCGCCGACGCGCTGTTCCAGCCGGCCGACGAAGAGGATCTCGCGGCGTTCCTGAAGGCCGTGCCGGAGGAAATCCCGGTCATGGTGGTGGGCATCGGCTCCAACCTCCTGGTGCGCGAGGGCGGCATTCCCGGCTTCGTGGTGAGGCTGTCGGCGAAGGGTTTCGGCGAAGCCGAGACGGTGTCGGACACGCAGATCCGGGCAGGGGCGGCGACGCCCGACAAGCGCGTGGCGGCACTCGCCCACGACAGCGGCATAGGCGGCTTCCATTTCTACCACGGCATCCCCGGTGCCGTCGGCGGGGCGTTGCGCATGAATGCGGGCGCCAACGGCGTCGAGACGCGCGAGCGCGTCGTCGAGGTGCGGGCGCTCGACCGCGCCGGCAACCTGCACGTGCTCTCCAACGCCGACATGGGCTACAGCTACCGCCATTCGTCGGCCGCGCCCGACCTGATCTTCACCTCGGCGCTGTTTCAGGGTTATGGCGAGGACAAGGACGCGATCAAGGCGGCGATGGACGCGGTCCAGCATCATCGCGAGACGGTGCAGCCGATCCGCGAGAAGACCGGCGGCTCGACCTTCAAGAACCCCGAGGGCACCTCCGCCTGGAAGGAAATCGACAAGGCCGGATGCCGCGGCCTGATGATCGGCGGCGCGCAGATGTCGCCGATGCACTGCAACTTCATGATCAATACCGGCACCGCCACCGGCTACGACCTCGAATATCTCGGCGAGACCGTGCGCGGCCGCGTGCTGGAGCATTCCGGCATCCGCCTGCAGTGGGAGATCAAGCGCATCGGCAGGTTCAAACAGGGTCACGAAGTGCAGGAGTTCCTTGGGCAAATGCTCTAGGGAGACTGACCCGCGGCGTTGCTGCACAGCCCCCGATGTCCACGGCGCCGGGGGCTTTTTGCTGCCCGAATTTCGCCGCGCGCCGTTGCCAATCCGAGGTGGCAAGGGAATCGCCCGGGTCACGAATTCGCAATGATTTCCAATCGGCACTTGCCACGGAATCAAGTCTCTGATTCTCTGACCTAAAGCGTTTCCTGATTTGAGTCGCGTGACGCGTAGCCCGCGTTTTCATCCGGAGGTTCCACTTCCGGACGGGTCGGATTCAGTCTTTGGAAACAAGGCGTTGCGTTCTGAGTTGAGAGGGGATTCTCGCAAGATGAAGTCGAAGCGCGTTGCTGTCCTGATGGGTGGATTCTCGTCCGAGCGGCCCGTGTCCCTTTCGTCCGGTAATGCCTGCGCGGATGAACTCGAGCGGGTGGGCTACCAGGTCAGTCGCGTCGATGTCGGGCGCGATGTCGGCGCCGTGCTTTCGGCGCTCAAGCCGGACGTCGCGTTCAATGCCCTGCATGGTCCCTTCGGCGAGGACGGCACGATCCAGGGCGTCCTCGAATTCCTTGACATCCCTTACACCCATTCGGGCGTGCTGGCCTCGGCGCTTGCCATGAACAAGGAGCAGTCCAAGAAGGTTGCCAAGGCCGCTGGCATTCCGGTGGCCGAATCCAGGATTCTCGACCGCTTCACCATCCGCAACGAGCATCCGATGGCGCCGCCCTATGTGGTGAAGCCGGTGGCCGAGGGATCGAGCTTCGGCGTGGTCATCGTGAAGGAGGACCAGTCGCATCCGCCGCAGATCATCTCGTCGCCCGAGTGGCGCTATGGAGAGACGGTCATGGTGGAGCGCTACATCCATGGCCGCGAGCTGACCTGCGCGGTGATGGGCGACGTGGCGCTGGGCGTCTGCGAGATCGTGCCGACGGGGCACGCCTTCTACGATTACGATTCAAAATACGTGCCGGGCGGATCAAAGCACGAATGCCCCGCGAAAGTTTCACCGATTATTTACCAAAAAATACAAAGACTGGCGCTCAAGGCTCACCAAGCGATCGGGTGCCGGGGCGTCTCCCGGTCTGACTTCCGGTACGACGACCGCCATTCCGAAAACGGGGAGGTCGTCTGGCTGGAGGTCAATACGCAACCCGGCATGACGCCGACGTCGCTGGTGCCTGAGATTGCCGCCCAAGCCGGGCATTCGTTTGGTGAGTTGTTGAGTTGGATGGTGGAGGACGCTTCGTGTTTGCGTTGAAGACGGGATATGACAGGGAGGTGCGCGGCGCGAAGCCGGGTCCCTTCGGGCTGTCCCTGTCGGCGGAGCATTTCGTGCTGCCGCGGTATCTGCGCAAGCCCGTCCGTTTCCTGTCGCGCTTGGGGCGCGGGGACTTCACGCCGCCGCGCTATGCGGCGTCGATCATGACGGTTTCTTTCCTGGCCGCCAGCTCGCTCTACGGCGCCTATGTGGGCGGCCATTTCCCGACGATGGTTCAGGGGGTGACGGCGCGCAGCGGCTTCGCGGTCGACCAGATCAAGGTTTCGGGCAATCGCGAAACCTCCGAGATCGACATCCTCGACAAGCTCGAGCTCAACGGCTGGACCTCTCTCGTCGGCTTCGATGCCGGCCAGGCGCGCCAGCGCATCGTCAGCCTGCCCTGGGTGCGTGGCGCCGACGTGCGCAAGGTCTATCCCAACTCGATCGAGATCCGCATCGACGAGCGCGAAGCCTTCGCGATCTGGCAGCATGGCCGCCAGCTCAGCGTCGTGGACAAGTCGGGCGGGGTGATCGCCCCCTTCACGGGCGGCAGCCAGTTAATGCTGCCGATGGTGGTGGGGCTGGGTGCCGCCGAGCAGGCCGCAGGTTTCGTGGCGCAGGTGCAGAAGGTGCCGGGACTGGCGCCGCGCGTCAGGAGCTACATCCGCGTCGGCGAACGCCGCTGGGACCTCAGGCTCGACAACGGGATTGCGGTCAAATTGCCGGAATTCGGCGTCGATTCGGCGCTTGCCGAACTGATGGCGCTGGATCGCGACAACGGACTTTTGAGCCGGGACATCTCGGCCGTGGACATGCGTCTTGGCGACCGGCTGGTCGTGCAGCTCACGCCCGAGGCCGTCGAGCGCCGCGCGGCCGAGCTGAAGAACAAGCCCAAGACCGTCAAGGCTAAGGCGGAGAAGAGAATATGAGCTGGCTAGGCGGTCAGAAGGATGCGGGTTCACGCCGGTCGGGCATCCTTACCGTGCTCGACGTGGGGTCGAACAAGGTCTGCTGCGTGGTGGCCAAGCTGAAGCCCGCCGAGGGCAGCCAGTTGCTCAAGGGCCGCACCCATCAGGCGCAGGTCATCGGCATCGGCCACCAGAAGTCGCAAGGCGTGAAATCGGGCGTGGTCGTCGACCTCGACCGCGCCGAGCATGCGATCAGGCTGGCGGTCGACGCCGCCGAGCGCATGGCCGGGCTTACTGCCGACTCGCTGATCGTCAATCTCTCGGCCGGCCGCATCAAGAGCGAGGCCTTCTCGGCGACCGTCAATCTCGGCGGCCATGAGGTCGAGGAAGCGGATGTCAGCCGCGTGCTCGCGGCCGGTGCCAAGCAGGCGCTGCGGTCCGAACGCGAGGTGATTCACTCCTTGCCCGTTGCCTTCTCGCTCGACGCCGAGCGCGGCGTGCGCGATCCGCGCGGCATGGTCGGCGAGACGCTCGGTGTCGACATGCACGTGCTGAGCGGGGACTTGGCGCCGCTGCGCAACCTCGAACTCTGCATCAACCGCTCGCATCTGTCGGTCGAGCAGATGGTGGCGACGCCCTACGCCAGCGGCCTGGCCGCGCTCGTCGACGACGAGCTCGAGATGGGTGCCGCCTGCATCGACATGGGCGGCGGCACGACCACGCTGTCGGTCTTCGCCGAAGGCAAGTTCGTCCATGCCGACGCCATTCCTATCGGCGGCAACCACGTGACCATGGATCTCGCAAAGGGGCTGTCGACGCGTCTGGAGGACGCCGAGCGGCTCAAGGTCATGCACGGCTCGGCCTTGCCGGGCGGCGCCGACGACCGCGACCTGGTCAGCATCCAGCCGATCGGCGCCGATGACGGCGACGTGCCGCTGCAGATTCCGCGCTCGGTGATGGCGCGCATCATCCGCGCCCGGATCGACGAGACGCTCGAACTGCTCCGCGACAGGCTCAACAAGTCGGGCTACGGCAACGCGGTGGGTAAGCGAGTCGTGCTGACCGGCGGCGCGAGCCAGCTGGTCGGCCTGCCCGAGGCGGCGCGCCGCATCCTCGGCCGCAACGTGCGCATCGGCCGCCCGCTCGGCGTGGCCGGCCTGCCGGAGGCGGCCAAGGGGCCGGCCTTCGCGACCGCGGTGGGGCTGCTGATCTATCCGCAGGTGGCCGGCATCGAAAGCCAGGCGGCAAAGGGAATTTCCCGTTACAGGGCGACGGGAACGGGCGGAAAACTGCATCGCATGAGTCAGTGGTTGAGAGACAGTTTTTAGGAATTGACCGGGGGCGACCCCATACAAGGCCGTACGGCGAAACGGCTTGAAAAGGCAAAAAGGACGAGGACAATGACGATCAATCTCAAGAAGCCGGATATCACCGAGCTCAAGCCGCGCATCACGGTGTTCGGCGTGGGCGGCGGCGGCGGCAACGCCGTCAACAACATGATCACCGCCGGCCTGCGCGGCGTCGAGTTCGTGGTGGCCAACACCGACGCCCAGGCGCTGACGATGTCGAAGGCCGAGCGTCTCGTCCAGCTCGGCGCGCACGTGACCGAGGGTCTCGGCGCCGGCTCGCAGCCGGAAGTCGGCCGCGCCGCCGCCGAGGAATGCATCGACGAGATCATCGACCACCTGTCGAACACCCACATGTGCTTCGTCACCGCCGGTATGGGCGGCGGCACCGGCACGGGTGCCGCGCCCGTCGTTGCCCGCGCAGCGCGCGAGAAGGGCATCCTGACCGTCGGCGTCGTCACCAAGCCGTTCCATTTCGAAGGCCAGCGCCGCATGAAGACTGCGGACATGGGCATCGAAGAGCTGCAGAAGTGCGTCGACACGCTGATCGTCATCCCGAACCAGAACCTCTTCCGCCTCGCCAATGACAAGACGACCTTCGCGGACGCCTTCGCCATGGCCGACCAGGTGCTCTACTCGGGCGTCGCCTGCATCACCGACCTGATGGTCAAGGAAGGCCTGATCAACCTCGACTTCGCCGACGTCCGTTCGGTGATGCGCGAGATGGGCAAGGCGATGATGGGCACCGGCGAAGCTTCGGGCGAGGGCCGCGCGATGGCCGCCGCCGAGGCCGCGATCGCCAACCCGCTGCTCGACGAGACCTCGATGAAGGGCGCCAAGGGCCTGCTGATCTCGATCACCGGCGGTCGCGACCTGACCCTGTTCGAAGTCGACGAGGCTGCGACCCGCATCCGCGAGGAAGTGGACCAGGATGCCAACATCATCCTCGGCGCGACCTTCGACGAGGATCTCGAAGGCGTCATCCGCGTCTCCGTGGTCGCCACCGGCATCGACAAGTCGGCGGCCGACATCGCCGCAGCCCCGCTGACCATCCGCCAGGCGCCGCCGAAGCCGGCACAGCGCCCTGCCGCCGAGGCGCGCCCGGCACAGCCGCAGGTTGCCGTGCAGGAGCAGCCGCGCATGGAAATGCGCAGCAACGATCCTGTCGCCGACGCGATCCGCCTGGCCGAATCCAACGCCGTCGCCATGGCGCAGCCGCGTGCCGCCGCACCGGCCGAGGACTTCCGCCCGCAGAGCAAGCTGTTCCAGGCTCCGCCCGCACAGCCGCAGCCGCAGGCCTATCAGCCGCAGCCGCAGCAGTTCCACCAGCCGGCGCCGCAGCCCGTCGTGCAGCAACAGGTGGCACCTCAACGCGAGATGATGCAGCCGGCTCCGGCGCCGCGCATGCCGCGCGTCGAGGATTTTCCGCCGATGGTGAAAGCCGAGGTGGCCGCCAAGGCACAGCCGGTCGATCATGAGGAGCGCGGTCCGATGGGGCTGCTCAAGCGCCTGACCAGCGGCCTGACCCGGCGCGAGGAAGAGCCGGCGCGGCTCCAGCCGGCACAGCCGCGCGAACCGCGCCTGCGCCAGCCGGCTCCCGAGCAGCGTCGCGTGGCCAGCCAGGAAGCGCAGCTCTATGCGCCGCGCCGCGGCCAGCTCGACGACCAGGGCCGGATCGCCCCGCAGCCCAGGCAGCAGGAAGACGATCAGCTGGAGATTCCGGCATTCCTTCGCCGGCAAGCCAACTAAACTGTGAACGAGCGGTAACACTGATTGAAAGGCGGGCGTCTCGACGCCCGCCTTTTGATATGAAAAGGTAAGTCAAATCAGAAGGTTGAGGGGGCGAGTCGAAGCGGCCCCGCAGTTACACAGAGTAAGAAACCGTGATTTGGAGTCTATCAGCCGGAAGACTATCTTCGCGCCGACTAGTGCATCGGGCCGTAAGTCTATTTCGGCCAAATGCGGTGCGCAAAGTCGAGGAACGTGCAACTGGCTTCGGTTCGAAGCCGCGGCGTTCCGAAGTCGGCAGGGCGGGTGCTGTGGGGATGAGGCACCGTCCATTCAAGCCGACGAGAGTCATGTTCCGTTTCATGGCGAAGCGGGCGTGACGTGGACGGGCATATGGGGATCGACTTGCAGGACTATCAGACAACTCTCAAATCGCGTGCGACGCTGTCGGGCATCGGCGTGCATAGCGGCAAGCCCGTGTCGATCCATTTCGTGCCGGCGGACGCCGACACGGGTGTAGTGTTCCACGTTGATGGCCGAGAGTTCCGCGCAATTGTGTCGGAAGTGGGTGCAACCGACCTTTGTACGCTGCTCGGCGACCCGGCCGGCGCGCATGTGGCGACGATCGAGCACCTGATGGCGGCGCTTTTCGGCCTCGGCATCGACAATCTCGTCATCGAGGTCGAAGGCAACGAGATCCCGATTCTCGACGGCAGCGCCGCGCAGTTCGTCGAGGCTATCGACCAGGCCGGCATCGAGACGCTTGGTGTCAAGCGCCGCTATATCCGCGTGCTGAAGCCGGTGCGAATCGAGAGCGGCGCCTCCTGGGCTGAATTCCGTCCCTATGGCGGAACCCGCTTCGAGGTCGAGATCGACTTCGAGAGCCCGGCCATCGGCCGCCAGTCCTTCGCCTCGGACGTCAATGACGACATCTTCCGCCGGGAGATTTCGCGCGCCCGCACCTTCGGTTTCATGAAGGACGTGGAACGCCTGTGGGCCGCCGGCTATGCGCTCGGCTCGTCGCTCGAGAACTCGGTGGTCATCGGCGACGACAACCACATCATCAACATCGAGGGCCTGCGCCATTCGAACGAGTTCGTGCGCCACAAGACGCTCGATGCCATGGGCGACCTCGCACTCGCCGGTGCGCGCTTCATCGGCTGCTTCCGCTCCTATCGCGGCGGCCACAGGCTGAATGCCGCCGCGCTGCGCCGGCTGCTTTCGGATCGCTCCGCCTTCGAGATCGTCGAGACGTCGCGCCGCGAGCGCGGCCGCTCGGCTGAACTGATCGCCGTCAGCGCTGCCGTCCACGCGCCCTGGACCTTGTGACGGCCGGCATTCGCGGAACGGTGGTGTGGCCCTGCTGCACCACTTGGCCGGCGAAGTGGCGCGGACCAGCGCGTGCCACAAAATTGCGCGAATGACCGGAGATAGCGTTGCCCGGCGCGGCCAGTTGTGATCTATGGCCGTTTGCCTAAAAGCGAAACTACGCCGAAGGGGCGGAATTCTGTGATGTCATTGATTCGTGCCGGTGGACCGAAGTTGCGCGTGAAGCCGATTGCCGTGGCGCTGTCGCTCGTTGTTCCCGGGCTTGCACTTTCCGGTTGCATGTCGAGCGAGGCGGATGTCGATCTCGCCACCTATGTCGAGCAGACCGAGCCGGCAGACGTGCTCTACAATCAGGGCCTCGCCAACCTCAATGCCGGCCGCCTGAAGGAGGCGAGCCGCAAGTTCGAGGCCGTAGACCGCCAGCATCCCTATTCGGAGTGGGCGCGCAAGTCCATGGTGATGGGCGCCTTCGCCAGCTATCGCCAGGGCTCCTACGAGGAAGCCATCAACTCGGCCAAGCGGTATCTCTCGCTCTATCCCTCGACCGACGATGCGGCCTACGCCCAGTACATCATCGGCCTGAGCTATTTCCGCCAGATTCGCGACGTCACCCAGGACCAGAAGGAAGCGCGGCGCACGATCGAGGCGATGCAGGAAGTGGTGCAGCGCTGGCCCCAGTCGGAATATGTCGACGACGCCAACGACAAGATCCGCTTTGCCCGCGACCAGCTCGCCGGCAAGGAAATGCAGATCGGCCGCTACTATCTCGAGCGCCGCGAGTACATCGCCGCCGCCAAGCGCTTCCGCAACGTGGTCGAGACCTACTCGAACACGCGTCATGTCGAGGAGGCTCTCGCGCGTCTTACCGAGACCTACTACGCTATGGGCCTGACCTCGGAGGCGCAGACCGCCGCCGCTGTGCTCGGGCAGAACTATCCCGACAGCCAGTGGTACAAGGACTCCTACAAGCTGTTGCAGACCAACGGCCTGGAGCCGCGCGAAAACGCCGGCTCGTGGATCTCCAAGGCCGGGAAGCTGTTCTCCGGCGACGCCTGACCCCAAATCGATGCTCTCGCGACTGTCGATCCGCGATATCGTCCTGATCGAACGGCTGGACATCGATTTCAATGCGGGCCTGTCCGTGCTCACCGGCGAGACCGGCGCGGGCAAATCCATCCTTCTCGACGCATTGTCGCTCGCGCTCGGCGCGCGTGGCGATGCGTCGCTCGTACGCCACGGCACGAGCCAGGGGCAGGTGACGGCCGTCTTCGACGTGCCGCGCAACCATCCAGCCCGGCAGATGCTCGCCGACAACGCCATCGAGGACGACGGCGACATCATCCTGCGACGCGTGCAGACCGGCGACGGCCGCACCCGCGTCTTCGTCAACGACCAGCCGTCGAGCGTCACGCTGATGCGCGACATCGGCAGGGCGCTGGTCGAAATCCACGGACAGCATGACGACCGGGCGCTCGTCGACGCCGGCGCGCATCGCGACGTGCTCGATTCCTTCGGCGGCCACGTCGGCGAGGCGAGGGCGACCGCCGAGGCCTGGAAGCTCTGGCGCAACGCCGATCAGGAATTGTCCCGCCACCGGGCACGCGTCGAGGCCGCGGCCCGCGAGGCCGAATATCTGCGCGCATCGGTCGCCGAACTCGGCAAGCTCGATCCGCAGCCGGGCGAGGAGACCGAGCTCGCCGAACTGCGCGCCTCGATGATGCGGGTCGAGAAGATCGCATCCGAAATCCAGGATGCGCAGGACGTGCTGTCCGGCTCGTCGTCGCCGTTGCCGCAGCTGGCGAGCCTGCTGCGCCGGCTGCAGCGCAAGGCGGCCGAGGTGCCTGGCCTGCTCGACGAGGTGGTGAAGTCGCTCGACGAGGCGATGATCTCGCTCGATGCCGCACAGTCGGGCGTCGACGCGGCGCTGCGCGCCACCGAATACGACCCGCAGCGGCTGGAGAAGGCCGAGGAGCGGCTGTTCGCGCTGCGCGCCGCCGCCCGCAAGCACAACGTCGCCGTCGACGACCTCGCCAGGCTGCGCGACACGATGGTTGCCGACCTTGCCGATCTCGACGCCGGCGAGGAACGCCTGCATGGGCTCGAAAAGCAGGCCGCCGCCGCCCGCGATGCCTATGACCGCGTCGCCGCAAACCTCTCCGAGCTGCGCAAGACGGCGGCCGAGAGCCTGCGCAGGACGGTGATGGCGGAACTGCCGGCGCTCAAGCTCGAACGCGCCGAGTTCATCGTCGAGATGTCGAGCGAGGTCGACAACCGGCTGCAGGAAGGCATCGACCAGGTCGAGTTCTGGGTGCGCACCAATCCGGGCACGCGGCCCGGGCCGATGATGAAGGTCGCTTCCGGCGGCGAGCTGTCGCGCTTCCTGCTCGCGCTCAAGGTCGCGCTCGCCGATCGCGGGTCGGCACCGACGCTCGTCTTCGACGAGATCGACACCGGCGTGGGCGGCGCCGTCGCCGACGCCATCGGCCAGCGGCTGGCGCGGCTCGCCAACCGCGTCCAGGTGCTTTCGGTCACCCACGCGCCGCAGGTCGCCGCGCGGGCGGAGACCCATTTCCTGATCTCGAAGCAGGGCAACACCGACCGCGTCGCGACCGGCATCCACGAGATGGACCGGCCGGCGCGCCAGGAAGAGATCGCGCGCATGCTTTCGGGCGCGACCATCACCGAGGAGGCGCGGGCGGCAGCCGAGCGCCTGCTTCGCGAGAACACCGCAGCGGTTTCCTAGAGGCATGGGCGTGGATGGGCTGTTATTGTCAGGAGCCTGCGCGATCCTGCTGATTTGACGTGGAATTCGCCCTGGCTGCCTCCCGTGAGCGGGCATCCTGATCTATGGTGGCGCGCCATTGTGACGGAGCCGCACCATGTCCGAAAGAAGCGTCGATTCGCTGAGCGAGGCCGAGGCCGCCGTCGAGCTAGGGCGGCTGGCCGAACAAATCGCCGAGCACGACCGGCGCTATCACGCCGAGGACGCGCCGACGATCTCGGATGCGGACTATGACGCGCTGCGCCGGCGCAACCTCGCCATCGAACAGCGCTTTCCGCATCTGGTGCGCGAGGATTCGCCATCCAGGACCGTGGGCGCGGCCGTCTCGGAGAAATTCGGCAAGGTCACGCATGTCGTGCCGATGCTGTCGCTCGACAATGCCTTCGCCGACGAGGACGTCGGCGAATTCGTCGGCCGTATCAGGCGGTTCCTCAGGCTTTCCGCCGACGAGCCGATCGCAATCACCGCTGAGCCCAAGATCGATGGCCTTTCGCTTTCCATCCGCTACGAGGGCGGACGGCTGGTGACGGCGGCGACACGCGGCGACGGGCAGGTGGGCGAGAACGTGACGGCGAACGCCCGCACCATCGCCGACATTCCCAACGTGCTTCACGGCGACTTCCCCGAAGTGCTCGAGGTGCGCGGCGAGGTCTATATGAGCCATGCCGACTTTGCCGAACTCAACCGGCGCAACGGCGAGGCCGGCAGGCAGATCTTCGCCAATCCGCGCAATGCGGCCGCCGGGTCGCTGCGCCAGCTCGACACCTCGATCACGGCCAGCCGGCCGCTGCGCTTCTTCGCCTATGCCTGGGGCGAGGTGAGCGAGATGCCCGCCGACACGCAGATGGGCATGGTCGCCGCCTTCGGCCGCTACGGCTTCAAGACCAATCCGCTGATGAAGCTGTTCGACGGCGTGGACGGGCTCCTGTCGCAATACCGGCTGATCGAGGCCGACCGGGCGGCGCTCGGCTACGACATCGACGGTGTCGTCTACAAAGTCGACCGCCTCGACCTGCAGCAGCGCTTGGGCTTCGTCTCGCGCAGCCCGCGCTGGGCCATCGCCCACAAGTTCCCGGCCGAGAAGGCGACGACCATCCTCATCGGCATCGACATCCAGGTCGGGCGCACCGGCGCGCTGACGCCGGTGGCGCGGCTGCAGCCGGTGACGGTGGGCGGCGTGGTGGTGACCAACGCCACGCTGCACAACGAGGACTACATCAAGGGCATCGGCAACAGCGGCCAGGCGATCCGCGAGGGGCGCGACATCCGCGTCGGCGACACGGTGATCGTGCAGCGGGCAGGGGACGTCATCCCGCAGATCCTCGACGTGGTGCTGGAGAAGCGTCCCGCCGATGCGCGGCCCTACCAGTTTCCGACGCTCTGCCCGGCCTGCGGCAGCCACGCCGTGCGCGAGGAGGGCGAAGCGGTGCGGCGCTGCACCGGCGGCCTGATCTGCCCGGCGCAGGCGGTGGAACGGCTCCGCCACTTCGTGTCGCGCAACGCGCTCGACATCGAGGGCCTGGGCGAAAAGCAGATCGAGTTCTTCTTCCAGTCGCAGGACCCGTCGCTGCACATCGGCTCGCCGGCCGACATCTTCACGCTCAAGCGGCGCCAGGAGGCCTCGCTGACCAAGCTCGAGAACATCGAGGGTTTTGGCGCGACCTCTACGCGCAAGCTGTTCGCGGCCATCGACGACCGCCGCGAGGTGGAGTTCTCGCGCCTGCTGTTTGCGCTCGGCATCCGCCACATCGGCGAGACCAACGCCAAGCGGCTCGCCCGCCATTACGTCGGCTTCGATGCCTTCCGCGCGGCGGGCATGGACGCCATGATGCCCGAGGGCAAGGGCGCCAAGGGCAATGCGGCCTGGCAGGAACTCATCGCGATCAACGGCATCGGCTCCATCGTCGCCGAGGCGGTGGTCGAGTTCTTCGCCGAGGAGCACAACCGCCAGGTCGTCGAGGCGCTGCTGGCGGAAGTCACGCCGCGCGACGAGGAGCGCATCGGCGACGTGTCGTCGCCGGTCTCCGGCAAGACGGTGGTCTTCACCGGCTCGCTCGAGAAGATGTCGCGCGACGAGGCCAAGGCCATGGCCGAGAAGCTCGGCGCCAAGGTCGCAGGCTCGGTGTCGAAGAAGACCGACCTGGTGGTGGCGGGCCCGGGGGCAGGCTCGAAGCTCAAGACCGCCACCGAACTCGGTATCGAGGTGATCACCGAGGACCAGTGGTTCGAAAGGGTCGGCCGGTCGTGAGCCGGCTTCGCTGATCCTTGGCTCAACCGAATTGATGTGACAGGGCGCAGCCACGGCCCTATTCAGGGCCTCCCTAAGCAGGAGACGGCAGTCTTGAACAATCGCCAAGGTCAGTTCTGGCGGGGCGTGCGCATGAGCGTACCGGTCGTGGTCGCGTCCGCGCCCTTCGCCATCCTGTTCGGGGCGCTGGCGGTCGACAACGGCCTTTCCGTCTACGAGGCGACGTTCATGAGCGCCACGATCTATGCCGGCGCGAGCCAGCTGGTCGGCATCGAGCTGTTCGGCCAGAACGTTGCGCCCTGGCTCGTGGTCCTGTCCATCTTCGCGGTCAATTTCCGCCATGTGCTCTATTCGGCCGCGGTGGGCCAGTTCATCAGCCACTGGTCCGTCTTCAGGCAGGCCTTCGGCTATTTCTTCCTGGTCGATCCCCAATATGCGGAAACCGAGCGGCTGGGCGAAAGCGGCGAACAGGTGAGTTTTGCCTGGTACATGGGCATGGCGACGCCGATCTACGTGTTCTGGGTGGCGGAAAGCGCACTCGGCGCGCTGTTCGGCCGGCTGATACCCAATCCCCATGCGCTCGGGCTGGATTTCCTGCTGCCGATCTACTTCCTCGGGCTGGTGATGAGCTTCCGCAAGCGCTCGCGCTGGTTGCCCATCGTCGTCGCCAGCGCCGTGGCGTCCATGATCGCCTACAAGACGATCGGTTCGCCCTGGCACGTCACGGTCGGCGCGCTGGCCGGCGTGCTGCTGGCCGCGGCCCTGCCGGTGCGGGCCGAAGCGGCTGCGGAGGCAACGGCATGAGCACGACATTGTGGATCATCATCGGCGGCGCGGTCGCGACCTATCTGACGCGGATCGGCGGGCACCTGGTCATTTCGCGCTTCGAGCGCGTCCATCCGCGCGTCGAGGCCGGGCTCAACGCGGTGCCGGCGGCGGTGCTGACCACGCTGGTGGCGCCGGCGGCGCTCTCGGCCGGCCCATCGGAGCTTGCCGCGCTGGCGGTCGCCGCGGCCGTGTCGCTGCGCGGCAGCCTGATGGCGATGTTCCTGGCCGGCGCCGCGGTGCTGATCGCGCTGCGGCACTTCATCGGCTGAGGACCGTCGCCACCAGGCGCCGGTCCGGTTGGCTTTCCTCGCTCAGACGATCGGCTTCGTCGCCTTCTCCAGCCATGCCAGGGTTTCCCCGTCGAGCATCGTTCCGATCTCGGCCAGGACGCGGGCATGATAGGCGTTCAGCCAGTCCAGCTCCTCGCGGGTGAGCAGGTCGGTGCGCAGCATGCGTTGATCGAAGGGCGCCAGCGTCAGCGTCTCGAAGCCATGCATGGCGATATCGCCGCCCGCAAGCCCGTCGGGGCGCGTGACCAGGATCAGGTTTTCCAGCCGGATGCCGTATTGGCCGGGCTTGTAGTAGCCCGGTTCGTTGGACAGGATCATGCCGGCAAGCAGCTTCTCGACGCCGGTCTTGGCGATGCGCTGCGGACCCTCGTGCACCGCCAGATAGGAGCCGACGCCGTGGCCGGTGCCGTGGGCATAGTCGAGCCCGCGCTTCCACAAAGCGCTGCGGGCGAGCGGGTCGATGTCGGCGCCGCGGGTGCCGGCGGGAAAGCGCGCCGCAGAGACCGCGATCAGGCCCTTGAGCACCAGGGTGTAGCGCTCGCGCATCTCCTCGGTCGGCGTGCCGACGGGAACGGTGCGGGTGATGTCGGTGGTGCCGTCCTCGTACTGCGCGCCCGAATCGAGCAGGAACAGCTCGCCGTCGCCCAGCATACGGTTGGTCGCATGCGAGACGCGGTAGTGCATGATGGCCCCGTGCGGACCGGAACCGGAGATGGTGGCGAAGGAAACGTCGCGCAGCGGCATCTGCGTTTCCTCGCCGGTGATACGCCGGGATTCTTCAAGTTTGGTGACGACCGTGATTTCGTCGATGCTGCCGGGTGCCTGCCGGTCGAGCCAGCAGAGCAGCTTGGCGACGGCCGCCCCGTCGCGGCGATGCGCCGCCCGCGAGCCTGCGACTTCGGCGCCGTTCTTGGTGGCGCGGGGGAGGCGTGCCGGGTCGGGTGCCGAAACGATGGTGCCGCCGTTGTCCTCGATCAGCGCGCGCAGCCTTTCGGCGGCAAGCGCCGGATCGAGCGCGATCTTCGCGCCGGAGCCGGCGAGGTCAGCGATGAAGTTCTCTAGGTCGCCGGGAGCCCTGATCGCGGCAAGCTGGGTCAGGTAGGCTTCCTCGGTACGGCCGAGCTTGCGCTTGTCGAGGAAGACGGCGTGCCGGCCGTCGGCCGCGAGCACTGCGAAGCCGAGCGCAAGCGGGGTGTGGGGCACGTCGCCGCCACGGATGTTGAACGTCCAGGCCAGTGACGAAGGGTCGGTGAGCACGGCGTGGGTGGCGCCGTCGGCGGCGATGGCCGATGCCAGGCGCTTCAGCTTGTCCTTGGCGAGTTCGCCCGCATAGGCTTCCGGATGGATGTGGGCCGGAGCCAGCGGCGGCTCGGGCTGGTCCCGCCAGATGGCATCGACGGGGTTGCCGGAAAGCGGCACCAGGGTCGCGCCGACCTTTTCCGCCGAGGCTGTAAGGGCCTTGATGTCGCCGACGGTGTGCAGCCAGGGATCGAAGCCCAGCCGCGCGCCCTTGGGCAGGTTCTCCCTGATCCAGGCGGCCGGCGGGTTGTCGACGAGACTTTCGATCGCAAAGACGTCGAGATCGACCTGGTCGCGCACCTGCAGGGTGTAGCGGCCGTCGACGAAGACGAAGGCACTCCCGGCGAGCACGATCGCCACGCCCGCCGATCCGCTGAAGCCGGTCAGCCATTTCAACCGCTCGGAACGAGGGGCGACATACTCGCCCTGGTGCTCGTCGGCACGCGGCACGATGAAGCCGTCGAGGCCGTTGTCGGAGAGCCATCGCCTGAGAAGGGCGACGCGCGGCTTGCCCACCGAAGGGTTGCCGGCGGATTCGAAGGACTGGAACATGGGAGTACCCGTATGCTTAATCTTCGGTAAAGGTAACTTTGCTGGCCTTGGCTGGCAACGCCGCGGGCATGGGCCAGAGGCGAATGAGGGTCACACCAAGTGCTGCAGCCCGGCCCGTGCCTGCGCACGTTCCGTCGAGCAAGCCATGGCTATTCTGATGCTGATGCTTCAGCGCTTGAGGTGAATGGTCACCCAGCCCTCGCGGTGGAATGTCTCGACGTGGCGGAAATCCTGCGCCGTATAAGCGTCGAGCACCGCGTCGTGCTGGCGGTCGAGGATACCCGACAGGATCAGCGAGCCGGCAGGGGCGAGATGGGTCGCCATTTCCGGGGCGAGCTGCATCAGCGGCTGTGCCAGGATGTTGGCGACGATCAGGTCGAACGGGCCATGCCTCGCAAAGACCGGGTCGTCGAAGCCTTCCGCCGTCGCCGTGTCGACGTGTTGGGCGACCCCGTTGAGCCTCACATTGGCGGCCGCGACTTCGGTGGCGACCGGATCGATGTCGGTGGCGAGCACGGCAATCGGCGCGAGCTTGGCGACGGCGATGGCGAGCACCGCGCTGCCGGTGCCGAGATCCAGGGCGTTTGCCGGCTTCTCGCCGGTCACGACCTTCTCGATCATCTCCAGGCAGCCGGCGGTCGTGCCGTGATGGCCGGTGCCGAAGGCGAGGCCGGCCTCGATCTCGATGGCGATCTGGCCCGGGCGCACTTCGCTCCGGTCATGCGAGCCATGGACGATGAAGCGCCCGGCCTCGACCGGCTTCAGCCCTTCCAGCGACTTCGCCACCCAGTCGACGTCCGGCAGGACTTCGCGGCCGATCGGCCCGGTGTGGCCCTCTTCGGCGAGCACGGCGGCCATGCGGCGCTCGATGTCGGCGATGTCGCCATCGGCATAGAGCGATACTTCCTGGATGTCGCGGTCCTCGTCGACCTCGAGCACGGCGATCGGCCAGCCGTCCTCCTCGAAGACGGTCTCAAGGGCGGCGAAGATGCGGCTCGCGGCTTCGCGTCCGGTGATGATGTGCAGCCGTGTCTGGGGCATGTCCTATCCGGGAAAAATGTCAGCCTTCGTTGGCCAGGCGCTTGAGCTTGGCGAGCGCAGCCGTGGGATTCTCCTCATAGGCGATGGTGCCGAAGAAATCACCCTTGCTGTCGAGCAGCAGGACCGAGGCTGTGTGGTCCATCGTGTAGTCGCCGCCTTCGGTCGGGACCTTCTTGAGATAGATGCCGAAGGACTTGGCCATGGCGCGGACCTTTTCGGGGTCGCCAGTGATGCCGGTGATGCGCTGGGAGACGTTGCCGACATATTTGTCCATGACCTCGGCGGTGTCGCGCTCTGGGTCGACGGTGACGAAATAGGCGCGGATGTCCTTGCCCTCGTCGCCGAGCTGCTCCAGCCAGCTGTCGAGCTCGACCAGCGTGGTCGGGCAGACTTCGGGGCAGTTGGTGAAGCCGAAGAAGACGGCGCTCGGCTGGCCGCGGAAAGCCTGCTCGGTAATGCCCTGGCCCTTCTGGTCGACGAGCGCGAAGGGCGCGCCGAAAGCCTGGCCGCTGTTCTGGCCGCGATACCAGTCGAAGGTCAGCCAGCCGACGCCGGCGGCCATGAGGATCAGAATGCCGGCAAGGATCGTGCGCATCATCGGTCTAGGATTCCGTGGAATGAGAGGTTCAGAAGCACCAGGACATGCCGGCTTCGACGAGCGACATGAAGATACCCGCGCCCTTGTCCAGCCAGGACGCGAAGGCGAGGCCGGTGGCCGCCGCAAACGCGGCCAGGCCGAGCGCGATCCCCGCCGTCTTCGCCATGGACATGGGCAGAGCCTGTTTCATCCTTCCTACATAGCGCGCCGCGAGGCCTACCAAAAGGGACATGTTGACGCCGGTCCATGCGCCAGCGCGTCGTGGGCACTTCGCTCTTGCAAGGGGAGCGCCTTCGACCCAAGTGAAGGTGGCAACCATATCCCAGGAGGTTTCCATGCGGCTTCGCCTTTCCGTCCTCGCTGCGGCTCTCGCCTTGGGCGCCACCGTTCCGGCCGTCGCCCAGCAGGTGGGGGAGGTCGGTGTCGACTGGTTCGGCAACGACATCATCGTCGAGGCGATCAAGGACCCCAAGGTCGAGGGCGTGACCTGCCACGTCTCCTATTTCGACCGGGGCGTGATCGACAGGCTGCAAAAGGGCAACTGGTTCGAGAATCCCTCCGATACGGCGATCTCGTGCCGGCAGACCGGGCCGATCACCATCAGCGACATCGATCTTGGCGAGGATGGCGAGGAGGTGTTCAAGCAGGGCATCAGCCTGATCTGGAAGGAGCAGGTGGTGAACCGCATCTACGACAAGCAGAACCAGACGCTGATCTATCTCGCCCATTCGCGCCAGGTGCAGGACGGTTCGGCCAAGATGTCGATGACGACGGTGCCGCTCTATGGCCAGGAGGTCGTGTGGACCAAGGGCAAGCCCGAGTAGCTTGCGGGCGCAACGCAGCAAGCGTAAAGCCGCGATATGGACACGCCCGCCGACCTGCGTTTCAAGGATGACGAACCGCGCATCCATCCGACCGCCGAGCTGAAGGGGTGCCGGCTCGGCCGCCACGTCGCCATAGGCGAGCGCGTGGTGCTGCGCGAAGTGACGGTCGGCGATTATTCCTATTTCGAGCGCCACGCCGAAGCGATCTACACGACGATCGGCAAATTCTGCTCGATCGCGGCGAACACCCGCATCAATGCGCTCGAACACCCGATGGAACGGCTGACGACGCACAAGGTGAGCTACCGGCCGAACGAATATTTCCGCTATCTCGGCGTCGACGGCGATTTCCGCGAGCGGCGGCGGGCGAAGCCGGTGACGGTCGGCAACGACGTCTGGATCGGCCACGGCGCGGTGATCATGCCGGGCGTGAGCATCGGCAACGGGGCGGTGATCGGCGCCAATGCGGTGGTGACGCGCGACGTCGGGCCCTTCGAGGTCGTCGCCGGCGTGCCGGCGACGCGGCTGAAGATGCGCTTTCCAGCCGAGGTCGTGGCGCGGATCGAGGCGCTCGCCTGGTGGGACTGGCCGGCCGAACGGCTGTTCGAGGCGATCCCCGACATGCAGCGCCTGCCAATCGAGGATTTCCTCGACCGCTGGAGCTAGCGGCGGCGTTCGGGCGCGGACGGGGAGGGCGGCATGGAATCAATCCGCGTCAAGCGGATCTATGAGGTACCGACGCCGGACGACGGCTTCCGGGTGCTCGTCGACCGGATATGGCCGCGCGGCATCACCAAGGCCACTGCTGCGGTCGACCTGTGGATGAAGGAGGTCGCGCCTTCGAGCGAACTGCGGCAATGGTTCGGGCACGACCCGGCCCGCTGGGAGGAGTTCCGCCGGCGCTACCACGGCGAACTGGGCGCGCGGCAGGACCTGCTCGCCGAACTCCAGGCCCACGCCGCGAAGGGACGGCTGACGCTCGTTTTTTCCGCGCACGATGCGGCGCACAACCAGGCCGTGGTGCTCAGGGAGGCCCTGGAGGGGAAGGCCTCGCCGACCCAGTGACGGAACCCATTGCCGCGTCCTCGTGTTTTGATCGTTGCACGGAGGAAGCCGCGATGTTCGAACGACCGTTCACGCGCATTGCCAACCGGGTCGCCTATGCCGCCGGGATGCCGTCGGCGTTCATGATCTGCTGCCTGGTGATCGTGGTCTGGGCGGTGACGGGGCCGATCTTCGCCTTTTCCGATACCTGGCAGCTCATCATCAACACCGGCACGACCATCATAACCTTCCTGATGGTGTTCCTGATCCAGAACACCCAGAACCGCGACGGCGTGGCGATCCAGGCCAAGCTGGACGAGCTGATACGCGTAGGCCGCGCCAGCAACGCGCTGATCGGCATCGAGCACCTGACCGAGTCGGAGGTGGAAGAGATCCGCGAGAAATGCGAGGCGGCGGCGAAGCGGCACGAGCAGGAGCGGCAGGCGGACCATGCGGCGGCCAAAACAAGGGCACACTGAGAGGCGCGGCCAGTGACACGGTCGACAGGCTGTCGACCGTGTCACGGCACGAGCCGCTTTACCTAGCTCCGGACATCCGGTTGACGCTTTGCCGTCTACGGACCAAGATCGCGACGGGTGGGCATGCCGTGACTGACTGGTTGAAGATCCTCAACGAACAGGCCGAGACGGGCGCGGAGATGGCACGCGAGGTGCCGGCCACGCTGGCAAATCCCGACATCAGCCGCGACCAGGTGAAGAAGCTGTTCGCGGCGCTCGAACAGCAGGCCGAATTCGTCGAGCGGCTGCGGCAGGTGCTCGAGTCCAACGACTTCGAGCCCGAGGTCGTGGTCGCCGCCGAGGCGCTCGAGGAGCAATATGCCGAACTTGCCGCCGCAGCAGCCGAAAGGCTGAAGGAGATGCGCGCGACCACGCGCATCGCAAGCTAGGCCCGGCGCCTGCTATTCCGGCGTTGGACGATCGGGTCCCTTCAAGGCAAAAGCGCCGGCGCATCTGGCGACGCGTCGGCGCCCGGAATTCAGGCGGGTGGCGTTCCGGGGTGGATGATCTTCCTGACCTCGGCACGGAACTCGGGCGTGTCCTTTTCGCCATGGACGGCCACGGCGTGCTGCACGGCAGCGTTGATCAGCTCTTCTTCATTGTCGGCCGCAATGGCGACCGAGCATTTCATTTCACTGGGGTATTCGCGGCAATCGATATATTGGCGCATCGTCTTCGCCTCCTTGCGACACAACATCAGCGCGCGCTAATCTTATGCTTGGGGCGCGGGTACGGCAACCTGCATGAAAGGAGATGCGGCCTGACCGAATGCATCAGGGGCGGCTGCCTGAAGCTGGGGGGGGGGGCCCGGCTTTTGGGCGGGAAAGCTGGGAGAGAGTTGACCTTGCGCGGCTCAAGGCGAGGGCGGCGGAAGAGGGTATGCCCTACCAGACGCTGATCAATTCGATCCTGCACAAATATGTGGAGGGGTAGGAAGCCCTCACACGCCCGCGACGAAACTCTCCAGCACCTTCTTCTGGCCAGCCTTGTCGAAGTCGATGGTGAGCTTGTTGCCGTCGATGGCCGAGATGTTGCCGTTGCCGAATTTCTGGTGGAAGACGCGGTCGCCGACGTTGAAGCGCGAGGGTTCGGTGGCGACCGACTTTGCCACCAGCTCGCCTTCGATGGTGCGGCCCTTGACCGAGCCGCGGCCGGCGCCGAAGCCGGAATCGGTCTCGCCATAGCCGATGCGCTCGACCGAATGGCCGGAACGCGAGCCCCAGTTGCGGTCGGTGGCTTCGGTGCGGTTCTGCTGCGCCCGCTGCCAGCCCGGCGTGGCATAGGTGTTGGAGAAGGATTTCTGGCCGACATCGTCGAAACGTGATGTGCCGTAGGGATTGCGGCCGCCACCGCCATAGCCGCCGTAGGAATTGCCGGCGTCCGCCACCTCGACATGCGCCTCGGGCAATTCGTCGAGGAAGCGCGAGGGGATGGTCGACTGCCACAGGCCGTGGATGCGGCGGTTGGAGACGAACCAGATGTGCAAATTCTTCTTGGCGCGGGTGACGCCGACATAGGCAAGGCGGCGCTCTTCTTCCAGGCCCGAGCGGCCGCCCTCGTCGAGGGCGCGCTGGTGCGGGAACAGGCCTTCCTCCCAGCCGGGCAGGAACACGGTCTCGAATTCGAGGCCCTTGGCCGAATGCAGCGTCATGATCGAGACGGCGTCGAGCTGCTCGTCCTGCTCGGCATCCATGACCAGCGCGACATGTTCGAGGAAGGAACGCAGCGACTCGTATTCCTCCATGGAGCGGATCAGCTCCTTGAGGTTTTCGAGCCGGCCCGGCGCCTCGGCCGAGCGGTCGTTCTTCCACATGTCGGTGTAGCCGCTCTCCTCGAGGATGATCTCGGCGAGTTCGGTGTGCGGGGTGTTGTCGAGCGCCTTCTGCCAGCGTTCGAAATTGGCCGCGACCTCGCGCAGCGCCGCCCGCGGCTTGGGCTTGAGCTCGTCGCTCTCGGCGAGCTGGGCGGCTGCCTGGAGCATGGGCACGCCGAGCGCGCGCGCCGTGTCATGGACCTGGCGGATAGCGGCCTCGCCGAGGCCGCGCTTGGGCACGTTGACGATGCGCTCGAAGGCGAGGTCGTCGGCGGGCTGGGCGACGACGCGGAAATAGGCCATGGCGTCGCGGACTTCCTGGCGCTCGTAGAAGCGCGGGCCGCCGATGACGCGGTAGTTGAGGCCGAGCGTGACGAAGCGGTCCTCGAACTCGCGCATCTGGAACGAGGCTCGGACGAGGATCGCCATGTCGTTGAGATTGTGCTTCTGGCGCTGCAGCTGCTCGATGGTCTCGCCGACGGCGCGGGCCTCCTCCTCGGAATCCCAGGCGGCGTGGACGTGGACCTTGGTGTCGTCGGGGTCGGCCTGCTCGGTGAACAGGGTCTTGCCGAGGCGACCCTCGTTGTGCGCGATCAGGTGGGCGGCGGCGCCCAGGATATGTGCCGTCGAGCGGTAGTTGCGCTCGAGGCGGATGACGACGGCGCCCGGGAAATCCTTGTCGAAGCGCAGGATGTTGTCGACCTCTGCGCCGCGCCAGCCATAGATCGACTGGTCGTCGTCGCCGACGCAGCAGACGTTCTTCTGCCCCGGGGCTCCCGTTTCCTGCGCCAGCAGCCGCAGCCACATGTACTGGGCGGTGTTGGTGTCCTGGTACTCGTCGACCAGGATGTACTTGAAGCGCTTGTGGTATTCCTTGAGCACGTCCGGGTAGGCGCGGAAGATGCGGATCGGATGGCACAGCAGGTCGCCGAAATCGCAGGCGTTCAGCGTCTGCAGGCGGTCCTGGTAGGCCTTGTAGAGCTCGCGGCCCTTGCCGTTGGCGAAGGAGCGTGCGTCGCCCTCGGGGATCTCGGACGGGCCGAGGCCCTTGTTCTTCCAGCCGTCGATCATCATGGCGAACTGGCGCGCCGGCCAGCGCTTGTCGTCCAGACCCTCGGCCTGGATCAACTGCTTGATGAGGCGGATGACGTCGTCGGTGTCGAGGATGGTGAAGTCGGAGCGCAGGCCGGCAAGCTCGGCATGGCGGCGCAGCATCTTGACGCCGATGGAGTGGAAGGTGCCGAGCCAGGGCATGCCTTCGACCGCTTCGTCGATGAGCAGGCCGATGCGGCTCTTCATCTCGCGCGCGGCCTTGTTGGTGAAGGTGACGGCGAGGATTTGGCTGGGATAGGCGCGCCTAGTTGTCAGGATATGGGCGATGCGGGTGGTGAGCACGCGCGTCTTGCCGGTGCCCGCGCCGGCGAGCACGAGCACGGGCCCCTCGGTGGTCTCGACCGCCTGGCGCTGCTCCGGGTTCAGGCCCTTGAGATAATCGGGCGCAGACGGTGCCTGGCGGGCGGCCATGGCGCGCGCGGCGATGCCGCCCGGTGCAGGCGCACCAGCGGACCGGGGTGGCATCCCACCGGGCTCGTCGAAGAACGGCATGTCGTCCGGAAAACCTGACATTGCCCCGAATGTAGTGATTCGGGGCGGAAAGGCCAGCCACGTCTCTGTTTTGTTCCGCTTTGTGCCCGGCTTGTCGGCGGCCGGGCCTCCGGCAGCGGGGCGGGAATGCGGGGCGATCGACCCGCTCCGCAACCGTGCCGCCAGCGCGGGGTGGGCACGCCCGACCGTGGCAATTCCGGCATCCGGATCACGCAACAGTGAGAGCAGGCAAGATTTCGCGCGCTAAATTCCTTGCCGTTACAGGCAAGACAGGGAGCGCGACATGACCGGACCTGCCATCACCCAGGCGATGATCGACGCCTATGACGAATATACCCACCTGACGCTCGACCGGCGCGGCTTCATGGAGAAGCTGACCAAGCTCACAGGGACGGCCGCGGCGGCGGCGGCGATCGCGCCGATGCTTGCGGCCAACCAGGCGCGAGCCGCAATGGTGGCCGAGGACGACTCACGGCTGAAGGGCGAGGACATCAGCTATCCGGGCGGTACGGGCGAGATGAAGGGCTATCTCGTCAGGCCCGCCGACCAGTCGGGCAAGCTGCCCGCCGTCATCGTCATCCACGAGAACCGGGGACTGAACCCGCATATCCGCGACGTGGCGCGCAGGATCGCGCTCGAAGGCTTCGTCGCGCTCGCGCCCGATTATCTGTCGCCGCTGGGCGGAACGCCCGCCGACGAGGACAAGGCACGCGAGATGTTCGGCGAACTGGATCCGGCGCAGACGGTGGCGAACGGCGTGGCGACGGTTGCCTTCCTCAAGGCGCACGAGCTTTCCAACGGCAATGTCGGCGCCGTCGGCTTCTGCTGGGGCGGCGGCACGGTCAACCTGCTTGCCATCAATGCGCCCGACCTCAAGGCCGGCGTCGCCTATTATGGCGCCCAGCCCAGGGACGAGGCCGCCGTCTCCAGGATCAAGGCGTCGCTGCTACTGCACTACGCCGGCATGGACGAGCGCATCAATGCGGGCATCGCCGCCTACAAGGCGGCGCTTGAGAAGGCCGGCAAGGATTTCCAGATCTTCGTCTACGAAGGGGCGCAGCACGCCTTCAACAACGACACGTCGGAGGCCCGCTACAACAAGGCTGCGGCGGAGCTGGCCTGGGGGCGGACGATCAGGTTCTTGAAGGAGAAGCTGGGCTAGGTCCCGTTTGCTATGGGTGGCCGATGGGATTGGCCCCCGAGCGGCCGGGCCAGGCGGCCCGGCGCGGCGAATGTTCAGACGACGCCGCGCTTGGAACGCGCCTGACGCAGGATGACGCGCCAGCGCAGCATCTCGATCGGGATCGGCCCGTTGTTGTTGGCGATCTCGAATATCTCGTTGTTGAGGTTTCGGAGCGAGCGCCAGAAATCGTAGTCGCTGATGCGCGGATCGCAGGCAAGCCTGCTGGCCGTCGCTTCGATGTCTGTGTGCATGCCTTGCCTCAAGCCGTCCGGTGCCCGCCGCCGCGACTCAACTTCGCTGCGTCGGATTCTCGGGGCGAGGCGGCGGCCGATCAACGAACCGCCGGCTGCGATACGGGTTATGAACAGGTAAGGTTAATCGCCTGTGGCTCTGGTGCCACTATGCCGGCTTGCGCCTGATGCCGATCGACCGGCCGGCGCGCTCGGGCATGGGCAGTACGGCATGGGCCGCGCGCATTGCCTCCAGGTTGGCCATGATGTCGGCCGGGATAGGGGCAACCTTCGGGCCGCTCATGTCGACATGGAGCGACAGGTTTTCCGAGGTCGCCGCCAGCCAGCCGTCGACATGATGCAGTTCCTGGTAGACGCGGAAGCGCTTCTCGTCGTGGTCGAGCAGGTGGAAGGTCGCCGTGACCTTGTCGCCGCGGTGCAGTTCCTGCACGTAGCAGATATGCACTTCCGCCGTGTAGACGGTGAGCTTCCTGTCGCGGACATAAGCAGCGCCCATGCCGAGCAGGTCGAGCGCCTGGTCGCAGCAGCGGTCGAACAGGACATTGTAATAGGCCATGTTCATGTGGCCGTTGTAGTCGATCCAGTCGTTTTCGACCTCCATGACGCGCGAGACGAACGGGGCTGGCATAGGTGATCCTCTTCGACTTTGGCCTTTGGTGGCGCTGGACAAACCGCCGGGGCTGGCAGATTAGCGGAGCATAGGGTGCCGGCAAGGCGCAAGGCTGTTCCAATCGCGGAGGAAAAGATGGCTCTGAGCGACCTGAAGGCGATGGCCCGCAACGAGGAGGGGATTGCCGCGGCGCTGGGCATCCTCAAGCAGAAGTTCGGCGAGCGTTTCCAGACCGGCCAGTCGATCCGCGAACAGCACGGCCACACCACCACCTACCTGCCCAACCAGGCGCCGGATGGCGTGGTGTTCGCCGAAAGCACCGCCGACGTGCAGGAGGTCGTGCGCGTTTGCGCAGCGCACCGCGTGCCGGTGATCGCCTTCGGCACGGGCACGTCGCTCGAAGGCCACGTGAATGCGCCCGCCGGCGGCATTTCGGTCGACACGTCGCGGATGGACAGGATCGTCTCGGTCAATGCCGACGATCTCGACTGCACGGTCGAGGCCGGCGTGACGCGCGAGGCGCTGAACAACCATCTGCGCGACACCGGCCTGTTCTTCCCGATCGATCCGGGCGCGAATGCCAGCCTCGGCGGCATGGCGGCAACGCGCGCCTCGGGCACCAATGCGGTGCGCTACGGCACGATGCGCGAGAACGTGCTGTCGCTCAGGGCGGTGATGGCCGACGGCAGCGAGGTGGTGACCTCGCACCGGGCGCGCAAGAGCTCGGCAGGCTACGACCTGACGCGGCTTCTGGTGGGGTCGGAAGGCACGCTCGGCATCATTACCGAGATCACGCTCAGACTGCAGGGCATCCCGCAGGCGATTTCGGGCGGGGTTTGCCCGTTCCCGACGGTCGAGGCGGCCTGCCAGGCAGTGATCGCGACGATCCAGATGGGCATCCCGGTGGCACGCATCGAGCTGGTCAACGCCTTGCAGATGCGGGCGATGAAGACCTATTCGAAGCTCGACTATCCCGAGAGCCCCTGCCTGTTCCTCGAATTCCACGGCTCGGATGCGGGCGTTGCCGAGCAAGCGGAGAGCTTTGGCGAGATCGCGGCCGAATATGGCGGCGGGCCGTTCCTGTGGACCAAGGTGGCCGAGGAGCGGTCGAAGCTGTGGAAGGCGCGCCACGACGCCTATTGGGCATCGCAGACGCTGCGTCCCGGCGCCCGCGCACTGTCGACCGACGCCTGCGTGCCGATCTCCAGGCTCGCCGAATGCATCGCCGAGACCGAGGCCGATATCGAGCGGCTGGGGCTGATCGCGCCGATCGTCGGGCATGTCGGCGACGGCAATTTCCATACGCTGGTGCTGATGGATCCGAACGATCCGGCCGACATCGGCCGGGCCGAGGAGTTCGTGAAGCGGCTGGCCGAGCGGGCGATCGCCATGGACGGCACCTCGACCGGCGAGCACGGCATCGGCCAGGGCAAGATGGGGCTGATGGAGCGCGAGCATGGGCATGGCGTGGCGGTGATGCGGGCGATCAAGGCCGCACTCGATCCGCTCGGCATCATGAACCCGGGCAAGATCCTGCCGGCGGCGGAATAGGCGGACGTTGACCCGGTGGCGTCGGCTTGCTAGTCCGGCGCCGTCCAACGAGGAATTTTATGCGCAGAGGCTTCATCTCCTGAAGATTGAGGCGGCCGAAGGGCCGAACGGGCGTTTGTGCCCATCTCTGAAATGCATATTCCAAGGACAAGTCCATGAAACACGCTCACGGCGCGACCATCCGCGCCCATACCGACGCCGACCGCGAGCGGCTGGCCGAGATTTGGCTCGAAGCTTCGCGCGTCGGCCATCCCTTCCTGCCCGAGGCCGACCTGCTCGGCCAACAGGCGATGGTCAGGGACATCTACCTGTCGCAAGCGGAAAACTGGGTGGCCGAGCTCGACGGCAAGCCGGTGGGCTTCATCGGCCTGATCGACGCCTTCATCGGCGGATTGTTCGTCACCCCGTCGGCCCATGGCCACGGATTGGGGAAGGCGCTGGTGCTCCATGCGGCGGGGCTCAAGGGTGACCTCGAGGTGGAGGTCTACGCCGCCAATGACACCGCCGTCGGCTTCTACCGGCGGCTGGGCTTTGCCGAGACGCTCAGGCACGACGAGGATGACGAGGGGCGGCGGCTGCAAGTGATCCGCATGCGCCGGCCGGCATGACAACCGGCCATCCGGTTGCCTGGCCGGCAGCCGGATGGCCGGAAGCGTGCCGAAAGTCTTTTTGTGGGGCATGCCAGCCGCGGCGTTGACGCGCTGCGGCCCAGCATGTCACCAAATGACCACGCTCCTCGGCTAGATGCCCGGGACGAATGAAAAGATTTGCCCCGAGGCAATGCTCGCTCGCCTGTTCGTGATCGTTGGTGGAATGTTCGTCTTGGTGCTGTTCGCAGCGCTGGTGGGGCCGTATTTCGTCGACTGGTCGGGCTACAAGGCCGATTTCGAGCGCCAGGCGAGCGTCATCCTCGGGCGCAAGGTGACCGTCGAGGGCGAGGTCACGGCGCGCATCCTGCCATTTCCGTCAGTGACCTTTTCCGACGTGATCGTGGGCGACGGCGCCGAACCGGCGATGACGGTCGAGACCTTCTCGATGGATGCCGAACTCGCCCCGCTGCTCAGCGGCGAGTTCTTCATCTTCGACATGCGGCTGGTGCGGCCGAAGGCGGTCATCGACGTTGCCGCCGATGGCACGGTCGACTGGACGATGCGGCCGTCGGCGCCATTCAACGTCAGGCAGATCGCCATCGAAAAGCTGACGGTCACCGACGGCCAGGTAACGATCCGGCACGCATCCGGCGCACGCAATCTGGTGCTGTCGGAGATCGACACGGTGGTGTCGGCGCGGGCGCTCACCGGCCCCTGGCGGATCGACGGTGGCTTGCGCGTCGATGGCGTGGCCACGCGGCTTACCGCATCGACGGGTGCGGCAGATGCCGATGGCCAGATGCGGCTACGGGTACGCGCTGCGCCGGCAGGCTATGGCTTTGCGCTGGAGAGCGACGGCAATGTCAGCGCGCCTGGCGGGCGGGTGCTCTATGCCGGCGGCTTCGACGTCACGGCGAGCGAGCCCGACGCCAGGCCGGCCGCGGAGATCCAGAAGGCGAAACCGGCAAAACCCGCCGATCCCGGCTTCAGGCTGAAGGGCAAGTTCGCCCTGGACCACGCCAGGCTCGCCGTCGAGGAATTCCGCTTCGAAACCGGGCCGCTCGACGACCCTTATACGGCGGACGGCAGTGCCGTGGTCGACCTCGGGGCGGAGCCGAAGTTTTCGATAACCGCCAAGGGCGCGCAGGTGCGCTTCGACGAGGCCGTCGGCGGCGATCAGGCGGGCGGGGCGCTTTCCGTGTCGCAGCGGCTCTCGGCGCTGGAGCAGGTGCTGGCCGGCCTGCCGAAACCCACCATTCCTGGAACGGTGGAAGTGGACCTGCCGGCGATCGTCACCGGCGACACCACCGTGCGCGACGTCAGGCTCTCGGCCGAGCCGGGCGATGGCGGCTGGAAGCTGAAGTCGGTGGCGGCGACCCTGCCGGGCCGGACCCGGCTCGAGGCCGATGGCTTCCTGCGCACCGGCGACGGCTTCGGCTTCGACGGAAACCTCCTGCTGGCGGTCGGCCAGCCCTCCGGCTTCGCGGCGTGGGTGGCCAGGGACGTCGACGAGGCGGTGCGGCGGCTGCCGGCCGCCGGCTTCAAGGCCAAGGTGGCGCTGACGCGCGAGCAGCAGAGGTTCGACAACGTCGAACTGATTCTCGGCACGGCGAAATTCAAGGGCGAGCTGGACAGCCTGCAGCCGGGCGATGCCCGCGCCTCGGTGACCATGAAGCTCGACGGCGGGGAACTCGACGTCGAGGGCCTGCGCGCCTTCGCCAGCCTGTTCGTGACCGACGCGGGCGTCAACCGCTTCGCCGACACGGACCTCGATCTCGCCGTGCGGGCCGGGCCGGTGGGCCTCGCCGGCGTCCGCGCCGACACCGTCGACACGGCGCTGCGCCTGCGCGAAGGCGTACTCGAGATCGACAGGCTGACGGTAGGCGGACTGGCGGGCGCCTCGGTGAGCGCCACAGGCAGGATCAAGGACTTTCCGGCGGCGCCCACCGGCAACCTCGACGCCTCGGTGGTGGCCGTGGACCTCGCGCCGCTGGTGCAGCTGGTTGCGGCGCAGCAGCCCGAAAACCGGCTGCTTGCGGGGCTCGCGCAACAGGTGGCGGAAACTCCGGGGCTGCTGACCGATGCGCGGATCGATGTCGTGGCGAGTGCGGTCGAGAACGGAGACGGCACGACAGGCGTGGCCTTCAGCGCGCAGGGCGAGGCGGGCGGCTCGGCGCTGCTCGCGACGCTTTCCGTGCCGGCGTACTCGGGCGACGCGGGGCTGGCGCAGGCGAAGCTCGAGCTTTCCGCCCGCAACGAGGATGCAACCTCGCTGCTGGCGCTGGCCGGCCTGCCGGTGCTGCCACTGGGATTGGTCGGCCCCGGCGAGATCGAGGTCAAGGCCGATGGTGCTGCCCGCAGCGGGCTCGACGTGAGCGCGAATTTCAAGGGAGAGGATGTCTCCGCGAGCTTTGCGGGAAGGGTGGCGCTGCGCCAGGAGGGGCCGAGCCTGAATGGCCGGGCGACCCTGAAGGCCGCCGACATCGAGCCCTGGCTGATGACCGGCGGCGTGTCGCTTCCCGGCCTGGGGACCGGCACGCGCGTGGACCTCGCGGCGGACGCCAGCTATGCCGGCGGACCGCTCGTGCTGGGCCGGCTCGACGGAATGGTCAACGAAGGGGCGGTGGTCGGCAGCATCGCCGTCGACCTTGCCGACGGTGTGCCGCAGTTTGGCGGTTCCCTGACCCTGGACGAACTCGATCTTGCCCGCCTCGCCGAGATGCTGACCGGGGCGAACGCGCTGGACGGCGGCGACCAGGGCGCTTGGCCGGCGGCGCCATTTGCGCAAAAGTCCACGGCCCCGTTCGGCGCCGATCTCGAGATCGTCGCGGCTACGCTTGCGGCCGAGCCACTGGTCACGGCCAGCGACGCGGTGCTGGCGCTGAAGCTCGACGGCCAGTCGCTGCGCGTCTCGGGCCTCAAGGCCAAGCTCTACGGCGGCAACCTCGACGGCCAGGCCGAACTGAAGAACAACGGCGGTACCGCGCTGCTCACCGCGCAGCTGAAGCTCGACGGATCGGATGTGTCGGCGATGCCCGGCCTGGCCGGCCTCGGCGGCAAGGGCGATTTCTCGGCTTCGCTGTCGGCGAGCGGCAAGTCGATCGGGGGACTGGCGGCATCGTTGTCGGGGTCCGGTACGGCGAGCGTGGACGGGATTACGCTGCAAGGCTTCAACCCCGATGCCCTGCCTGCGCTGATTGCGCGCGCCGACACGCTCGGCCGCGACGTCAACGCCGCGCGGGTGGCGGAGTTCGCGCCGAAGATCGCGGGCGAGGGCATCTTTGCAGCCGAACGCGCGGAAGTGGCATTCACGCTCGCCGGCGGCATTTTGCGCGTGCCGCCGATCACGCTGAAGAATTCGGGCGCGAGCATCACCGCCGACCTACGCGCCGATCTCGGCGGCGGCACGGTGAGCGGCAGCGGCAGCATCGCCTATGCCCCCGGCGACGAGGAGGTGGCGGGGACGGAGCCCGCGCTGCGCTTCACGATGGAGGGCAAGCCGGGGGCGACGGTTCGGCGCTTCGACAGCGAGCCGATGGCGCAGTTCCTGACCCAGCGGGCGCTGGAGAAGGAACAGGCCCGCGTCGAGGCGATGCAATCGGCGCTGCTCGAAAAGCAGCGGCTGCGGCGCGAAACGCGCTATTTCGCGGCGGTGCAGGTCGAGCGGGAGCGCATTGCCGAGGAGGCAAGGCTGGCCGAGGAGGCGCGCAAACGCGCCGAGCAGGAGGCGGCCAAGGCTCGCGCCGAGGAAGCGCGTCGCAAGGCGGAGGAAGAGGCTCGCGCCGCTGAGGCCGCGGCCCAGGCGAAGGCCGAGGCGGAAGCTCACGCGGCCGAGGCTGCGGAGCGCCGGGCTGCGGAGGAGCGGGCCCGCCAGCAGGCGCTGGAGCAGGCCCGGCAGGCCGAAGAAAAAGCCAGGATCGAGGCCGAGGACGGGGCGCGGCGCGAGGCCGAACAACAGCCCACGCCGCCCGAGATCGAGCGTGCGCCACTGCCCGAGGTCCGACCGCTCGACATGCCTGAAGCGGCGACGCCGCCCGGATCGGCCGTGCCGCAGGTGCTGCCCAAGAAGAAGCTCGAGCCGCAGACCATCGAAGAGTTTTTCAAATCGCTGGAAAGCCAGTAGCCGCCAGCGATTTGCCGGCACCTGCTACTCGCTGGGTGGGGGAGTGGCGCCGGCCGCGGCGCGCTTGGCCTGTTCGAGGACGAATAGCCTCAGCGCGGAGGACAGGTTCGCCTCGCGCGGGCGCCGGTCGTCGACTTCGGCGATCAGCGCGGCAAGGGCGATGCCGCGCGCCGCGGCGATGGCGACGAGATCGTCATGGAAGGGCTTTTCGAGCGAGTAGCTGGTGCGGTGCCCGCGGATGGTCACCGAGCGCTTTTCGACCAGGCTCACCGGTCGGGCTTTTCAGGGGCGGGGTCGCGGCGGTGGCCGTCGACGAACTTGCCGGCGCGGTCGGCCTCAAGCAGGTCCCGTTGCCTTTCGGCCTTGGTTCGTCCGTGGAGCGCGCGATTCTGCTCGGCGGTTGCCTCCCGCTCGCTGCGCGCCTTCTGCTTCCTGAATTGCCTGAGATTGACGATGTCGGCCATGGCCTCCTCGTCCGGTCGCTACTTCTTGCGGAACGCGTCGAGCGAGACCACGTCGGCGCTCTTGGCGGGCGCTGCCTCGTCCCGCGCTTCCTTGGCCTCGGAATCCGCGGCCTTCTTCTTGGAAGCGGACTTGGGCTCGGCCGGCTTGGAGATGGCGACCGGCTCGGCCGCCGGCGCCTCGTCGTCGGCGGTCTCGGTCCTGACCTCGAACTCGAGCTCGAAATTGACCGAGGGATCGTAGAAGCCGCGTACGGCGGAGAACGGAATCTCGAGCTTTTCCGGCACGTCGGAGAAGGAAAGACCGACCTCGAAGCCGGTGTCGGTGACCTTCAGGTCCCAGTACTGGAACTGGATGACGATGGTCATCTGCTCCGGATAGCGCTCGCGCAGGCGGCTCGAGATGCGCACGCCCGGCGCACCGGTCATGAAGGTGATGAAGAAATGATGGTTCCCCGGGAGGCCCGTTCGCGCGACTTCCGCCAGGACTTTGCGCATGACGCCGCGCAGTGCCTCCTGGGCGAGAATGTCGTAGCGGATCTGATCTTCGGCCATATGTCGGTGCGGGGGTCCGAGTGAATCGTCCCCTTACCTGTAATCAAGCTTGAGGCCGTCGTAAACCAGATATAGCGCCTTATTGGGGTTGCTCAGGCGGTGTTCCGATGCGCCTTGCCGAAGGCGCGGAGGAAGGTGCGCACCGCGTTGGTCGCGGCCTGGCGCAACTGCTCTTCCGAAAGTGTGTCGCCGAAGATCATCGCCATCTGCAGGTCGGCATTGACGAGGGCCAGGAACTGGCGCGCGGCGACGTCCGGATCGTCGATTTCCAGCCAGCCGGCATGCGCAAGCCGCGCAAAGCGCGCAGCAAGTGCTGCCCAGGTCTTGGCCGGGCCGTGTTCGCGCCAGCCGGCGAAGAGTTCGGGATAGCGAGAGCCCTCGGCCTGCAGCAGCTTGCGCAGGAACTTTCCGTCGCGATTGCACATGCAGTTCTGGTTGAGCCGCACGGCGAAGGCGACCAGTTCCGCCTCCAGGTCGACCGGCCTGTCGGGGAAGGTGGCGAGCGTTTCGAAGACACCGGCACTCATGCGCTCGGTGATCTCGCGGACGACGGCGACGAGCAGATTCTCCTTGTCGCCATGGTGATTGTAGACGGTCTGGCGCGACACGCCCGCCTCGGCGGCGATCAGGTCTATGTTGGCGCCGGCGAACCCTTCGCGACAGAAGACCGACGCGGCGGCGTCGATGATCGAATGCCGCTTGGTGCTGTGGCTGCGGTGGACGGAAATGTCAGGGGCGTTGGCAGGTGTCATGGAAATTTTATATACGCCTGATTGACGATTTGGACAAGTATGTCTAAAAATATGTACTCAATCTGGTGTTCCGGTTCGGGAGGAGTCGGAATCGCGGGTTGTCGAACGTCATTGGATTGCGCGTCGCGGCATCCGCGACCGAAACCAGACCGAAAGAATCACGCCATGACACCACAATTCCTCCGCGTAGCGGTCGTGCTCGGCCTTTTGTCGGCCATCGGACCGTTCGCCATCGACATGTATCTTCCGGCGCTGCCCTCGATCGGCGCCGATCTCAACGCGGGCACCGCCGCCGTGCAGATGAGCCTTCTGGTGTTCTTCCTGTCCATGGGGCTGGCGCAGATCGTCGTTGGCCCGATCTCCGACATGATCGGCCGCAAGGCGCCGCTCTATCTGGGGCTGGGGCTTTTCGCCGTCGGCGGCATCGGCGCGGCACTCGCGCCCGACATCGAATGGCTGATCGGCTTCCGCTTCCTGCAGGGGCTGGGCGCCTCGGCGGGCATGGTGGTGCCGCGTGCCGTGGTGCGCGACCTGCACACCGGCACGGAAGCTGCGAGGCTGATGTCGCTGCTGATGCTGGTGTTCAGCGTCTCGCCCATCCTGGCGCCGCTGACCGGCAGCCTGGTGATCGAGAGTTTCGGCTGGCGCGCCGTGTTCTGGACCGTGACGGGCGCAGCCGTGCTGGCGGTGATCCTGCTCGCGACCTCGCTGAACGAGACACGCCCGGCCGAACATCGCGCCGGAAGCTCGATCCGCAGCGCGCTCGTCGGCTACCGCTTCCTGCTCGGCGACCGCAACTTCCTCGGCCTCACCTTCATAGGCGGCTTCGGCATCGCCAGCTTCTTCGTCTATCTCGCCAACTCGTCCTTCATCCTGATCGACCACTACGGCCTGTCGCCGTCGGTCTACAGCGTGTTCTTCTCGATCAACGCGGTGGCCTTCATCGGCATGTCGCAGCTGACGGGCCTGCTGACCGAGCGGTTCGGGCTGAAGCGGGTGGTGCGGGTAGCGGTCGTCGGCTACGCCACCACGATGGTGGTGCTGCTTGCCGTCTTCGCTTCGGGCGTCGACCGCCTCGACGTGCTGGCGACGCTGTTGTTCATCGGCTACGGCTTCCTCGGCCTCGTCATCCCGACCACCTCCGTGCTGGCGATGGAAGAGCACGGCGAGATCGCCGGCACTGCGTCGGCGCTGATGGGCACGCTGCATTTCGCCACCGGCGCGGTTGCCATGGCCACAGCCGGCCTGTTCTTCGACGGCACCCCGCTGCCCATGCTCTTCGGCATCACCACCTCGGCCGTGATCGCCTTCGTGCTGGCCCAGGTGACGCTGGGACGCGGCCGGGAAGTGGCCGAGGTTCCGGCCGAATGAGCTTTCGGGGCCAGACCACGCCCGGCTCCTGATATCAATGCCCGCCATCCGGCGGGCATTTGCACATCTGGACCAATGCTCGCGGTCCATGTCATACGGCCTTGATATCGTCTTGTTTACAAAGGGCGCGTAAGTCTGCACCAAGACCACCGGAAGTAGAGCGACGACGCCGAAGGCCGCGGATAATCTTGAAATTCATTCCCTCCGCCCTGTTGCTGCTCTTCGCGGCCACTTTCTTCTGCATATGGCTGCTGGAGCGCCGTCGCCGGCACCTGCTGTTCTTTGCTCTGGCATTTGCGGCTGTCGGGTTTGGCACCATCGTGCAGTTTGCGCTTTGGCCGCCCGATATTGGCTACAACACCATCGTATCCGCCATGCTCTACACCGCCGGTCCGCTGCTGCTGGTGGAAGGTGTGCTCGCGCGTTCGGGCCGGTCGATGCCGCTTGGGCTGCACGCCGTCTGGTTCGCGGCCATCGTCGGTGTGCTCTGCTATTTCTATTACGTCGAGAACAACCTCCAGATCCGTGTCTATGCGCTCAATATCGGCATGGGCAGCATCATCCTGAATGGCGCGTGGAAGTTGCGCGGCCTGATGCGCGGCAGCGTCATCGACCGCGCCATGCTCTGGCTGCTGGTCGGGCTCGGACTGACCTTCTTCGTCCGCGTCATGCTCGACGGCAACTCGGTTCCGACCGACGATGTCGATGCATTTTTTGAATCGGACTTCTGGATCTGGGCGCAATTCACCATGTCGGTGCTCGGCGCGGCCATGGGGCTGGGTCTTCTGGTCGTCGTTTGTGCCGACATCGTGCGGGGGCTGAAGACCGAGCGCGACACGGACCCGCTGACGGGGCTGCTGAACCGCCGCGGCCTGCAGGGGCGGGAGGCGCGCCTGCTGTCGGCCGGCAGGCACAAGCCGCTGAGCATCGTCGCGTGCGACATCGATCGCTTCAAGGGCATCAACGACCGCTTCGGGCATGCCGCCGGCGACGTGGTGCTGACGAATGTCGCCGGCATCATCAGGCGCCGGCTGCGCAGCGGCGACGTCGCAGCGCGTACCGGCGGCGAGGAGTTCGTCCTTTGCCTCAAATCCAATACGGTCAAGGGCGCGTTCAGGCTGACTGAACAGTTGCGACGCGAGATTGCCGGCCTGCGCTTCGCCGAGTTGCCGGACGATTTCGTAGTGACCTGCAGCTTCGGCATTGCCGAACTCCATGCGGACGAAGGACTGTGGGACGCCATCGCCCGAGCCGACAAGATCCTCTATGCGGCCAAGCGCGCCGGCCGCAACCGCACCTTCGCCGAAGGGGTGCAACTGCCGAGCGCGGCCTAGGCCGGCTGCGATTGCTCCAGCACGAAGCGCAGGCGCACATGCACCGGCGCCTTTGGCACCTCGATCAGATCGTAGCCAAACTCCCTGTAGGTCTCGACCATTCCGGCATGCGTGCGGCGGGCCTCGTCTTCATCCTGCCGCCTCTCGCTGTCCCGGGTGAAGATTTCGGGCCAATGCGGCAGGACGAACACCGTTTTGGCGTAGCGATAGCCGCTCGCGGCCTGCTCGACATGGGCCGGCACCGGCAGGCCCATGAGGCGCAGGTAGCCGACGACATCGGGCATGCCGCGGTCGAAGAAAACGGGACCGGGCAGTGCCGAGGCCATGGCGTGCGAGCGCATTTCCCAACTCAGCATCAGCTCGGCAAAGAGGGCGGGATCGCGCCAGGGCAGGGCGGGGCCGTCGATCGCCATCTGATCGCGGATGATGCCCCGGCCGGCCTCGACCATGGTGGAATGGCTGGCCGCGGCGAGGGCGTCGACAAGCGTCGTCTTGCCCGAGCCGGGACCGCCGGTGAGCACGTGGAAACGATCGGTGTCTGGGATCATGAAGGTCTCCGAAAATGAACGGGACCGGCCGTGCGCAGGCAGGCTGACGCCACCAGGCGAATGCCGGCATCGGAAAGCCAGCGAAGGCCGGCAAACCGCAGATTGGGGGAAGCGGATGGGGAGAGAAGTGGAGGTTTCTGTTGCCAGGTACCTCCGAACCCCGCCTAGAAGTGCGAACCGCTAGGACTTGATTTGAAGCTATCGCGCCGCATTAAGCAGCGAGACGTGCTTCCGCATAGTTGTCGTTGGCAACTATAAGTTTAGCCCGATAACGGTGGTACAATGCCGGGCAAAAGTCCGATCTTTACACCCTCGTCGATCCTATTTCGCCCCCAGCAAAAACCGTCGCAGTCGGACGGCGGCTTTTGGTGGAGGCGCCGGGTACCGCCCCCGGGTCCGAATGGCTTATTTCATCGGCAGTTTATTGCCATAGTCAGTCGAGCTGACGGGGCGAATATAGGGAGGCCCGGCGCAAAAGGGAAGGGCGGAACCGCAGGCCGACCGCTCCATCCGCAATCGAATTGTGGTCCACGCGAACACACGGGGTTGACTCGCGCCATGCGCGAAACGAAGCTCGCGGCCCGCCGCAAGGCATGGCCAGCGGCGAACTCGGGGGGCATCCGAACAGAGGTCAACCGCCTAAGAGGGGACTTACATGACCGACTACCTTGCAGACGTGAAGAAATACGATGCCGGCGCCAAGGACGAGGCGGTGAGCAAGATCGTCAAGCACCTGGGAATTGCACTGCGCAATCGCGATTCGTCGCTCGTCTCCTGTACCGACCAGAAGGAACTGGACCGCGTGAAGGCCGGCTGGATCGCCAAGAAGCTCGGCGTCGAGGACGCCAAGAAGGCCGACGGCGCGCTGGAGAAGGTCTGCAAGGCGATGTCGGCGGACAACACCAAAAGCCGCGTCACCTTCTACTATCTGGTGGCGAAGGAACTCGGGAAGCTCGGCGCGCTCTGAGCGGCGCCGAGGCCGCGGGCCGACGCCTGATCCGGCGACGCGGGCAGACAGGCAGCAATGCCGGTGTGTCCGGTCGCTGTAGCGGGCATGAGCCGGCTACGGCGGGCGCGGCTGGGGAAACGGCTCTGCGTTCGTTTCCTCCAGCGCCTTTGACCGCTATGATCGGGCGCTACACGAATCGAGCCCCGACCGATGCGCCAGTATCTCGACCTTCTCAGCCATGTGATGGAAAACGGTTCCGACCGCGGCGACCGCACCGGAACCGGTACGCGTTCGGTCTTCGGCCACCAGATGCGCTTCGACCTGGCGAAGGGCTTCCCCGTCCTCACCACCAAGAAGCTGCATCTGAAGTCGATCATCCACGAACTACTGTGGTTCCTGGCCGGCGATACCAACATCAAGTATCTCAAGGACAACGGCGTCTCGATCTGGGACGAGTGGGCCGACGAGAATGGTGACCTCGGCCCGGTCTACGGCAAGCAGTGGCGCTCCTGGCCGACGCGCGACGGCGGCGAGATCGACCAGATCGCCAACCTTCTGGTGCAGATCCGCAAGAACCCGAATTCGCGCCGGCTGATCGTCTCGGCCTGGAACCCGGAAGAGGTGGACGCCATGGCGCTGCCGCCGTGCCACTGCCTGTTCCAGTTCTATGTTTCCGACGGCCGGCTGTCGTGCCAGCTCTACCAGCGTTCGGCCGACATCTTCCTCGGTGTGCCGTTCAACATCGCCTCCTATGCGCTGCTGACGATGATGGTGGCGCAGGTGACGGGGCTGAAGCCGGGCGATTTCGTCCATACGCTGGGCGACGCGCATATCTACCACAACCATTTCGATCAGGCGCGCGAGCAACTCGGGCGCACGCCGAAGGCTCTGCCCACCATGTGGATCAATCCCGAGGTGAAGGATCTCTTCGCTTTCCGCTTCGAGGATTTCCGGCTCGACAACTACGTTGCCGAAGCGAGCATCCGCGCGCCCATCGCCGTGTAGGCCGCGCCGCCCGCTCGGCCGGTGACACAACGGAACCGAAATGCCGCTGGCGCGTTCTTGCGTGCGAGTCGGCGGTCCGTAATCTGCACATTTTTCCCCTAGCCGTGCGTAGTGCTTTTCACCTATCAATACCGTGCCCGGCGTGGGACCGGGCCGCCTCTGTTGCATGGAGACTGCGATGGAAGCCAAACCGTTCGGCAATCCCGTCCTGGTGAAGGAGGGTGAGGACCGGATACGCGAAATTGCCTGCATCGACGAAGCCCTGACTTTCCTCGGAACCTGGCCGGCAACGCGGCGCGGGCCGATCTACCAGACGGCCGTGAGGGCGTGCCGGGCGGCCTGCGAAGGCTCGATGGCGCCGGAAAAGGCGCGAAGCGCTTTCGCCGGATTTGCCCGTTCCACCGGCATCCTCGAGAAGGCCATCGTCACGCTGGAGCCTTGGAAGATAGATCCGAAGCGGGGCCGGGACATACCTATCTGACCGCCGTCGGCGGGACACGTATGCCTTTCGAAGCGATGTCGACCTGTTGCCGCGGCAGAGGGCGGCCGTTGCAGTCGGAAGTTGTTGCCAGACGGGCCGCCACGCGTGAAAATCAGGACCTTATACGGCGCTCGACGTCGACCAGAACAGCCAACGCGATGCTGCCGATGAAGGAGTAGGACGATGGCCGCCAAGGAAGTCAGGTTTCACGGCGACGCACGGGCCAAGATGCTGCGTGGTGTCGATATCCTCGCCAATGCCGTCAAGGTCACGCTCGGTCCCAAGGGCCGCAACGTCGTCATCGACAAGGCGTTCGGCGCCCCGCGCATCACCAAGGACGGCGTGACGGTCGCCAAGGAGATCGAACTCGAAGACAAGTTCGAGAACATGGGCGCCCAGATGGTGCGCGAGGTCGCCTCGAAGACGAGCGACGTGGCAGGCGACGGCACCACGACGGCGACCATCCTGGCTCAGGCGATCGTCCAGGAGGGCGCCAAGGCGGTTGCCGCCGGCATGAACCCGATGGATCTCAAGCGCGGCATAGACAAGGCGGTCGAGGCGGTCGTCGAAGAGCTGAAGCGCCATGCCCGCAAGGTGACCAGGAACGACGAGATCGCCCAGGTCGGCACCATTTCGGCCAATGGCGACACCGAGATCGGGCGCTTCCTGGCGGAAGCGATGGACAAGGTCGGCAACACCGGCGTCATCACCGTCGAGGAAGCCAAGACGGCCGTGACCGAACTCGAGATCGTCGAGGGCATGCAGTTCGACCGAGGCTATCTCAGCCCCTACTTCATCACCAATCCGGACAAGATGCGGGCCGAGCTGGAGGAGCCCTACGTCCTGATCCACGAGAAGAAACTCGGCAACCTGCAGGCGATGCTGCCCATCCTTGAAGCCGTGGTCCAGTCCGGCCAGCCGCTGCTGATCATCGCCGAGGACATCGAGGGCGAGGCGCTGGCCACGCTCGTGGTCAACAAGCTCAGGGGCGGCTTCAGGATCGCGGCCGTCAAGGCGCCCGGCTTCGGCGACCGCCGCAAGGCCATGCTGGAGGACATCGCGATCCTCACCGGCGGAACGGCGATCTCCGAAGATCTCGGCATCAAGCTCGAGAACGTGACGCTCAACATGCTGGGCCGCGCCAAGAAGGTCGTCATCGAAAAGGAAAGCACGACCATGGTGGAGGGCGCGGGCAAGACGGAGGAGATCCAGCGACGCATCGCGCAGATCAAGGCACAGATCGAGGAGACCACGTCGGACTACGACCGCGAGAAGCTGCAGGAGCGGCTGGCCAAGCTCGCCGGCGGCGTGGCGGTGATCAGGGTCGGCGGTTCGACCGAAGTCGAGGTACGCGAACGCAAGGACCGCGTCGACGATGCGCTGCACGCAACACGGGCGGCGGTCGAGGAAGGCATCCTGCCCGGCGGGGGCGTGGCGCTGCTGAGGGCCGCAAACGCGCTCGCCACCGTGCAGGCCGACAATCCCGACCAGAAGACGGGCGTCGACATCGTGCGCCGCGCGGTCGAGATGCCGGTGCGGCAGATCGCCGAAAATGCCGGCGCGGAGGGCTCGATCATCGTCGGCAAGCTGCGCGAACAGGCCGATTTCGCCTTCGGCTGGAATGCGCAGACCAACCGGTTCGGCGACCTCTACAAGCAGGGCGTGATCGATCCTGCGAAGGTCGTGCGCACCGCCCTCCAGGATGCCGCCTCGGTTGCCGGGCTGCTGGTGACGACCGAGGCGATGATCGCGGAGAGACCGAAGAAAGAGACCACGCCGCCGATGCCGGCCCCCGGAATGGATTTCTGACCGGCGCGGGGCGCCGACTACCTTGGGGGCGCTTGCCAGTCCGGCGCGGACTTGCCTGGGGCCAGCGGCGTCGTCGAAGCGGCGACCCGCGCCAATGCGGTGCGCGGCACGGGCCTGCCGCCCCATCCGACCGCCGGTGCTGCGCAGCGCCGCCCACCCGGAGGACGGCAGCGGCAGCAAGCCGGCGGCCGAAGCCGCCGAGAACCGCGCATCTCGCGGTCACGCAAGGTCAATGATGGATAGGCGCTTCCAGGTTCAGGGAGGGCATGGGCGGATATACCCTGCGGCAACCCCGCATGAGTTGGGTGAGGCGCGCCTCGTCGGTCACGCCGGTGCCGAACAGGCAGACCAGCGATGCTGCTTGCATCTCCCGGTCTTCCGATGTCGGGGCCGTGGGCAGGCTTCGGGCAAGAACCCGCGCCAGCATCTCAAGGTCTTCGGGGGAAAGAGACCTAGCATGCTCGGACATGCGACCTCCCTTATCGTTATCGTTGTGTTCCCTCTCGAATTTCACTGTGCGCTACAACCTGAACCGGTGTCGACTCACTTTTGATTGCATCGGGAAGGCGCGCCGCTGGGACGACCTTCGAGATGGTGGCCGAGAACTTTTATCCCGAACGCGATGTCGATATTCTGATCCTGCAACCCTACGATAGCGGCAGGTAAGGGGCGTCGCCGAGATTCGCCCGGACAGGGAAGCGGCCGATGGACATAGTGATCTACGTTGCGATTGCGGAGAACGGCGTGATCGGCCGCGACAACGGTTTGCCGTGGCGGCTTTCCAGCGACCTCAAGCGCTTCAAGGCCGACACGATGGGCAAGCCGATCGTCATGGGGCGCAAGACGTGGGAGAGTTTTCCGAAGCGGCCCCTGCCGGGGCGCATCAACATCGTGGTGACCCGCGACCGGGGATATCGCGCCGAGGGGGCCGAGGTGGTGCATTCCCTGAAGGATGCGATCACGCTGGCGACCGCGCGAGGGCGATGCCTGGCGGGCGCCGACGACATATGCGTGATCGGCGGCGGCGAAATCTATCGCCAGGCGCTGCCGATCGCCGACCGGCTGCATGTCACCCACGTCCTGACCTCGCCCGATGGCGACACCCGCTTTCCCGAGATAGATCCGAACACCTGGTCCGTCGCCAGTTCGGAGGCGTTTCCGGCCGGCGAAAAGGACAGCCATGCGACACGCTATACCATTTACCGGAGGCGATCGGCGGCGCAGTAAGGGACTTCGTTCATACATCTGTAGCGAAAGGACGGCATGCAGCCGACCGTCGCGTTGAAAGCACGTTGTTGCATCCCTATAGATGGTATCAGTAAATGGGCGGCCGTTTCAGGCGCGGCCGTCGTCATCGTGCAGTCGAAAGGACATTCATGCCCTGGAACAATCAGAGTGGAGGCGGCAGCGGCGGCCCTTGGGGCGGCGGCGGTGGCGGTGGCGGCGGACCCTGGGGGCAGGGACCACGACCGAGCGGACCTCCGGGATCGCCCCCCGATCTCGAGGACATCATCCGGCGCGGCCAGGACAAGCTCAAGCGCGCGCTCCCGGGCGGCGGCGGCTCCAGCCCGGCGCTGTTCGGCCTGATCGCGGCCGGCCTGGTCGCGCTCTGGGCATTCCAGACGGTCTACACCGTGCAGCCAGACGAGATCGCGGTCGAATTGCGGTTCGGCAAGCCGAAGGAAGAGCTGTCGCAGCCGGGTCTGCATTTCCACTGGTGGCCGATCGAAACGGTCGAGAAGGTCAACACCGCCGAAAAGCTCGTCGACATCGGCGAAGTGCGCGGCAGCACCTCGTCCGGCCTGATGCTTTCGGGCGACCAGAACATCGTCGACGTGAAGTTCTCGGTTGCCTACCAGGTCTCTGATCCGAAGGCCTATCTGTTCAATGTGGCCGAACCCGACGTGATGGTGCGCCAGGTCGCCGAGAGCGCCATGCGTGAAGTGGTCGGCCGCAGGCCGGCTCAGGACATCTTCCGCGACGATCGCCAGGGCATCGCCTCCAACGTGCGCGACATCATCCAGGCGACGCTCGACGAATACGGCACGGGATTGTCGGTGAACGCGATCTCTATCGAGGACGCCGCGCCGCCGCGCGAAGTGGCCGACGCCTTCGACGAGGTGCAGCGCGCCGAACAGGACGAAGACCGCTTCGTCGAGGAATCCAACCAGTATTCCAACCAGAAACTCGGCCAGGCACGCGGCGAGGCGGCACAGGTCCGCGAGGACGCGGCCGCCTACAAGAACCGCGTCGTGCAGGAGGCCGAAGGTGAGGCGCAGCGCTTCATCTCGGTCTACGACGAATACGCCAAGGCGCCCGAAGTGACCCGCAAGCGCCTCTATCTCGAGACGATGGAAAAGGTGCTCCAGGGCTCCGGCAAGGTGATCGTCGAGCAAGGCAGCGGCCAGGGCGTGGTGCCCTATCTGCCACTGCCCGAACTGCAGAAGCGCGCTCCGGCGGCGGGAGGCCAGTAATGTCGAACCGACTTCCCATCATCGGCGTCTTCGCCGCTATCATCCTGTTCCTGGTCTATTCGTCGATCTTCGTGGTCAACGAGCGCCAACAGGCGATCGTGCTGCGCTTCGGCGAGATCGTCGACGTCAAGTCCGAGCCCGGCATCTACTTCAAGGCGCCGTTCTCGATGTTCGAGGCCGACAATGTCCAGATCATCGAGGACCGCGTGCTGCGGCTCGACCTCGACGACATCCGCGTCCAGGTTTCGGGCGGTAAGTTCTATGACGTCGACGCCTTCGTCGCCTATCGCATCAACGATGCCCGCAAGTTCCGCTCGACGGTCTCGGGCAGCGTGGAACTGGCCGAACAGCGTCTGCGCACCCGCCTCGACGCCGCACTCCGCCGCGTCTATGGCGTGCGCGGCTTCGAATCGGCCCTTTCGGAAGAACGTGCGTCGATGATGCGCGACGTCCGCGACCAGTTGCAGCCGGACGCCAATGCGCTCGGCCTGCAGGTCGAGGACGTCCGCATACGCCGCACCGACCTGACGGCCGAGGTGTCGCAGCAGACCTACGACCGCATGAAGGCCGAACGTCTGGCCGAGGCCGAGAGGCTGCGGGCACGGGGCCGCGAGGCGGCGCAGCGCATCCGCGCCCGCGCCGACCGCGAAGTGGTCGAGATCGTTGCCGAGGCGCAGAAGGAATCGGAAATCCTGCGCGGCCAGGGTGAGGCCCAGCGCAACGCCATCTTCGCCAACGCCTTCCAGCGCGATCCGGAGTTCTTCGAGTTCTATCGCTCGATGACCGCCTATGGCACGGCTCTCGATCCGAACGGCACGACCATGGTGCTGTCGCCCGAATCGGAGTTCTTCCGCTATTTCCGCAATCCGGACGGCGGCACGACCCCGGCACCGAAGCCTGCACCCGCCCCGCAGGCGGGCACCGCTCCCGGCACCGGCAACTAGTCACGCCGGTGCAGGACCTGATCGTCGCCATAGGTCTGGTTCTCGTCATCGAGGGCGTGGTCTATGGCGGCTTTCCCGCGCAGATGAAGCGCATGGCCGCCCAGATGGCGGATATCCCCGAAAACGCGCTGCGGGTGTTCGGCCTGGCGGCGATGGCCATCGGCGTCGGCATCGTGTGGCTGGTGCGGGGATAACGGAATTTTTGCGCCTCTCAGATAGCGATGGCCGCAAACAGGCCTTATTTATTTTCATGATGACGCTTCGCGCGCGGGAGGCCCGGCGCGACCAACGCCAGACAGCCGGGAGGCTTCTCCAATGAATTCCAAGTCCCTTTTGCGCGCCATGCGAAAGGCTTCCCTTACCGCCACGACGGCGCTAATGATCGGCGCGATCGCCGCACCCTCGCTGGTTCCGCCGGCCTTCGCACAGCAGCAAGGACCGGATTCGGTCGCCGACCTCGCCGAGGGGCTTTTGGGCGCCGTGGTCAACATTTCGACCTCGCAGACCGTCAAGGGCGGCGAGGGCGAGAATGCGGTGCCGATGCCGCAACTGCCCGAGGGCTCGCCCTTCCAGGACTTCTTCGACGACTTCTTCAAGGATCGCGAGGGCGAGGGCGGAGGCGGCGCGCAGAAGGTGCAGTCGCTGGGCTCGGGCTTCGTCATCGATGCCGAGAAGGGCATCGTGGTGACCAACAACCACGTCATCGCCGACGCCGACGAGATCGAGGTGAACTTCTCCGACGGATCGAAGCTCAAGGCCGAACTGGTCGGCACCGACACCAAGACCGACCTCGCCGTGCTCAAGGTCGACCCGAAGGGCAAGAAGCTGACGGCGGTGAAGTTCGGCGATTCCAACAAGATGCGGATCGGCGACTGGGTGATGGCGATCGGCAATCCGTTCGGCCTCGGCGGCTCGGTGACGGTGGGCATCATTTCGGCGCGCAACCGCGACATCAACTCAGGCCCGTATGACGACTTCATCCAGACCGATGCCGCAATCAACCGCGGCAATTCGGGCGGACCGCTGTTCAACATGAGCGGCGAGGTCATCGGCATCAACACCGCGATCATCTCGCCGTCGGGCGGCTCGATCGGCATCGGTTTCTCGATTCCCGCAGAGATCGCCTCCGGCGTCGTCGACCAGCTGGTCAATTTCGGCGAGACCCGCCGCGGCTGGCTCGGCGTGCGCATCCAGCCGGTGACCGACGACATTGCTGAAAGCCTCGGCATGAAGACCGCCAAGGGCGCGCTGGTGGCCGGCATCATCAAGGGCGGACCGGTCGACAATGGCATCGTCCAGCCCGGCGACGTGATCATCAAGTTCGACGGCAAGGACGTCATCGAGATGCGCGACCTGCCGCGTGTCGTGGCCGAGAGCCCGGTGGGCAAGGCGGTCGACGTCGTCATCGTGCGCAAGGGCGTCGAGCAGACCGTCAAGGTGACGCTCGGCCGGCTCGAGGACGGCGAGAAGCTGGCCGAGGGCGAAAACGGCGCGCCCGAGGGAACTCCCGACCAGGGCGCTGAGGTGGCGACGGCCAGCGTGCTCGGCATGACGATCGGCGAACTCAACGACGACACGCGTGCCAAGTTCGGCATCGCCCAGGACGTCTCGGGCGCGGTGGTGACTTCGGTCGCCAAGGATTCGGCCGCGGCCGAGCGTGGCATCGCCGCCGGCGAGGTGATCACCGAGATCGCGCAGGAATCGGTTTCGACGCCGAAGGACGTGATGGACCGCATCGCCAAGCTCAAGGAGCAGGGTCGCAAGAACGCGCTGCTGATGCTGGCCTCCAAGACCGGCGAGCTGCGGTTCGTGACGGTGCGGATGGATTGAACCCGGAAATCCGGACAAGCCATTGAGATCGAATGAGAAAGGCGGCTATACGGCCGCCTTTTTTGTTCTGTCCTTGGCTGCCGGTGGCCGCTACGGCTCATGTTTGTAGCATCCTATGGGATGTACTACATTGCCTCCCATGCGGGTCGTTCTTGATACGAATGTGGTCGCGGCCGGTTTGCGGAGCCGCAATGGGGCGTCGTTTGCGGTTCTAAAGCTGGTTGCCGACGCGCGCATGCGTCCGCTGGTGACGACTGCACTGTTTCTTGAATACGAGACGGTGTTGCGCAGGCCCGAGCATCGCGCAGCCAACGGCCTTTCGAATGCTGACATCGATCGCTTTCTGTCGGGACTTGCCGCGTTGGCGGAGCCGGTCGAGGTTCATTTTCGGTGGCGGCCGCAATTGTCGGATCCGAAGGATGAAATGGTGCTGGAGGCAGCAGTCAACGGTCGTGCCGATGCCCTCGTGACGCACAATTTGCGGGACTTTCAAGAAGTCTCGAAACGGTTCGAACTCAAAGTGCTCAAACCAGCTGAACTGCTCGAAGGATCAAGGCGATGAGCAAAGCAACCTACCCACTCAAGCTGCCGCTGTCGGTGAAGGAAGCCGCTATGCGTCTGGCCAAGGCCGACGGGGTGTCGCTCAATCAATGGATCGCATCGGCTGTGGCCCAAAAGGTCGGCGCCGTCGAGACCGCTTCCGAATTTCTGAAGCGTCGTGCCGGTCAGGCGTCGCCTGGCGATCTCTCGGCGATTCTCGACAAGGTAGCGAATGCGCCGGCGGAGGCGGGCGACGACCTTCCGCAAGACCGTACGGCTAGATAGGCGCCTTTTTTTGTTCCTGCCAGTCGCTGCGCGAAAGCCGGTAGAGCACGTGCCGCGCAAGATGCGGGTGGCTGCCGGGCACGCTCGGGTGGTCGAAGTCGCCGGTTGCATCGTCACGCATGCCGAGGCGCTGCATGACGGCGGTGGAGCGATGGTTATTCCAGACCGCGAAGGAGACCACCTCGTCCTCGCAGACGACCTCGAAGGCTTGGGCCAGCCAGGCTTCGGCGGCCTCGGTGACATAACCCTTGCCCCAATGCTCGGGCGCGAGCCTCCAGCCGATCTCCATGGTACCCTTGGCAATGAAGGGTTCGAGATCGGTGCGGGTGATGCCGACGAAACCGATGCACGTGCTGCCGTCGGCGACCTCGGCCGCGGCGAAGCCGAAGCCGTCGCGGTCGATGTTTCCCCGTATCCGGTCGAAGAGTTCGTCGCTCTCGGCCCGGTTGCGGCGCATCGGGAAGAACTCCATCACCGTGTCGTCGCAGTTGATGCGATGGAACAGCTCGCGGTCGCGCTCTTCCCAGTTACGCAGGATCAGGCGCTGGGTGCGGATCGGCTTCATCGAGCAAAGTCGGCGTAACCGTAGCCTTGCAGATAGAGCAAGGCGGTCAGGTCGGAATGGTCGATGCGGATCCTGGCTTCGGCGGCCACCGAGGGCTTGGCGTGCAGCGCAACGCCGGAGCCGGCCAGGCGGATCATGTCGAGATCGTTGGCGCCGTCGCCGACGGCGATCGCGTCCGACGGGGTCAGGCCGAGGCGCGCCGAGATTTCGTTGAGTGCGTCGGCCTTGGCAATGCGGCCGAGGATCGGCTCGGAGACCTGGCCGGTGAGGCGTCCGTCGGCCTCGATCAGGTGGTTGGCGCGGTTCTCGTCGAAGCCGAACTTGGCGGCGATGCGCGAGGTGAACACATCGAAGCCGCCCGAGACGAGCGCGGTGTATGCGCCATGCGCCTTCATGGTGGCTACCAGCGCCTTGCCGCCGGAGGCCAGCGTCAGGCGATTGTCGATGATGCGGTCGATGACCGAGGCGTCCAGCCCGGCAAGCAGGGCGACGCGCTCGCGCAAGGCCGGTTCGAAGGCGATCTCGCCGTTCATCGAGCGGGCGGTGATGTCGGCGACGCGGTCCTTGACGCCGATCTCGTCGGCCAGTTCGTCGATGCATTCCTGGTCGATCATGGTGGAATCCATGTCGGCGATCAGGATCTTTTTCCTACGTGCGGCGTTTTCCTGCACGGCGAAGTCGACGGCCTCCCCGGTGAGCGCCGCCGACAGGGCTGCGGCTGCCTCTTCGGCCGAAAGTCCTGCGGGGAGGTCGATGTCGCAGGCGACGGCTTCGGACAGCCAGCGAATGCCGCTTGCGCCAAGACCTCGCATGGCCTTATCGGCAAGGGACGGCTGCAGCAGAGCGCGGTCGGGATGGGAAATCAGCGTGGCGACGAGCGGCATCGAAAATTCCGGGAAAGGCGAGGGGCGCATCAGGAACGCGACCCTGATAGCCGGGCCGACCGCCAGCGGCAAGTCGGCACTGGCGCTGAAGCTGGCCGAGCGCGACGGCGGCGTGATCGTCAATGCCGATTCGATGCAGGTCTATGGCGTGCTCGACGTGCTGACGGCACGGCCGAGTGCTGCCGAACTCACCCGCGTACGCCATTTTCTCTACGGCCATGTGTCGCCGGCGACGGCCTATTCGACCGGCGCATGGCTGCGCGACGTGGCGGTGCTCGCCGATAGCGGCACCTTCGATGCGCAGCGGCCGATCTTCGTCGGTGGAACGGGGCTCTACTTCCGGGCGCTCGCCGAGGGCATATCGGAGATGCCGGACATTCCCCAGGAAGTCCGCGACCGCTGGCGCTGGCGGCTCAACGAGGAAGGCGCGCCGAGGCTGCACCGCCTGCTCATGCGGGTCGACCCCGAGGTGGCCATGCGCCTCAAGGCGAGCGACGGCCAGCGCATCGTGCGGGCGCTCGAAGTGCTGCAGGCCTCGGGCCGTTCGATCCTCAAATGGCAGGCCGATCGCGGCCATCCGATGATCGACCTTGCGACAGCGCGTTTCCTCGTCCTCGAGCCCGACCGCAAGGCGCTGATCGAGCGGATCGACGCGCGCTTCGACAAGATGATCGAAGCGGGAGCGCTCGAAGAGGTGAAGGCGATCGGCGCGATGCGGCTCGCGCCGGAACTTCCGGCGATGAAGGCGATCGGGGTGCGCGAGCTTGCCGCGGCGATGGCGGGCGAGATGGGGTTCGACGAGGCGATCGAACGGGCAAAGATCGCGACGCGCCAATATGCCAAGCGGCAGTCGACCTGGTTCCGCAACCAGTTCGGACCGGAATGGCATCGGATAGGTGGCGAGGGCGGCGAAACCCTGGTGCAGCCATCCGATTAACCCTCCGTAAGGCCCAGCCGTGACATAAGCGCGGAAGGGCTGCACAGGGACATCATGCGCTTTCACAAGGCTGAAACCGCGTTCTTCTTCTTCATTGCGCTGATTTCGTCCGCGGCGCTGGCGACTTTCTATGCCTGGAGCCTGATCGATCATCCTGATCTGCTCAACGTGTCCGGCCGGGCCGAAACGATCATGACGCTACAGGTGCTGCTGTTCGTGACCGCGGTGCTGCTTGCCGGCACGGTGGCATTCGGACTGTTCTTCATCCTGCCGCTCATCCGCACCCAGGTGAAGGAGGGCGGCAAGCTGCGGGAAATGACGGCCTCGCTCAGAGCCCGTTCGCGCAACCTCGAACAGGCGGCGCTGACCGACGGGCTGACCGGCATGCAGAACCGACGCTACTTCGACGATGCGCTCAAGGAATATCTCGGCGAGTTCCGTCGCATCGGCAAGCCGGTCGGTCTGATGATCCTCGACCTCGACCATTTCAAGCAGGTCAACGACACCTACGGCCATGACGTCGGCGACGAGGTGCTTCGCTCCGTGGCCACCTGCCTGAAGAGCATGACGCGATATCACGACGTCGTCGCGCGTCTCGGCGGCGAGGAGTTCGCGATCGTGGCGCCGAACATGGACCTCGCATTGCTGCAGCGCCTTGCCGAACGGATGCGCAAGGCGATCGCCACGCTGGAGATCAGTGGCGGCAGCGCCCAGTTCAACGTGACCTCCAGCGTCGGGCTCGCGCTTTGGGACCAGGAGGAGACGGCAGAGGAATTCTATCGCCGCGCCGACAAGCAGCTCTACGAGGCAAAAAGGCAAGGCCGCAACCGCGTCTGCGCGTGAGGCTGTCCCGGCAAGATCATCGGTTGGACTTCGCCTGGCAATTCCTGGTCGTCAACTACATCGGCTGGAATTCGATGCTGGCGCGCGAAAAGCAGGCCTGAGTGAACGGGCGGGGGCGGCCCCTCAGCCGTTTGGCGGCCGGCCGCCGAACGTGGTCGGGCGCAGGCCGAAACGGGTGTCGAAGTCGTCGTCCGGCTGCGGTCTCGAGGCCGGCTTGCGATAGTCGGAATCGCCAGCCTGCTTCTGGGCGTCGACGACATCGGCGAAGCCCAGAGCTGCCTGTGGCCTGGGGACGTTGCGCAGGCGTTCGACGATAGCGGCGAGATCGACTTCATCGCTGCCTGCCGAGGCTGCTTCGACGGCACGCTTGGAGACGCCGGGGATCAGTTCCGACGACAGTTTCTCGAATTTGAGGCGCATCGTGGTGGCGACGCCTTCGCCGAAGGCGATCGCCTCGCGCTGGCCCATGGACGACAGGAAGGACAGGGTGGAGGCCGAAGAATCGGCGATCGCTGAACGGATGATCGCCTGGTCCTGCTCGTTGGCCAGCCGCATGGCGAAGACGGTGGAGCACTGCGAAAGCACGGTCGGATCGAGTTCGCCCGGGCGCTGGGTGACCACGCCGAGGTAGCAGCCATATTTGCGGCCCTCCTTGGCGATGCGCGACAGTGCATGGCGGGTGGGCGCGAAGCCGAGCCGATGGTCGGCCGGCATGTAGCGGTGGGCCTCCTCGCAGAGCAGCAGGAGCTTGAGCCGGCCGTCGCTCCATAGTGCAAGGTCGAAGGCGAGGCGCGCCAGCACCGAACAGACGGAATTGACCACCTCCGAGGGCAGGCCCGCCATCTCGAAGCAGGTAACCGAGCGGCCGTGGGTCGGCACGCGGAAGATGTTGCCGATGGTTTCGTGGATCGTGTCCTCGATCAGCCGCGAGTGGAACATGAAGCGATAACGCGGATCGGCGAGGGCGGATTCGATGCGCGTGCGCAGCGATTTCAGGATCGGCCGCTCGTTCTTGGATTCGAGCATGCCCATGCGCTCGTCGATCTGCTTGATGAGGTCGGCGATGCGGTAGGGAACGGGCGTGTCGGCCGTCAGCGCGTCGGCGCCTCTTCGCAAGAAGGCGCCGCCATGCGGGTTGCGGTAGAGGTTCTTGGCGGCCGGGATGAGGTCGCGCAGCGCATCGATCTCTTCGGCGTCGGTCTCGCGGCCGCGGAACAAAACCTCGGCGAATTCCTCCAGCCGGAACAGCCAGAAGGGCAGGTCGAGCGAATTGGTGTCGACCTTGATGCAATATTCCGGCAGCGAAGCAGCGAACTCGTTGTGCGGGTCCATGATCAGCACGCGCAGGTCCGGCCGCGCTGCGATCGCCTTGCGCAGCAGCAGCGAGACTGCGGTCGACTTGCCAACGCCGGTGGTGCCGACAACGGCGAAATGGCGTGCCAGGGTCTCGTCGATGGCGATGCAGGCGTCGATCGTCTCGTCCTGCGACAGCCGGCCGATGGTGACGCTGTGGCGGCCGGCGAGGTCGTAGACGGCCTGCAGGTCGCGGCTGCGGATGCGGTGGGCGATGGCGCCGATATGGGGGTAGCAGGTGATGCCACGGTCGAAGACCGGGCGCAGGTCCGATCCGGTGTCGCGAACCTCGCCGATGAGTTCGACGCTCACCTCGATGGGGTTGTCGCCTTCGCTGCTCCAGGAGCGGTCGGCCTTGCCGATCGAATAGACCAGCCCGATGGTGCGCGTCTCGCCGAGGTTGATCGAGATCATACGCCCAACGGTCCACAGTCCCGACGCCACCGCGCCGCCGCTTTCGGCATAGGCGCTGATGACGGCGCGTGCGCCGTCGCATTGCACCACGTTGCCGAGGATGCGGGCGTCGTCCTGCGACGGGTCCCGCCGTTCCTGCGGATTTCCCGTCGTGGCCTGGCGTTCGACGTACATTTCGATTTTCTTCCCCAGTTCCTTGTCGCAAACCCTAACGCGACGCAGTTAAGGTCGGGTGAGGTCGGATGGTGTGGCAAAGGTTAAGCGAATGGGGACAATTCGAACGATTGGATGGCCAATGACGTTGCGGAAAATTTCCGCCCTTGCCGTTGACAGCGCGCCCGGGTCCGCATTAACGTCCGCGGCCATGAAGATGGCACTCATTCTCGTAGTAGGAACGCGCATGGGCAAGGCGGTGTAACCGCCGGGCGAAATCCTCCCATGCGCAGACGCAAGGCTCCCTCGGGGGCCTTTTTTATTGCCTGAAACAGGACTAAACGACCAGTAACCGCCGAGAACGGCAGAAGAAGACGGGACGGACCGATGAGCGGACATAGTGAAAGCGGGCGACGCGAAATGACCGGCGCCGAGATGGTGGTGCAGGCGCTGAAGGACAACGGCGTCAAGCACCTCTTCGGCTATCCGGGCGGCGCGGTCCTTCCGATCTATGACGAACTGTTCCAGCAGGACGACGTCCAGCACATCCTCGTGCGCCACGAGCAGGGCGCGGGGCATGCGGCCGAAGGCTATGCGCGCTCGACCGGCAAGGCCGGCGTGATGCTGGTGACCTCCGGCCCCGGCGCAACCAACGCGGTCACGCCGCTGCAGGACGCGCTGATGGATTCGATCCCACTGGTCTGCATCACCGGCCAGGTGCCGACCTCGCTGATCGGTTCCGACGCCTTCCAGGAATGCGACACGGTCGGCATCACGCGGCCCTGCACCAAGCACAACTGGTTGGTCAAGGACGTCAACGAGCTGGCCGGTATCCTGCACGAGGCCTTCCATGTCGCCACCACGGGCCGTCCGGGCCCGGTGGTCGTCGACATCCCCAAGGACGTGCAGTTCGCCAAGGGCATCTACACGCCGCCGCAGACGGCGCCGCGTACCTCCTACCAGCCGAAGGTCCAGGGCGACCTCGAGCGGGTGAAAGAGGCCGTGGCGCTGATGGCGTCCGCAAAGCGGCCGATCATCTATTCGGGCGGCGGCGTGGTGAACTCCGGTGCCGAGGCGAGCCACCTGCTGCGCGAGCTGGTCGACCTGACGGGCTTCCCGATCACGTCTACGCTGATGGGCCTCGGCGCCTATCCGGCATCGGGCAAGAACTGGCTCGGCATGCTCGGCATGCACGGCAGCTACGAAGCCAACATGGCGATGCATGATTGCGACGTCATGGTGTGCGTCGGCGCGCGTTTCGACGACCGCATCACCGGCCGGCTGAACGCGTTCTCGCCGAACTCGAAGAAGATCCACATCGACATCGACCCGTCGTCGATCAACAAGAACGTTCGCGCCGACGTGCCGATCCTCGGCGATGTCGGCCGGGTGCTGGAAGACATGGTCCGCCTGTGGCGGGCAACGGCCAAGGCCGACAGGAAGGCGCTCTACCCGTGGTGGGAGCAGATCGCCAAGTGGCGCGCGCGCGACAGCTACGCCTACAAGGCCAACAGCGACGTGATCATGCCGCAATATGCCATCCAGCGGCTCTACGAGAACACCAAGCACCTCGACACCTACATCACCACAGAGGTCGGCCAGCACCAGATGTGGGCGGCCCAGCACTACGGCTTCGAGAAGCCGAACCGCTGGATGACCTCCGGCGGCCTGGGCACGATGGGCTATGGCCTGCCGGCGGCGCTGGGCGTGCAGATCGCGCACCCTGAAGCGCTGGTCATCGACATCGCCGGCGACGCCTCGGTGCAGATGTGCATCCAGGAGATGAGCACGGCGATCCAGTACGATGCGCCGATCAAGGTCTTCATCCTCAACAACTCCTACATGGGCATGGTGCGCCAGTGGCAGCAGCTGCTGCACGGCAACCGCCTGTCGCACTCCTACACCGAGGCCATGCCCGACTTCGTCAAGCTGGCCGAGGCCTATGGCGGCCACGGCATCCGCTGCGAGAAGCCGGACGAACTCGACGACGCGATCAAGGAGATGATCTCGGTGAAGAAGCCGGTGATCTTCGACTGCCGCGTGGCGACGCTTGCCAACTGCTTCCCGATGATTCCCTCGGGCAAGGCGCACAACGAGATGCTGCTGCCGGACGAGGCGACCGACGAAGCGGTGGCGAATGCCATCGACGCCAAGGGCCGCGAGCTGGTCTGAGGGTTGCCGTGCGGCCTTCTATGAGGGCCGCACATTCAACGAGTTAGCGCAAAAGCCTGAGATCGAGATCCTTTCATGAATGCACAGCTACAACCCACCGGCTCGGCCTATTTCATCGCCAAGGAGACGGCGCTGCCGGAGACGCACACGCTGTCGGTGCTCGTCGATAACGAGCCGGGCGTGCTCGCCCGCGTCATCGGCCTGTTCTCCGGCCGCGGCTACAACATCGAAAGCCTGACCGTCTCCGAAACCGAGCACGAGAAGCACCTGTCGCGCATCACCATTGTGACGCGCGGCACACCGCACGTGCTCGAGCAGATCAAGCACCAGCTCGAGCGCATCGTGCCGGTGCACCGTGTCGTCGACCTGACCGTCACGGCGCAGGAACTCGGCACCGGCGGAGCGCTGGAGCGCGAACTGGCGCTGGTCAAGGTTTCCGGCACCGGCGATGCCCGTGTCGAGGCGCTCAGGCTGGCCGATGCCTTCCGAGCCAAGGTGATCGACGCCAACACCGAGCATTTCATCTTCGAGCTGACCGGCAAGGTGTCGAAGATCGAGCAGTTCATCGCCATCATGAAGCCGCTCGGCCTGGTCGAGGTGTGCCGCACCGGCGTGGCGGCGATGAACCGCGGCCCGCAGGGGATGTAAGGCGTTCCTTCAGCCGGAATGAAAAAGCCGCCGATGCGATGAACGGCGGCTTTTTGCGTTTTCGGGGCGCCAGGGCCCTTCGAGCTCAGAAACCGACGTTCTCGTTGACGGCGAACGTGTTGGTCCGCGAGACGCGCGGACGGCAGACAGCGTCTATCGCTGGTCCAGCGGTCTGGCGGGCGTGGATCGTTGTCGAAGCGACCATAAGGTCAGTAATACTGACATAAAAATTCCCGATGGGAGGGATCAGTGACGTACGACGCATTCCTCGCATTGCTGGTCTATGCCTTCGTAACCTCGATCACGCCGGGGCCGAATAATTTCATGCTGCTCGCCTCGGGCGTGAATTTCGGCTTCGTGCGCACGATCCCGCACATGCTGGGGATAGGCTTCGGCTTCCTGTCCCTGCTGCTCGGCGTGGGGTTCGGGCTCGGCGCGCTGCTGACGACCTTTCCGATCCTGCATGGCGGCCTCAAGATCGCCGGCGCCGCCTATCTGCTCTATCTCGCCTGGCGCATCGGCATGTCGCGCTCGCTCGGCAAGGACGGGGAGACCAAGGCGCGGCCGATGACCTTCCTGGAGGCGGCCGCCTTTCAGTGGATCAATCCCAAGGCGTGGGTGATGGCGGTGACCGCCATGGCCGTCTACACCAGCCCGGAAGCACCCTTCGTGTCGGTGCTGCTGATCTCGGGCGCCTTCGCGCTGGTCAACCTGCCGAGCGTTTCGAGCTGGGCCGGGTTCGGCATGGCGCTGCGCGGCTTCCTCGCCGACCCCGCGCGGCTGAAGTGGTTCAACATCGCCATGGGCGTGCTCTTGGCGGCCACGCTGTGGCCGATGCTGAAGTGACCGGCTGGGCGCTTGCGTCGCGTCGCCACCGGGCATAGCCTCCGTCCATGCCGCACGATCACGATCATCACCATGACCACGACAACGAACTCGACCCGATGGCCGCAAGGGTTCGGGCGCTGGAGACGATCCTGACGCAGAAGGGACTGATCGACCCGGCGGCGATCGACGTCATCGTCGACACCTACGAGACCAAGGTCGGCCCGCGCAACGGCGCACGCGTGGTGGCGAAGGCGTGGAGCGATCCGAGCTTTGCAGAGTGGCTGAAGCGCGACGCCACGGCCGCGATCGCCTCGCTCGGCTATACCGGGCGGCAGGGCGAACACATGCAGGCGGTGTTCAACACCGACGAGATGCACAACCTCGTCGTCTGCACACTGTGCTCCTGCTACCCGTGGTCGGTGCTGGGGCTGCCGCCGGTCTGGTACAAGGCGCCGCCCTATCGCTCGCGTGCGGTGATCGATCCGCGCGGGGTTTTGGAGGAGTTCGGGCTGACAGTGCCCGAGGACAGGAAGATCCGGGTCTGGGACTCTACCGCCGAGCTGCGCTATCTCGTCGTGCCGCAACGGCCCGAGGGCACGGACGGGTGGAGCGAGGAAAGGCTGGCCGACCTGGTGACGCGCGATTCCATGATCGGAACCGGCGTGGCGCGGGAGGTCGCATGAACGGTCCTCACGATCTCGGCGGGCAGATGGGCTTCGGTCCGGTCGCGCCCGAAAGGGACGAGCCGATCTTCCATGCCGAATGGGAGAAACGGGCGCTGGGCGTGACGCTCTGCGCCGGGGCGATGGGCGCCTGGAGCATCGACGAAAGCCGCTTCACGCGCGAAAGCCTGCATCCGGCCGACTACTATGCGTCAAGCTACTACGAAATCTGGATCAAGGCGCTGGAACAGCTGTTGCAGCGGCACGGCTTCGTAACCGCCAACGATCTGGCCGTGGGCGCGGCCGTCGATCCGGCGGCGGAGCCCAAGCGGGTGCTGAAAGCCGAGAACGTGCCGGCAGTACTCGCCAGGGGTGGTCCGTGCGACCGACCGGTGTCGACGCCGGCACGGTTTTCGGCGGGTCAGCGCGTGCGGACCAGGAATTTCCACCCGACCGGCCACACCCGCCTGCCGCGCTATGCGCGAGGCAAGGTGGGCGTGATCGACGCCGTGCGCGAGGGCTACGTGCTTCCCGACACCAATGCGCACGGGAAGGGCGAGAACCCGCAATGGCTCTACACGGTGGTGTTTTCGGCCGGAGAATTGTGGGGCGAGGGCGCTGATCCGACGCTTGAAGTCAGCATCGACGCCTGGGAGGGGTATCTTGAGCCGGCGTAACCTGCCCGCGGGCATCGACGAGCCGGTGTTTTCCGAACCATGGCAGGCGGAAGCCTTCGCCATCGTGGTGGCGCTGCACGAGCGCGGGCTGTTCAGCTGGGCGGAATGGGCGGCACGGTTGTCGGCAGAGGTGAAGGCGCCTGGCGCTGCCGCCGACGGCAGCGACTATTACGAGCGCTGGCTAGCCGCGCTCGAACGGCTCCTGGCCGAGAAGGGTTTTGCGGGGCGTGACGAGATCGACGCGGTTGCCGCGGCCTGGGAGCGGGCTGCCCATGCAACGCCGCACGGCCAGCCGATCCTGCTGGAGAACGATCCGGAGCGGTCTTCGGCTTCGTAATGGTTGCGGCGGGTTCGCTTGTGCGGCGGATGCAGACTAAAGCGGTCGGCCGCAGATGGTTTCAGCATTGGGGTGCATGAAACTCCTCAGCAAATCTGACTGCCGCATTTAGAGTGCGGTTGAGCAAGCCGGATTGGTTTTTGGCAACCTTAAAATGTTCTCCTTGTGTTCTAAAAATCTATACGGTAATATTGTTGTGTTGACCCTTTAAGGTTGTGTTAATATGATTCTACACGTTAGAGATGAAGAGACGGATCGTCTGGTCCGGGCTCTCGCAAGCCGGCGAGGCATTAGCATCACCGATGCGATCCGGGAGGCTGTTGAAGAGGCGTTGGCTGCTGAAAACAGCAAGCAGTCATTGTGGGAGCGTACGGCAGACCTACGGGCACGGGTCAGCGCATATCCACTGACCGGGAAGGTCGCTGACAAGCAGTTCTACGACGAACTCTGGGAGGAGGACGGCAAGTGAGCTTCGTGGATAGCTCCGCTCTGGTGGCTCTGATTGCTCCAGAGCCGGAGGGCGAGACTATCGCTCTCAAGCTTCAGCTCGAGCCGCCGCATTTCACATCCCCGCTTGTGATGTTCGAAACGGTGCTGGCACTTTGCCGTATTCGCGAGGCGCCTATCGAAGAAATGACCTTCATCGTCCACGATTATCTGGCGCGTGCCAGGATCTCCATCGAGCCCGTTGAAGCGGATACATATCTCACGGCGCTGCAGGCGTTCGATCGTTATGGCAAAGGGACTGGTCATCCGGCTCGCTTGAACTTTGGCGATTGTTTTTCCTATGCCGCAGCAATCCGTTCTGGCGTTCCCTTGATTTACAAGGGCGGCGACTTTTCCCTCACCGATCTCGCTTGATCGGCAAATCCCTTGCCCTTCCCCGTCGAATCCTGTCAGTCAGACCCATGGAATTCTCTCCTCAGCAGGACGATGCGCTGCAGGCCGTGGCGCGCTGGCTCAAATCGGGAAAGCCACAGGTTTTCCGCCTGTTCGGCTATGCCGGCACGGGCAAGACGACGCTGGCGCGCTATTTCGCCGAGCATGTCGACGGGCAGGTGCAGTTCGCGGCCTTCACCGGCAAGGCCGCCCAGGTGCTGCGCTCGAAGGGCGCCACCAATGCTCGCACCATCCATTCGCTGATCTACCGGCCGAAGGGGGAGGAGGCGATTGCCGATGAGGCGACCGGCAAGACGTCGATGTCGCCGACCTTCTCGCTCAACCGCCAGAGCCCGATCGCCAAGGCCAAGCTCGTGGTCATCGACGAATGCTCGATGGTCGACGAGCAACTCGGGCGCGATCTGCTGACATTCGGCACGCCGGTGCTGGTGCTGGGCGATCCGGCGCAGCTGCCACCGATTTCGGGAGGCGGTTTCTTCACCGAGCACGAGCCGGATTTCCTTTTGACCGAGATCCACCGCCAGGCGCGCGACAACCCGATCATCCGGCTGGCGCTAGACGTGCGCGAGGGCCGCGAGTTCATGCGCGGCGACTATGGCACGGCCCAGGTCATCGGCAAGGAAGACGTGACCCAGGATCTCGTGCTCGGCGCCGACCAGGTGCTCGTCGGCACCAACCGGACGCGGCGGCGCTACAATCAGCGGCTGCGTGAGCTCAAGGGCTTCACCGCGGGCTATCCGCAGGCCGGCGACAAGCTGGTATGCCTGCGCAACGACCCGGCCAAGGGCCTGCTCAACGGCTCGTTGTGGAAGGTCATGACCTCGTCGCGCGAGACGGTGAAGCCGGGCATCAACCTCCTGGTGTCGCCGGAAGAGGACGATCCGGACCGGGGCGTCGCCAAGATCAAGCTGTTGAAACAGACCTTCGAGAATCCCGACGAGGACATCCCTTGGGGTACCAAGAAGCGTTACGACGACTTCGACTATGGCTACGCGCTGACCGTTCACAAGGCTCAGGGCTCGCAATGGAACGACGTCGTGTTGTTCGACGAGAGCTGGGCTTTCAAGGACACGCGCCAGCGCTGGCTCTACACGGCGATCACGCGCGCAGCCGAACGGCTGACGATCGTACGCTGATCAGGCCCTTGGTTCGATCGGTCTGGCGCCGAGCCAGGCCCATGCCTTGGCCTCGTCCGCCGGCGGGAAATACCTGATGTCGATGGGGCTCAAGGGTGCGAAGAACCGCATCATCGCGCCCATCCAGGCGGGACCGCCGACCAGGGCATAGCGCCGTATGTGATTGAATGCCTTGAATTCCTCCTTCCAGGTCGAGCTGCTGAAGATCGGCGACCAGTCGAAGCCTTCGTAGCCTTCGGCGCGGACCAGGATGTCGATCTTGTCGTGGCCCCGGTAGGCTGCGTCGAGCAGTCCGTAGGTGTTTTCGTAGTCTGCCGGTGTGAAGCGGCCGACGATCTCGAAGCCGAAGACATCGTCCTTGTCGGTTTCGATGCGGCGTACGGCAGGGCGGATGTCCATCGGTGCCATGAATGCCTCCTCGCAAATGGCGCAGCATGCGCCATCCATGCTGGAACACATAAAAAGGCTCTCTGTTCCCATCCCGGTCGTGCTAGGTCGGGACGACGCGAACCTGCCGTGAGTTGCCGATGCCTGCCAAGCTTTCCGTGAACCTCAATGCCATCGCGATGCTGCGCAACCGGCGGGACCTGCCCTGGCCCAGCCTCACCGGCCTGGGGCGCATCGCCCTGGCCGCCGGCGCGCATGGGTTGACCGTGCATCCGCGTCCCGACCAGAGGCATGTGCGCTTCACCGACCTGCCCGAGATCCGGGCGCTGATCGACGACGAGTTCCCCAAGGCCGAGTTCAACATCGAGGGCTACCCTACAGAAGATTTCCTGGGGCTGGTCGAGAAGCACCAGCCGGAACAGGTGACGCTGGTGCCGGACGATCCGGCGCAGGCCACCTCCGACCATGGCTGGAACTTCGTCGCGGAGGCAGGCTTCCTCAAGCCGATCGTGGCGCGGCTGAAGAAGGGTGGTTTTCGCGTGTCGCTGTTTTCCGACCCGGACCCGGCCGGCGCGAACGCTGCGCGCGATACGGGGGCCGACAGGATCGAACTGTTCACCGGGCCATACGGTGCAAGCCACGCGGACCCCGCGCAGGCCGCCAGGCATCTGGAGCTGCTCGGGCGGACTGCCGACGCGGCGCGGGCGGCAGGACTTGCGGTCAATGCGGGGCACGACCTGACGGTCGCCAACCTGCCGCAACTGATCGGCCGCATCCCGGCGCTCGCCGAAGTCTCGATCGGCCACGGCCTGACGGCCGATGCGCTCGAATACGGCATGTCGCGCACGATCGAGCGCTATCTGAAGGCGTGCGGATGGTGACGAACCATCCGCCGCTATGCGTTGGCTGAAGATTAGCTGTTACAAATCAGCTGTTGCTTTTGCCCTTTAGCGAGGGTAGAGCCCCGCGGCTTCACGGAGACTCTTCCATGGCCGACGCCGACGCTGGCAAGGTGGAAAAGAACGGGCAGACCGCCCCGACGGATGCCCATTCCCAGGATATCAGGATTCTGGTCATCGGGGCGCTGGGCGTCGTGTTCGGCGATATCGGGACGAGCCCGATCTACGCCTTCCGCGAGGCGCTGGTCGCGTCCTCCTCGGGCGGGGAAGTGGCGTCGCGCGAAGACATCCTCGGCGTGCTGTCGCTCATCATCTGGGCGCTCACGGTCATCGTCACCGTCAAATATGTCATGTTCGTGCTGCGCGCCCACAACCGCGGCGAGGGCGGAACGCTGTCGCTGATGGCGCTCGCCCGCCGCAGCTATGCCAAGCGCTCCGGACTGATCCTTGCGCTCGGCATGATCGGCGCGTCGCTGTTCTATGGCGATGCCGTCATCACCCCGGCGATTTCGGTGCTGTCTGCGGTGGAAGGGCTCAAGGTCGTGACGCCGGCGTTCGATCCCTATGTCGTGCCGCTGACCCTGGTGATCCTGGCCTTGGTGTTTGCCGTGCAGCGCTTCGGCACGGGCGGCGTGGCCATCATCTTCGGGCCGATCACTCTGGTCTGGTTCCTAGCAATCGGCTATGCGGGCATAGTGCACATTGCCGATGACCCCGAGATCCTGCTTGCGGTCAATCCGATCTATATCGTCCAGTTCCTGATGAACCAGCCGGAGGTCTCGTTCGTGACCATCGGCGCGATCTTCCTGGCCGTGACCGGCGCCGAGGCACTCTACGCCGACCTCGGCCATTTCGGCCGGCGGCCGATCGTGCTGGCCTGGCTGGCCATCGTCTTTCCGAGCCTGCTGCTCAACTATGCCGGCCAGGGCGCCTTCGTGCTCGCCCATGGCGGCACGGTCGGCCATCCGTTCTTCGAGATGAACGAGGGCTGGATGCTGGTGCCGATGGTGTTGCTTGCCACCGCCGCGACCGTCATCGCCAGCCAGGCGGTCATCACCGGCGCGTACTCGCTGACCCGCCAGGCGGTGCAGCTCAACATGCTGCCGCGATTGGCGATTCTGCACACGTCGGAGACGACGCAGGGCCAGATCTACATGCCGCGCGTCAACCTGCTGCTGGCGCTGGCTGTGATGATGCTCGTGGTCGGCTTCGGCGAATCGAGCCGGCTGGCCGCCGCCTACGGCATCTCGGTCACCGGCAACATGCTGGTGACGACGCTGCTGCTGTCGATCGTCATGCTGCGCATCTGGCGCTGGCCGGTTGCCACCGTCATCGCTGCCATTACCGTGTTCGCCCTCATCGACATCGGCTTCTTCCTGTCCAACATAGTCAAGGTGTTCGAGGGCGGCTGGGTGTCGCTTGCGGTTGCCTTCGTCATCATCGTCATCATGTGGACGTGGGTGCGTGGCAGCCACTACCTGTTCGAGAAGACGCGCAAGAACGAGATTCCGCTCGATTTCCTGGCCGAGAACCTGAGCAAGAAGAAGCCGCAGCTGGTTCCGGGCACCGCGGTGTTCCTGACCAGCGACCCGGAGAGCGCGCCGACCGCGCTGATGCACAGTCTCAAACACTACAAGGTGCTGCACGAACAGAACGTCATCCTCTCTGTGGTGACCGCCCAGCAACCGGTGGTGCCGGACAGCGAGCGGGTCAAGATGGAGCAGGTCAATGAGCTGTTCATGCGCGTGAAGCTGAAGTTCGGCTACATGGAGCAGCCGAACATTCCCAAGGCGCTGGCCATCTGCCGCAAGCAGGGCTGGAAGTTCGACATCATGACGACCTCGTTCTTCCTGTCGCGCCGTTCGCTGAAGGCCTCGCCCAATTCGGGCATGCCGATCTGGCAGGACAGGCTGTTCATCGGCCTGGCCCGTACGGCCGCCGACGCGACCGAATATTTCCAGATCCCGACCGGCCGCGTGGTCGAGGTCGGCACGCAGGTGTCGATCTAGCGGGGCAATGTGAAGCATTGCCAACGCACATCTGCCCGTGACTGTCGGTTGCGGGCGGAGAGGTTCATGAACGGTCGAAAACTTCACATCGCAATCGCCGGCGCCGGACCGGCAGGGCTGGCCGTGGCGCTTTATCTCAAGCGCGACGGGCACCGCGTCACCGTGCTCGAGCGCTTCGACGAGCCGAAGCCGCTCGGCTCGGGCCTGATCCTGCAGCCGACGGGGCTGACCGTGCTCGACGATCTCGGACTGCTGGACGAAATCCTGCATCTCGGCAGCCGCATCGACAGGCTCCACGGCACGGATGCCGAAAGCGGGCGAACGGTGCTCGACGTTCGCTACGACGCCCGGAGCGGCGGGCGTTTCGGGGTGGCGGTGCATCGCGCGACCCTTTTCGGCGTGCTCTACGGGGCAGCGCGGCGCGAAGGCATCGACATCGCCACCGGCATCGACCTTGTTGCGGTCGAGACGGGTGAGACGCCGCTGCTGCGCGATGGCTCGGGGCGTGCCTACGGCAGCTTCGACCTCGTCGTCGATGCGACGGGCGCGCGCTCCAATTTGCGTGGCAGCGCTGGGTTGACGGACCAGCCCAGGCCGCTCGAATACGGCGCCTTCTGGGCCTCGCTCGATTGGCGGGCAACGGGCTTCCAGGAACATGCGCTGAGCCAGCGCTACCGCCGCGCCAGCGTGATGATCGGCGTGCTGCCGATCGGCCGGGCCGAGCCTGATGGGCGCGGCATGGCGGCGTTCTTCTGGAGCCTGAAGCCCGCGGCGGCGGAGCGTGTTCGTGAGGAAGGGCTGGAGGCCTGGAAGGCGCGGGTCGCGTCGCTCTGGCCGGAGTGCTCTGCCTATCTCGACCAGATCACCGACTTCGACCAGTTGACGCTGGCACGTTACGGCCAGCACACGTTGCGGCATCCCGCGGCGCGCGGCTTTGCGGTGATCGGCGACGCGGCCCATTCGACCAGCCCGCAACTGGGGCAGGGGGCGAACATGGCCCTTCTGGATGCGGCCGCCCTGGCCCATGCGCTTCGCCGGCATGGGACCCTCGATGCCGCGCTTGCAGCCTATGTCCGCTCGCGCCGCGCGCATGTGCGGCTGTTCCAGGCGCTGTCCCATGCGTTCACGCCCTTCTACCAGTCGGACTCCGTGCTGTTGCCCCTTCTGCGCGACAGGCTCGTGGCGACGGTAGCGAAAGTGCCGCCGGCGCCACAGATACTGGCTTCCATCGTTGCCGGCACGCTGGTCGATCCCTTCGGCCCGATCGGGCTCAGGGAAGCGCCATGGCAAGATCGGCTGCGTCCGGCAGCCGAGACCATTGCGAGCGTTCCCGTGGGCTAAGGGCGACCGCGGAGCGAGCACCTGCCATCCATCGTCGGGTCAGGGAATGATCCGGCGCTGCCGCATTTCCGCAAACGTGCGCTGGAACATCTCCTCTGTGTCGACGAAATCGTGGAAGCCGAAGCGGCGTGCCTTGGTGCCGTCGCCGAAAAAGTCGTAGTCCCAGCCGAAGACGAAGTCGGCAAAACGCCACGACGAGACGTCGCCGTAAAGCGTGTCGGCCAGCCCATGCCGGGCCTTCATCTTCTCCCAAAGCGGCTGCTTGTCGCTCATGATCGTGTCCAGCGACATGGGCAGGGGTGGGGCCGTGTCGAGGCCGAAGCTGGCGGCGATCTTCGGCCACATCTCGTTCCAGCGAAACAGGTCGCCATTGGTGATGTTGAATGCCTGGTTGGCGCAGCGTTCGTCCGTTGCGGCCCAGACAGTGGCCCGCGCGAGCAGGCCGGCATCGGTCATCTCGATGATCTTGTCGTGGGCGCCGGGCTTGCCGGGAAAGCGCAGAGGCAGGCCGAGTTCCTTCGACATCGAGGCGTAGACCGCAATGGCGATCGCCAGGTTCATCGGATTGCCCAGCGCCTGGCCGATGACCACCGACGGGCGCAGCGCCGACCAATTCCAGCGCTTACCCTTCTGCCTGTCTTCGAGCAGGTCCTGCTGGTCGATGTTGAATTCCGGCGGCATGTGGTTGGCGTCGGTCTCGCGCGCCGGCGTCTTGAACGGCCCGAGATGCGCGCCATAGACCTTGTAGCCCTGCATCAGGCTGATGTGGCGCAGGTTTCGAGCCGTTGGCTCGAGCACGTCGACGACGTTGCGCAGCATGGCGACATTGGGCTCGACAAGTTCGGTCCAGGTCGGCCGGTCCTGATAGGCCGCATAGAAGACGTGGGTGACGTCGCTCAGGCCGTCGAGTTTTTCCCTCGTGTCCCGACGATCCAGCAGATCCACCGCGATGTGCCGGATCGGGCCCTGATCCGGGCCGCCGCGCCGCGACAGCCCGACGATGTTCCAGTTTCCGAGTTCGGCCAGATGGATGGCCAGGTTGCTGCCGATGACGCCATGGGCGCCGACGATAAGGGCTGTGTTGGATTTCATCGTTCATGTCTCCTGTAGAGCGCCGATATGGACGGGATTGGCAGGATGAAGTAGACGTCGAACGATCTCAGGATTTATGACGTGAATTCACAATGATACGCGTGGACGTCAATCGTTTCGGCGAGATGGAAGTGTTTGCCCAGGCCGTGGAGAGCGGTGGCTTCTCGGCTGCGGCGCGCGCGCTGTCGATGTCGCCATCGGCCGTCAGCAAGCTGGTCTCGCGGCTGGAGAACCGGCTCGGGACGCGGCTGGTCAACCGCTCGACCCGTCGCCTGCAACTGACGCCGGAAGGCTGCGCCTTCTATGAGCGCAGCGTCGCCATCCTTGCCGATCTCAGGGAGGCGGAGCAGTGCGCGGCAGCCGGCGAGGCGCCGCGCGGGCGCCTGCGCGTCAACGCCAACGTGCCGTTCGGCAAACATTTCCTGTTGCCGCTGCTGCCGCAATTCCTGGCGCGCTATCCGGAAATCACGGTCGACGTTGTGCTGTCCGACATGGTCGTCGACCTCCTGGAGGCGCGTGCCGACGTGGCGATCCGGGCGGGGCCGATGAAGAGTTCCAGCCTCGTCGCGCGCAAGCTGGGCGCGACCCGGATGATGATCGTCGCAGCACCTGCCTATTTCGCAACGCGTGCCATGCCGCGCACAGTCGACGAGTTGAAACAGCACAATCTGCTTGGGCCGTCCTATGCCCGGACGATGCCGGCATGGCCGCTGCTGCAGAATGGTGTCGTCGTCGACGTGGTGCCGACAGGCAACGTCCAGGCCAGCGACGGCGAAGCGCTGCGCGAGCTGGCGCTGACCGGGCTGGGGCTCACTCGCACTGCGGCGTTCCAGGTGCGCGACGATCTCGCGGCAGGCAGGCTGGTCAGCGTGATGGAGGACGCCAACCCCGGCGATTTCGAGGACGTTCATGCGGTCTTTCTGGGGAGCGGCGGGCCGGTGCCGGCGCGGGTAAGGGCGTTGCTCGACTTCCTGGTCGAGACCGTCGATCTCGGCGCAGCGAGCTCGGCAGGGGCAAAATGAATCATTGCCAGCACGCCCCGACGTACAGCATTTTTGGGGCTGCGGGTAACGTCAGGTTGTGGCGGCTGCATCGGGGAAGGGTGGCCAGGCGCAAGAGCAGCCGATCGGGGGGATCATGCAGCCACGTGCGTTTGCAGGGCAGTTGCGGTTGCGTGGCCTGCACCGGTTGTCGGCAATACTCATCGGAGTGTTCCTGCTTCTGCATATGGCCAATCATCTGGCCGGACTGAGCGGGCAGGAGGCGCACATGACCTTCATGGCCAAGGCGCGGGCGTTCTATCGGCATCCGGCCATCGAAATCCCGCTTATTGGCCTGTTGTTGTGGCAGGTCGGCAGCGGGCTACGCATGCTTGTGCGCGGCTGGGCCAAGCGGCGAGGGGCGGTCGCCTGGCTGCAGGCCATATCCGGCGGCTATCTTGCCTTCTTCCTGCTCAACCACGTCGGCGCGGTGGTTGCCGGACGAACGTTGCTGGGGCTGGACACGGATTTTCGCTTCGCCGCCGCCGGATTCTTCGCTTCGCCCTGGCAGTGGTTCTTTGCGCCCTACTATTTCCTCGGCGTCGTGTCGCTCTTCGTCCATGTCGGTTGCGCGGTGTACTGGAACGTTGACTGGAGCGGGCGCACCGTGTTGCTCAGCGGCATCAGCCTGCTCGGCGTGGCGTTTGCGACATCGCTTGTTCTGGCACTGTCGGGCACTCTGTACCCGGTCGACATTCCTGCGAACTATCTCGCTACCTACGGCCAATAGGGCGGGGCACTCGAACATTTTCGGGTGAGGCCGCGCATTGGGCTTGCGAAGGTTCCGTGATTGCGGCATAAGCCGAACCGTAACGTACGGTACGGTGATTTCGGAGCCACCGTACCCGGGATCCACGGCCGGCGAAAATGCTGCAGACGACCACCGAGATGATGGAAGGCGAGGGGCCGACGGCGCGTCAGCAGGACGTGCTCGACGCCGTGCTGCGCCTGCTCGTCGAGGAAGGCGACCGGCTGACCATGGCGGCGGTTGCGCGTCGCGCCAGCTGCTCCAAGGAAACGCTCTACAAGTGGTTCGGCGACCGCGACGGGCTGCTGACAGCGACCGTGCAGTGGCAGGCAGCCAAGGTGCGCGTCACCCCTGTTGACCGCAAGGGCCTCGACCTTGCCGCACTCACCGCCAGCCTGGAGCGCTTTGCGTCGGACTGGCTGCGGGTGATTTCCAGCGACACCTCGATCGCGCTCAACCGGGTGGCAGTCGGCCATGCCGGCTCGGACAAGCGCGATCTCGGCGCCATCGTGCTTGAGCGCGGTCGTTTCGCGCTGGGCCGGCGGTTGAAGCCGGTGCTGGAAGCCGGCCGGGAAGCAGGCATACTCGAATTCGACGATGCCGAGACGGCATTCCGGACATTTTTTGGGCTGGTCGCCCGCGACGTGCAGATCAGGCTTCTGCTCGGCGACCGGATTGAATTGACTGAGGCGGAGGTCAACGGCGATGCCGTGCGCGCGACGCAGCAGTTCCTGGCTCTTCATGGAGCGAAAACCGGGCCCAAGGCCCTCTGACTGCAAACGGGAAGGAACCCACCAATGCGTGTCTATTACGATCGTGATGCCGATCTCAATCTGATCAAGGGCAAGAAGGTCGCCATCATCGGCTACGGCAGCCAGGGTCGCGCGCACGCGCTGAACCTCAAGGATTCGGGCGCCAAGGAGATCGCCGTTGGCCTGAAGGCCGGTTCGGCGACCGCCAAGAAGGTCGAGGCCGACGGTCTCAAGGTGATGACGGTGGCCGAGGCCGCCAAGTGGGCCGACCTGATGATGATGGCGACGCCCGACGAGCTGCAGGCCGACATCTACAAGAGCGAGATCGCTCCGAACATCCGTGACGGCGCTGCGATCGCCTTCGCCCACGGCCTCAACGTGCATTTCGGCCTGATCGAGCCGAAGGCTTCGGTCGACGTCGTCATGATCGCACCGAAGGGTCCCGGCCACACCGTGCGCGGCGAATACCAGAAGGGCGGCGGCGTGCCGTGCCTGGTCGCCGTCCACCAGGACGCTTCGGGTAACGCCCTTGACCTCGCGCTCTCCTACGCCTGCGGCGTCGGCGGCGGTCGTTCGGGCATCATCGAGACGAACTTCAAGGAAGAGTGCGAAACCGACCTGTTCGGTGAGCAGGTCGTCCTCTGCGGCGGCTTGGTCGAACTCATCCGCGCCGGCTTCGAGACGCTGGTGGAAGCCGGCTATGCTCCCGAGATGGCCTATTTCGAGTGCCTGCACGAAGTGAAGCTGATCGTCGACCTGATCTATGAAGGTGGCATCGCCAACATGAACTATTCGATCTCGAACACCGCCGAGTGGGGCGAGTACGTGACCGGTCCGCGCATCATCACCGACGAGACCAAGGCCGAGATGAAGCGCGTCCTCAAGGACATCCAGACCGGCAAGTTCACCTCGGAGTGGATGCAGGAGTACAAGTCGGGTGCCGCCCGCTTCAAGGGCATCCGCCGCGTCAACGACGCCCACCAGATCGAGGAAGTCGGCGCCAAGCTGCGCGGCATGATGCCGTGGATCTCGAAGAACAAGCTGGTCGACAAGGCGAAGAACTAAGCCTGTCGATCCATGGAGTCTAGCTCTGCCTGTCCTCGCGCTTTGCGCTGCGGGCAGGCGGGGTGATCTCTAAGAACAAGCTGCTCGACAAGGCGAAGAACTAACCTTCTTCCAGACTGGCAGGAGACAAGGGCCGCGGCTGAGACCGCGGCCCTTTGTTTTTGCTAGACTCCGATTCGGCGGACGGGCGCGTAGGAGAGGACGAGATGCGACTCGAATCCGCGCTGGAACTTCAGGCGATCATCTTTTCGACGATCTTCAATTTCGTCGAACTGCCGGCGGCTGCCGGTATGGAGCAGGCTCTCCCGGGGCTGTATCTCGACCCCTACCTGCTGGAAACCAAGGCCGCCTATCCGAAGAAGGCCACAAGGAAGCGCGCCGTCGAGGATATCGCGCTCGGCGTCAGCCGGGCCAATGGCGACGAAGCGAAGCTCGCCGTGCTGGTGCAGAGCCGCAACAAGCTGCAGAGCCGGGTGGTGGAGCAGATCGTCGAGAGCGCCAAGGGCGAAGCCGAAGTGCTCTATATCGGCCGGCAGAAACCCTTGTGGACGACAATGCGCAACGACCCGATACGGCTGGGCGCGAGCATCTCGCCGACGACGGTCGAATATGCCGGCACGCTCGGCTGCTTTTGCCGGGACGAGATCAGCGGCAGGGACGGCATATTGTCCAACAATCACGTTCTGGCCGACGTGAACAACATTGCGATTGGAACGACGATCATGCAGCCAGGCGCGCGAGATCGCGGCAGGCCGGCCAGCGACCTGATCGCGGAACTGCTGCGTTTCGTCCCCGTGCAGTTCGGCGGCATCCCGAACCTGGTGGACTGCGCGGTCGCGGCACTGACCGACCACGGACGGGCCGAGGACCGCCGCACCCTCTATGACAGCTCCGACGAGCCGCGGCCGGCCGTCACCATCCAGCCCGGACAACCGGTCGAGGCGGTTCCGGGCATGACCGTCTTCAAGACCGGCCGGACCACAAGGCACACGCGCGGCCGCGTAAGGGCGGTCAACGTCAACAACTACCTCGTCGACATGGGCGTGGGCGTCGCACGTTTCGACGGGCAGATCGCCATCGAGATGGACATGTCGCCGGCGCGGGCCTTCAGCCGTCCCGGCGACAGCGGCTCGCTGATCGTCGACGAGGAGGGCAGGCCGGTGGGGCTGCTGTTCGCGGGCTCCGCCTCGGGAGGGCCGGGAAACGTTGGAATAACGGGTGCAAACCCTATATCCTCGGTGACAAGTCAGCTCGAAGTGACGCTGATCTGAGGCTGGGAATGGCTGACACCAAGCACTCGATGAAAGAAGCCATCGAGATCCAGCGGGCTTTCGAGGAAAGGTTCGCCGGATTCGACGGGGTGGTCGGCGTGGGCATTTGCCTCAACATCGGCCGCGACGATCTGGCGCTCAATGTTCAGGTCGCCAGGAACAAGCAGGCGGCGCAGTTGCCTAAAACCTTCGACGGGCTGGACGTCATGGTCGATGTGGTCGGAGACGTCAGGGCCTTTTGACGCCTGCAAGGGCGCGAGAGGACGTGCGCCGGTTAGCCGTAGTGCCAGGACGGCTTGGGCTCGGTGCCCTCGAACTGGACGCCGACGCGGTCGTTCCTGCGCCAGCGGACGACTGAGCGATAGCCGATGCCGTCTACCGGAATGTAGAGCAGGAAACGCTCGGGAACGCGCGCATCGGCCGGGACGCGAAGTTCGGCGCCGCCGCTGTTCTGGTTGCGGACGGTGACGCTGATCTCGGAATTGGTCACACCAGTGATGATCGACGCACCCTTCAGCACTCGGTTGCGGTGTTCACGCGGTGGTTTGGTTGCGGCGTCATCGGTCATGGGAGGCTCGTGGGCGCGCGCATCCGAATCGCGCACCGGCGGCAGCCTGCGCCAAATCCGTAAATTTGATGTTATTTACGGGCGCGTCGCTGCGACGGTGCCGCAGGCGCCGCAGTCACATCCGATTCCGGTTCTGCCTCAGATGTAGGGCGACCAGCATTGCTGCCGCGGGCCTACATAGGGCTGGAAGGTGTTGTCCCAGGCCCGATAGGAGCGGTAGCGGCTGTAGCACCAGCGGATATGTGCCGAAGAGAGCGGACCGGCCCTATAGAGCCGCTGCGGCGCGTAGTAGCGCGGGCGATAGTAGCCCGGGTCGTAAAACGGGTCGTAGTAGCGGTAGGCCGGAATGCCGAAGTTCAGGAAGATGCCCACGCCGCTGTGGCGCCTGGAATAGCGCCGGTACCGCCAGCGATCATCGTCGTCATAACGACGAAAGTGCCGCCAGCGCCGGTAGTCGCCGTCGCGGTGGTTTATGGGCACGACGTCGTATGCCGGCTGCGTTGCCGCAGGCACAGGCATCTGGGCCAAAGCGACTGGCGCGGCGCTTGCTGACAGCGGGATGCCGGCCACAATGCCGAGGGCCACGAGCCCCCCGCGTGCGAAAGTGGAAAGACCGTGTGTCATGATCGTCTCCTGAAGTGCGAATCCCAAAGGCCCCACACCCCGTATTTTTGGACGGAGATGACGTATATTGCGCCTTTCACGCTGAACGTGTGATGAACGGTGCGGGTTCCGCGGGGCTTGTGTTTGGGCAGCGATGAAGGCAATGCTCGCCGCCATGTCGCTGCGCCTCGCCACATTCAATGTCGAGAACCTGATGAACAGGTTCGATTTTTCCGGCTATCGCAACCAGCTGAACGAGGACAGGACGCTGGCCCTGTTCGAGATCGGCAGCGAGGCCGAGTACCAGCTTTTGGAGAAGGCCCGGGCGATCGCCCATGCCGACGACATGCGCCAGCTGACCGCGCTGGCGATTGCCGAGACCAGGGCCGACATCATCTGCATGCAGGAGGTGGACAACATCGAAGCGCTCAAGGCCTTCGAATACGGCTATCTGTTCAAGATGGTGGGGCAGGGCTACCAGCAGAAATACACGACCTCCGGCAACGATTCGCGCGGCATCGACGTCGCCGTGATGATGCGGGCCGAGACCGCACACGGCCAGCCGATCGAGTTCGTGCGCATGACCAGCCACGCACATGTGACCTTCGAGGAGTTCGGCCTGCATACGCCCGAACTCGCAGCACTCGGTCAGGAACCGTTCGAGCGCATCTTCCGTCGCGACTGCCTGGAGATCGACGTCAAGGTCGGCGGCAAGCCGCTGACGATCTATTCCGTGCATTTCAAGTCGATGGGCTCGCCGCGCAACGGCCTCAACGGGCGCGAGGCGACGATGCCGATCCGCGATGCCGAGGCCAAGGCGGTGCGGCGCATCATCGAGAACCGCTTCGGCAAGGACCACACCGCCGACAAGCGCTGGGTGATCTGCGGCGACCTCAACGACTATCGCGAGCGGATAGTCATCGGCGGCGACGCCTTCCAGGGCTACAGCTTCACACCGGTCGAAGAGACGGCGTCGTGCCTGGACGTCTTCCTGGGCGACGGCTTCGCGGAAAACCTGGTGGAACGCCGCCCGGAGATGGACCGCTGGACCCTCTACCACACGCGCGGTCCCCAGGAACGGCACCTGTGCCAGCTCGACTACATCCTGGCCTCGCCTTCCTTGGCGCGGACGAATTCGCAGGCGGTCCCCGACATCGTCAGGCGCGGCCAGCCCTGGCGCACCATCTTCCCGCCCGGCCAGGACGTCGACCGGTATCCGCGCGCCGGCTGGGACCGGCCCAAGGCTTCCGACCATTGCCCGGTGGCCGTCACCCTCGATATCGCCTGAGAGTTCAAAGTGGCCTTCGACATCCCGCGCAACGTGATCCTGCCGGTCGACGTCGTCGACGTGCGCCTCGACGCTGCCCAGCACCCGTTCGAACGCGACAATGCGGCGGCGATCGCGGCCAACTGGGAGGCCGAGAAGGCGCATCGCCCGGCCCTGTTCGACGGCACCGTGGTCCTGCTGTCGGAACTCGCCTATCGCGACAACAGCATTGTCGGCCGCTGCCATGCCGTGCGCTTCTCTACCTTCATGCTGTGGCGCAAGCTCAAGCCCGTCACCAGCGCCGAGCATGCCTTTGCGCATGCCATGCTGATCTCCAGCGACAATGCGCTGGTGGCGATCCGCATGGGAAGTCACACCGCCAATGCCGGGAAGGTCTATTTCGCGGCGGGTTCCTTCGAGCCGGAGGACTTTCGCGAGGGGCTGGTCGATCTCGACTACAACATGATCCGCGAGGTGCGCGAGGAGACGGGCCTCGACCTGCGCCAGGCGCGCCGGGAGGAGCGCTGCCATGCCTTGTCGGTCGAGAGCGGCACGGTGATCGTGCGCTGCTTTCGCGCCCGCGAAACCGCAGAGCAACTGGCGGAGCGCATCGCGGGCTTCGTGGCAGCCGATCCCGATCCGGAGATCGAGGGGCCGGTCATCATCCGCGGGCGCAATGACCTGCCCGAAGGGCTGATGCCGCACATGCGTCCCCTGGTGGACTGGCATTTTTCGCAGCCTGGCTGAGGGACGCTCGCGGGGCTGCGGCCATACAGTCCGATGCGGGGCGGCAGGCGGCACAGGGCGGCGCGAAATGCGATCGAACGTGCAGCCGACGTGGCGCCGCAGCTTCCAATCCGCCAATTGACAAGCCGGTCCAAGCCTGCCCCCAATTGGCTTCCGAGAAATCCCAAAAGGTCCACAAAGCGGTCGCTCATGTTGCCGACGGCAGGGCAGAAGGAATGAACATGAGAGCTGGACGCAAGTATTTTATCTACGACGTATTCACCCAGCGTCCTCTCGACGGCAATCCACTCGCCGTGGTGATCGATTCGGAGGGGCTCGATACGGCTGCGATGCAGGCGATCGCGCGCGAATTCAACCTGTCCGAGACCGCCTTCGTGCTGCCGCCCAAGAACCCGACGCACAAGGCGCGCGTGCGCATCTTCACCCCCGACTACGAGATGCCGTTTGCCGGGCATCCGACGGTCGGCACGGCGATCGCGCTGTCGGAGATGGCGGAGGGGAACGACCTTGCCGGCATTTTCGTGCTCGAGGAGAATATCGGCCTGGTGCGCTGTGCCATCGACAAGCTGGACAACGGCCTGTTCGCCGAATTCGACGTGCCGCAGTTGCCCGAACAGTTGCCGCTCTCGGCCGATCCGGAGGCCATCGGGGCAGCACTTGGGCTCGGGCCGCACGAGATCGGCTTCGAGAATCACCGCGTGTCGCTATGGTCGGCCGGGGTGCCTTACATCGCCGTGCCGGTCGCCGACCTCAAGGCCGCTGCGAAGGTGAAGCTGAACAACGATGCCTGGGTGGAGTTTTCTCCGCGGAAAAGCGAGTTCGCGGTGGCCAGCGCCTACATCTACGGCCGCGAGACGGTGGATCACACCAGTTCGTTCCATGCCCGCATGATCGTGCCCGGCAACCCGTCCTACGAGGATCCGGCGACCGGTTCGGCGGCTGCCGCCTTCGCCGGCACGATCATGCGCTTCGACCAGCCCACCGACGGCAGCCACCGATTCTGGATCGAGCAGGGAATCGAAATGGGCCGTCCGTCCAGAATCAGGCTCGAGATCGACGTGGCCGGCGGAAAACTGGCGGCTGCCCGCATCGGCGGGCATGCCGTGCGCGTCGCGGAGGGTGTTCTGCTGGCCTGAGGCGCAGGAATTTCGGCCGTCGCGAAGAAAATGTGCCGGATGGGGTGGACAGGCGAAAATGCGTTGGCTATATGCCGCCCACGGTCGCTGAAACGACTGTGTGGGTGCGTAGCTCAGTTGGTAGAGCAGCTGACTCTTAATCAGCGGGTCACAGGTTCGATCCCTGTCGCACCCACCACTTTTCTCCTTACGATCCGGGATGTTGGCGAGGTTTCTTAACGATGCCGAGCGCTTCGCCCCCTGCTCCCGGAGCGGAGTTGGAGTAGAAGCGATCGACGGTCGCGGGACCGATTCTTGAGGGGCGCAGGGAACGCGATGCAGAAGCTGCAAGCCGTCCTGGACGAGATCGTCGCGGAAATGTCTGCCCAGGCGGATCGCGGCGAGGTCGCCACCTACATCCCCCAACTCGGCAAAATCGACCCTGGAAAGTTCGGGATCGCCGTCGTGCTCAACGACGGCTCCTCGGCGGTTGCCGGCGACGCCGAGGAGCCGTTTTCGGTTCAGAGCATCTCCAAGGTGTTCACCCTGGCGCTGGCGCTCGGGCGCGTCGGCGATGCCTTGTGGAATCGGGTCGGGCGGGAGCCGTCGGGCACGCCGTTCAATTCCATCGTCCAGCTCGAGCGGGAAGAGGGCATTCCCCGCAACCCGTTCATCAACGCCGGCGCGATCGTCGTCTCGGATATATTGCTTGCCGGCCACCAGCCGCGCGAGGCAATCGGCGAGATCCTGAGCTTCGTGCGAACGGTGGCGGATGACGACACCATCGTCATCGACGCAGACGTCGCCAATTCAGAGCGCGCCACCGGCTACCGCAATTTTGCCCTGGCCAACTATCTCAAGGGCTTCGGCAACCTGCACCATGCCCCGGAAATGACGCTCGGGGTCTATTTCCATCATTGCGCCATCGCCATGAGCTGCCTGCAACTGGCCAATGCCGGCCGTTTCCTGGCGAGTGCCGGCAGGGTGCCGTCTTCCGGCCATACCGTCGTCTCCAGCGAGCGCGCCAGGCGCGTCAATGCGTTGATGCTGACCTGCGGCCACTATGACGGCTCCGGTGAATTCGCCTTCCGGGTCGGCATCCCCGGCAAGAGCGGCGTCGGCGGCGGCATATTGGCGATCGTGCCGGGCGTGGCCTCTATCGCCGTCTGGTCGCCGGGCCTGAACGCTCGCGGCAATTCAATGCTCGGCTCGATCGCCCTGGAGCAACTGACCAAGCGGATGAACTGGTCGATCTTCTCCTCCCGGTCCGCCTAGCGTTCCCGCGGCACCAGGCCGGCATCTGGACACCGCGGCAAGATCCGCGAAAATGGCTGCGAAGGGACGTATAGCGCGGGCCTCCGTCCGGAGCCGAGGAACGAACCGTGACAATGGTCATTGTTCTGCCGACGGCCGGAAGGTCGCGGCAGCGCTCTCGCCGACGCCGTCATGGCCGGCGAGGTAGGGAGATCGCATATGGTCGATGCCAGTCCGAGGAACCAGGGCCAGACGGCCGAGCGGCCGCTATTTCGGTCTCACCCGAGGACCGCACTGCCGACCTTCGCCGCCACTGCGGCGGTCGTGGCCATACTCTACTTCGCCCGCGACGTCTTCCTGCCACTTGCCATCGCCGTTCTGCTGACCTTCGCCTTGGCGCCCATCGTGTCGTCGCTGCGGCGACTAGGCATCCCCCGCCTCGCGGCTGTCATCATGTGCGTTCTGGCGGCATTTGCCGTCGTGGGCGCTTTCAGCTTCGTGGTCGTCTCGCAGGTGGGCGAAGTGGCCGAGAACGTGCCGACCTACCAGGCCAATATCCTTGAGAAGGTCCGGTCGCTCAAGGACGCCGGCAGCGAAGGCGGCATCGTCGACAGGCTGAGCAAGGTCATCGAGCGCGTAGGCCAGGAAATCGAGAGGCCGGAAGTGGCCGAAACGCCTGTGGCCCAGCCATCCCGGCCCGACCCGTTGCTGGTCGAGATATTCACGCGGCAGAAGCCCATCGAGACCCTGCGCAACTTCATCTCGCCGCTCGTCGGGCCGCTGGCGACGGCCGGCCTCGTCGTCGTGGTCGTCATCTTCATGCTGATGGAGCGTGAGGACCTGCGCGACAGGTTCATCAGGCTGGTCGGCTACGGCGACCTGCACCGGACCACGGAGGCGCTCCAGGACGCGGGACGAAGGGTGGGGCAGTACCTGCTGATGCAATTGGTGGTGAACGTGCTCTACGGTGTCCCCATCGGCATCGGGCTATGGCTTCTGGGCATACCGAACGCGATCCTGTGGGGGCTGCTGGCGGTCGTGTTGCGCTTCGTGCCCTATATCGGCCCGGCCATCGCGATGATCCTGCCGCTGTTCCTGGCGCTCGCCGTGGCGCCCGGCTGGTCGCTCGTGCTGTGGGCTGCGGCGCTGTTCCTCGTCATGGAACTGGTCATCAACAACGTCATCGAACCCTGGCTGTACGGCTCGAGGACCGGGCTGTCGCCGCTGGCCATCATCGTCGCCGCCATCTTCTGGACCTGGCTCTGGGGGCCGATCGGCCTGGTGCTGTCCACACCGCTGACGGTCTGCCTGGTGGTCCTCGGAAAACACGTTCCGCAGTTCGAATTCCTCGAAGTGCTGTTCGGCAACGAACCCGTGCTCGATCCCAAGGAGCGGCTCTATCAGCGCCTGCTCGCCGGCGATCCGGACGAGGCGACCGACCATGCCGAAGAGATGCTCGAGGATGAGTACCTGGTCGACTACTACGGCGGCGTGGCGATCCCCGCGTTGCTGCTCGGCGAAAGCGACAGGGCACGGGGCGCGATGACCGACGAGCAGCGGACGCGCGTGGCCCAAAGCGCCATGGCGGTCGTCTCGAACCTGCGCGAGATCGCGCAGGACGAGGCAGATGAAGACGATGACGGCGACGTACCGGACGATGCCGAGGACGGGGACGGCCAATCCAGCATGGAACTGCCCGACGGATCGGGCAAATCCGTGCTGTGCGTCGGCGGGCGGGGCGAACTCGACGATGCCGCCGCCGCAATGCTTGCCCAGGTCCTCACTGTCCAGGGGGCGGAGGCCCGGACGGCCAGCCACGCGGAGGCGGAGCCGGCCAATATGCGCAACCTTCCGCTCGAAGACGTCGAAAGCGCGGTCGTCGGGTTCCTCAACGCCGATTCGCTGAACCACGGACGCTTCTTGGTGCGCCGGCTCAAGCGGTTCAAGCCGACGATCAGAGTTGGGATCGTGCTCTGGTCGGAAAGCAGCCCCGACCTGGATGCGGAACGGCTCGCGGGCGAACTGAATGCCGACTTCGTGGCATTCGATATCACGGGCGCCGTGACCGGCGCGCTCGCCGATGCACCCGCTGTGCCGCTGAGGCCCACCAGGCGCAAGATGCGGCGCCCTGCGCCGGCAAAGCGCACCAGCAAGGCCAGGGAAAAGGCGGCCGGCTGATCCATCCGCCGCGGCCCGGACCGCCGTCGCATCCGTCGATCGCTGCCCGATTGCTGCCGATATGCGGCCGCATGACGGCTGTCGAAGGGATTCGCCGGTCCGGCACGAAAAAGGTGCCATGGATCGTTTTTCGCCTCCGTGCATTGTAGGCTCGGCGGGCGATGCAACCTTTTGGGAGTGACGGTAATGAAGATGGCTGGTGTGAGTATCGCGCTTCTCTTGACGCTGGCGGCCTGTTCGCAGACCGAGCAGGGAGCGGCTATCGGGGGGCTTGGAGGCGCGGCGATCGGAAGTGCCGTTGCCGCACCTGGAAATCGCGCCGAGGGTGCGCTCGTCGGAGGCGCCGTCGGCGCAGTGGCCGGCGCGCTCATCGGCCGGGCGAACGAGCCAAACAGTTGCCGCTATCGCGACCGCTACGGCCGCACTTACATCGCGGAATGCCCGCGCGGATATTACTGAGGACCCGACCCGCATACCTCTGAAGATGCCGGAGGTGCCGACGCGCCTTCGGCATCGTGACCAGACGCTGTTTGATTGTTCGGGCTTCCAAGCCGAATCAATTTTAGATGCTATCTGTTTGTCGAAGCACGATTATCTTGCCACCTGATGGGCAGGCGGCCGAACTGACTACTCTTGCTGCGGGGCTCCGTCCCGATCCTCCCAAGCTCAGACAGGGACAAAAATGCCCCTTCGCCTCGGCCGGCGAAAAATGCCGTTCCACAATCTTGCCAAAATTAGCAATCGACAAAGTCTATTAATTTAATAGACTAACGGCATGATGGAGATTGCGATGGCACAGACCCAGTATCTCTCGAATGGCCGCGCCGCACAGTCGGCGGCCACCGCTGGCAAGCCGGCTACGGTTGCGCAGCTGGTTTCCTACCTCATCTTCACGGTCTCGTTCGGCTTCACCGTGGCGATGGTGATCGGTTTGATCCACTAGGCGGATCACCTGGGCGCCGATGGGCGCAATGTTCCCTCAATCGAATCGAAGAAGGTTTCAAAGTAGCGCGTGAACCGGCGCGGGCGGCGCCAGGACTGTCCCTGACAGACTGTTCCTGACATGACGGAGGAGATGCGATGCAGATCGACTTCACCCATTGCCCGGGCGGCGTTGCCGACAGTGACGAGCTTCACCCTTCCTACTTTGCCGACACCGCACTTGCCGTGCAACGGCTGCGCCAGCTCGAGAACGCCGGCTTCAGCCGCGTCATGATCGACGACTTGGCGGGGCTGCTCGCCAATATGGACCTCGCGTCGCTGGCGCTCAGGGCTACGCAATCCCTCGGCATCCTGGTCTCGCACTGGCCGGGCATCGTGGCGCCCGTGGTTGCCGCACGGCAGTTTGCGGCCCTCGACAAGCTGCGGCCGGGCCGGCTGTCGCTGCGTGTGCCTGCAAGCCGCGGCCTGCGAGGCATACCCGACGGGCTCGCAGCCTTCGACGGTCTCGACCGCACCGACGAATATCTGGTGCTGCTCAAGCGGCTGTGGACGAATATGCGGCCTTTCGACCACGAAGGGATATTCTACCGCGTCCACGGCGGCTTCGTGCCGCTGAAGCCGAAAGGCGGCGTCGACATCCAGCTCCAGCTCGGCGGCCAGTCGGGCACTGCACTGAAGGTGGCGGGCAAGCATGCCGATCTGTTCGAGCTGCCGGCTGGTGGGCTGGAAGAAACGCGCCGCCTGACCGAGCGGGTCAAGGTCGCGGCTCAGCCTTTCGGCAGGGCGGGCCGCGTAAGATTTTCGCTGCCGGTCCATGCCGGGGAGGGCGCGGAGGATTGGCAGCTCGGCGCTGCGCCGGACCGGGCGGCCGAGCGACTGGTCGCCTATGCCGAGCTTGGCGTGGCCGACTTCCTGGTCCACGGCCTCGACGACGCCAATGCGATCGAAGCATTCGGCCAGGAGATCGTCCCGCAGGTCCGGAGGATGTCGAGGCGCCACGATGCGCCGCCGACGGGGCGCAGAGGCAGTCCGGTGCAGTTGCGCCGCGTCGTCTAGGGCCGGCAGCTAGGCGTGATGCATCACGCCTGACACGACGTCGTCGTTGTCGGCGTCGCGGACCTGGGCCAGGCTGCGGTTGTCGAGCACCCCGGCGATGGCCTGCCTGACCTCCAGCATCATGTGGCGGATCTGGCAGGTGGCCTCGTCGCAGTCGTCGCAGGGCTGGTACTGGGTGCGGCTGGCGCAGGGAATGGGCGCCAGCGGCCCGTCGAGCACGCGCACGACATGGCCGATCCTGATCTCGGTGGCCGGCTTGGCCAGCCGGTAGCCGCCGTCCTTGCCCTTGCGGCTCTGGACGAAGCCGGCATTGCGCAGCTCGCCGAGGATGGCGTCGAGAAACTTTTTCGGAATGTTGTTGGCGGTGGCGATGTCGCCGACGAAGGCCAATTGGCCCGGCGGCAGTTGCGATAGATGGACGAGGGCCTTGAGGCCGTATTTGCCTTTTTTAGTCAGCATTGCGAGAACGCGTCATCGACTTCGGCTGCCAGTCGCAGCGAGTTGCAGAGGGCCGCGGATGACGATTCGTCCCCATCGCATTCCGGCTGTCATTAGAGATAAATTCCAGCGACTTGATATACAAGCCGAAAGCGGTTGAGATTCCGTAAGTTTCGGCCACCCTGGCGCGAGAATCCGCCTAATTGCCGGCGACCGACGCCGACAGCTACCCCCGACCGCCCACCGCCTGGCCACAAATGGCGAAAGCCGGCGCAGGCCGGCTTCCCCATATGCGGCGGCGATGCCGGACGGTTCAGCGCTTGCCGTAGATCTGTTCCAGCAGGCCGCCGGGACCGAAATGTTCCTTTTGGACCTTGTCCCAGCCGCCGAACACCTCTTCCACCGTCACGAGGCGGACATCGGGGAACTGCGACTTGAATTCGGCCGCTACGGCGGCATCGTGGACGCGGTTGCCGTATTCGGCGGCGATGCGCTGGCCTTCGGTGGTATAGAGGAAGTCGAGATAGGTCTTGGCGAGATCGCGCGAGCCGCGCTCGTCGACCACCTTGTCGACGATGGCGACCGGGAATTCGGCGAGCAGGCTGACCGAGGGGGTGACGCTTTCGACCTTTTCGGTGCCGTACTCCCTGGCAATGCCGCGCGTCTCGGCTTCGAAGGTGATCAGCACGTCGCCGATGCCGCGTTCGACGAAGGTGGTGGTGGCGGCGCGGCCGCCCGTGTCGAACACCGGCACGTTGTCGAACAGCTTGGCGACGAATTCCTTGACCTTGGCCTCGTCGCCCTTGAACGCCTCCTTGGCGTAGGCGGTGGCGGCGAGATAGGTGTAGCGCGCGTTGCCAGAGGTCTTGGGGTTCGGGAAGATCACCTGCACGTCGTCGCGGACGAGATCGGACCAGTCCTTGATGTTCTTCGGATTGCCGGCGCGGACGAGGAAGGACGGCAGCGAATAGAAGGGCGAGGCCTGGTTGGGGAAATCCTTCTGCCAGTCGTCGGACACGAGGCCGTTCTTGACCAGGAAGTCGACGTCAATCACCTGGTTGAAGGTGACGACGTCCGCCTGCAGCCCCTCGACGATGGAGCGCGCCTGCTTGGAGGTGCCGGCATGCGACTGGTCGACGGTGACCCCCGGATTTGCGGCGGCGAAAGCCTTGTTCTCGGCGGCGAAGAGTTCGCGGGCGACGTCGTAGGAGGCATTCAGAATCTTGTCGGCGGTCTGGGCCTGGGCAGGACCCGCGAGGATCGCGGCAAGTGCCGCGCCGACGAGTAGGAAGCGTTTCATTGGGGCGTTCTCCTGAGACTTGCGGCAAATTTTCGAAGTTGCGGCAAGTTACCGGGGAGCACCCGTGAGGAGGAGGCAGAGGCAAGTTGCCTCTGCACGATCCCATGGAACGAAATCCCAAATCTCGGTCGATTTCAGAAATCAGTTTCCAGGGTGATGTAAAACCCGCTGCCCCGAGAGCAACAGCCGACTATTTGTCGGTCACGCCGGCTTCTGCGAAGCTCGCCATCCTGGCGTGGCACTCGAGCGCCGAGCGGACGACGTTGACGGCAAGGCAGGCGCCCGAGCCTTCGCCCAGCCGCATGCCCATGTCGAGCAGCGGTGAAAGCTTCAGCTGTTCGAGCAGCTGCCGGTGGCCGGCCTCTGCCGACACGTGGGCGGAGAGGGTATGGGCCAGGCCCTCCGGATGTAGCTTCGCCAGTGGCGCCGCGGCAGCCGTGACGACGAAGCCGTCGAGCAGAACCGGCACGTTGCGGTGGCGGGCGGCGAGGGTGGCGCCGAGGATAGCGGCGAGTTCGCGGCCGCCGAGGCATGCGGCGACGCCGAGCGGGTCGGCGAGGCGGTCCCTGTGGCGGGCGAGGCCGGCGTCGATCGCCACGAACTTGCGCGAAAGGCCACTGTCGTCCACGCCGGTGCCGCGGCCGGCCCAGTCACGCCCGGTGCCGCCGAAGAGGCCGGCGGCGATGGCGGCGGCCGGCGTGGTGTTGCCGATCCCCATTTCGCCGAAGCAGACGAGGTCGAGATCGTCGGCCACGGCGTCGTAGCCGGTGGAGACGGCGGCGAGGAAGTCGGCCTCATCCATCGCGACGGTTTGGGTGAAATCGCCGGCGGGGCGGTCGAGTTCGAGCGGGATGACCGCCAGTTCGGCGCCGGCCAGGCGGGCAAGCTGGTTGATGGCGGCACCTCCCGCGGCGAAATTGGCGACCATCTGCACTGTCACTTCGGACGGATAGGCCGACACGCCTTGCGCAGTGACGCCGTGGTTGCCGGCGAAGACGATGACCTTGACCTTATCCAGCCTGGGCATCTCGCGGCCCTGCCAGCGGCCGAGCCAGGCGGCGATGGTTTCCAGCTTGCCGAGGCTGCCGCGCGGCTTGGTCAGCGTGTCTTGGCGGGCGGCGACGGCTTGTGCCGCGGCGTCGCTGCCGGCCGGCAAGTCGAGGCAGGCACTGCGCAATTCATCGAGCGATTTGAAGGCCATGGCTGCGAAAACTCCGAAATTGAATCAAGCCAGGATGACGGATGCGGTGAACAGAAGGGTGATCTCGCCGAGCTGTTGCAGGGCGCCGATGGTGTCGCCGCTCTGGCCGCCGATCTGGGCGAGGCAGAGCTTCCTGAAGGCGAAGAACAGGACGGCGAGGCAAAGGGCCGTGACGATCGCGCCCTTGAGGCCGAGGACGAACAGGCCGAGCGCGCCGATGACAAGGGCTGCGATCACAACCTTGTCGGCAACCGCGCCGACGCCTGCGGCCAGCCCGTCGACGCGCGCCTGGGGCAGGTGACGCATGAAGGCCGGGATCAGCGCGCGCGAGCCGACATGGGCGGCGACGAGCGCGGCGAAGACGGGCGCGGGGTCTTCCAGTTCGGCGACCGCGCTCCAGCGGGCCAGGATGGAGAGCGCAAGTGCGCAGGCGCCATAGCTGCCGATGCGGCTGTCGCGCATGATCTCGAGCTTGCGCTCGCGCGTGCGGCCGCCGCCGAAACCGTCGGCGGTGTCGGACAGGCCGTCTTCGTGCAGGCAGCCTGTGGCCAGCATGGCGGCGGCGATCGCCAGGGCAGCGGCAAGGTTGGGTGCAAGGCCAACCGCGGAGCCCGCGGCAAAAGCGAGCCACGCCAAGAGGGCCACGGCGAGGCCGGCGAGCGGCGCGGTCCAGATGGCGTCGGCGAGCGACCGGTCCCTGACCTCGAAATGCGGCAGCGGCAGGCGCGTGAAGAAGACGAGGCCGAGGCGCAAATCGTCGAAGATGCTGCCTGCCGTGGTCATGGCTCAGCCCCGCGCGATGGCATGGAAGAAAGTGCCGGTGACGTGGCCGCGACGGCTGCCGAAATTGCCGAGCGGGTTGCCCTGGCCGTCGGCAATCTCGCCGAGCGGTGTGTCGTCGCCGCGCTCCACCGTCTGGGCGTAGTGGAATTCGTGGCCGCGAATGACGCTGCCCTCGGGACCGAGCGGGCAGGGTGCCGAAAGTGTGGCCTGGCGGTAGCCGAGGTTCATCTTGCGCTTGGCGAAGCTGGTCGCGTGGCCGAGCAGTCCCAACATTTCGTGGGTGACGCCGTCGGCGTCCTCGATCGAGCGGCCGAGCACCATGAACCCGCCGCACTCGCCATGGACGGGTTTTGTCTCGGCGAAACGGCGTGTTCCTGACAGAAAATTCGAAGCAGTGGCGAGGCGTCCGGCGTGCAGTTCGGGATAGCCGCCGGGCAGCCAGCAGACGTCGCAGGAGGCGTCGGGAGCCTGGTCGGCGAGCGGCGAGAAGGACACCAGTTCCGCCCCCATGGCGCGCCAGTGGGCGGCGACATGCGGGTAGAGGAAGGTGAAGGCGGCGTCCTGGGCGAGCGCGATGCGCTGGCCGGGCGGCGAGAGCGCGAATGATCGGTCGCCGGCGCCTGGCGCCAGCGGCGTCGCCAGCTCGACGATGGCGTCGAGGTCGAGCGAGCGCTCGACCATGTCGGCGAGTTTTTCGATATGGGCGAAGAGGTCGGCGTGCTCCTCGGCCTGGACGAGGCCGAGATGGCGCTCGGGAATGGACAGCGTGGGGTCGCGCAGGATGGCGCCGACGACGGGCAGGCCGAGCGCCTCGATGGCGTCGCCGGCAAGCTTGCGGTGGCGGTCGCTGCCAAGCCGGTTCAGCACCACGCCTGCGATGCGGACGTCGGGATCGTAGGTGGCAAAACCCTTGGCGATGGCGGCCGCCGTCTGCGACTGGCCGGAGACGTCGAGCACGAGCAGCACCGGCAGGCCGTAGAGCCGGGCGAGATCGGCGGCCGAGCCGGAGCGGCCCTTCTCGGCAGGGATGCCGTCGAACAGGCCCATGGCGCTTTCGAGGATCACCAGTTCGGCATTGGCGGATGCGTCGGCGGCGAGCGCGTTGAGCAGCGACGGAGCCATGGCCCAGCTGTCGAGATTGACGCCGGGCAGGCCGGTGGCCGCCTTGTGGAAGCCGGGATCGATATAATCGGGGCCGGACTTTGCGCCGCGCACCTTGATGCCGCGACGGGCGAGCGCGCGCAGCAGGCCGATGGTGACGCTGGTCTTGCCCGAGCCGGAGCGCGGCGCGCCGATGATGAGGCCGCGCGCCGTCATTTTTGGCCCAGCAGTTCGGCGCGCAGCGAAACGATGCCGCCGATGACGATGAGCGACGGCGACACGACTTTTTCGCGCTCGGCGGTGGCGACCAGCGTGCCGAGCGTGGCAGTGACCGTGCGTTCCTCCGGCATCGAGGCGTTTTCGACGAAAGCGGCCGGCGTGTCGGCGGACAGGCCGCCGGCCATCAGTTCGGCCACCGTCTCGGTCATGTGGGTCAGGCCCATATAGATGACGATGGGCTGGCCGGTGCGGGCAAGGGCCGCCCAGTCGGGGCGGTCGTCGCTGACAGCCGCAAAGCCAGTGGCCAGGATGATCGCGCCGTTGACGCCGCGCATGGTGGCTGGAATGCCCGCCGAGGACAGGCCGCCGAAGGCAGAAGTGATGCCCGAGAGCACGCGCCAGGGAATGTTCTCGCGGGTCAACACCAGCGCTTCCTCGGCACCCCGGCCGAAGACGAAGGGATGACCGCCCTTGAGGCGCACGACCTTGCGGCCCTCGCGCGCCAGCCTGACCAGAAGCGCGTTGATGTCACCCTGCGGGATCGACAGCCGGCCGCCGCGCTTGCCGACGAAGAATTTTTCAGCCTGCTCGGCGACGGCGACGATTTCGGGCGACACCAGCGCGTCATGCACCAGCGCGTCGGCCTGGGCGAGCGCCGACAAAACGTCGAGCGTCAGCAGCCCGGGATCGCCGGGGCCGGCACCAGCCAGCCAGACATGGCCGGGTTCGAGCTGGTGCTGCTTGTAGTTCAAACGCGAGATGGCAGTTTCAAGGCTCATGCGTGTCGCTTTCGGCGATGACGTGCAGGCTCGTCCAGCCTATAGATCGCGTCATGAATGAAGAAGATCGTCCGCTCAAGCGCGGCTGGACCACCGGCGCCTGCGCCACCGCTGCCACCAAGGCGGCGTGCGTGGCATTGAAGGCGGGGCAGTTTATCGACCCGGTGGAGATTGTGCTGCCGGGCGGCCAGAACGTGGCCTTCGCGCTGGCGAAGAGCCAACGCGGCGACGGCTGGGCGATGGCCGGCATCGTCAAGGATGCCGGCGACGACCCCGACGTGACCCACGGCGCGCTCGTCATGAGCACTGTACGGCCGAGCACGGCGGGCGGCGGTATCGTGTTCCGGGCGGGCAAGGGCGTCGGCACGGTGACGCGGCCGGGCCTGCCGATCCCGCCGGGCGAAGCGTCGATCAATCCGGTGCCGCGCAAGATGATCGCTGGCGTCGTGGCCGAGGTGCTGGGCGAGGGCGCCGATGTCGAGGTCGAGATTTCCGTCGCCGGCGGCGAGGAGATGGCGCTCAAGACGCTGAACCCGCGCCTCGGCATCCTCGGCGGCATCTCGATCCTCGGGACCACCGGCATCGTCATTCCCTATTCCTGCTCGGCCTGGATCCACTCGATCCATCGCGGCGTCGACGTGGCGCGCGCCATGGGCTTCGACCATGTCGCGGGCTCGACCGGCAACGCTTCCGAGATGGCCGTGCAGAAGTTCCACGGCCTGCACGAGGTGCAGCTGATCGACATGGGCGACTTCGTCGGCGGCATGCTGAAATACATCCGCGCCCACCCGGTGCCGAAGGTGACCATTGCCGGCGGCGTCGCCAAGATGACCAAGCTCGCGCAAGGGCTGCTCGACCTGCATTCGAGCCGCGGTTCGGCCGATCTGGACGGACTGGCTGCGGTCGCTGTCGAGGCCGGTGCGGACGCCGAACTCGAGGCTCGCATCAAGGGCGCCAACACGGTGGCCGAGGCCTTCATCGAGGCCAGCAAGGCCGGCATCGCCATTGGCGACGCGGTCGCCGCTGCAGCCTGGCGCACGGCGGCTAGCGTGTTCGATAGCCCCGAGATCGCGGTCGAGATCCTTGTCTTCAACCGCGAGGGAGAGCTGAGGGGGCATGCGCCCTTCGCGGCCTCTCATAGCCCGTCGCGGCCCCTGAAGCGGCGCTGATAGTAGGCGTCGTAGAGCGAGCTTTCGCGGAAATCCTCCGAAGCCAGCGACTGGCCGACGAAGATGATGGCGGTGCGCTCGATCGGGTCCTTCGCCAGTTCGGCCGCAATCGTCGACAGCGTGCCCCTGACGATGCGTTCGTCCGGCCAGGAAGCGCGGAAAACGACCGCCACTGGGCATTCCGGGCCGTAGTGCGGGGTGAGTTCCCCAACGACCTGGTCGATGGCGTGGATCGACAGGTGGACGGCGAGCGTGGCACCAGTGCGACCGAAGCCGGCGAGCGTTTCGCCCGGCGGCATCTTCGAGGCGCGGCCAGAGGTTCTGGTCAACACCAGGCTCTGGGCGACTTCGGGAATGGTCAGCTCACGCTTGAGCGCTGCCGCAGCCGCGGCGAAAGACGGCACGCCGGGGGTCAGCGTGTAGGGGATGCCGTGCTTCTCCAGCCGGCGGATCTGTTCGGCAACCGCGCTCCACACCGAGAGATCGCCCGAGTGCAGGCGGGCGACGTCGTGGCCGGCCTTGTGGGCTGCGACGTATTCCGTCTCGATTTCGTCGAGCGACATGGGAGCGGTGTCGACCAGTCGGGCGTCTGCAGGGCAGTAGGACAGTAGTTCCGGCGAGACGATGGAGCCGGCATAGAGGCAGACCGGGCAGGAGCCGAGCAGGCGGCTGCCGCGCACGGTGATCAGGTCTGCCGCGCCCGGGCCGGCGCCGATGAAATGAACGGTCAAGCTGTGGCTCCAGAGGTGGCGATAGCGCAGGTGGCGGGGCCGACGATCGTGCGCGGACCGAGCAGGGTGGCATCGGTGCCGGCGGCGGCGAGGGCAGATGCTTCCGACACCGACGGTGCGCCGGCGGCTTCCTGCGAGGCCCGGGAATGGCTGAGCGTGCGGGTTGCGACCGCCGACAGTGCTGCGTCGTCGACGACAAGCAGTGGCAGGTCGAGGCGGCGCGCGGCGGACAGGATGCCAGGCTCGTCGCGCTTCAGGCTCGCGGTGGCGAGCGCGGTCAATGCGGTGACCGCGAGGCCATGTGCTTCGAGCGCGGTTTCGATTGCCGAGAGGATGTCTTCGTGCGCCGCGCCTTTGCGGCAGCCAATGCCTGCAACCATCATGGCTTGACCCAGCTCCACTGCGTGACCGGCATCGCCGGCCGCCAGCCGGTCATCAAGCCAACGGGGGCGGCGCGGGAGACTTGAAGGCGCAAAAGCTCGCCGCCGAGCGCGGCATGGCGCGCCAGCAGCCGCGTTTCCATTTCGAGGGTGACGGCATTGGCGACCAGCCGGCCGCCTGATCGGAGTGCCGCGATGGCCGCATCGAAGACGCCTTCCTCCGAGCCGCCGCCGCCGATGAAGATCACGTCAGGCGTGGGCAGGCCGGCCAGTGCCTCGGGCGCGGCGCCGCTGACGACGGTCAAACCGGGCACGCCGCAGTTGGTGGCGTTGCGCGCGATCCGCTCGGCGCGTTCGGCATTGTGCTCGATGGCGATGGCGCGCAGCGAGGGGTGGCAGAGCATCCACTCGATGGAGATCGAGCCTGATCCTCCGCCAATGTCCCACAGCAGTTCGCCACGGCGCGGGGCGAGGGTGGACAGCGTCACGGCGCGGATTTCGCGCTTGGTGATCTGGCCGTCGTGCTCGAACAGATCGTCGGCGAGACCCGAGGCGAGCGGCAGGACGCGTGCCTGAGGACCTGATTCAATCTCGAGCGCCAAAACGTTGAGCGGATTGATGTTTTCGAGGCTGAAGCTGTCGGCGCGGGCCGTTCGGATGCGCTCGCTGTCGCCGCCCAATGCTTCGAGCACGGTCAGGCGCGAGGCGCCGAAGCCGCTGTCGGCGATGAGCGCTGCGATCTGGGCAGGGGCTTCACCATCGGAGGTGAGCGCGATGATGCGCGCGCCGTGATGCAAGAATGGGCGGATCAGGTCGATGGCATGGCCGTGCAGCGAGATCGTCTCGCTGTCCTTCAGTGCCCAGCCGAGCCTGGAGGCGGCGAGCGAGAAGGACGAGGGGGCGGGCAATACGCGCATTTCGGCGGGCGGCACGGCTCGGGCCAAGGTGACGCCGACGCCGTAGAGAAATGGATCGCCCGACGCCAGCACGCAGACGTTTTCGCCGTGCAGGGCGACGATGTCGCGCATCTCGCTGTCGAAGGGCGTTGGCCAGGGGCGGGCCGCGCCGCGGATCAGTTCGGCTGCCAGCGCCAGATGGCGCTTGCCGCCGAAGACGTGGGCAGCGGCTGAAATCGCGCGCTTGGCCTCGTCGCTAAGACCCGCCACACCGTCTTCGCCGATGCCGACGACGGTCAGCCACTTTTGCTCTGGGTTGCGGGAAGTAGTCATGTCGCATCGCCCCTCATCCGCCTGCCGGCACCTTCTCCCCGCAGGCGGGGAGAAGGAAGAAGCGGCGACGTCGATGTTCCTCTCTTCCCGACAGGAGGCTGGCACCTTCCGACAAGCGACAAAGACATCCCGGCGAGCGGCAGGACGTTCACGACAGATTTCCCGGCCGGGGACAAGGACGGGCGGTGACGTTGACGATCCCCTCTCCCCGTCCTTACGGGGAGAGGGTAAGGGTGAGGGGCAGTTTCTTGCGAACGCGGACGATCATGAAGACGGTTTTGATCCTGGGCGGTACCACCGAAGCGCGGCAGCTGGCGGCGAAGCTGGCCGCGCGCGGCGACCTCGACATCACGCTGTCGCTGGCCGGCCGGACCGAAAAGCCGGTCGCGCAGCCGGTGCCGGTGCGCATCGGCGGGTTTGGCGGTGTGCAGGGGCTGGCCGATTGGCTGGGCGAGCACAAGGCCGACCTGCTGATCGACGCCACGCATCCCTACGCGGCGCGCATCTCGGCAAACGCGGCGGAGGCGGCGCGCATTTCCGGCGTGCCGATATTCGCCCTGCGCCGTCCCGGCTGGGAGCAGGTCGAAGGCGATCGTTGGATACTGGTGGACGACGGCGAAGAAGCCGTTGCCGCGCTGGGCGACAAACCGCGCCGTGTGTTCCTGGCGCTCGGACGGCAGGAAGTGGCGGCGTTCGAGACCGCACCCCAGCATGCCTATGTCATCCGCAGCGTCGACCCGATCGAGCCGCCGCTCCGCGTGCCCGATGCGACCTATATCCTGGCACGCGGACCGTTCGCCGAGGTCGACGAGCGAGCGCTGCTCGAGGCGCAAAAGATCGACGTGATCGTCGCCAAGAACAGCGGCGGGCAGGCGACCTATGGCAAGATCGCGGCAGCTAGAGAGCTCGGTATCGAGGTGATCCTGTTCCGCCGGCCGCAACTGCCCGACGTGCTGTCGGCTCCGAGCGTGTCCGCAATGGCCGAGATGGTCGATCATTTTGCCGCCCCGGCCGAAAAGCGCGGCGTGTAGACCAACGGGCGCTTGCCGCCGCGCTCGATCAGGCGCGTTTCCGGCGAGCCGATGACGACGCAGGTTGCCATGTCGGCCTTTTCCGCAGCGGCTTCGCCAAGCGTGACGATTTCGATGCGCTCGTCGGGCCGGCCGGCGGCGCGGCCGAAAATGACGGGCGTCGCGGCGGGCAGATGGGCGCGCAGTGTCTCGAAGGCGCTGCCGAGCTGCCAGGGGCGGGCCTTGCTGATCGGGTTGTAGAGCGAAATCACGAAACCAGCCTGGGCGACGGCGACGAGGCGGCGCTCGACCAGATCCCACGGCTTCAGATTGTCCGACAGGTTGATGGCGCAGAAATCGTGGCCCAGAGGTGCGCCCACGCGGGCGGCGACCGCCAGCATGGCGGTGACGCCCGGAACCACAGCGAGATCGATGTTCCGCCATTCCCTCGGGCCGGCCTCGATGGCCTCGCAGACGGCCGCCGCCATGGCGAAGACGCCGGGGTCGCCGCCGGAAACGACCGCCACGTTGCGGCCGCTTGCCGCCATCTCCAGCGCCGCATTGGAGCGCGAGATTTCCTCGCGGTTGTCGGAGGCGACGTGGGTCTGGTCGGGCCGCAACTCGAGCCGGTCGAGATAGGGCTTGTAGCCGAAGAAATGGCTGGCTTCAGCGACCGCGCGGCTTGCCTCGGGCGTGATCTGGTCCGGATTGCCGGGGCCGAGGCCGATGACGACGAGGCGGCCGCTCACGTGTCCGCTCCCGGCTTGCCGGCCCAGCCGGGCACCAGCACGATGGCGAAATAGGGGGCCTTGTCGTCTGGCTTGTCGACGAGCCGCATATGCTGGGTGTTCGGCATGGTGCCGCGCTCGACATAGAGCGCACGGCCGAGCTTGCCGGTGGCTTCCAGCGCCTTGCGGATCTTGGGCAGGTTGCGGCCGACCTTCATGATGACGGCGGCGTCGGTGTCGGCGAGGCGGCGGGTGAGCTCGAACTCGTTCATGGTGCCCGGCAGCACCGACAGCACGTCGTCGCCCTGGACGATCGGAACGCCGGTCTGCGACCAGCAGCCCGACATGGCGGTGACGCCGGGGATGACCTCGGTCGGGTAGAGATGCGACAGGCGCACATGCAGGTGCATGTAGGAGCCGTAGAATAGCGGGTCGCCCTCGGACAGGATGGCGACCGTGCGGCCCTGGTCGAGATGGGCGGCAACGGCTTGTGCCGACTCCTCATAGAAGCCCGTGATGGCCGCGCGGTAGTCGTCGTGATCCTTGTCGATCTCCGTCGTGACCGGATAGACGAGCGGCAACTCGATCACGTCGTCGCGGAAATGGGCGTCGGTGATGGTGCGGGCATTGCCGTTGGCGCCGCGCTTGGAAAAATGCGCAATCACGTCGGCCTCGGCCAGCGCGCGCACGGCCTTGACGGTCAAAAGCTCCGGATCGCCGGGGCCGGTGCCGACGCCGATGAGGCGGCCTATTGCAGCGGCCGTGCTCATACGCCGGGCCTCGCCAGCGAGTTGAGGGCAGCGGCAGTCATCGCGCTGCCGCCGAGGCGGCCACGCACGATGGCACAGGGCACGCCATAGGAATTTTCGGCCAGCGCGTCCTTCGATTCGGCTGCACCTACGAAGCCAACCGGCATGCCGATGATGGCCGCAGGCTTCGGCGCACCGTCACGCAGCTTTTCGAGCAGGTAGAACAGGGCCGTCGGCGCGTTGCCGATGGCGACGACGGAACCTGCCAGCCTGTCGGTCCAGAGGTCGATTGCCGCAGCCGAACGCGTGTTGCCGATCTCCCTGGCGATATCTGCCGTGCGCGGGTCGCGCAGGGTGCAGATCACCTCGTTGTCGGCGGGCAGGCGGGCGCGTGTGACGCCGCGCGCCACCATCTCGGCATCGCAGAAGATCGGCGCGCCGGCCTGCAGGGCGCTACGCGCGGCAGAGACGAAGTTCTCGGAGAACACGAAATGCTGGGCAGCTTCGACCAGGCCGCAGGCATGGATCATGCGCACCGCGACGTCGGCCTCGTCCTCGGAGAAGCGCTTGAGGTCCGCCTCGGCGCGGATGATGGCGAAGGAGCGTTCGTAGATGGCCGTGCCATCATGGATGTAGTCGTAGGCGGCCATGTTCATTCCTGTGCCAGAGCTTGCGCGAGGTGCTTTGCGCCCAGCCTTGCGAGGCAAGCGGCGGCATCTTCGTCCGGCTTGCGCTCCTGGGCGAGCAATTTCGTGAGGCGGCCCATGCCGCGCGCGGCTTCATAGCTCGCGGTGTAGGCGGCCGGAAGGCCCTTCGCCGTTCCGCCGACGACAAATGCCGCGCCTTTTTCGTCACCGACGATGGTGAGCGTGGCAGGTCCCGGATGCGCACAACCCTTGGCGCAGCCGGAGACGTGCAGCGAGAGCGTCGTGTCGAGGCTTTCTCCGAGGTTAGTTGCGATGTCAGCGGCTACGTCGCGCGCGGCGATCATGCCCGAAGCGCAGGCAGGCGCGCCCGGGCAGGCTGCAATGCGGATGCGGGGATCGGCGGGCGAGGTGACGAGGCCGAGGGATTGGGCAGTGGTGGTGAGGGAGTGGGCGGCGGATGGGGCGAGGCCCATGACGAGCAGGGTTCGGCCCGGAGCGGGGCGGATGCCGGTGGCGCCGGCGTTTGTCGCTGCCTCGCAGAATGCGACCAACGTGGAAGCGTCGATGCTGCCGAAGGGGAGGGCTATGCCAAGGGCGATCCGGGCGTCGGTGAGGCGGAGGATTCCGATGGGAGATGAACCGGTTGTGGGAATCCGTTCAGATTTCGATTCATCAGCCCGGATAGCAGCGCCAGAGTGCATAGGGGACAAGCCAAGGGTGGCTTCGTCGCGATCCTTCGCACCCCCCTCTGTCCTGCCGGACATCTCCCCCACAAGGGGGGAGATTGGCAGCGCCGCCGTCTGCGCTTGACCTGCGATGTCGAAGTTCCCCACCGTAGAGGACGCAGACGGAGATGCGATCTTCTCTGGCGAGGCTGCGTGAAACTCTGTCTGTTCTGTGGGCGAAGCCGTCGATGACGGCGTGATCTCCCCCCTTGTGGGGGAGATGTCCGGCAGGACAGAGGGGGGTGGGAAGGAATGAGACCTCTCCAACCCTTCGATAGCGGCATGCACCGTCTCCGCGTCGAGATCACGAGCGCGACCCGTGCGGCCCAGTGCGGCGACAGCGCGAAGGATGTGTAGCGTAGCCGTGCACGGCTTGTGCGCATCGAATTCACCGACAAAGGTCGCAGCCTGTTCGTCGCCGGCGACTGACAAACTCCAGCGTGAAGCGCCGACCGCCACCAGCCTGACATCGCCCATGACCGAACCCAGTCCGATCGTGCCGCGACCGTCGACGACGACCGAGACCTTCGGCCCGAGCCGCGAGGCAAGGCCGGCATCTTCAATGCCAGCGCGGATGGCTGCCGCGACCGGCGCAGGGTCGGCGATTTCGGCCGGATCGATGCCGGCGAGCGGGCTGGTGTCGACGGGCACGCCGGTGCGCACCGCGATGCCGAGCGCATCGACTTCCTCGGCCAGCAAGCACGCGCTTTCCGCCGTCAGGCCCCGGATCTGGATGCTGCCGCGGGCGGTGACCTCGACGATGCCGTTGCCATGACGCGCGGCGGATTCCGAGAGTCCGATCAACGTCTTGGGCGCGAGTTCTCCAGCGAGCGGATTGATGCGGACAAGTAATCCGTCGCCCGTCTGCATCGGGGCTGAAAGGGCCGGGCAGGCGCCGCGTCGGGAGAAGCTGGTCATGCCGCGACCTCGCGCGCTTCAGCCTCGGCGATGAGGGCGGCGAGATCGTCGTCGATGGAGTTGCGCAGCGGGCGCCACAGGCCGCGCCGGCGCGCGGCGGCGAAGCGCTCGGCGATGAATTTCGCTGCCGCCGGGTTTTCGCGCAGCATGAAGTCGCGCACGGCGTCGTTGCCCACATAAGCGTCGTGGACGGCCTCGATCAGCGCGCCCGGGATGGCGTTGGTGGTCTCGGCGAAACCGATCAACCGGTCGACGGTCTCGGCGAATTCGGAGGCGCCGCGCGGGCCGTGGCGCATCTGGCCGGCGATGAAGCGGGCGTTGGTAGCGCGGGCGCGCACGACGCGGCCGACGGCTTCGGTGACGGACCGCGGGCGCGGTTTGTGCGGGTCGGAGGTGTCGAGCACGATGACGTCGGCATTCTTGCCGAGCGCAGTGAGCGCCGCCGTGAAGCCGCCGATGAAGGCGACGTCGGCGGACCCCTCGAGGATGTCGCGACCGGGGTCGTCGCCAGTGTGGACCAGCAGGTCGGCCTCGGCGATACGGCCGGCAAAGGCGCCGGGCGCCGAAACACCCTCGCCGTCGCTGCCGCCATAGGCATGCGACGCGGCGTCGAGATAGGCGCGGCCCAATTCTTCGCGGTCCTGCCAGTCGCCGCTGGACAAAAGGTCTTCGAGGCCGGCGCCATAGGTGCCGGGCGAGGAGCCGAAGATGCGCGGCTCGACCTTGCCCGCGGCACGGGTGCTGGCGGCGAGCGGGTTGTCGTGGTCGTCCTCGTCGCGGGTGGCGACGGCGCGGGCGGCTGCATCTATCAGCGCGATCTGGGTCGGGAACATGTCGCGGAACAGGCCCGAGATGCGCCAGGTGACGTCGACGCGCGGGCGGCCGAGCGCGGCCGGCGGCCGCACCTCGACGCCGGTGACGCGGCCGGTAGCGGCGTCCCATTGCGGCCGGCAGCCCATCAGCGCCAGGCCCTGCGCGATTTCCTCGCCGCCGGTGCGCAATGACGCGCTGCCCCAAAGGTCGATGACCAGCGCGCGCGGCCATTCGCCGTGGCTCTGCAGGTAGCTGCGCATGATCTCGTCTGCGGCTGCTTTGCCGAGGTCGAAGGCCGTCGGCGTCGGCATGGTGCGCGGGTCCGACGTAAACAAGTTTCGCCCGGTGGGGAGCACGTCGGTGCGGCCACGCGCCGGCGCACCTGACGGGCCGGCTTTGACGTGGCGGCCGTCGAGGGCGGCGATCAGGTTTTGCCGCTCGGCCTCGGCGCTGGCGCGGCGTGCCGCGTGAGGCTCGTCTGCTTCGGCTCGACCATAGATGTGCAAGCCGTCCTTGATGGCGAAGTCCTTGAGGTCGCAGAGCCAGGCGTCGATGCGGCGCAGCGCCTCGTCGGGCGCGTCGGTCTGGGCGACGCCGGCCTCGGCGGCGAGGCCGGTCTGGGCGGCGGTCTCGACGATGAGCTTGGCCAACCGGTCGCGGCGGCGGCGGTCGAGGCCGTCGGCTTGGGCGTATTCGTCGACCAGGCGCTCGAGCTTCTGCTGGTGCTCGTCCAGCCCGGCCGAAGCGAGCGGCGGCGGCAGGTGGCCGAGGGTGACGGCCGCAATGCGGCGCTTTGCCTGGGCGGCTTCGCCGGGGTTGGAGACGATGAAGGGATAGACCACCGGCAGCGAACCGGTGACGATCTCGGGGAAACAGTTTTGGCTCAGCGCCACCGCCTTGCCCGGCAGCCATTCGAGCGTGCCATGGGCGCCGACATGGACGATGGCGTGGACGCCGAGGGACTTTTGCAGCCAGAGCCCGAAGGCGAGCAGCGCATGGCGCGGCGGCAGCGTCGGGTCGTGATAGTCGGCGCGGCGGTCGGCCGAGCGGCCACGATCGGGGGCGAGGGCGACGGTGACGTTGCCGAAGGTGGCGGCGCGGAAGGGGAAATAGAGTGGCTCCTCTTCAGCGCTGAGCTGCTCACCTCGGAGGGCGAGCCGCCCCTCACCCTTACCCTCCCCCCGTAAGGACGAGGAGAGGGGGGCACCGGCGCTGCGGCCATCTTCATTGGCGTTGGCGCTGCGGCCAGCTTCCTTCTCCCCGTCCTGACGGGGAGAAGGTCCGGCAGGGGATGAGGGGCGGCGCGACGGCGGCGGCGTTTCAGCCTCCAGCGCAGCTTCCCCCCACGCCGCCTCGACTGCATTCCTTGCTTCCGTGGGCAGATCGGCGGAGAGTTCTACATAGTCTTCAAGCGCAAGCCCATGCCCGCCGGCCTCGATCAGGTCGAGAAGCGCCCGTGGCGATTCCGGAATCGATTCAACGTCGTAGCCGGCGTCCTTGAGGTCGTGCAGCATGGCGAGCAAGCTGGATGGCACGTCGAGGCCGACGGCATAGCCGGTGCGGCCGGGGGCGCTGGGGTAGTCGGGGATGAGGATCGCGAGCTTGCGTTTTTCGCGGGGCGTCTCACGCAGCCCGAGGTGTGCTGCAATACGGCGGGCGACCTGTTCGACGCGGTCGGGCTCTGGCCGGTTGGAAAACGCGCGGAAGCCGAGTGCGGGGTCGACGTCGCTCTCGGCCTTGAAGGAAATGGCGCAGGCGAGGATGCGGCCGTCGAGTTCGGGCATCACCACATGCATGGCGAGGTCGGCGGGCGCCAGGCCGCGCGGGCTGCCTTCCCAGGCCTCGCGGCGGGTGGTGGCGACGATGACCTGGAAGACCGGCACGCCGGCACGGTCGAACAGCGTTTCCGCGCCCGGTTCGGCGCCTGCGGCAAAGGCGGTCGCGGTGACGATGGCCGCGGGGTCCAGCTCGGCCAAAGCCGCGTCGACGAAGGCGAGGGAATCCTTGTCCTTGAGGCTGGAGACGAAGATCGGGACAGGGCGAAGACCTTGTGCCCTGAGTGCTTCGACCAATGCGTCGATCGGCGCTACGTCGGCGGCGAGCAGTATCGAGCGGTAGAAGAGGATGGGGATGGTGCTTCCTTCTCCCCGTTTACGGGGAGAAGGTGCCCCGAAGGGGCGGATGAGGGGCTGCGCCAAGAGGGGCGATGTGGGCTCCTGCCCCTCATCCCCCTGCCGGGACCTTCTCCCCGTGAACGGGGAGAACGGGGCCAAGGCCACGCCCCGCTCCGGATCATAGAATCCCGCCTTCGGCACCGAAACCGGTGCGACAGCTGTACTGCTAACGCCCGCCAATCCTGCCAGCCGCGCGACCAGCGCCTTCATGTTCTCGGGGCCGCCCTCGCGGAAGTAGCCGAGCAGAGCGTCGAGTTCTCCGCGCGGCAGCGTCGAGGCTTCGATCAGCCTGAGATCCTCGTCGTGGCTCTCGCCGGGCAGCAGCGCCAGCGCGATGCCTTTTTCGCGCGCAAGGGCTGCGAGGCGGTCGCAGCCGTAGCGCCACCAGTCGTGGCCGCCGAGGATGCGGACGAGGACGACCTTGGCATGCGCCGCAACGCTGTCGATCCAGAGGTCGACCGACATCGGGTGGCGGAGGTCGCGCAGATTGGCCAGTCGCATCGACGGCAGGTTTGTCGCCTCCGCCTTCCAGGCGTTGGCGAGGCCGGCCAGGTCGCTGTCGGTGAAGGACAGCGCCACCACATCCGCAGGCTTCTGCCTGAGGTCCACAGGCTCGATCAGGTCGTCGAGCGAGGCGGATGTGGTGGTGAGGATATGCATCCCTGTCGTCCGGTTCAGCCGACCAGGATGCGCTCGATGGCCGGGCGGTCGAGGCCCTTGAGGCCGATGACCACGAGACGCGAGCGGCGATCGTCTTCGACGGTCCAGGCGCGGTCGTAGTAGTGGTTGACGCGCGGGCCGACGGCCTGGACGAGCAGGCGCATCGGCTTGCCGCCGACGTCGACGAAGCCTTTTACACGCAGCACGTTTTCTTCCTCCGCGGCGGTGGCGACGCGCTTGGCGAGTTCTTCCGGGCTGGCGATCGAGGGGATCTCGATGACGAAGGTGTCGAAGTCGTCGTGCTCGTGGTCGAAGGCGCCGTCATGGTGGGTCTTGCGGTTCTCGATGTCGTCCTCGACGGCGAGGCCGAGGCCGAGCAGCACCGACGGATCGACCTTGCCATGCGCCGACGGCACGATCTTGACCGCGCGTGCCAGATGCTCGCCGACGATGGCGCTGGCACGCGCATGGCCGGCCTCGTCGAGCAGGTCGGACTTGGACAGGATGATGAGGTCGGCGCAGGCGACCTGGTCCTCGAACACTTCTTCGACCGGATCGTCATGGTCGAGCGAATCATCGGCCAGGCGCTGGGCGGCGAGCGCCTCCATGTCGGAGGCAACATTGCCGTCGGCAAGTGCGGGGCCGTCGACCACGGCGATGACGCCATCCACTGTGACGCGGCTCTTCACCGTCGGCCACTGGAAGGCCTGCACCAGGGGCTTGGGCAAAGCGAGGCCCGAGGTCTCGATCAGGATGTGGTCGACCTTCGGCGTGCGCGACAGAATCTGGTCGAGGGCCGGCACGAAGTCGTCGGCGACCGTGCAGCAGATGCAGCCGTTGGCGAGCTCGACGATGTTTTCTTCCGGGCAGGCGTCGATGCCGCAGCCCTTGAGGATCTCGCCGTCGATGCCGACGTCGCCGAATTCGTTGACGATGATGGCGAGGCGCTTGCCCTTGGAGTTCTCGAGGATGTTGCGGAGCAGGGTGGTCTTGCCGGCGCCGAGAAAGCCGGTGACGACGGTGCAGGGAACGCGTTCGACGGAGGCGGTCATTTGTCTTCCTTGATGAGAGCAAGTGGTGGGATGCGCGCGACGAGGCCGCGCTTGAGGCTGTCGGGACGGCCGCGCCAGGGGATGAGGCCGTCGGTCGAGGTGGCGAAGAGCCTTGCGCCGGTGACGAGGTCTTCGCCCGACGAGATGGTGAGATCGCCGAAGACGTAGCTCCAGGCGCCGTCGCGGATGAGCGCGGCGCTCAGTCGGCGCTTGCAGTTGCCGAGGCATTCGACGGTGCGCACGGCGACGTCGCCGCCGGCTGCGATACGGGCGTGCTCGGCAAGTTTCGCGCCGGCGCGGGGATGGGCGTCAGAGCCCGTCTCGTCGCGGCAGGAGGAGCAGACGAGGATGGTCACGTCGCAAGCAGGCGTGCCGGCTGCGTCGCAGCACGCGTCCGAAGTCCCGACCGGAAAATTGTCGTCGAAGTCCAAAATCCAGGCTCCCTGCCCGGGACACCCGCCAGGCGATCGGATCACAGTCTCAGACGGCAGGTCTCCTGGCTTGCGGATCGTCGCCGTCGCCCGCCTTCCCGGGAAATCTCCCAGTGGTCTTCGAGCTCGGCTCTTCGCTCACAGTTGCGGGGACAGCCGCGGAGTTGGCCGAAAAAGCCGCACCGCATTCCCTCTTAGCCTCCGCCTTTGCGGGCGGAGGACCGTCGACTGGCGATTTAGGCGGTAGGCAGGGTTGGAGTCAACGCAGCGGAGCGACCAACAATGTCGCTCAGCGCCGGCCCTAGGTCGCCGGCGGGCGTCACCTCGATGCGCTCGAGGCCGAGCCAGTCGCGCATCTGTTTGAGTTCTTCATAGAGTTCGGCTGCGGTTTCGGCCGGGGCACATGGTTCCGAATAGACCGCGTGAACGCGCAGCACGCCCGCCGGGCGATCGGCCTTCAGGTCGATGCGGGCGACGATGCGCTCGCCGAGCAGGAACGGCAGCACGTAGTAGCCGTACTGGCGCTTGTCCGCCGGGGTGTAGATCTCGATGCGATAGCGGAAGTCGAACAACTTCTCGGTACGGGTGCGTTCGAATACGAGCGGATCGAAGGGCGCGAGCAGGGCGCGTGCCTGGATCTTGCGTGGGACACGCGCCCCGGCGTGGAGATAGGCCTGCCGGTTCCAGCCTTCGACCCGCACCGGAACCAGTTCGCCCATCTCTACCAATTCCTCGAGCCGGTCCTTCATGTCGGCCGGCGACAGGCGAAAGTAGTCGCGCAGGCAGATGGCGGTGGCGACGCCGTGGGCGCGGGCGGAAATCCTGAGGAGTTCGCGATGCGCGTCGGCGGCTGGCAGGGCAGGGCGGTTAAATATCTCGCCGGGCAGGACGCGTTCGGGCAGGTCGTAGAGCCGCTCGAAGCCGCGGCGCGAATGGGTGGTGATGCGGCCGGCCCAGAACAGCCATTCGAAGGCATACTTCTCGCGGCTCCAGCCCCACCAGCCGCCCGAGCCTTTGGTCCCTTCTATATCGGACGCAGCGATCGGTCCGCGGTCGACGACCTCCCGGTAGATCGCTTCGATTTGGCTGCGGTGCTCGCGGCCGAATTTGGCCAGGCCCGAGTACATTTCCGTATCGGCGCACTCCATGCGCCAGCGGATCAGCGGAAAGGTCTCGAGCGGCAGCAGCGAGGCCTCGTGCGCCCAATATTCGAACAGCATGCGCTTTTTCGGCTGCATGGCATCGTCGAGCAGCGCCATCGGATAGGGGCCGAGTCGCGAATAGAGCGGCATGTAGTGGGCGCGGACGACGGCGCTGACCGAATCGATCTGGAACAGGCCGGTGCGGTCGAGCACACGCTTGAGGTGACGTCGCGTGATCGCTCCGGCCGGCGGCGGATCGGCAAAACCCTGCGCGGCGAGAGCGATGCGGCGGGCGGTGGCCAGGGAGATTTTTTCAGTCATTGCGGCAAGCTATCGCAGTCTTCGGAAATGTGACGCTAGGGCAGGGGAATCGCACTTTGCTGCAGATGCTAGCAGAAGCGCGGCTCGGGACTTGTCAGGAGAGTAAAGTGGAGTAAAAATAGAAGGAAATCAAAGATGGGCCGTGCCCCCAGGATTCTGGCCCAGCCGTGGGGTTTGCCACCTTTCGGACAAGGTTGGGCTTGCTTCGCCCGACTGCCTGCGCTAACCGTCGCCGCATTGCAGCACGACCGTTTCGTCCGAACCGGCGAGGAACCGTCGCGCTTCCGGAAACGGACCCCGTGCTGTAAGTCTGGGTGGATTGGCCACCAACGGAATTCGCAGCATGAACGCTCTCCTGAGTTCGTATCTGCCCATCGTCATTTTCATCGGTGTGGCGCTCGTAGTCGGCATCGCCCTCATCGTGGCGCCCTTCCTCGTCGCCTACCGCAGCCCGGACCCGGAAAAGCTGTCGGCCTACGAGTGCGGCTTCAACTCCTTCGACGATGCCCGCATGAAATTCGACATCCGGTTCTACCTGGTGTCCATCCTCTTCATCATCTTCGATCTCGAAGTGGCGTTCCTGTTTCCGTGGGCGGTGTCCTTCGGTGAGATCGGCATGCTCGGCTTCTGGTCGATGATGATCTTCCTGGCCGTGCTGACCATCGGCTTCGTCTACGAGTGGAAAAAGGGAGCGCTGGAATGGGATTGAACGACGCCTCCGGCACCCTGATCGCGCCGCGGCCCAAGGGCATCATCGATCCGAACACCGGCAAGCTGATCGGTTCGGACGACGCCTTCTTCGGCGAGCTGAACAACGAGCTTTCAGACAAGGGTTTCCTCGTCACCTCGTCGGAGGCGCTGATCACCTGGGCGCGCACAGGCTCGCTGATGTGGATGACCTTCGGCCTCGCCTGCTGCGCGGTGGAGATGATGCACATCTCGATGCCGCGATATGACGCAGAGCGCTTCGGCATCGCGCCGCGCGCTTCTCCGCGCCAGTCGGACGTGATGATTGTGGCCGGCACGCTGACCAACAAGATGGCGCCTGCGCTGCGCAAGGTCTACGACCAGATGCCCGAGCCGCGCTACGTCATCTCGATGGGCTCGTGCGCCAACGGCGGCGGCTACTACCACTATTCCTATTCGGTGGTGCGTGGCTGCGACCGCGTCGTGCCCGTCGACATCTACGTGCCCGGCTGTCCTCCGACCGCCGAAGCGCTCCTCTACGGCATCCTTCTTCTGCAGAAGAAGATCCGCCGCACCGGCACCATCGAGCGGTGATCCCACATGAGTGAAGCCCTGAAGGACCTTGCCGCCTATATCGCGGAAAAGCTCGACGCGGACATCGAGGAAAGCGTGCTCGCCTATGGCGAGCTGACGCTGACGGTGAAGGCTGCCGACATCGTCGACGTGCTGACCTTCCTGCGCAACGACGTGCAGTGCCAGTTCGTCTCGTTCATCGATGTGTCGGGCGTCGACTATCCGCAGCGCGCCAAGCGCTTCGACGTCGTCTACCACCTCCTGTCGCCGCGGCAGAACCTGCGCATCCGCGTCAAGGTGCGCACCGACGAGGACACGCCGGTCCCGTCCGTCACCCCGGTCTATCCGGGCGCCGACTGGTTCGAGCGCGAGGCCTACGACATGTACGGCATCCTGTTCTCGGGCCATCCCGACCTGCGCCGGCTTCTGACCGACTACGGCTTCGAAGGACACCCGCTGCGCAAGGACTTCCCGCTCACCGGCTTCGTCGAAGTGCGCTACGACGACGAGCAGAAGCGCGTCGTCTACGAGCCGGTCGAGCTCAAGCAGGAATTCCGCAATTTCGACTTTTTGTCTCCCTGGGAGGGCACCGAATATGTGCTGCCGGGCGACGAAAAAGCCAAGACGAATTGAGGCGGCGAAATGGCTGAAACCTCCGTCCGCAACTTCAACATCAACTTCGGCCCGCAGCACCCGGCCGCGCACGGCGTTCTGCGCCTGGTGCTCGAGCTCGACGGCGAGGTGGTCGACCGCGTCGATCCGCATATCGGCCTCTTGCACCGCGGCACCGAGAAGCTGATCGAGCAGAAGACCTATCTGCAGGCCGTGCCCTATTTCGACCGGCTCGACTATGTCGCGCCGATGAACCAGGAGCACGCCTTTGCGCTGGCGGTCGAGCGCCTGCACGGCATCGAGGTGCCGAAGCGCGGCCAGCTGATCCGCGTGCTCTATTCCGAGATCGGCCGCATCCTGTCGCACCTGCTCAACGTCACCACGCAGGCGATGGACGTTGGAGCGCTGACCCCGCCGCTGTGGGGCTTCGAAGAGCGCGAAAAGCTGATGGTATTCTATGAGCGCGCCTGCGGCGCGCGCATGCACGCGGCCTATTTCCGGCCGGGTGGTGTCCACCAGGATCTGCCGCAGAAGCTGGTCGAGGACATCGGCAAGTGGATCGATCCGTTCCTGCAGACGGTGAAGAACCTCGATGACCTTCTGACCCCCAACCGCATCTTCAAGCAGCGCAACGTCGACATCGGCGTGGTGTCGCTCGACGACGCCTGGGCCTGGGGGTTCTCGGGCGTGATGGTGCGCGGTTCTGGCGCTGCCTGGGACCTGCGCAAGAGCCAGCCCTACGAATGCTATCCGGAGATGGATTTCGACATTCCGGTCGGCAAGAACGGCGACTGCTATGACCGCTATCTCATCCGCATGGAAGAGATGCGCCAGTCGGCGAAGATCATGCGCCAGTGCGTCGATCTGCTGCTCGGCAAGGAGAGCACCGGTCCGGTGTCGAACACCGACGGCAAGGTGGTTCCGCCCAAGCGCGGCGACATGAAGCGCTCGATGGAATCGCTCATCCATCACTTCAAGCTCTACACCGAGGGCTACCGCGTGCCGGCCGGCGAGGTCTACGCGGCCGTCGAGGCGCCCAAGGGCGAGTTCGGCGTCTATCTCGTTTCCGACGGCTCCAACAAGCCGTACCGCTGTAAGCTGCGCGCGCCGGGTTTCGCCCATCTCCAGGCGATGGATTTCTTGTGCCGCGGCCACATGCTGGCGGATATCTCGGCCGTTCTCGGCTCCCTCGACATCGTGTTTGGTGAGGTGGATCGGTAATCATGCCGCGTGTGCTTGCCATCACCCTACTTGCGCTGCTGACGACTGGTGCTGTCGAGGCTAGGGAAGATGTGCGCGCATCCGAGACGTCCTCCGCAGACTTGCTCGCTGCCGGCTTTCGTGCCGTTGCGAATGGAGAGTTGCTGGCCGGGCGGACATACAGGGTCGATCGGATGGAGACGAGGCAGACTTCCCCGATGGCGGAAGAGTTCGTCGCCCAGGTTCCGAGCGTGTCACGCCCGCAAGCCGAGTTTGTGCGTTGGCTGGGCGACCGCTATGAGACCTATGTCCGGCTTGGCCGGGGAAGTGACGAGTTTGTGTGTATTTTAGCGCAGCCCGAGCGGTGCTACCGCGCGTATAGCTCAAGAAACTAAGAGACAAGCAAAGCGAATATCATGTCAGTCCGCCGTCTCGCAGAAGCCAGCGTCCAGCCTGCCTCGTTCGCCTTCAACAAGGCGTTCACTTCGCAGGCGAAAACCTGGATCAAGAAGTACCCCAAGGGCCGCGAGCAGTCGGCCGTGATCCCGCTCCTGATGCTTGCGCAGGAGCAGGACGGCTGGGTGACGAAGGCTGCCATCGAGCACGTCGCGGACATGCTCGGCATGCCCTACATCCGCGTCCTCGAAGTCGCGACCTTCTACACGCAGTTCCAGCTGAAGCCGGTCGGCACGCGCGCTCATGTCCAGGTCTGCGGCACCACGCCGTGCATGCTGCGCGGCTCGGAAGAGCTGATGGACGTCTGCCGTTCGAAGATCCACCGCGACCAGTTCCACACCAACGAGGCGGGCACGCTGTCGTGGGAAGAGGTCGAGTGCCTTGGCGCCTGCGTGAACGCGCCGATGGTCATGATCTTCAAGGACACCTACGAGGACCTGACGCCGGAGCGGCTCGCCGAGATCATCGACCTGTTCGAGGCGGGCAAGGGCAACCAGGTGAAGCCCGGCCCGCAGACCGGCCGCCACTATTCGGCGCCGATCACCGGCTTCACTTCGCTCAAGGACGAAAAGGGTGTGCTGAAGACCACCCGCGACAAGGAGGCCAAGGCGGCTGCGAAGGCCGCAAAGGCCGCTGCAACTGCCCCGGCAGCCGCAGCACCGCAGCCGGCAGCCGTTGCTGCCGTCGCGGAGAAGCCCAAGGCGGCACCGGCCAAGAAGGCCGATGCCCCGGCAAAGCCCTCGCTCGAGGACAAGAACCGTCCCGCCGGCATCGCCAGGCCGGCAGCCGTCGACGACCTCAAGCTGATTTCCGGCGTTGGCCCGAAGATCGAAGGCACGTTGCACGAACTCGGCATCTTCACCTTCGCCCAGGTGGCTGCGTGGAAGAAGGCCGAGCGCGACTGGGTCGACGGCTATCTGAATTTCAAGGGTCGCATCGAGCGTGACGACTGGGTCAAGCAGGCCAAGGCGCTCGCCAAGGGCGGTGTGGCCGAATACGTCCGCGTCTTCGGCAAGAAGCCGGTCTGAGGAGCAGAAACATGCTTGAGGACAAGGATCGCATTTTCACCAACATCTACGGCCGCTTCGACCAGTCGCTGGCCGGGGCGATGGCGCGCGGGCAGTGGGATGGCACCAAGGCCATCATCGACAAAGGCCGCGAGTGGATCATCAACGAGATGAAGGCGTCGGGACTGCGCGGCCGCGGCGGCGCCGGCTTCCCGACCGGCCTCAAGTGGTCGTTCATGCCCAAGACCAGCGACGGGCGCCCGTCCTACCTGGTCGTCAATGCCGACGAATCCGAGCCGGGCACCTGCAAGGATCGCGACATCCTTCGCCACGACCCGCACACGCTGGTCGAGGGCTGCCTGCTCGCCGGCTTCGCCATGGGCGCGGTCGCGGCCTACATCTATGTGCGTGGCGAATTCATCCGCGAGCGCGAAGCGCTGCAGCGGGCGATCGACGAGGCCTACGAGGCCAAGCTGATCGGCAAGAACAACAAGAACGGCTACGACTTCGAGATCTACGTCCACCACGGCGCCGGCGCCTATATCTGCGGCGAGGAGACGGCGCTGCTCGAAAGCCTGGAGGGCAAGAAGGGCCAGCCGCGCCTGAAGCCGCCGTTCCCGGCCAATGTCGGCCTCTATGGCTGTCCGACCACGGTGAACAACGTCGAGTCGATCGCCGTTGCGCCGACCATCCTGCGCCGCGGCGCCGCCTGGTTCTCGTCGATCGGCCGTCCGAACAATGTCGGCACCAAGCTGTTCATGCTGGTCGGCCACGTCAACACGCCCTGCACGGTCGAAGAGGCCATGGGCATCACCTTCCGCGAGCTGGTCGAGAAGCACGGCGGCGGCATCCGCGGCGGCTGGGACAACCTGCTGGCCGTGATCCCCGGCGGCGCATCGTGCCCGGTCGTCAAGGCCGAGGACATCATCGACTGCCCGATGGATTTCGACGGCCTGCGCGAGAAGAAGTCGTCCTTCGGCACGGCTGCCGTGATCGTCATGGACAAGTCGACCGACATCGTGAAGGCGATCGCGCGTCTCAGCTACTTCTTCAAGCACGAGAGCTGCGGCCAGTGCACGCCGTGCCGCGAGGGCACGGGCTGGATGTGGCGCGTGATGGAGCGTCTGGTGCGTGGCGAGGCGCAGAAGCGCGAGATCGACATGCTGCTCGACGTGACGAAGCAGGTGGAAGGCCACACGATCTGCGCCCTCGGCGACGCGGCCGCATGGCCGATCCAGGGCCTGATCCGCAACTTCCGTCCGGAGATCGAGCGGCGCATCGACGAATTCTCGCGCAACGCGAACCGCGTCGCGCCGCTTATGGCGGCCGAGTAAGGAAATATCAGAAAGTGCGGGCCTAAGGCCCGATGGCGAAACAGGAAACGACGAGGCAGAGGCGAACGGCGAAGGCGACAAGGAGCTTATCGATGTCGACATTTCCCATTCCCGAAGTTGCAGTGCCTGACATGGAACGTATGGAGCAGATGAACAGGGACTTCGCGGCCATGATGCTGCCGAAGGAGTTCGCCGGCGCGGCGAACCTTTTCGTGCATCCTGCCGCAGGTGTCGCTGCTGCCTCCGCACTCGGCGTCGGATTCGCCAGCCACGCGTTCGGCGTGTGGATGGGAGCCGTGGCCGGGGCAACCGAAGCAGCGCAACGGATGTTCTCGCCGGACTACGGCGATTTCGCCGGCGCGCTGCATGTCGCGGCGTCGCGCGAAACGGCGGCCAGGCGCGCGGAAGCGACCACCGCCTCGCTGATCGCCGATGTCAAGTCGCTGGCGCGCAAGCTGGAGCAGGCGAAGCAGCCTGAGGTGGCCGAGGCGGCACCGGCAGAGCCTGTGGAACCGACGACGGTCGCAGAAGACACCGGCACCCTGCTGCCCGAGGACTTCAGGCAGCCGCGCTCGGTCGACAGGCCGGCAACGCCGGACGACCTGAAGGCGATCTCCGGCATCGGGCCGAAGCTGGAGCAGGTGCTGAACGGCCTGGGCATCTGGACCTGGGCGCAGATAGCGGCCTGGACGCCGGCGGAAGTGGCCTGGGCCGACGACTACCTCGGCTTCAAGGGCCGGATCGGCCGGGACGACTGGATAGGGCAGGCGGCCACGCTTGCCAGCCACGCATCGGCCCGAAAATCGGACACGATTTTCGGAAAGCCCGATGCGTAGACTCTAAGTGCTAGAGCGTCCTTTGCGCGTCCGAATGGACGCGCGACGCTCTAGAAGTGAACTGAGGATTTCGGGGGCGCAGCCAAGGCCGCGCCCCTCGCAGGACGGAATGCGGGTTAGCCGCGGGATTTGAGGCGCTATGGCAAAGCTTAAGGTCGACGGGAAAGAGATTTCGGTACCCGACCACTATACGCTGCTGCAGGCGGCGGAAGAGGCGGGCGCGGAAGTGCCGCGCTTCTGTTTCCATGAGCGGCTGTCGATCGCCGGCAACTGCCGCATGTGCCTTGTCGAGGTGAAGGGTGGACCGCCCAAGCCGGCGGCTTCCTGCGCCATGGGCGTGCGCGACCTGCGCCCAGGCCCCAACGGCGAGGCACCCGAGATCTTCACCAACACGCCGATGGTCAAGAAGGCCCGCGAAGGCGTGATGGAGTTCCTACTCATCAACCATCCGCTCGACTGCCCGATCTGCGACCAGGGCGGCGAATGCGACCTGCAGGACCAGGCGATGGCCTTCGGCCTCGACGGATCGCGCTACCAGGAAAGCAAGCGCGCGGTCGAGGACAAGTACATCGGCCCGCTGGTCAAGACGATCATGACGCGCTGCATCCACTGCACGCGCTGCGTCCGCTTCACCACCGAAGTGGCCGGCATCTCCGAGCTCGGCCTGATCGGCCGCGGCGAGGACGCCGAGATCACCACCTATCTCGAGCAGGCGATGACCTCCGAGCTGCAGGGCAACGTCATCGACCTGTGCCCGGTCGGCGCGCTGACCTCGAAGCCCTATGCCTTCCAGGCGCGTCCGTGGGAGCTGACCAAGACCGAGTCAATCGACGTGATGGACGCCGTCGGCTCGGCGATCCGCGTCGACTCCAGAGGCCGCGAAGTGATGCGCATCATGCCGCGCGTCAACGAGCAGGTGAACGAGGAGTGGATCTCCGACAAGACCCGCTTCATCTGGGACGGCCTGCGCACCCAGCGCCTCGACCGCCCCTATGTGCGCCATAACGGACGCCTGGTGCCGGCGACCTGGGGCGAGGCCTTCGGCGCGATCAAGGATGCCGTCTCCAAGACGTCGGCCGACCGAATCGGCGCCATCGCCGGCGATCTCGCGACGACCGAGGAAATGTATGCGCTGAAGCAGCTGATCGCTTCGCTCGGCTCGAAGAACGTCGATTGCCGCCAGGACGGCGCAGCACTCGACCCGTCGCTCGGCCGCGCCAGCTACATCTTCAACCCGACCATCGAGGGTATCGAGCAGGCCGACGCCATCCTGATCATCGGCTCCAACCCGCGCTTCGAGGCTTCGGTCCTCAACGCCCGCATCCGCAAGCGCTGGCGCGGCGGCGAGGTGCCGGTGGCCGTCATCGGCGAGGTCGGCGACCTGCGCTACGACTACGAGCAGCTGGGCGCGGGCCCGGAGACGCTGAAGGATCTGGCCGAAGGCAACGGCAAGTTCTTCTCGGTGCTCAAGAAGGCTTCGCACCCGCTGATCATCGTCGGCCAGGGCGCGATCGCCCGCACCGACGGTTCGGCCGTGCTCGGCCAGGCCGCCAAGCTGGCCGGCGCCGTCAAGGCGAGCCGTCCGGACTGGAACGGCTTTGCCGTGCTGCACACGGCGGCCGCCCGCGTCGGCGGCCTCGACATCGGCTTCGTGCCGGGCGAGGGGGGCAAGAACGTTGCCGGCATGCTGGGCGAGACGGACGTGCTGTTCCTGCTCGGCGCCGACGAGATCGACATGTCGAAGACCGGCGACGCCTTCGTGGTTTATGTCGGCACGCATGGCGATGCCGGCGCGCATCGCGCCAACGTCATCCTGCCGGCCGCCGCCTATACCGAGAAGTCGGGCACCTACGTCAACACCGAGGGCCGCGTGCAGATGACCACCCGCGCCGGCTTCGCGCCGGGCGAGGCCAAGGAAGACTGGGCGATCCTGCGCGCGCTTTCGGACGTGCTCGGTCACAAGCTGCCGTTCGATTCGCTGCAGCAGCTGCGCGCCAGGCTCCACGCCGAGTTCCCGCACCTTGCCCGCGTCGACGAGATCGACGCCGGCGACAATGACGACATCGCCAAGGTCGCCAAGCTTGGCGGCCGGCTGAACAAGGGCGCCTTCCACTCGACCGTGAAGGACTTCTACCTCACCAACCCGATCGCACGCGCGTCGGCGGTGATGGCCGAGTGTTCGGCATTGGCCAAGAACGGCTTCAAGCAGGCGGCGGAGTAAGGGCTGTCATGGATACCTTCTTCTCCTTCTACGTCCTGCCGGCGTTGATCATCCTCCTGAAGTCGGTCGTTCTGATCGTCGTCCTGCTGATCTTCGTCGCCTACATCCTCTATGCCGACCGCAAGATCTGGGCGGCGGTGCAGCTGCGCCGCGGCCCGAACGTGGTCGGTCCCTGGGGCCTGCTGCAGGCTTTCGCCGACTTGCTGAAGTTCGTCTTCAAGGAGCCGGTGATCCCGTCGGGCGCCAACAAGGGCGTGTTCCTGCTGGCGCCGGTGGTTTCCGCCGTGCTGGCGATCGCCGCCTGGGCGGTGATCCCCGTCAGCGAGGGCTGGGCCATCGCCAACGTCAATGTCGGCATCCTCTACGTCTTCGCCATCTCCTCGCTCGAGGTCTATGGCGTGATCATGGGCGGCTGGGCGTCGAACTCGAAGTATCCGTTCCTCGGCGCGCTGCGTTCGGCCGCCCAGATGGTGTCCTATGAAGTCTCGATCGGCTTCGTCATCGTCTGCGTGCTGCTCACCGTCGGCTCGCTCAACCTCTCCGACATCGTGATGTCGCAGGGCGACGGCATCGGCACGCGGCTCGGCCTGCCGAACACGTTCCTCGACTGGAACTGGCTCGTGCTGTTCCCGATGTTCGTGATCTTCTTCATCTCGGCGCTGGCCGAAACGAACCGCCCGCCCTTCGACCTGGTCGAGGCGGAGTCGGAGCTTGTCGCCGGTCACATGATCGAATACTCGTCGACGCCGTTCCTGCTGTTCTTCCTCGGCGAATACGTGGCCATCGTCTTGATGTGCGCGCTGACGACGATCCTGTTCCTCGGCGGGTGGCTGCCGCCCTTCGACTTCGCGCCTTTCACCTGGGTGCCGGGCGTGATCTGGTTCGTGCTCAAGGTGTGCATGGTGTTCTTCATGTTCGCCATGGTGAAGGCCTTCGTGCCGCGCTACCGCTACGACCAGCTGATGCGCCTGGGCTGGAAGGTGTTCCTGCCGATCTCGCTGGCGATGGTCGTCATCACCGCCGCCGTCCTCAAGCTTACCGGAGCCGCCTGATGTCAGCTCTAGCCCAAGCCGCCAAGTCGCTGCTGCTGAAGGATTTCGTCGGCGCGTTCTTCCTGTCGATGCGGCAGTTCTTCGCGCCGAAGCACACGCTGAACTACCCGCACGAGAAGGGGCCGGTCAGCCCGCGCTTCCGTGGCGAGCATGCGTTGCGCCGCTATCCCAACGGCGAGGAACGCTGCATCGCCTGCAAGCTGTGCGAGGCGATCTGCCCGGCGCAGGCCATCACCATCGAGGCCGGCCCGCGCCGCAACGACGGCACCCGCCGCACGGTGCGCTACGACATCGACATGGTGAAGTGCATCTATTGCGGCTTCTGCCAGGAGGCCTGCCCGGTCGACGCCATCGTCGAGGGGCCGAACTTCGAATTCGCGACGGAGACGCGCGAGGAGCTCTACTACGACAAGGACAAGCTGCTCGCGAACGGCGATCGTTGGGAACGCGAGATCGCGCGCAACATCGCGATGGATGCGCCGTATCGCTGAGGCTTGAACGATGGGCGGGCCTTGCCGGCTCGTCTAAGGAACGCGCGGCCGGCTCCGGAGGCGGGGCAAGGACGTGAACAGGGCGGGGCGCTGCGCGCCGAGCCCGAAAGGAAAACCGGGGGAACCCCATGCTCAACGGACTTGAAGCGGTATTCTTCTACCTCTTCGCCTTCATCGCGGTGGCGTCGGCCTTCATGGTCATTTCCGCCCGCAACTCGGTTCATTCGGTGCTCTACCTGATCCTGACGTTCTTCAACGCCGCGGGCCTGTTCCTTCTGACGGGCGCCGAGTTCCTGGCGATGATCCTCTTGGTGGTCTACGTCGGCGCGGTCGCGGTGCTGTTCCTGTTCGTCGTCATGATGCTGGACGTCGACTTCGCCGAGCTCAAGTCGGGCGCGCTGCAATATGCCCCGATCGGCGCGCTGGTAGGCCTCATCCTCGCCGCCGAACTGATCGTCGTCACCGGCGGCTACGCCTTCGCGCCGAAGCTGGCCGAGACGGTGGCACAGCCCACGCCGGACGTCGCGGTGCGCCACAACACGGCGGCGCTCGGCGACATCCTCTACACGGACTACATCTACTTCTTCCAGATCGCCGGCCTCGTGCTTTTGGTCGCCATGATCGGCGCCATCGTGCTGACGCTGCGCCACAAGCCGAACGTCAAGCGCCAGAGCATCCCCGCGCAGGTGGCCCGCACCCCGGCCACCGCGATCGAGGTCAAGAAGGTCGAGACGGGCAAGGGAATCTGACCATGGTTGTCGGCATCGCACATTATCTGACCGTTTCGGCGATCCTGTTCACGCTCGGCGTGTTCGGCATCTTCCTGAATCGCAAGAACGTCATCGTCATCCTGATGTCGGTCGAGCTCATCCTGCTCGCGGTCAATATCAACTTCGTGGCGTTCTCGGCCCAGCTCGGCGACCTGGTCGGGCAGGTGTTCGCGCTGTTCGTGCTTACGGTTGCTGCCGCCGAGGCGGCGATCGGTCTTGCCATTCTGGTCGTATTCTTCCGCAACCGCGGCTCCATCGCGGTCGAAGACGTGAACATGATGAAGGGCTGACGGGACAAAAATGTATCAGGCAATCGTCTTCCTTCCGCTGCTCGGCTTCCTGATCGCCGGCCTGTTCGGCCGCGCGATCGGTGCGAAGGCATCCGAGTACGTCACTTCCGGGCTGCTGGTGGTTTGCGCCGTGCTGTCCTGGGTGGCCTTCATCACGGTCGGCCTCGGCGACGTCGAGGTGTTCACCGTGCCGGTGCTGCGCTTCCTCGATTCCGGCGCGCTGCAGGCCAACTGGGAATTGCGCATCGACACGCTGACGGTGGTCATGCTGGTCGTCGTCAATACCGTGTCGGCCCTGGTGCACATCTACTCGATCGGCTACATGCACCACGACCCGCATCGGCCGCGCTTCTTTGCCTATCTGTCGCTGTTCACCTTCGCCATGCTGATGCTGGTGACGTCGGACAACCTCGTCCAGATGTTCTTCGGCTGGGAAGGCGTGGGCCTGGCGTCCTACCTGCTGATCGGATTCTGGTACAAGAAGCCCTCGGCGAACGCTGCCGCCATCAAGGCCTTCGTCGTCAACCGCGTCGGCGACTTCGGGTTCCTGCTCGGCATCTTCGGCGTGTTCATGCTGTTCGGCTCGGTGAACCTGGGCACCATCTTCGCCAATGCCGCTTCGTACCTGCCGGCGGAAGGCGCCGCCGAGAACGGCGAGGCAGTGTTGAACTTCCTCGGCTATGCGCTCGACAAGTCCAATGCGATCACCGTCGTTTGCCTGCTGCTGTTCATGGGCGCCATGGGCAAGTCGGCACAGGTGCCGCTGCACACCTGGCTGCCGGACGCGATGGAAGGCCCGACTCCCGTTTCGGCCCTGATCCATGCGGCGACGATGGTCACCGCCGGCGTCTTCATGCTGGCCCGCCTGTCGCCGATCTTCGAACTGTCGGGCACGGCCCTGACGGTCGTGACCTTCATCGGCGCCTTCACCGCTTTCTTCGCGGCAACCGTCGGCCTCGTGCAGAACGACATCAAGCGCGTCATCGCCTATTCGACCTGCTCGCAGCTTGGTTACATGTTCGTGGCACTCGGCATGGGCTTCTACTCGGCCGCGATCTTCCACCTGTTCACGCATGCCTTCTTCAAGGCGCTGCTGTTCCTGGGATCGGGCTCGGTGATCCACGCCGTCTCGGACGAACAGGATATGCGCAAGATGGGCGGTCTCCGGAAGCTGATCCCCAGCACCTACTGGATGATGGTGATCGGCACGCTGGCACTTACCGGCGTCGGCATCCCGGCGACGATCATCGGTACGTCCGGCTTCTTCTCCAAGGATGCCATCATCGAAGGCGCTTTCGTAGGTCACAACGCGGTCGCGGGCTTCGCCTTTGCCGCGCTGGTCATCGTCGCCTGCTTCACCAGCTTCTATTCCTGGCGCCTGATCTTCATGACCTTCCACGGCACGCCGCGTGCCACCGCCGACGTCATGCACCACGTGCACGAATCGCCGCCGGTGATGCTGGTGCCGCTGTTCATCCTGGCCGTGGGCGCGCTGTTTGCGGGCGTGATGTTCCACCAGCAGTTCATCGGCGAGGCCTATGGCGAGTTCTGGAAGGGCGTGCTGTTCACGCTCGAGACCAACGAGATCCTGCATGAGTTCCACACCGTGCCGATGTGGGTGAAGCTCGCGCCGTTCGTGGCCACGATCATCGGCTTCGGCATGGCCTACCTGTTCTACATCCGCTCGCCGGAAATGCCGAAGATGCTGGCTCAGCGTCACCGCGGGCTCTACGCCTTCCTGCTCAACAAGTGGTACTTCGACGAACTCTACGACTTCCTCTTCGTGCGCCCGGCCAAGTGGCTTGGCCGCTTCCTGTGGAAGAAGGGTGACGGTTGGCTGATCGACGGCTTCGGCGCCGACGGTATTTCGGCCCGCGTCGTCGACGTGACGAGCCGCGTCGTCAAGCTGCAGAGCGGCTACCTTTACCACTACGCTTTCGCCATGCTGATCGGCGTGGCCGCCCTCGTTACCTGGATGATGCTCGGGAGCTCCTTCTGATGTCTGGCGTTCCCATTCTTTCGCTGGTCACCTTCCTGCCGCTCGTCGGCGCGCTCCTGATCCTGCTGATCCGGGACGACGGCGAAGCTGCGCGGCGCAACATCCGCAACGTCGCGCTTTGGACCACGGTGTTCACCTTCGCGGTATCGCTGCTGATCTGGGTCTACTTCGACAATGCGGAGCCGGGCTTCCAGTTCGTCGAGCAGGCCGCCTGGCTCGACTCCGGCATCTCCTACAAGATGGGCGTCGACGGCATCTCCATGCTGTTCGTCATCCTGACGACCTTCCTGATGCCGCTGTGCATCCTGGCGAGTTGGGAGTCGGTGGAAAAGCGCGTCAAGGAATACATGATCTCGTTCCTTGTCCTGGAGACGATGATGATCGGCGTGTTCTGCGCGCTCGACATCGTGCTCTTCTACGTCTTCTTCGAAGGCGTCCTCATCCCGATGTTCATCATCATCGGCGTGTGGGGCGGCAAGCGCCGCGTCTATGCGAGCTTCAAGTTCTTCCTGTTCACGCTGCTCGGCTCCGTGCTCATGCTTCTCGCCGTGATGGCGATGTTCTGGCAGGCCGGCACGACCGACATCCCGACCTTGCTGACATACGGCTTCCCGGCCAGCATGCAGACGTGGCTGTGGCTCGCGTTCTTCGCCTCGTTCGCGGTGAAGATGCCGATGTGGCCGGTACACACCTGGTTGCCCGACGCGCACGTCGAGGCGCCGACGGCGGGTTCGGTCATCCTGGCCGGCATCCTGCTCAAGATGGGCGGATACGGCTTCCTGCGCTTCTCGCTGCCGATGTTCCCGCTGGCCTCAGAGCTCTTCGCCCCGCTGGTCTTCTCCCTGTCGGTCATCGCCATCATCTACACCTCGCTGGTGGCGCTGATGCAGGAGGACATCAAGAAGCTGATCGCCTATTCGTCGGTGGCGCACATGGGCTACGTGACCATGGGCATCTTCGCCATGAACCAGGAAGGCGTGCAGGGCGCGATCTTCCAGATGCTCAGCCACGGCCTGGTGTCGGGCGCGCTGTTCCTCTGCGTCGGCGTGGTCTACGACCGCATGCACACCCGCGAGATCGCGGCCTATGGCGGCCTCGTCAACAACATGCCGAAATATGCCGTGGCCTTCCTGATCTTCACGATGGCCAATGTCGGCCTGCCCGGCACCAGCGGCTTCGTCGGCGAGTTCCTGACGCTGTTCGGCATCTTCCAGGTCAATACCTGGGTGGCGCTGTTCGCGGCGACCGGCGTGATCCTGTCGGCGGCCTATGCGCTCTGGCTCTACCGCCGCGTCGTCTTCGGCGCGCTGACCAAGGAAAGCCTGAAGGGCCTGTTCGACCTGTCCGGCCGCGAGAAGGTGGTACTCTACCCGCTCGTCATCCTGGTCATCTTCTACGGCGTCTATCCGGCGCCGGTCTTCGACGCCACGGCCGCTTCCGTGAAGGCGTTGATCAACAACGTAACCGTATCGATCGACGCCGCGCAGACCGCGGCGGCGAACTGACAGGGGTTTTGCGAACAATGACGCCCGAACTCCTTTCGAGCCTCTCGCTCTCGGCGCCCGAACTGATCATTGCCGCCGGCGCGCTCGCGCTGCTGATGGTCGGCGTGTTCTCGGGCGAGCGGGCCAACACGACCGTCACCGGCCTGGCCGTCGCGCTGCTGATCGCAGCGGGTGGCTGGATGCTGGTCTTCGGCGGCGACGGTGCGGCCTACGGCGGCGCCTTCGTCTCCGATCCCTTCGCCCGCTTCATGAAGATGCTGACGCTGGTCGGCTCGGTGGTCACGCTGGTGATGTCGGTGGGGTTCGCCAAGGCCGAGAAGTTCGACAAGTTCGAATATCCGGTGCTGGTCATGCTGTCGACGCTCGGCATGCTGCTGATGATCTCGGCGAACGACATGCTGGCGCTCTATCTCGGGCTCGAGCTGCAGTCGCTGGCGCTCTACGTCATCGCAGCGATCAATCGCGAGAACGTGCGCTCGACCGAGGCCGGCCTGAAGTACTTCGTGCTGGGCGCGCTGTCCTCGGGCATGCTGCTCTACGGCATCAGCCTGGTCTACGGCTACACCGGCCACACCTCCTTCGAGGCGGTCGCCACTGCGTTGAGCGGCGGCGAGCGTCAGCTTGGGCTGGTCTTCGGCCTGGTGTTCGTGCTGGCCGGCCTCTGCTTCAAGATCTCGGCCGTTCCGTTCCACATGTGGACGCCGGACGTCTATGAAGGCGCGCCGACGCCGGTGACCGCCTTCTTTGCCGCCGCCCCGAAGATGGCCGCGATGGCGCTGATCGTTCGCGTCACCGTCGGCGCCTTCGAGCCGATCGCGCCCGACTGGCAGCAGATCGTGGTCTTCATCTCCATCGCCTCGATGGCGCTGGGCGCCTTCGCCGCGATCGGCCAGAAGAACATCAAGCGCCTGATGGCCTATTCGTCGATCGGTCACATGGGCTATGCGCTGGTCGGCCTTGCCGCCAACAGCCAGGCCGGCGTCCGCGGCGTGGTCATCTACATGCTGATCTACATGGTCATGACGCTCGGCACCTTCGCCTTCATCCTGGCGATGCGCCGCAAGGACGGCAATGTCGAGCAGATCAGCGATCTGGCCGGCCTGTCGAACACCAACCCGATGATGGCGACCATCCTCACCATCCTGATGTTCTCGCTGGCCGGCATTCCGCCGCTCGCGGGCTTCTGGGGGAAGTGGTACGTCTTCCTCGCGGCCATCGACGCCAAGCTCTACGCGCTGGCCATCATCGGCATGCTGGCTTCGGTCGTCGGTGCGTTCTATTACCTGCGCATCATCAAGGTCATGTGGTTCGACGAACCGGTCGGCGGCTTCCAGCCGATGGCCGGCGAACTGCGCCTGGTGCTCGGGCTCTCCGGCGCATTCGTGTTGTTCTACGTGCTGATCGGTGGCCCCGTCGGGCAGATGGCGGAAGCCGCTGCCAAGACGTTCTTCTGACGGCATGGGGTTCCAACTCGCACCAACGGCCAGCGCTGCCGGCTTCCGCCTGGAAGCCCATGACTCGGTGGGGTCGACAAATGCGCTGGCGCTGGAGCGGGCACTGGCCGGTGACCCGGGAAAACTCTGGGTCGTCTCCAAGAAGCAGGAAAGCGGACGCGGCCGGCGCGGGCGCAACTGGGCGACGCCGGAGGGCAATCTCGCCGCGACGCTGCTCACGATCCTGGATCGCGATCTGCAATATGCCGCGACGCTCGGCTTCGTCGCCGGGCTGGCGCTGGCCGATGCGCTCGACGCGGTCGCTCCGAATGCACGCTTTGCCGTCGGTGTCGATGGCGGCAGCGGGCAGGGCGTCAAGCGTTTCGAGCTGAAATGGCCGAACGACGTCCTGGCCTCGGGGGCAAAGCTCGCCGGCATCCTGCTCGAATCGACGACGCTTCCGCATGGGCGGCTCGCCGTCGCGATCGGCATCGGCGTCAATGTCGTCGCCCATCCCACCGACGTTCCCTATCCGGCGACGTCGCTTGCCAGCCTTGGATCCGACGTCGATGCGGAGACGCTGTTCCTGGCGCTGTCCGACGGCTGGAGCGAGAACGAAAGGCTCTGGGCCGGGGGGCGGGGGCTTGCCGCAATCCGGCGGAAGTGGCTGGAGCGTGCCGCCGGTCTCGGCAGCGAGGTTGCCGTACGGCTCGAGGGAAATGTCGTGCGCGGAATCTTTGAAACCATTGACGAGGATTGTCGCTTCGTCATCCGTGACGCTAAAGGTGAGACGGTGAAGATCGCCGCCGGCGACGTGCATTTCGGCGCCGTGGCCTCTGCCGGCGCTGCCTGACTGACCTGAGAGGATTTTTGCATGGCGAACTCGAACAACGCCGAACTCGTATTCGTGCCACTCGGCGGCGTGGGCGAGATCGGCATGAACTTCGCCCTCTACGGCTTCGGCCCGACCGATGCGCGCGAGTGGATCGTCGTTGACGTCGGCGTGACCTTTCCCGATGCCGGCCTGCCGGGGGTCGATCTGGTGCTGCCGGATACCCGCTTCATCGAGGAGGAGTTGAAGAACCTCCGCGGCATCGTCATCACCCATGCGCATGAGGACCACTACGGCGCCCTGCACGACGTTTGGCCCAAGCTCAAGGCGCCGGTGTGGATGACGCCGTTCACGGCCGGCCTGCTGGAGGCCAAGCGGCAATCGGAGCAGGGTGCGCCGAAGATCCCGGTGACGATCTTCCGCGCCGGTGAAAAGTTCACGATCGGGCCGTTCGAGATCGAGGCGATCCCCGTGACCCACTCGATCCCCGAGCCGATGTCGCTGGCGATCACCACGCCGGCAGGCACCGTGATCCACACAGGCGACTGGAAGATCGATCCTGCGCCGGAGGTCGGCCCGCTGACGGACGAGGCGCGTTTCCGCGCCTATGGCGACAAGGGCGTGCTGGCGCTCGTCTGCGATTCGACCAACGCCATGCGCGAGGGCGATTCGCCCTCCGAACAACAGGTCGGGCAGGGGCTGAGGGAAGTAATCGAACAGGCCAAGGGCCGTGTCGCCGTCACCACCTTCTCCTCCAATGTCGGGCGCATCCGCTCGATCGCGGAGGCCGCACGCGACGCCGGTCGCCAGGTGCTGGTGATGGGCCGTTCGCTCAAGCGTGTCATCGACGTGTCGACCGAACTCGGCTACATGGACGGTCTGCCGGATTTCGTCTCCGAAGAGGATTACGGCTACATTCCGCGCGAGAACCTGGTCGTCATCTGCACCGGCAGCCAGGGCGAGCCGCGGGCAGCACTTGCGAAACTGGCGCGCGACGAGATGAAGACGGTTGCGCTGTCGCCGGGCGATACGGTCGTGTTCTCCTCGCGCACCATTCCGGGCAACGAGAAGGCGATCCTCGAGATCAAGAACCTGCTCGTCGACCAGGGCATGAAGATCATCGAGGACGGCGACGCGCTGGTGCACGTCTCGGGCCATCCCCGCCGCAGCGAACTCAAGCGCATGTATGAGTGGGTGCGGCCTCGGATCGGCGTGCCCGTGCACGGCGAGGCGGCCCATCTGGTCGCGCAGGGCTCGCTGATGGCGATGTCCGGCATTCCCGAGGTGGCGCAGATCCGCGACGGCGACATGCTGAGGCTGTGGCCGGGTGCCGCGGAAATCATCGACCAGGTGCCGTTCGGCCGCGTCTACAAGGACGGCAAGCTGATCGGGACCGACGAGGCGATGGGCATCCGCGAACGTCGCAAGCTGTCCTTTGCCGGCCACGTGGCCGTCAACGTGGTGTTGGACGAAAAATACGAACTGTCCGGCGATCCGGATTTGGTGGCCATCGGCGTCGCCGAAACCAACGCCGGCGGCGACGCGCTCGAAGAATTGATGCTCGATGCGGCAATAGGCGCCGTAGACTCCATACCCCGTGCTCGCCGAAAAGACCTCGATCTGGTTCAGGAGGCCGTTCGGCGCGCCGTGCGTGGCGCCGCCAACGAAGCCTGGGGCAAGAAGCCGCTGGTGACGGTGTTCGTCACGCGCTGAGGACAACAGGACTGAAGATGCTCGGACGTCTCAATCACGTCGCAATCGCCGTGCCGGACCTGGCGGCGGCGAGCGCTGTCTACCGAGACACGCTCGGCGCGCGGGTAACCGAGCCGCAGGCGCTGCCCGAGCACGGCGTGACCGTGGTGTTCATCGACGTCGGCAACACCAAGATCGAACTGCTCGAACCTCTGGGCGAGGGCTCGCCGATCGCGGCCTTCCTCGACAAGAACGCGGCAGGCGGCATGCACCATGTCTGCTACGAGGTCGACGACATCCTGGCTGCACGCGACCGGCTCAAGGCTTCCGGCGCGCGCGTGCTCGGCGACGGCAATCCGAAGATCGGCGCGCATGGCAAGCCGGTGCTCTTCCTGCACCCCAAGGACTTCCAGGGCACGCTCGTGGAGCTCGAACAGGCATGACCTGGGTTTCCATCATCGCGATGTATTTCGTCTTCTGGTGGCTGACCTTGTTCGCCATCCTGCCGTTCGGCCTGAAGACGCAGGACGAGGACAACGACGTCACCCTGGGCACGGTGCCGAGCGCTCCGCGCGGCCCGCATATGCTGAGGGCTATCTTGTGGACGACGGTGGTGACGGCGGTCTTGATGGGCGCCTTCTACGGCGTCACGCGCGGGCTCGGATATTCGATCAACGATATCCCGAGCTTCCTGCCGGAGCTCAAATAGAGCGACTTGATCGCCTTGTTGAGGAAGTTGGGCTAAGCTGATGTTCGGGCAAAAAAAATGCAAGGCGCGAGGCCTTGCAATTTAAACGCGTCCGATCTGCTTTCCGGTATCCGGCGGCAGCGAGTTACCGCGCCTAGATCGCATCCTCCCAAGACTTTGACCGCGTAGGAGAGCGGATTTTTTCTCCGCCCTCTCGGTTATCGGGGCACATTAGACCAAGCGGAAATGAATTGTCACGCGGAATTTTGCTTCCGTAAGAGCAATCCTATGCTGCGTTGCACAATTATCGGGCAGTCGTTGCCAGGCAAACAATCAGGGCATTCTGACGCGATGGGAAGCTGAGTGCGCGGGTTTCCATTCGGCCATGAAATGGCTATGAAGCGCGTTCAAGCAAGCCTCACCAATCTGCCGATTCCGGCACTTTCGCTTCATGGAACACTCGATGCGTCTGTCGCGCTATTTCCTGCCTATCCTGAAAGAGAATCCTCGCGAGGCGGAAATCGTTTCGCACCGGCTGATGCTGCGGGCGGGCATGATCAGGCAACAGGCCGCGGGCAGCTTCTCGTGGCTACCGCTCGGCAAGCGCGTGCTGGACAAGGTCTGCCGCATCGTGCGCGAGGAGCAGGACCGGGCAGGGGCGCTGGAAATCCTCATGCCGACCATCCAGTCCGCCGACCTGTGGCGCGAGAGCGGGCGCTACGACGACTACGGCAAGGAAATGCTGCGCATCAAGGACAGGCACGAGCGCGACATGCTGTTCGGCCCGACCAACGAGGAGATGGTGACGGAGATCTTCCGGTCCTACGTCAAGTCCTACAAGGACCTGCCGCTCAACCTCTACCACATCCAGTGGAAGTTCCGTGACGAGGTGCGTCCGCGCTTCGGCGTGATGCGCAGCCGCGAGTTCCTGATGAAGGATGCCTATTCGTTCGACCTCGACTACGAGGGCGCGAAGGCGGCCTACAACCGGATGTTCGTCTCCTACCTGCGCACCTTCACGCGCATGGGCCTGCAGGCGATCCCGATGCGCGCCGACACCGGCCCGATCGGCGGCGACCTCAGCCATGAATTCATCATCCTGGCCGATACCGGCGAGAGCCAGGTGTTCTGCCACCGCGACTTCCTCAGCCTGCCGGTACCGGGCGCTGAGACCAATTTCGGCGACGACGCCCAGATCGGCGGCATCGTCAAGGAATGGACGACGCCCTATGCGGCGACCGAGGAGATGCACGACGAGGCGGCGTGGGCCAAGGTGCCGGAAGGCGACAGGCTGTCGGCGCGCGGCATCGAGGTCGGCCACATCTTCCACTTCGGCGAGAAATACTCGAAGCCGATGGGCGCCAAGGTGACCGGCCCCGACGGCAAGGACCACTTCGTGTCGATGGGTTCCTACGGCATCGGCCCGAGCCGCCTGATCGCGGCGATCATCGAGGCGAGCCATGACGAGAACGGCATCATCTGGCCGGAGGCGGTGGCGCCGTTCGACATCGGCCTGATCAACATGAAGGTTGGTGACGGCGACTGCGACCGCATTTGCGGCGAGCTTTACGAAGCCTTCGCCAAGGCGGGCAAGGACGTGCTCTACGACGATACCGACCAGCGCGCGGGCGGCAAGTTCGCCACTGCCGACCTGATCGGCCTGCCGTGGCAGGTGATCGTCGGTCCGCGCGGGGCTGCAGCCGGCGAAGTCGAGATCAAGAACCGCAAGTCCGGCGAGCGCGAGACGCTGCCGGTGGCGCAGGCGCTGGCCAAGCTGGGCGCCGGCGCATGAACAAAGTGGCGGGGGCCAAGCCGTCCGGAGCGGGGCCGTTCTCGGTGTTCGAACGCATGGTGGCCTGGCGCTACCTGCGGGCGAAGCGCAAGGAGACGGTGATCTCGGTCATCGCCTCCATCTCCTTCCTCGGCATCATGCTGGGCGTCGCCACGCTGATCGTGGTGATGGCGGTGATGAACGGCTTCCGGGCCGAGTTGCTGACCCGCATCCTGGGTGTCAACGGCCACCTGATCGTGACGCCCGTCGACAATCCGCTCGAGGACTATGCAGCGGTCGCCGACCGCATCAACGGCGTGGCCGGTGTCAAATATGCCATTCCCCTCGTGGAAGGGCAGGTGCTGGCGCAAGGTGGCGTCGGCGGCGGCACGGGCGCGCTGGTGCGCGGTATCAGGGGTGATGACCTCGGCAAGGTGACGATCGTCGCCAACAACCTCAAGCAGGGCTCCATCGTCGGTTTCGACGGCAGCGAAGGCGTCGTCATCGGCAAGCGCATGGCCGACAGCATGGGTCTGGTGCTCGGCGAGAGCATCACGTTGATCTCGCCGGAAGGCGACGTCACGCCGCTGGGGACGACGCCGCGGGTCAAGTCGTACCCGATCGTCGGCATCTTCGAGGTCGGCATGTCGGAATACGACAGCTCGATCATCTTCATGCCGATCTCCGAGGCCCAGCTCTACTTCAAATCCGAGGGCAAGGCCGGGTCGATCGAGATCTATGTCGACGACCCGGACAATGTCGACGCGCTCCGGGCGAAGGTGGAGGAGGCGGCACAAAGGCCGATCTTCCTGACCGACTGGCGCCAACGCAACCAGACCTTCTTCTCGGCACTGCAGGTCGAGCGCAACGTCATGTTCATGATCCTCACGCTGATCGTGCTGGTGGCCGCGCTCAACATCATCTCGGGCCTGATCATGCTGGTGAAGGACAAGGGCCACGACATCGCGATCCTGCGCACGATGGGTGCCACGCGCGGGGCGATCATGCGCATATTCCTGATGACGGGCGCGGCCATCGGCGTGACAGGTACCGTCGCCGGCGTCGTCCTCGGCATCGTGATTTGCCTCAATGTCGAGCGTATCCGCCAGTTCTTCTCCTGGCTGTCGGGCACCGTGCTCTTCAATCCCGAGCTCTATTTCCTCAGCCAGCTGCCAGCCAAGATGGATGTGGGCGAGACCGTTTCCGTGGTGCTGATGGCGCTCGTGCTGTCGTTCATTGCAACGCTGTTCCCGGCCTGGCGTGCAGCGAGGCTCGATCCGGTCGAAGCGCTGAGGTACGAGTGATGGCCGCCCCCGTCATCGAGCTCAAGGGCGTCGAGCGCCACTACGAGCAGGGTTCGCGCCGGCTGACTATCCTCAGCGGCACCAATTTCGCGCTGAACCCCGGGGAAATGGTGGCGCTGGTAGCGCCGTCGGGCGCCGGCAAGTCGACGCTGCTGCATACCACAGGGCTGCTGGAGCGGCCGGACGGCGGCGACGTCATCGTCAATGGCCGCGCCTGCGGCCGGCTTTCGGACGACCAGCGCACCGCGATCCGGCGCAACGACATCGGCTTCGTCTACCAGTTCCATCATCTCCTGCCGGAATTCTCGGCGCTCGAGAACGTGATGATGCCGCAGCTGGTGAGAGGGCTGAAGCCGTCCGAGGCGAGCGCGAGGGCTGCCCAACTGCTCGACTACATGAAGATCGGCAAGCGTGCCCAGCACCGGCCGGCAGAGCTTTCCGGCGGCGAGCAGCAGCGGGTGGCGATTGCCCGCGCGGTTGCCAATGCGCCCCTGGTGCTGCTGGCGGACGAGCCGACGGGCAATCTCGACCCGGTCACGGCCGGATATGTGTTCGATGCGCTTTCGGCGCTGGTGCGGCAATCGGGCCTCGCAGCCCTGATTGCGACCCACAATCATGAACTCGCCGCACGCATGGATCGCCGGGTGACCTTGTCCGAAGGCAAGGTCGTGCCGCTGCGCTAGACGCTGTGCCGCTCGCGGTCGTGCCCGTCTGCCGCGTGGTGGACGGGCTTGGCCCTTCGACCTCTCCCTGTCGCCCAGATCCTGGCCATTTGACCGATCCTTTACGGATCGCGGGCGGCGCACGTCCACATAAATCCTTTGTTTACCCTCGATTCGCTGGCCGCAACTTGAAGCGGCCGGAGTGCAATGGCTCGCGTTGACATTTGAACAGAAATAGAACAAATTGAGAACATATTAAAAACAGGAGCGAGTTATGACCGATCTCATCCAGGATGTCGTCTCGATGGTCTGCATGAGCACCTTCCTCGTCACCATGGCGCTGTGGATCGGCGCGCTCTGAAGCAGGCGCCCGCCTGGAAACAAATCCGGGCTTGGAATGACGGGCGGCGGGGGATATCCCCGGCGCCCAATACGGGACGGTACGGCCGATCGCATTGTTCGGTAAGCCCTGCGGGCGGACGAACGCGGAAGCCTGTCAGGCAGTCTTGCGGATCGCGTCGTCGGTCGAGTTGGCCGGCCCGAAAATCTCCTCGAATGCGATCTTGAGCGCGACGTCGAGATCCTGCATCTGCACCGGAAGGCCGAGGTCGACCAGGCTGGTGACGCCGTGGTCGGTCACCCCGCACGGCACGATGCCGGAGAAATGGCCGAGGTCGGGTTCGACATTGATGGCGATGCCGTGGAAGCTCACCCAGCGCCGCAGGCGGATGCCGATTGCGGCGATCTTGTCCTCGGCGGGAGAGCCGTCGGGAAGGGCCGGGCGGTCGGGCCTGACGACCCAGACGCCGACGCGGTCCTCGCGCCGTTCGCCTTTCACGTTGAAGGCTGCGAGCGCCTCGATGATCCAGGCTTCGAGCGCAGCGACGAATGCGCGGACGTCCTCGCGCCGGCGCTTGAGGTCGAGCATGACGTAGGCCACGCGCTGGCCCGGGCCATGGTAGGTGTATTCGCCGCCGCGCCCGGACTTGAATACCGGGAAGCGATCCGGATCGACCAGGTCCTGTTCCTGGGCGCTGGTGCCCGCGGTGTATATCGGCGGGTGCTCGACGAGCCAGACCAGCTCGCCTGCGGTCCCCTGGCGAATCGCATCGGCCCGTTCCTCCATGAAGGCGAGTGCCCGATCGTAGGGCGTCAGCCCCGGTTCGATTCGCCACTCGACGGGGGGCGAGCCCGGCAAGGGCAGGAACGACGTGGCGATCTGGCTGCGTTCGGTCATCTTCAGCGTCCGTTGTTGCGCCAGATATGGCGGCTGATGCCGGAAACGTCCAGTGCGGAGCCTGCTGGCGGCGGCTTTGAGGCCAAGTTCACCGTCTTCCCCAAGGGCATGCAAGAATGATGGACGAATATCGTTCAGGACGCTTGTTTCCCCGGAAACGATTTGCTACATGCCGCGAGCCGGTTCGGACCGGCCCTTTCGTGACGTGCGGTCGTGGCGGAATTGGTAGACGCGCAGCGTTGAGGTCGCTGTGGGGCAACCCGTGGAAGTTCGAGTCTTCTCGACCGCACCAGTCACTCTCCGGTGACATTTCGCTTCGATGCGTGGCCGTGAGGCCACGATGAGAAACGGCTCGGAAATTGTTCGAGCCGTTGCGTTTTTCCGAAGATTTTCCAAGAGATTGTCGAGCGTTCCTGCCATTCAGGATCGCATTGTCCGCGTGGCTATACGCCTCGGCAGGAAAACGTCTGCCCGGAGCGGGAGGAGAGGCTCCGGGCAGGCTACGCCGGCTGCTCAGCGGCCGCGCCAGCCCAGCAGGCGCATGGCGTTGGCGGTGACGAGCACCGTGGCGCCGGTGTCGGCGAGGATCGCCGGCCACAGGCCGGTGAGGCCGGCAATCGTCGTCACCAGGAACACGGCCTTGAGGCCGAGCGCGATGGTGATGTTCTGGGCAATGTTGCCCATCACGGACTTGGACAGGGCAATCATGTCGGGGATGTCGGAAACCCGGCCGTGAAGGATGGCGGCGTCGGCTGTCTCGAGTGCCACGTCCGTGCCGCCGCCCATGGCGATGCCGAAGTCGGCGGCGGCCAGGGCGGGCGCGTCGTTGATGCCGTCGCCGACCTTGGCGACAACCTGACCCTTTTTCTGCAGTTCGCGCACGATGTTCTGCTTGTCGTCGGGGAGCAGGCCGGCGCGGACATCTATGCCGAGACCCTTGCCGATCGCCTGCCCGGTGGCCTCGTTGTCGCCGGTCAGCATCACGGTGGCGATGCCTTCCGACTTCAGCCTGGCCAAAGCGGCTATGGCATCGGGGCGCGGCTCGTCACGCATGGCAAGCAGGCCGGCCGCCTGGTCGTCGACCAAAAGCACCGAGACGGTCTTGCCGTCGGCATTGAAGGCGGCGATCCGCTGCTTCATCTCGGCCGACAGGGCGCCCAGTGCTTCGGCCGCATTCGGCGAGGCCAGGAAGACCTCTTCGCCGCCGACCTTTCCGGTCACGCCCTTGCCGGGGACCGCCTTGGCCGCGACCGCCGGCGGTATGGGCGTGCCGTCCGCCTTGGCACGGGCCAGGATGGCGAGCGCCAGCGGATGATTGGAGCCGGTTTCGAGCGCCGCGGCAAGCGAGAGCACCTTCGCCTCGGGGCGGCCGACGCTGACGATATCGGTGACCTTGGGCTTGCCTTCGGTCAGGGTTCCGGTCTTGTCGAGCGCCACCGTGGTGACGGAGCGCATCCCTTCGAGCACCGCGCCGCCCTTGAGCAGAAGCCCGCGGCGCGCACCCGCCGAAAGACCGGCGGCGATCGCAGCCGGGGTCGAGATCACCAGCGCGCACGGGCAGCCGATCAGAAGGATGGCTAGGCCCTTGTAGATCCATGCCGACCAATCGCCTCCGCCGACGAGCGGCGGCAGGATGGCGACCAGCGCGCCTACCACCAGCACCGCAGGCGTGTAGTAGGTCGAGAAGCGGTCGATGAAGCGTTCGGTCGGCGCCTTGCTCTCCTGCGCCTCTTCGACCAGCTTGATGACACGGGCGATGGTGTTGTCGGCCGCCGCAGCCGTCACCCTGACCTTGAGCACGGCATCGGTGTTGATCGTACCGGCGAAGATCGCGTCACCGACGGATTTCGATTTTGGAACGCTTTCGCCGGTCACCGGCGCTTCGTCGAGCGTGCTCGTGCCTTCGACGATCATGCCGTCGGCGGCGACGCGGTCGCCGGGTCGGATCAGAATGATGGAGCCGACCGCCAGCCCCTCCGCCGGTACCTCCCGGGTGGCGCCGCCTTCATCGAGCAGCGCGGTCTTGGGCACCAAGTCGGCAAGGCCCCGGATGCTGGCGCGCGCGCGCCGCGCGGCCACGCCCTCCAGAAGCTCGCCGATCAGGAACAGCAGCACCACCATCGAGGCTTCCTCGGTGGCGCCGATGAAGACCGCGCCGACCGCGGCGATGGTCATCAGCGTTTCGATCGAGAACGGCGTGCCGGTCCGGGCCGCGACAAGGGCACGGCGCGCCACCGGAACGAGACCGACCGCGAGCGCCACCAGGAAGGCCCAGTGGCCAAGCTGCGGCACGAACTGCCCGATTGCATAGGCGGCGATGAGGGCCGCGCCGCAGGCGATCGTCAGCTTCGCCTTGCGCGACGACCACCAGGGGCCCTCATCGAGGTCGAAATGGGCGTGGCCCGTCGTTTCGTCCGCCGTGCCATCGCCATGGGCGTGGCCGGCCGACGTGCCATGGTCGTGCCCGGAATGATCGTGGCCGGCATGGTCATGGGCACCGTGATCGTGGCTGCAGCTCGGCCTATGCACATGCTTGTTCGAGCTACCTTCGTTCGGCCGTGCTGCGCCGAGCTCCGCGACCGTGTAGCCCAGTGCCTTGACCTGCCGGGAAATCTCCGCCGAGGGAGCCTGGCCCTTGTGGGAGACGGTCATGGTGCCGGCTGAAACCGAAATGCCGACTTCGGTGATGCCGGGCAGGCGGTTTACTGCGTTCTCGATCTTGGTGGCGCAGGAGGCGCAATCCATGCCGCCGACGCGGAAACGCGTCTTGGCGATGCTGGCATCGTTCATAATCGGTCCTTTCATCCTATATGAAGCGATGCTAGAATCTCTAGTCACTATAGGATCAAGAGGAATTTGCGATGAATTTGCCCATTGGCGAGCTGGCGCGGCGCACCGGAGTCAAGGTGCCGACGATCCGCTTCTACGAGCAGATCGGGCTGATCGACGCGCCGCCGCGCACCGAAGGCAACCAAAGACGCTACGGCAAGACCGAGGTCGACCGGCTGAACTTCATCCGCCATGCCCGCGAACTCGGCTTCGAAGTCGACCACATCCGCGAATTGCTGGCGATGTCGCAGGAGCCGCAGGCCTCGTGTCACCAGGCCGACAGCATCGCCAAGTCGCATCTGCGCGAAGTCGACAGGCGCATCGAGAAGCTTCAGGCGCTGCGGGTGGAGCTTGCCCGCATGGTCGACGAATGCGGCCACGGCCGCATCTGCGACTGCCGCATCATCGAGGTCCTCGCCGACCACAGCCAGTGTACGGCAGAGCATGTGTCCTGATTGAGACAGGGCTGAAACCGGCTGTGGCCGCCGCTCCTCTCAAGGCGCATTTCATTTGATATTCCGGCCCTTTGCGGTCTAGGGATAACCCACCTCGAATCCCGAAAATCCGCAGACGGGAAGCGCCGATGGAAGCCCAGCAAGACCAGATGCACGGCGCTGACGCCGAGGCCACCGGCGCCGAGATCTACGGCGAGGACGGGGCAATCCTTCACTCGTTCCTAGCCCATATCGGGGCTGCGATCGCCGATCGCGACACGCTGACGCTGAAGCGCGACGCCGCCGGACTGCACCAGTCCGAGCTCGGCGATCTTCTCGAGGCGCTGCTTCCGGAACAGCGCCTGGCGCTCGTGGAACTCATGGGCTCCGACTTCGACTTCTCGGCGCTGACCGAGGTCGACGAGGCGATCCGCCTCGACATCGTCGACAATCTGCCGAACGAGCAGATCGCGCAGGCCGTGCAGGAGCTCGATTCCGACGACGCGGTCTACATTCTCGAAGATCTCGACGCCGAGGATCAGAACGAGATCCTGGCGCAACTGCCGTTCACGGAACGCATCCGGCTGCGCCGCTCGCTCGACTATCCAGAAGAATCGGCGGGTCGGCGCATGCAGACCGAGTTCGTCGCCGTGCCGCCTTTCTGGACCATCGGCCAGACCATCGACTACCTGCGCGACGACAAGGAGCTTCCCGACCGCTTCAGCCAGGTCTTCGTCATCGATCCGACCTTCAAGCTGCTTGGCGCGATGGATCTCGACCAGATCCTGCGCAACAAGCGCGCGGTGAAGATCGAGGAGGTGATGCACGAGACGCGCCACGCCATCCCGGCGACGATGGACCAGGAGGAGGAGGCGCGCGAGTTCGAGCAGTACGACCTCTTGTCTGCCGCCGTCGTCGACGAGAACGAGCGCCTGGTCGGCGTGCTCACCATCGACGACGTCGTCGACGTCATCCAGCAGGAAGCCGAAGAGGACCTGCTGCGCATGGGCGGCGTCGGCGACGAGGAGCTGTCGGACACGGTGGCAGCGACGTCGCGCTCGCGTGTCCCGTGGCTTTTGGTCAATCTCGGCACCGCCTTCGTCTCGGCTTCGGTCATCAGCATGTTCGGCGCCACGATCGAGGAGATGGTGGCGCTCGCCGCGCTGATGCCGATCGTGGCTTCGCTGGGCGGCAATGCCGGCACACAGACGATGACGGTGACCGTGCGTGCGCTCGCCACCCGCGACCTCGACATCTACAATGCCGGTCGCGTCATCCGCCGAGAAGTAATGGTCGGGCTTCTGAACGGTGCGGTCATCGCGTCGATCCTCGGGCTGGTGGCTGGCACGTGGTTCCAGAGCGTCGACCTCGGCTTCGTCATCGCCACCGCGATGATCCTCAACATGCTCGCCGCGGCGCTCGGCGGAATTCTCATTCCGCTGTTCCTGGACAAGCTGGGTGCGGACCCGGCCATCTCGTCATCCATCTTCACGACGATGATAACCGACGTCATCGGCTTTCTCGCCTTTCTCAGCCTCGCCACGTGGTGGCTGCACCTTGGCGCGCAGTCCGGCTAGGCGCGTCAATTGACTTTTACGTAAGTCGCGTGCGAGAATCACAGAGTCTAAGAATTTGCCCGGCTGCGCGGCCGTCTGCCGGCGCGTCCGCCCCGGCCAGCGCCCCGGCAATGTGAGGAGGCGGCGCGGCATGGCCCGCCGGGTGGAGTGGGAATGCGGGAATACTATTCGATCACGGAACTGACCCGCGAATTCGACATCTCGACGCGGACGTTGCGCTTCTATGAGGACGAGGGGCTCGTCTCGCCGGTTCGCCGCGGCAGGACGCGGCTGTTCCGGCCCTCGGACCGGCATCTCATCCGCCAGATCATGCGCGGCAAGCGACTCGGCTTCTCGATCAACGAGATCCGCGAGATCATCCAGATGTACAAGGAACCGCCCGGCGAGGTGGGGCAGCTGAAGCTGATGATCAAGCGGATCGAGGAGAAGCGCGAGGATCTGCGGCAGAAGCGGCGCGATCTGGAAGAGACGCTGGCCGAGCTGGATCAGGCGGAAGAGTCCTGTGTCGAGCGCCTGGTCGAACTCGGCGTCACCACCTGACGCCTGCTGCCGCAGGCGCCAGAGGCACGGTCAGATCCAGCGCCTGACCCTTTTCGCGTAGTCGATGTATTTCTTGCCGAAGCGGGTCTGGAGGTGCTTTTCCTCGCGCTCGATGGCGAGCTTCTGGGTCGCGAAGGCTGCGATCAGGGCCAGGGCGATGAACCAGATGCTCCCCGCGATCAGGCCGATGCCGATCATCATCAGCGTGTTGCCGAAATAGATCGGGTTGCGCGTCAGGGCGAAGGCGCCGTCCGTGACCAGATGGTCGGAAGCCTTGTCCGGCCTGATGGTCGTGTTGCCGCGCTTGAGCGCGCGCATCGCCGAAATCTCGATCGCCACGACCGCCACCACGGCAAGACCGCCGGCGGCGAACAATAGATCGGAAAGCGGCTCGGTGATCCACGGCAGCGGGAGGAACACTTCGAGCAGGATCGCGGCAGCGATCGCGGCAAGATAGATGATCGGCGGCCACGGCACCTTGTTGGGAGCGGCGGAACGATCTGTCATTGCACTCCTCCATTCTGCATTTCGCTGTCCGAGCGCGCCGTGCACATGGCCGTCGTCTCACGCACGCGGGTCGTCAGCGCCGCGCTCTGCTCACCAGCATAGAAGCGATCGAACGAATCGTCCTTCTGCAGGTCGTCGAGCACGCATGCACAGTAGCGCGCGCAGAATTCGGTGTCGCGGGTCTGCTCGCAGGACAGCTGGCAGGAACTGAGGAACGTCACCTCCCGGGTTTCGACCTGCGCGGGGAAAAATTGCGCAAAGGCCCAGACCAGCGAGATCAGCACCGGCTGGTGGATGAGATAGGCGGCGAGGCCGTGCCGTCCGACGAAGGTCAGCGGCCGCGACCATGCGCCTGCCTGCAGTGCCGCGAGCTTCTCGAACAGGCCGGCCCTCTGGGCAAGCCCGGCAACGCCGATGCCCGCCAGGACTGCGCCGAACCACGGGAACAGCGGCACGTAGTCGTTGGAACGGGGGACGACGGTCGACAGGCCGACCCACCACAGCGCCGGATGGTTGAAGATATCCGCGCGCAGGAACTGGGGCGCGGCGATGACCAGCACGGCGATGACCAGGGTCAGCAGGGGCGGCAGGCGCAGGAAGGCGAGTCCGAGTACGCTGGCGAGCGTGATCTGATGCAGGATGCCGAAGAAGATGAACGTGTTCGGCATGGCGAACCATGTCGCCACGGTGATGAGCAGCGCCGCAGCCGCCACCATGGCAAGGCGGCGCCAGTACCTGCCCCAGTGAAAGCCCTTGGTGTAGGCCATCACCAGGCTCACGCCGACCAGGAAGAGGAAGCTGGAGGCGATGGAGCGCGCGAATATCTTCCAGCCGCCATAGGCGGTCGTGCCCGGATCCATGTAGCCGAAGAACTCCAGATCCCAGGCAAGGTGGTAGATCGCCATGGCGACGAAGGCGACGCCACGGGCGATGTCGATTGTCGAGATGCGTTTCGAACGGGCCGGAGCCAGGTCGGCGGACAGTTGGATCGTCATGGATATCACTTTGCAGTCTGGAGCGTTCTTGCGCCAATGCAGTACTATAATGGTTTAAACTGGGCGGTAGTGAGTAGAGTTGCGGCCGATGCACAGAGTTTCAGCGAACCGCGCAGCAAACGCGGCCATCGCGATCGCTTCACGGATATTAAGGGGCCATGCCTGCGTAGGGCTGGTGTCCGAGGGGCAGCCCTTGGGTACCGCAACATCGGTGCCGGCAGATGCATGGTCGTTTTCGATTTTGACTTGTAAGACGGCGAAAATGGCCGCCATCTCGACGCCGTCGACCCAGACATCCACGGTCGTGCGATTGTGATTTCTCTCCAGAAGGGGATTGAATACCGGGTGGAGCGAGAGGTGATTATGACGGCGCGCATCATGTCGCTGACAGAGGAACTGGTGGCGCGCTGCCATCGCGACGTCTCCGACGAGGGGCCGGACCCTGCCGCGCAGCATCTCGACGAAGACGACTATGCAAGGATGATCGAGGAGACCTTGGCCAGCCGTCCGGACGACGGTCCGCTGTGGCTTTTCGCCTACGGGTCGCTGATCTGGAAGCCGGAGGTGGAGCACACCGAGGAGAAGGTGGCGCTGGCGCGCGGCTGGCATCGTTCATTCTGCGTCAACATGACCCGCTGGCGGGCCACCCAAGCCCAGCCCGGGCTCATGATGGCGATGGATCGGGGCGGCCAGTGCAAGGGCGTGGCGCTGCGGCTCATGGATGGCGACCGCCGCCAGCAGCTGGACAAGCTGTTCCGTCGCGAGATGACGCTGAAGCCGTCGACCTACAAGCCGCGCTGGCTGAAGCTCGCCACAGCGGAGGGGCCGCTCGTCGCGCTCGGCTTCGTCGCCAACCGCAAGGGGCGCGCGTATGCCGGCGGCATTTCCGAGGACGAAGTGGTGGAGCGCATCGCCACGAGCTGCGGACACTGGGGCTCGGCCGCCGACTATCTCTACAATGTCGTGAAAAACCTCGAGCAGCGGGCAATCCACGACCGGCATCTGTGGCGCCTGCAGCATCTGGTCGCCGAGCGGATTGCGGCGAGAGCCTAGTGGGCCGACGCCGCATTCGCGCCTCCCGGCGTCGGAATTTGGTTTGCCGCTCCCGGCTTTTGTTTCTATAATTGCCGCCATCGTCGGTTCCGTTCGGAATCAAGAGGGAATGCGGTGAGGGCGTTTTTTGCCCGAAGCCGCGGCTGCCCCCGCAACTGTATGCGGTTAGCTCTCCCCAAAGGCCACTGAAGCTTGCTTCGGGAAGGCGGGGAAGGGTGTCGATCCGCAAGCCAGGAGACCTGCCGGCGACGGGAAATGAACTCTGTGCCCTCGGGTGGAGGGCGAAAGGACATCGACATGACGACTGTTTCTTCCGCGATCGGCGCCGGCGTTTCTGCTCAGTCGCGCAACATGCAGCTTGCCATGGCGGCGCTGCTCGGCCTGTTCTTCGTCGGTTTCCTCGGCTTCTCGCAGATGGAAGTGGTGCACAACGCCGCCCACGACTACCGCCACTCGATGGGCTTTCCCTGCCACTGACGAAGGCCTTCCGACATGTCTGTCTTTCGCAACGTCGTGTTCGTCGCGGCGATCAGCGGCCTATTGGCCGGCGTGATCCTGGCTGCGCTTCAGACCTATTCGACCGATCCGCTGATCTTCAAGGCAGAAACCTACGAGAACGCCGGCGGCCATGACCATCTCGCGGCGCCGGCCGCCGGGACCGAAATGTCCGCCCCGGCCGCCGACGCCCAAGCTGCGGCACCGCAGGAGCCCGAGGCGGAGGCCTGGGCGCCAGCCGACGGTATCGAGCGTTTCGCCTATTCGGCGCTCGCCAACGTGGTGAGCGGCGTGGCCTTCGCCCTGATCCTGGTCGCGGCCTCCGAGTTTGCCGGCGGCATCGCCAACTGGCGCCAGGGCGTGTTCTGGGGCTTTGCCGGCTTCGCCGTGTTCACGCTCGCGCCCGGCCTCGGATTGCCGCCGGAACTGCCGGCAATGCCGGCCGCCGATCTCGGCGACCGCCAGGTCTGGTGGACGCTCACGGTGCTCGCCACCGCCGCGGGCCTCGCGCTCATCGCATTCCGCAAGTCGCTGCCGCTCGCCATCCTGGGCGTCGCCCTGATCGTCGCGCCGCATGTCGTGGGCGCACCGCAGCCGGCGAGCCACGAGACGCCGATCCCGGCGGATCTGCACCGCAGTTTCGTCGTCGCCACCACGATATCCAACCTCGTGTTCTGGGTCGTCCTCGGTGCCGTTGCAGGCTTCGTGCGCGGCCGCTTCATGGGTGAGCGAGGCGAAGCGCTGCGCGGGCATCTTGCCTGAGAAGCTGACTTTCCTGCTCGGCGGGGCGCGCTCCGGCAAGAGCGCCCACGCCGAGCGCCTCGTGACCCAGCATCCCGCGCCGTGGACCTACATCGCCACGGCGCAAGCCTATGACCAGGAGATGCGCGAGCGCATCGACATCCATCGCGCCCGGCGCGGTGAGGGGTGGCATACGCTCGACGCGCCGCTGGATCTTACTGGCGCGCTCGGCGGCGTCCCGGACGGTGCGCCGGTGCTGGTCGATTGCCTGACGCTCTGGCTTTCCAACCACATGCTTGCGGACCATGACGTCGAGGCAGAGAGCGCGAGCCTCGCGGCGCTTCTGGCGCGGCCGCGCGGCCCGTGGTTCGTCGTCGCCAACGAGGTCGGCCTCGGCATCGTGCCGGACAATGCGCTTGGCCGCCGTTTCCGCGACGCGGCCGGACGGCTCAATCAACAGGTGGCGGCAGGTTCCGACGAGGTACTGTTCATGGTCGCCGGCCTGCCGATGAAGGTGAAATGACATGAAGACCATCGACGACCAGGAAGCCGAGCGGCACCGCGCCAAAATGGCCAAGCGCAAGGCGGTGCAGGACGCCGAGGTGGCAGGCAAGACCATCGTCGAGAAGGGCCTTTTGATCGTCAATACCGGTCCGGGCAAAGGCAAGTCGACGGCGGCCTTCGGGCTGGCGCTGCGCATGCTCGGCTACGGCCATCGGGTCGGGGTGGTGCAGTTCATCAAGGGTGCCTGGCACTCGGGCGAGCAGGACGCCTTCGCGGCCTTCGGCGACCGCGTCGTCTGGCACACGATGGGCGAGGGTTTCACCTGGGAGACCCAGGACATCAAGCGCGACGTCGCCGCCGCGGAAGCCGCATGGGCGAAGGCGCAGGAGCTGCTGGCCGATCCGAGCATCGCGCTCGTCGTGCTCGACGAGCTCAACATCGCGCTGCGCTACGACTACCTCGACCTCGACGCCGTGGTTGCAGCGCTCAAAAGCCGGCGCGAGGGGCTGCATGTCGTCGTCACCGGCCGCAACGCCAAGCCGGCGCTGGTGGAGGCGGCCGATCTCGTCACCGAAATGGGCGCGACCAAGCACCATTTCTCGGCGGGCGTGAAGGCGCAGAAGGGGATCGAGTTCTGACCATAGGGCCGTCTTAGAGCCAGAAAGCTAGTCCGACCAGTCCGATGGCGCCGACCAGTACAGCATCGGCGGTCCAATAGAGACGCAGGGCGGCACGGATGTCTGCGGCGTTGGCTTCGCGCCTGCCGCCGGCGCCCATGAAGGTGTCGTCGACCATCACCCCGCCATAGCTGCGCGGACCGGCGAGCGCCAGGCCGAGTGCGCCCGCCATGGCGGCTTCCGGCCAGCCGGCATTGGGCGAGCGGTGCTTCTTCGCATCGCGCCAGATCGCGTGCCAGGCCGCCTTCGGGTCGGCGCCGGGCACCACGAAGGCGGCGAGCACGATTGCCAAGGCCGTCAGGCGCGAGGCCGGCAGGTTGATGAGGTCGTCGAAGCGGGCGGCCGCCCAGCCGAAGGCCTCGTGGCGCGGCGTGCGGTGGCCGATCATCGAATCGGCGGTGTTGGCGGCCTTGTAGGCGGCACCGCCGGCAAAGCCGAGGACGGCCAGCCAGAAGGCCGGGGCGGTGATGCCGTCGGAAAAGTTCTCGGCGAGGCTTTCGATGGCGGCGCGGCTTACACCGGCCTCGTCGAGGCGTTCCGGGTCGCGTCCGACGATCTGGGAGACGGCCTTGCGGCCGGCGGCGAGGCCGCCGCCGTCGAGCGCGTCGGCCACGGCACGGACGTGGATGCCGAGGCTGCGCTGGGCGACGAGACTGCTCGCCGCGACCGCCGTCAAGAGAATGCCGAAGGGCAGGAGGCCGAAAAGGCGCTCGATGGCGAATGCGATGGCGGCGGGAACGGCGACGATGACGACGAGGGCTGCCACGCCCCAGATGCGGCGTATGGCGTCGGTATCGGTGGCGCGGTTGAGGCTCTTGTCGAGAAAGGATATCAGCTGTCCGATCCAGATGACCGGGTGGCCGAACTTGCGCACGAGCCGGTCCGGATAGCCGAGGCCGAGTTCAACCAGAAGCGACAGGAAGGCAAGCGGAAAAGACATGACGCTTCTTGCAGGACGAAGGACTGGGACGGTCGATCACGGCGGCAGCCTGGAGCGGGCGAGGGCGCTGTTTCCGGGAGCGCCCGAGCCGTTCGTCGACCTTTCGACCGGGATCAATCCGCACTCCTATCCGCTTTTCGACCTGCCCGCCACAGCCTTGTCACGCCTGCCTGAGCCTGGAAGGGCGCGCGATCTTTCGGCGGTGGCGGCGACGGCCTACGGCGCGCCGTCGGCAGCCAACGTCGTGCCGGCGCCGGGCACTCAGATTCTCTTGCCGCGCATCGCGTCGCTGGTGCCACCGGGCCGCGCCTTCGTGCTCGGCCCTACATATCAGGAGCATGCCCGAGCCGCCGCCATCGCCGGTCACGAGGTGGCCGAGGTCCGCGACTTCGCGCGCCTCGCCGATGCCAACCTCGCGGTCGTGGTCAACCCGAACAATCCTGACGGGCGGGTGGTCACGCGCCTGGAACTGCTCGGCCTTGCGGAGAAGATGCGAGCGAAGGGAGGGCTGCTCGTGGTCGACGAGGCCTTCATGGATGTCGGCCCCGGCGCTGAAAGCCTTGCCGGCGACGTCGACCAGGGTGGCATCATCGTCCTGCGCTCCTTCGGGAAGTTCTACGGGCTTGCAGGAATTCGGCTCGGCTTCGCGCTCGCTCATGGCTCGATCGCTGAACGGCTCGAGGAAGAGCTTGGCCCCTGGTCGGTGGCGGTGCCGGCGCTGGAATACGGCATCAAGGCGCTCTCCGACGGCGCCTGGCAGACGGACATGCGTGCGACACTCGCCCAGGCCGCGCATCGGCTCGACCAGGCGTTCGCGCGCGCAGGCGTGGTCACTACGGGAGGTACCTCGCTGTTCCGCCATGTCGATATCGCCGACTCTGCCGGGCTGTTCCGGGCGCTCGGCCGCGAGGGCATTCTCGTGCGCGCCTTCGCCGACCGGCCGACACAGCTGCGCTGCGGCTTGCCCGGACATGAGGTCGAGTGGCGGCGGCTCGACGTGGCGCTGGGCGACTGGGCCCAAGACCGCCAGGCGGTGCGAAGATGAGCAATTCGACGATCCATGTCTGCCCGCTGTCGAAAGTGGACGAAACCGTCCTTCGCGTCGGCGCCGGGCGGCTGATCTCGCTGCTTTCGGCCGGCACCGAGATGACGCGGCCGGGATCGCTCCGCGCCGAGGATCACCTGCTCTTGAACATGCATGACATCGCCGCGGAGCAGGACGGCATGACGCTGCCCGGCGAGATCCATGTGCGCCGGTTGCTGGATTTTGCGGAAAGCTGGAACCGGGCGCGGCCGCTGGCGATCAACTGCTATGCCGGCGTCAGCCGCTCGACGGCCTCCGCCTACATCATTGCGGCGGCGCTTGCGCCGTCGCGCGACGAGGCGGAACTCGCAGCACGCCTGCGGCGCCTGTCGCCGACCGCCACGCCCAATCCGCGGCTGATAGCGGTCGCCGACCAGATTCTCGGCCGCAATGGCCGGATGATCGCCGCGGTCGCCGCGATCGGCCGCGGCGCAGACTGTTTCGAGGGCGTGCCCTTCTGCCTGGAGATTTAGGGCAGCCAGTCGGAAAGCTTGGCCTTGCGGATGTCGTGCATCAGCCGAACGAAGCCCTCGGCCTGATGCTCGGCCGTCAGCCGGCCTTTTTCGGCCGTGGCGATCGCGGCATTGCCGACCACGCCATGCGGGTTGAGGTCGGAGGCGACCCAGGCGTAGGCGTGGGTGCCTGTCTGGCGCAGCAGCTCGAACGCCTCCTCGGCACGCGCGACGTTCGAGATGAAATTCTCGGCCTTGCTCATGTCGACAAGGTCGGGCCGGAAATGCAGCATCAGCGAGGTCTCGACGTCACCGCCATGGATGCCGTGGCGGTCCTCCAGCTCTGGATACATGCCGGCCGGCCGGCCGAAGCGCTGCCAGCTCGTCTTCACCGCGAGCATGTCGAAGCGCACGCGCATTTCGCGCGTGACGATGCCCATGATCTCCTCGTTGCCGCCGTGCGAATTGACGATCACGAACTTGCGGATGCCGGCACGTGCGATGGAGACGCCAAGTTCGGTCCAGGCCTCGATCAGGGTCGACGGCGGCAGGGTGATGGTGCCCGGCGCATGGACATGTTCATTCGACTTGCCGACTGCCTGGATCGGCAGAAAACGCACGTCGAGCTCGTCGGGCAGGCGCGCGATCACTTCGTCGAGCATGCCGGCCATGATGGTCGTGTCGGTCGAGACGGGCAGATGTGGTCCGTGCTGCTCGATCGCCGCGACCGGAAGCACCGCGATGGTGTTCTCGGGATCGATCGATGCGTATTCGGTGGTCCGGTAGTCGCCCCACCATCTTCTCTTGCCCGCCATCGTCCGATCCTCTTCCTCGATGCTGTTGACGATCTACGTCCTGAGCCATGCCGGCGCAATCAGCCGGCGGCGATCACCTCGATTTCCACCTTGAACTCCGGCCGGGTGAAGCCGGACACGATCATCAGCGTCGAAGCCGGGGCGGGGTCGGAGAACAGCCTGTCGCGCACGTCCATGTAGGGCCGCATGTGGATCCGGTCCGTCACATAGGCATTGATGCGCACGACGTCGTTGAGGGTCAGGCTCGCCTCGCCGAGGATTGCGGAGATGTTGCGGAAGCAGAGCTCGGCCTGCGCGCCGGCGTCCTCGGGCACCGTGTCGTCGGGCCCGACGCCGAGCTGGCCAGAGCACAGCACGAGCCGCTTGCCTGCCGGGACCTCGACGCCGTGGCTGTAGCGCGCGAATGGCGCCTTGATCGATTTGGGCAGCAGAAATCTCAACATAGGGCTCTCCATTCACGTGGAGCCTAAAGCCGTCACCACCTTCGTTTCAAGATACTCTGCGCCGATCAGCCCGTCATGGACAGGCGCCCGAAAAATAGGCACTGTGCCGTTCCGAAGGCATGAACCATCCGGCCTTTCCGCGCATGTCGAGGCCAAGCATGTCGAGGCCAAACCCAAGCAGCCGGCGCGGAGCGACATTGGCATGTGCCTTGCTTGAAGCAACGTTGCGGTCTTGACCCCGGCGCGGTCGGCAGGGGCTAACGGAGGGTGGTGCTTATGAGCGAATTTCTGAAAGTGTCGGCAGGGGCGGCGGCAGTGCTCGTCGCCGCTTCGTTCGGCGCCGGGGCGGCCGAGAAGGTCACCTTCATGACCAACTGGCTCGCCCAGGCCGAGCATGGCGGCTACTACCAGGCCGTTGCCGACGGCACTTATGCGGCCTGCGGCCTCGACGTGACGATCGCCCAGGGTGGGCCGCAGGTGAGCGGACGTCCGCTGCTGCTCGCCGGCAAGATCGATTTCTATATGGGCGGCAACCTGCTCCAGGCGTTCGACGCCGTGCAGCAGAACATTCCGCTCCGCATCGTCGCGGCATCGTTCCAGAAGGAGCCGCAGGTGGTGATGTCGCATCCCGGCCAGGGATTGGACAAGTGGGAAGACCTGCCGAGGGCCGAGCAGTACATCATCGGCGACGAAGGCGCCCAGAGCTTCCTGCTGTGGATGGCCACCGACCACGGCTTCGACGTCTCCAAGCGCGTGCCCTACACCTTCAATCCCGCGCCCTTCATCGCCAATCCGAAGTCGATCCAGCAGGGCTATGTCACGTCCGAGCCCTTCGCGGTGGAAAAGGAGGGTGGCTTCAAGCCCAACGTCTTCCTGTTGGCCGACTACGGTTTCGACACCTACGCCACGACGATCGAAGCGATGCAGAAGACGATCGACGAGCGTCCGCAGGTGGTGCAGTGTTTCGTCGATGGCTCGGCCAAGGGCTGGTACAATTATCTCTACGGCGACAACAAGGCCGCCAACGAGATGATCAAGAAGGACAATCCGGACATCACCGACGAGCAGATCGGCTTCTCCATCGAGCAGATGAAGAAGTACGGAATCGTCGATTCGGGCGATACGGAGAAGTTCGGCATCGGCGCCATGACCGACGAGCGGATCAAGAGCTTCTACGACAAGATGGTGAAGGCAAAGGTCCTGCCTGCGGGCATCGACATCGCCAAGGCCTATACGCTCGACTTCGTCAACAAGGGTGTCGGCATCGACCTCAAGAAGTGAAGCCAGCCGAAACATGATGCCCCAGCAGACCAGCATGGCAGGAACCGGGGCAGTGGAGGGCGGCAATCCGCTGCTTGTCCTGCGCGGCGTCGGGAAAAGCTTCTCGAACGGCGTCGTCGCATTGCGCGACGTCGACCTGACGATCCGGGAGGGCGACTTTGTCAGCCTGCTCGGGCCGTCCGGCTGCGGCAAGTCGACGGCCTTGCGCATCATCGCCGGGCTGTCTTCCCCGAGCTCGGGCGCTCTCGACTGGCATAAGGCCCTCGGAGACGACTGCGTCGGCTTCGTCTTCCAGGAGCCGACGCTGCTGCCCTGGGCCAGCGTGTTCGACAATGTCTGGCTGCCGCTGCGGCTGCGGGGCGTGTCGCGGGAGGCGGCGGGGCCGGCGGTGATGGAGATGCTGGAGCGGGTCCACCTCGCTGGCTTCGAGGCGGCGGTGCCGCGCGAACTCTCGGGCGGCATGAAGATGCGCGTCTCGATCGCGCGTGGGCTGGTCACCAAGCCGCGGCTGCTGCTCATGGACGAGCCGTTTGCCGCTCTCGACGAGATCACTCGCTTCCGCCTCAACAACGACCTGCTGGAGCTTTGGCAGGACGAGCGCTTCACCGTGGTCTTCGTCACCCACAGCGTGTTCGAGAGCGTGTTCCTGGCGAACCGGATCGTGGTGATGGCGGCGCGGCCGGGGCGGGTGTTCGAGGAGTTCGCGGTCGACGCGCCCTATCCCCGGGACGAGACGTTCCGCACCTCTACCGACTACGCGGCACTTTGCCGGCGCGCGTCCGCCGTGCTTTCCTCGGCTATCCATTCCACGGGTGGGGCGAGCCATGGCGATCATTGAACAGGCAGGTGTCGTGCTCGATCCGGAGGAAGCTCGGCGTGTCCGCGCCGAGCGGCTGGAGCGCCTGGGCAAGTGGCTTTTGCCGCTGGCGATCATGGTGGTCGCCATCTGGCTGTGGGATCGCATCTGCGTGTGGAACGAGATCCCGCAATACATCCTGCCGCGGCCGGGCGTGGTGCTGGACACGCTCTTCAAGGACGCGCCGCTGTTGTTTTCGTCGCTGCTGGTGACGCTTAGGATCACCTTCCTCAGCCTGCTGCTCGCCGTCGTCGGCGGCGTGGGGCTTGCGGTGCTGTTCGCCCAGTCGAAATGGGTCGAGATGTCGTTCTTCCCCTTCGCGGTCGTGCTGCAGGTGACGCCGATCGTGGCGATCTTTCCGCTCATCAACATCTATGTCGACAACCAGACGGCCAAGCTCTTGCTGTGTGCCTGGATCGTCGCGTTCTTCCCGATCCTGTCGAACACGACGCTCGGTCTCAATTCCGTCGACCGCAACCTGCGCGACCTGTTCAAGATGAACGGCGCCACGCGCTGGCAGCAGCTGTGGCACCTGCGCCTGCCGGCGGCGATGCCCTATTTCCTCGGCGGCCTGAAGATCGCCGGCGGCCTGTCGCTGATCGGTGCGGTGGTCGCGGAATTCGTCGCCGGTGCTTCAGGGCAGTCCGCGGGGCTTGCCTCTCGCATCATCGAGGCCGGCTATCGGCTCAATGCGCCGCGCCTCTTCGCGGCGCTCATCCTCATTTCGGTGACCGGCATCCTGATCTTCCTCGTGCTGTCACTGGTTTCCCACCTGGTTCTGCGGCGCTGGCACGAAAGCGCGCTCAAGCAGGAGCGCTAGCCGTGACCTTTCCGAATTCCGGCACTTACCGTCTGTCCAGTGGGCGTTTCCATTCGTCGCTCGCGCCCGGCCTGTCCCTGGTGGTGGACGGCGATGGGTTTGCGCTGGTCGACATCGAGGTGGCGGAGGGCAGGATAGCCCACATCGGTGCTGCTACGAACGCGCCGGGCGGCTTCGACCTGAAGGGCCGCATCGTCCTGCCCTGTTTCGTCGACTGCCACACCCATATCGACAAGGGGCACATCTGGCCGCGCCGACCCAATCCCGACGGCTCGTTCATGGGCGCGCTGGCCGCGACGGAGGCCGACTGCGCGGCGCGCTGGAACGCCGAGGACGTAGCGCGCCGCATGGATTTTTCGCTGCGCACCGCCTACGCGCATGGCACCAGGGCGATGCGCACGCACCTCGACAGCGCAGCACCGCAGGAAGAAATCTCCTGGCCGGTCTTCGAAGAAATGCGCGAACGCTGGCGCGGCCGCATCGATCTTCAGGCCGCCTGCCTGTTCGGCATCGAGGCGGTACGCGACCGCGACTGGTTCGCCGGCATGGCGCGGCGCGTCGCCGGGGCACATGGCGTGTTGGGCGCGGTGACATACATGATGCCCGACCTCGACGAGCTGCTGGACCTCATGTTCCGTACTGCCTCTGAGCACGGCCTCGATCTCGACTTCCATGCCGACGAGACGGACGACGTCGACGCCGTGTCGCTGTGCAAGATCGCCGAGGCCGCGCTGCGGCATCGCTTCGAGGGCAGGATCCTCGTCGGCCATTGCTGTTCGCTGGCGCGCCAGCCGGACGGAGAGGTTCTCGGCACGCTGGACAAGGTCTACAAGGCCGGGATCGGCGTCGTCTCCCTGCCGATGTGCAATCTCTACCTGCAGGACCGGCGGCAGGACGCGACGACCCCGCGCTGGCGCGGCGTGACGCTGCTGCACGAGATGAAGGCGCGCGGCATCCCGGTCTGCGTCGCCTCCGACAATGTCCGCGACCCCTTCTATGCCTATGGCGATCTCGACATGCTCGAGGTCTATCGCATGGCGACGCGCATCCTGCATTTCGACCACCCCGTGGCCGACTGGCCCAGGGCTGTTACCGCTACCCCTGGACAAATGATGCGCCTCGACGGCGCGGGCGTGCTCGCGGCGGGCGGTCCGGCCGACTTCATCGTCTTCAAGGGCCGCAACTGGACCGAGCTCCTGTCTCGGCCCGAGTCCGACCGGATCGTCGTGCGCGACGGACGGCCGATCGATACCGCATTGCCCGACTATTCCGAACTCGATGATCTGATGGGGTGAGACGATGGACCTTGCCGGGCTGAAGCGCGATCTCGACGGGCTGAAGATCGAGGACAACGAAAAGATCGTGCAGCAGAAGAGCCGCGACTTCTACTGGTACAGCCCAGTGCTGAAGCGCCAGCTCGACCATGTCACCGGCGACCTGATCGTTTCGCCCAGGAACGAGGCGGAGGTCATCCGCACGCTCGCCGCCTGCTACAGGCATGGCGTGCCGGTCACCCCACGCGGCACCGGCACGGGCAATTACGGCCAGGCGATGCCGCTTTCGGGCGGCGTCGTGCTCAGCCTCGCCGAGATGAACCAGGTGACGGCGATCTCGCCGGGCCGGGTGGTCAGCGGGCCGGGGGCGGTGCTGGCAGACATCGACCGCGCCACACGCGCCCATTCCGGCCAGGAACTCAGGCTTCACCCCTCGACTTACAACACCGCCTCCATCGGCGGCTTCATCGCGGGCGGCTCGGGCGGTGTCGGCTCGATCAATTTCGGCGGCCTGCGCGATTTCGGCAACGTGATCAGGCTGCGCGTCGTGACCATGGAGGCCGAACCGAAGGTCCTCGAACTCACCGGCGAGGCGCTGCACAAGGTCACCCACGCCTACGGCACCAACGGCCTCATCACCGAGGTCGAGATGCCGCTGGCGGCATCCTACGACTGGGTCGACGTGATCGTCGGCTTCGACAGCTTCATGGGAGCTGCCCGCTACGGCAATGCGCTGGCCTGCCAGGACGGCATCCTTGCCAAGCTCGTCACGCCGATCGCGGCACCCGTCCCCTTCGCCTATTTCAAGCGCCACCAGCGCTTCCTGCGCGAGGAGCAGAGCATCTGCGTGGTCATGGTCGCGCCGCATTCGCTGGATGCGTTTCTCGCCTTCACCCGCCGCGAGGGCGGCGAGGTGGTGTTCAACGCGGCGACCGCCGACGACACCAAGGGCCTGCCACCGGCCTATGAGCTGGCCTGGAACCACACGACGCTCAGGGCCCTGCGGGTCGATCCGTCGATCACCTACCTGCAGTCGCTCTATCCATTCCCGAACCAGCTGGCGCTGGTGGAGAAGATGGACGCGATGTTCCCGGGCGAGGTCTTCTCGCATCTCGAATTCGTGCGCTTCGACGGCAACATCACCTGCTTCGGGCTGCCGCTGGTCAAGTTCACCACGGAAGAGCGGCTCGACGAGATCGTCCGCCTGCACGAGGACAATGGCTGCCCCATCTTCAACCCGCATCGCTTCACCCTGGAGGAGGGCGGCATGAAGCAGACGGACGACGTCCAGCTCGCCTTCAAGCGCGAGGCCGACCCGAGCGGGCTGCTCAATCCTGGAAAGATGATCGCCTGGGAAAACCCGAACTACGATTACCGAAGCGGCAAGACTTTTCTCTTCAAGGGCTTGCAGAAGGCAAGCTGAACTGCGCGATGAAGATCCTCGTGCTCTATGCCCATCCCGTCGAGACGAGCTTCAATGCCGAGCTTCACCGGCTCATCGTGCAGCGGCTGGAAGCCGCCGGGCACGAAGTGGACGATTGCGATCTCTATGCCGAGGATTTCGATCCGCGGCTGACGCGGGCCGAGCGGCTCGGCTACCACGAGGCGAGGTCGGACGGCGATGCGGTCGCGTCCTATGTCCGGCGCCTGCGCAGCGCCGAGGGGCTGGTGCTGTGCTTCCCGGTCTGGAACTATGGCTATCCGGCCATATTGAAGGGGTTCTTCGATCGCGTGTTCCTGCCAGGGGTGTCGTTCAGGCTAGTCGACGGCAAAGTGGTGCCGATGCTGCACAACATCCGCAAGGTCGTTGCGGTCGCCACCTATGGCGGCAGCAGGCTGCGCGCCATGCTGATGGGCGATCCGCCGCGCAAGCTCGTCGGGCGGGTGCTGCGCGCCAACGTCCGTCCAGGTGCGCCGGTGGCCTACCTGGCGCACTACTCACTGAATCTCTCGACCGACAGGACGCGCAAGGCCTTCATGCGCAAAGTGGCAGACAGGATGGACCGGTTCTGATGCGGGTGCTGATCGTCTATTGCCATCCGGTGCCCGACAGTTTCTGCGCCGCGGTCTGCGAGACCGCACTGGAAGCGATCAAGGCCAAGGGGTGCGAGGCGCGGCTGCTCGACCTCTATGCCGAGAACTTCGATCCGGTGATGCGCTGCGACGAGCGGCGGTTCTACAACGACCGCGCCCCGATCGATCCGACCCTGCAGGTCCACATCGACCACATCAAATGGGCGGAGGAAATCGTCTTCATCTACCCGACCTGGTGGTACGGGTTGCCGGCGATGCTCAAGGGCTGGCTCGATCGCGTCTGGGCGACCGACGTCGCCTTCGAACTGCCCAAGGGCAAGGGTGCGATCAGGCCACTGATGACCAACATCTCCAAGATCGCGGTCGTGACGACCTGTGGCGCACCGCGCCTGTGGTCGCACCTCGTCGGCCATCCCGGGCGGAAGACAATCCTGCGCGGCATCAGGGCTCTGTGCGCGAGGCGCTGTCGCACGCTGTTCCTGGCGCATTACCTCATGGACAGTTCGACGCCGGAATCGCGCGGTGCCTTCCTCGACCACGTGAAGCGCAAGCTCACGGCCTTCTGACCTACACGCGTACGCGCTCGGCCCTGGGATCGTACATGGGCCTGAGCGAGGCCTCGGCAGCGAAGCGATCACCGGCGATCTCGATCTCGTAGCTGGAGCCAAGTACGTCGGCTTCGGTCTCGTTGGCGCATGGCACGTAGCCGAGGCCGATGGCGCCGCCGAGGTGGTGGCCGTAGTTGCCCGAGGTGATCGTGCCGACGATCCTGCCGTCGCGGACGATGGCCTCGTTGTGGAACAGCAGAGGCTCGGGGTTCGTCAGCCGGAACTGGACCAGTCGACGGGAAAGGCCTGCCTCGCGCTTGCGCAGCACCGCGTCGCGGCCGATGAACTCGCCCTTCCCGGTCTTCACGGCAAAGCCGAGGCCAGCCTCAAGGACATGATCCTCGTCGGTGATGTCGTGGCCGAAATGGCGGAAGGCCTTCTCGATGCGACAGGAATCGAGCGTGTGCAGGCCGCAGAGTTTCAGCCCGAGATCGGCTCCGGCCTCCTCGATCGTTTCGAACACATGGGCCGCCTGGTCTGTCGGGACATAGAGCTCCCAACCGAGTTCGCCGACATAGGTGACGCGGTGGGCGCGGGCGAGGCCCATGCCGATCTCGATCTCCTGCCAGGTGCCGAACGGATTCTTGTCATTGGAGAAATCGTTGGGGCTCACTCTCTCGATAAGTTTCCGCGCGCTCGGCCCCATCAGGCAGAGCACACTTTCGGAGGCCGTCACATCGGTGACGACGACGAACTCGTCGCCCAGATGCCTGCGGAACCAGGCGAGGTCGCGCTGCAGCGTGGCACCGGGGACGACGGCCAGGAAGGCCGTGGGCGAAAGGCGCGTGACGGTCAGGTCGCTTTCGATGCCGCCGCGCCGGTTGAGCATCTGGGTGTAGACGATGCGGCCCGGCTCGACGTCCATGTCGTTGGCGCAGAGCCGCTGCAGGTAGGCCAGCACGTCGCGGCCCTCGATGCGGATCTTGCCGAAGGAGGTCATGTCGAACAGGCCGACGCCGTTGCGGACGGCAAGGTGCTCGTTACGCTGATTGTCGAACCAGTTCTGCCGCTTCCATGAGTATTTGTAGTCGCGTTCCTGGCCTTCGCTGGCGAACCAGTTGGCGCGCTCCCAGCCGGCGACTTCGCCGAACACCGCGCCGCGTGCCTTCAGGTGCTCGTGCAGCGGCGAGCGGCGGACGCCTCTGGAGGTCGCCATCTGGCGATAGGGGAAATGATCGGCGTAGAGCAGGCCGAGCGTTTCCGAGACACGCTCTTTCAGGTAGCGCCGGTTCTTCTGGAACGGCTGGGCACGGCGGATATCGACTTCCCAGAGGTCGAACGGCGCCTCGCCATCGTGGATCCACTGCGCCAGCGCCATGCCGGCGCCGCCCGAGGAGACGATGCCGATGGAGTTGTAGCCGGCGGCCACCCAGTAGCCGTCGAGTTCCGGCGCCTCGCCGAGATAGTAGCGGTCGTCCGGGGTAAAACTCTCGGGGCCGTTGAAGAAGGTATGGACGCCGGCGGTTTCCAGAATCGGCATGCGGTTCACGCCCATTTCGAGGATCGGCGCGAAATGGTCCATGTCCTCGGGCAACTGGTCGAAGCAGAAGTCCTCGCGTATGCAGTCCATGCCCCAGGGTTTCGCGACCGGCTCGAAGGCGCCCAGCATCATCTTGCCGGCGTCTTCCTTGTAGTAGGCGCATTCGTCGGGCACGCGCAGCACGGGCAGGCGGCCAAGCCCCTGGATCGCCTCGGTGACCAGGTAGAAATGCTCGCAGGCATGCAGCGGGATGGTGACGCCGTTCTGCTCGCCAAGCTCGCGCGCCCACATGCCGGCGCAGTTGACGACGATGTCGGTCTCGATGGTGCCCTGTTCGCCGCCTTGCGCCCATGACACGCCGGAGACGCGGCCGTCCTTGGTGTGGACCTTGGTGACCTTGACGTTCTCGACGATCCTGGCGCCGCGCTGGCGGGCGCCCTTGGCGAGCGCCATGGCGATATTGGCCGGATCGCATTGGCCGTCGAGCGGCAGGTGAACGGCGCCGACCACGTCGGACACATTGAGATGCGGGTACATCTCCTTGACTTCGCTGGGCGATATCTCGCGCACGTCGACGTTGAAGGCGCGCGCAAGCGACGCCTGCCGGTAGATCTCGTGCTTGCGTTCCTCGGTCAGTGCCACCGTGATGGAGCCGACCTGGCGCATGCCGGTGGCGACGCCGGTCTCGGCCTCGAGCTTGACGTAGAGGTCGGCCGAGTATTTCGCCAGCCGCGTCATGTTCTGCGAGGCGCGCAGCTGCCCGATCAACCCCGCCGCGTGCCATGTCGTGCCTGAGGTGAGCTGCTTGCGCTCCAGAAGCACGATGTCGGTCCAGCCGAGCTTCGCCAGGTGATAGGCGACGGAGCAGCCGGACACGCCGCCGCCGATGATGACGGCGCGGGCACGGGCGGGGATTTCGGTCATGCGGCAGACCTCTCGTAGCTGTTGGCAAAGCGTCTGAGACGACCGGCGGCCTCCCTGAGCACGTCGTCGGGCTGGCACAGGCTGATGCGAATGTGACCTGCAGCGGCTTCGCCGAAGCTCACGCCGGGCATGACGGCGACCTTCTCGCGTTCGAGAAGGTTCCAGGCGAATTTCTCGCAGTCGGGCTCGATGGCGCTGATGTCGAGCATGACATACATGCCGCCTTCGGAGCCGCGCACGGTGACGTTGTTGAGGCCGCGCACGGCGTCGAGGAAGTGGGCGCGCCGGTCGGCATAGGTCTTGGCGATCCACTCGACGCCGAAGTCGTTTTCCAGCGCCTCGATCGCCGCGCGGCTGACGAAATCGGTCAGGCCGTAGGTGGTGACCAGGTTGAGGTTGATGATCAGCGACACGAGCTCGGCAGGGGCGGTGAGCCAGCCGATGCGCCAGCCGGTCATGCCGTGGCTCTTGGACATCGAGTTGATGACCAGCGTGCGCTCGGCCATGCCCGGCAGGGCGCGCGGCGACACGTGCTCGCCGCCTCCGAGCGTCCAGTAGACCTCGTCTGAAAGCAGCCAGAGGTCGCGCCTGATGCACAGCTCGGCGATGTCTTCCAGGCATCTTCTGGAATAGACGGCGCCCGTCGGGTTGTTCGGCGTGTTGATCAGGATCGAGCGCGTGTTGGGCTTCAGCGCCTTCTCGATCTCGTCGGCGCGCGGCTGGAAGCCGTCTGCGGCATGGGCCTCGACGACAGTGTAGCTGGCGCCTGCGGCCCGGAAGGTGCCGGGGTAGGTGGCATAGTAGGGGGCCACGACCACGGCATGGTCACCCGGATCGTGCGTCGCCTGCACCGCGGCATAGAGCGCGGCCTGGCCGCCCGGGGTGGCGAGGATCTCGGCGAGTGCGGTGTCGACGCCGGTGCAGCGAGTGGTGACCTTGGCCATGGCGGCGCGCAGGCGCGGCAGGCCGGGCAACTGCGTGTAGTGGTGATGGCCAGCTCGCACGGCTTCAACGCAGGCCTCGACCGTTTCGGATGGCGTGTCGAAGTCGTGGTCGCCGACAGACAGCATGATGATGTCCTCGCCGGCCTGCTTGCGGGTCATGGCGGCGAAATGCACTTCCCAGCCGTCTTTGCCGGAGGGGACGATGCCGGAGATGCGGGAGGATGGCTTGGGCATCTCAGGCTCCCGCCGCCAGCGTCAGCAGGCCGGAAGTGTTCAGGCGCGTCGTCAGCGATCTGTATTCGGCAATGGTCGGATGGGGCGTGTCGCCGGCGTGGCCGTGCGTTGCCGTGACGACCACCACCCGGGCGCCGGCGGCTTCGGCGGCCTGGATGCCGGCCGGCGCATCCTCGAAGACCAGGCAGTCCTGCGGCTGCTGGCCGAGGCGCTGGGCGCCGAGCAGGAAGCAATCGGGGGCGGGCTTGCCGTTGGCGACGTCTTCCCCCGTGATCATCAGTTGCGGCACCGGCAGGCCGGCGGCTTCCAGCCTGCGGATGGCAAGCCGGCGCGGCGAGGAGGTGACGATCGCCCAGCGCTCGGGCGGCAAGGCGGTGAGGAATGCGGCAGCGCCCTCGATGGAAACCACGCCTTCGACGTCGTCGAATTCGGCCTGCGTCAGGAACTCGACCTCGGCCATCACGTCGACGCCGGGCAGGTTCAGATTGCGGATCGTCTCGACAGCGCGAACGCCGTGGATGGTCGGCAGGAAGGTCTCCACGTCGAGGCCGTGCCGGACCGCCCAGGCGGACCAGACGCGTTCGGCGGCGGCGATCGAGCTCAAGATGGTGCCGTCCATGTCGAACATGAAGGCGCCGAAGGCGCGATCGGGGAAGGGAAGGGACATTATGAGCGTAGCCTTTCGTTCTCGGGATCCCACAAGGGCTTGTCCTGCTGGACCGTGGCGCCGAAGCGCTCCCCGAAAATCTCGACTTCGACGGTTGCGCCCGGCACGGCCAGATCGGCACGCAGCATGCCTAGCGCGATCGATTTGTCCACCCTGTGGCCCCAGCCTCCTGACGTGGTCTCACCGACAATCTGGCCATTGTGCCAGAGCGTCGACATGTAGGGCGCGTCGCACTCGCCGGGACTGTCGATCACCAGCGTGACGAAGCGCTTTTTCACGCCCTGCTGTTTCTCGCTGAGTAGTGCCGCCTTGCCACGGAATTGGGGCTTGTCCCATTTGACGAAGCGCTCGAGCCCGCCCTGGAGCACGGTGTAGTCGGTCGAAAGGTCGCCCTTCCAGGCGCGGTAACCCTTCTCCAGCCGGAGTGCGTCGAGCGCGAACATGCCGAATGGCTTGAGGCCATGCTTTTGGCCGGCCGCCCAGACGGCGTCGAAGACATTGGCCGTATCGTCGACCTTTGTATGGATTTCCCAGCCTAGCTCGCCAGCGAAGGAGACGCGCACCAGCTTGGCCCAGCGTCCGGCGATGGTGGTTTCCTGATGCGTCAGCCATGGTGCGGCGAGGTCTGCCTCGCAGACCTCGACCAGGATTTTCCTGGAGTTGGGGCCCGCGAGGATCTGGGTCGAGTATTCCTCTGTGCGGTCGATCAGCTTGAAAGTCGCGTCTGCTGGCATGTGCGACTTCAGCCACTCGAAATCGTGCCATTGCGCCACTGCCGCCGTGATCAGCGTCATCAGGTTTTCGGCATGGCGGACAACCGACACCTCGGTGACGATGCGGCCGTGATCGTCGGCGAAGTAGCACAGGCCGATGCGCCCGACCTTGGGTACTGAGCCTGTGACCTGCGTCTCAAGCCATACGGCGGCACCCGGGCCGTCGAGGTTGAAACGGCTGAAGCCGGGCAGGTCGAGGATACCGGCGGCATCACGTACGGCGAGACATTCCTCGCGGATTCTTTGCTCCCATGGACCGGAACGGGAGAAGGTCTGGGTGGAATCCTCCGAAATGTCGTCGCCGGGCTTGGCGTACCAGGTGGCGCGCTCCCAGCCATTGTAGGCGTTGAACTGGGCGCCGAGGGCGGCGATCCGGTCGTGGATGGGCGAGAGCTTGCGGTTGCGGGCCGCCGGCCGGGCGTGGCGAGGGAAGTGGATGGCGTATTCGTGGCCGTAGACCTCCATGCCCTTGGCGATCGCGTAGTCGGGGGCAGCGGCGAACGAGGTGAAGCGGCGCGGGTCGCAGGACCACATGTCCCATTCGGTCTCGCCCTGCGTCACCCACTCGGCCAGAACCTTGCCGGCACCACCCGCCTGGGCGATGCCGAAGGTGAAGACGCAGGCCTCGAAGGCGTTGGGCACGCCCGGCATCGGACCGATCAGCGGGTTGCCGTCGGGCGCGTAGGGGATCGGGCCGTTGATGACCTTGGACAGGCCGGCGGTGCCGAGGATCGGCACGCGGCGGACGGCATCGTCGAGGTACCACTCCAGCCGCTCCAGGTCGTCGGGATAGAGCTGGAAGGAGAAGTCGGCCGGCATCGGATCGTCACCGGTTGCCCAATGGGCGCGGCAGTTGCGCTCATAGGGGCCGAGATTCATGCCGTTCTTCTCCTGGCGCAGGTAGTAGGAGGTGTCGACGTCGCGCAGCAGCGGCAGCTTCTGGCCGGCCTCGCGCGACCAAGCGGCGAGCTCGGGGATTTCGTCGAACAGAATGTACTGGTGGCTCATCACCATCATCGGCACGTCGCGGCCGAACATTTTTCCCACCTCTGCCGCGCGATAGCCGGCGGCGTTGACCACTTTTTCGCAGCGGATCTCGCCCTTTTCGGTCGAAACAACCCACTCGTCCTTGTCACGGCGAACCGAAATCACCGGGCAGAAGCGGATGATCTTCGCGCCCATGTCGCGCGCGCCCTTGGCGAGCGCCTGGGTCAGCTGGGCCGGGTCGATGTCACCGTCGTTGGGATCGTAGAGGGCGCCCTTGAGCTCATGCGTTTCGATGAAGGGATAGCGGCGCTTGATCTCGTCGAGGCCGATGACGTCGATGTCCATGCCCTGGTAGCGGCCCATGCCTTTGGCGCGCTGGAACTCCTGCATGCGTTCCTTTGTGTGGGCGAGGCGGATCGAGCCGGTGACGTGATAGTTCATGGGATAGTCGACCTCCGCCGCCAGCCCGCGGTAGAGTTCGGTCGAATAGCGCTGCATGTTCATCAGCGACCAGGACGACGAGAAGGTCGGCACGTTGCCGGCGGCATGCCAGGTCGAGCCCGAGGTCAGCTCGTTCTTTTCAAGGAGCATGCAGTCGGTCCAGCCCGCCTTGGCGAGGTGGTAGAGCGACGAGACGCCGACCGCACCCCCGCCGATGATCACCACCCGTGCCGTGCTCAGCAACTCAGCCATGATTTCCTCCCCAGAAACGATCAGTAGACTGGCGGCGCCACGATCCAGATGACCACCGCAGGCACCGAGCCCGGGTTCCGCCACCGGAACGGCTTATGGTCGAAGCGGAAACTGTCGCCCTCGTTCAGGCTGTGCCAGGTACCGTCGATCTCGATGTCGAAGCGGCCCGAGACGACGTAACCGGCCTCTTCGGTGGGGCGCGTCGCCGGCTCGGCCAGTTCGGCGCCTGGCGCAAAGATCGAGCGGAGCATTTCGAAGCTGCCGCCGAGGTCGGGCGACAGGAGCTCTTCCACCAGTCCCGAATCGCTCGTTCCCAGCGTCCGCCTCCGGCCTGAGCGGACGATGACGCCGCGCTCGGCCTCGAGCGGCGCCTCATGGGCGAAGAACAGGCTGATTGGCACGCCGAACAACTCGGCGAAGGCCCTGAGATCGCCGAGGGACGGCGTCGACAGACCGCGCTCGACCTGGCTGACCCAGCCGACGGAGCGGCCGAGCTTGAGGGCGATCTCGGCCAGGGTCAGCCCGCGGGACTTGCGCAGCGCGCGCAAATCGGCGGCGAGCAGATCGCCCGCGACGTCGAGTTCGGCGGAGGCATTCGCTGCGGGGTTCAAGTTTGGCTACCTCGCATGAAAAATCTCATCGGAATTTCATATGAGGCCAGTTCCGTGAAATTCTCAAGGGAATTTTCATGGTCCAGCAAGTTTCGCTTGCGGGACTCTCGGCTACGGTGCAAAGGCTGGCAAACGGACGGTTGGAGGGGCGTCCGCGCAGCGATGCCATGGGGACCGCCGATGCTGGCACCGGAGAACAAACCGCAGGACAGTGACGAGACGGCGATCGTCGACGAGGCGATCGTGTCGCGCCGGTCCGTGCGCGCCTTCCTGCCCACGCCAGTGGACGAGGCGGTGATCCGCGACATCCTCGATGTGGCGGCGCGCGCGCCCTCGGGCACCAACATGCAGCCGTGGAAGGTCTATGTGACCTCCGGCGAGACGCTGCGCGGTATCAGCGATGCCATCCTCACTTCCGGCGTGCGCGCCGAGAAGGCCGTCTGGGACGAATACAAATATTATCCCGACCAGTTCTTCGAGCCTTATCTCGGCCGCCGTCGCGCCAACGGCTTCGGCCTCTACGGGGTGCTCGGCATCGGCCGCAGGGACGTCGACCGGATGCGCGCCCAGCATGACCGCAACTTTCTCTTCTTCGATGCGCCCGTCGGCATGATCTTCACCATCGATCGCAGGCTCAACCAGGGCTCCTGGATCGACTACGGCATGTTCCTGCAGAACATCATGATCGCGGCGCGGGCGAGGGGATTGCATACCTGCCCGCAGGCGGCGTTCGCCCCCTACCACCGCCAGATCCGGCCGGTGCTCGGCATTCCCGACGAGGAAGTCGTCGTCTGCGGCATGGCGCTCGGGCACGAGGACACGAGTAAGCCGGAAAGCGCTTTCCGGACAGACCGCGCGCCGCTCGAAGACTGGGTTCAGTTCCTGAAATAGGTCAGGCGCCCGGGCGTTTGCCGATGTAGGCGCAGCATTCCAGTTCGACCTGAGCACCCAGCGCCAGGCCATTGGCGCCGAATGCCGAGCGTGCCGGCAGGCGGTCAGGGTCGAAATAGCCGACATAGACCTTGTTGAATTCGGGCCACTTAGCCATGTCGGCCAGCATGACCGTGCATTTGAAGATGTCGGCCATGCCGAGGCCGTTCTCCGCGAGCACTGCCTTGATGTTCTCCATCGTCTGCTGTGTTTCGGCTTCCATGCCGCCGGGCACGAGTTCCAGCGTGCCGGGCCGATTGCCGAGCGCGCCCGAGAGGTAGAGCACGTCGCCGACCCGCACCGCCTGGCTGAATGGCAGCTTGAGCGCCTTTGCTTGCGCCGAATTGATGAATTCCATGGCCATCCCCCTCAACGAGCACATATTGACCGGAACACGCTCGGCTCGCTAGTCGGGTCAGGGCAGGGAATCTGCGGCGTCAGTCCCCGCAAAGGCTCAAGATGGTCTCCCGAAGCCACTGGTGCGCGGCGTCGCTGTCGCGGCGCCTGTGCCAGATCTGCTCAAAGCCGAAGGCCGGAATGGCGAAAGGCGGTTCGAAGACGGCAAGGGCGTTGGCCTCGACCGATGGCGGCAGGATACGCCGCGCCACGGTCAGCACGAGATCGGTACCGGCAATGAGCCCGGGTGCTGCGCCCCAATGCGGCATAAGCAGCGCGACACGGCGCTTCTCGCCGATGGCCGCAAGCGCGGAATCGACCTCGCTTTCGACATCGGCACGCAGGGCCACGAGGGCGTGCGGGCGCGCAAGGTAGGCGCTAAGATCCATGCTCGTTGCGCCACCCAACGAGGCAGCATTGGCAAGGCAGGCGTATCGCTCTTCGAACAGCTGCAAGGCCCGCATCGACCTTTCGAGTGTGGGAAAGACGCCGAAGGCCAGGTCGATCTCGCCGTCCATCACCTGTGCCGTCATCGACTCGCGGCTCGACTGGCTTATCTCGAGATCGATGCCGGGTGCCTGCGTCCGCAACGCCGGCAGGAGGCGGGGGAGGATCACGGTCGCACCGTAGTCCGACATGGCGAGGCGGAAGGTGCGCCTCTCGGTCGCCGGATCGAAGCCGGCGGGTACGAGGAGGCGGCGCATGCGATCGAGTGCGTCGGCAAGCAGTGGCGCGATCTCCATGGCGCGCGCCGTTGGCTGCAAACCGCCGCCATGTCTGACCAGCAGCGGGTCGTCGAGGAGGTGGCGCAGGCGCGCAAGCGCGTGGCTGACCGCGGGTTGGCTCCGGTTGAGGCGAATGGCGGCGCGCGAGACATGCCGCTCGGCCAGGAGCGCCTCGAGGACCACGAGCAGATTGAGGTCGATGCCGGAGAGATTATTCATCCGGTGCATGTTATCGGTAAGGATTGTGAATTTCCATAAGTATGACGGATGGCATATCTCCGGGGAGTAGATACGGAGATACTCAATGCCGCAGTCCTCATCGTTGCTGGTCGCAGCCTTGCTCGCCGGGGCAGCAGTTCCGTTTCAGGCCGGCGCCAATGCCATGCTTGGGCGCCTGCTCGGCCACCCGCTCTGGGCGACGCTGGTTTCGCTCGCCATCAGCGTCGTGCTGATCGTCCCCGTCATGCTTGCGTCGAGGGTGCCGGTGCCGATGGTGGGTGCCCTGTTCAAGGGACCGTGGTGGATCTGGATCGGCGGCGTCGGCGGGGTGATCTACATCACAGCGGCACTTCTGCTTTCGCCGAAAGTCGGCGCTGCCAGCTTCATCGTGGCGGTGATCGCCGGCCAGATGGCGACGTCCCTCCTCATCGACCACTTCGGTCTGATGAATTTTGCGCAGCGGCCCGCCACGCTTGCGCGCGTCGCGGGGCTGCTCCTGATCGTCGCCGGCCTGGTGGTCACCCAATGGGCGAACTCCACCAAACCTGATCAGAATCGTTCGGGGAGCGCGATCGAAGCTGGCACGGCGGAGTAGCAAGCGCTCTCCGCGCACTTGCCTCAGACCACCTCGTAGCCGACCTCGTCGGCGGCGTGGCAGAGCATCTTCCAGAACGAGCGGGCGAAGGAGCGGAAGACGTAGAGGTCGAACCGCGCTGCCCCGCTTCGCTGGATCTGGGTGAAGATATCGTGATGGGCCGTCGATATGCCCGAGCCGATCGGGAATGCCGCCTGCTCGAAGTCTACGGCAAAGAGCTTGCCCAGCACCCACTCCGCCCTGGCGCCTTCGATGCGGATGGCGGTCCGGCCGTGTGAAAGGTCGGTGACCGTGCCGGTGCTCGACGGAACCGTGCCTGCCAGCGCGGTGGCCAGTCCTTCCGAGGCGTCGGTGACGAGGAACTTTCCGGGCGCGAAGCCGAATGCCGAATGGCGTTCAGAGACCGCGCCTGCACCCGCGCCATCGGCGAGGCTGAGTTTCGTGACCGAGGCGATCACCCCCATCAGCGCCTTTTCCTCGCCCGGCCATGCGGCGACCTGCACGATCGAGCCGGGAGCGATCTCGGACAGGGTCACGCCCACGCCATCGGCAAAGTTGCCGTGCGAGCCGGGCCGGAAGGCCTGTGCGAGCGGTGAAAGCTGCTCAACCATGCATGCGCTTCCCTTCGGGGTCGAAGAAGTGGTGGCTGACGATCTCGACCGGGCCGAAGCGGTTGCGCAGCGGGTCGGAGACCTGGGCGCGCTTGCCGTGGCGGGACTTGCCGGCCGAGACCAGCGCCAGCGCGATATATTTGCCGAGCGCCGGGGAGAAGCAGGCGGCGGTGATGTGGCCGAGCGAGCCGTGCGGGTTTTCCGGATCGGCCTGCATGACGATGTGGGCGCCGCCGTTGAGCGGCCGGTTGTCGAGCGAAACGATGCCCACCAGTTCGAGCCGCTCGGGGGCGGTGAGGCCTTCGCGGTCCATCATCGCCGAGCCGATGAACGGCTTCTTCTTGGACAGCATCCAGCCGAGATGCAGGTCGCGCCCTGTGGTCCGGCCGTCGATCTCGGCGCCGGTGACATGGCCCTTCTCGATGCGCATGGTGCCGAGCGCCTCGAGCCCATAGGGCACCATGCCGTGCGGCTTGCCCGCCTCGACCAGCGCCTCCCAGACATGGATGCCATGGCCGGCGCCCGAGTAGACCTCGAAGGCCATCTCGCCGGAGAAGGAGAGGCGGCAGATCATGACGGGCGCGCCGGCGATTTCGCCGCGGACGATGCCCATGAAGGGCAGCGTCTCGTTGTCGACCTTGGTGCCGGTGACGCAGGAGGCGAGGATTTCACGGGCCTTGGGGCCGCCGATGGCAGCACCCGCCCACTGGTCGGTGACAGAGGTCAAGTGGACCCTCAAGTCGGGCCAGACGACGTCGAGGAAATATTCGAGATGCTGCATGACCTTGCCGGCATTGGCTGTCGTCGTGGTCATCAGGAAGTCGTCTTCGCCCAGCCGCCAAGTGGTGCCGTCGTCGAAGGCAATGCCGTCCTCGCGCAGCATCAGCCCGTAGCGGGCCTTGCCGACGGAAAGGGTGGAGAAGACGTTGGTGTAGACGCGATCGAGGAACTCGGCGGCGTCCGGACCTTGTACGGCGATCTTGCCAAGGGTGGAGACGTCGACGATGCCGGCGGCGTCGCGCGTAGTTCCCGCCTCGCGAACATAGGCCTGCTCGACGGTCTCGCCGGGGTCGCCATAGATCATCGGGCGGAACCAGAGGCCGGCCGAATACATGGTCGCGCCGTTGTCGACATGCCAGTCGTGCATCGGCGTCAGCCGTTCCGGCTTCAGGTCGCCGAAACGCTCGGCAGCCAGCGAGCCGACCGACACCGGAGCGAAGGGCGGGCGGAACCGCGTGGTGCCGACCTCGGGGATCGGCTTGCCGACAGCCTCGGCCATGATCGCGAGACCCGGCACGTTGGAGCCCTTGCCCTGGTCGGTGGCCATGCCGAGCGTGGTGTAGCGCTTGAGATGCTCGACCGAGACGAAACCCTCGAGATGGGCAAGCCGCACGTCGTCGGCGGTGACGTCATGCTGGAAGTCGACGAAGGCCTTGCCCTTGGCCCTGATCTCGAACACCGGCGCGGGACGGGGGTCGAGCGACGCCGGCTCGACATGCGGCAACATATCGACCCTGACCGGCGGAAGGTCGGCCGCCTTGCGGCCGGCGGCAAAGCCCTCGGCGATGGCTTCGGCCGTCGCGAAGGTTCCGTTGAAGGCGCCCGCACCGACCCAGCCCTTGTCCGGCCGTGGCGGCAGGAAGGCCTGCAGGTCGGCGTCCCACACCGGGCGCGCGCCCGCCTGGCTGGCGAGGTGGATGGTCGGCGACCAGCCCCCCGACACGACCAGGCAGTCGGTCGCGATCGCGCGCGCTTCTCCCGAGATCACGCCCGAGGCCTGATCGAAATGCGCCAGCTTGATACCGGTGAGCTTCTTGCCGCCCTCGGTGCCGACGACGGCTCGGCCTGTCAGCAATTCGGCTCCGGCCTCCTTCGCCAGCGCCCGGCATGCGTCGCTGACGTCCCGGCGCAGGTCGATCATGGCGACGATCGCGGCACCCGCCCTGGCGAGTGATGCCGCCGCAAGATAGGCGCTGTCGTTGTTGGCGAAGACGGCGATCTTGTCGCCTGGCAGGACACCGTACTGATTGGCGTAGCGCATTGCCGCGCTCGCCATCATGACGCCGGGCCGATCGTTGCCCGGGAAGACCAGCGGCCGCTCGAATGCGCCGGTGGCGAGCACGACGCTCCCGGCGCGGATCGTCCAGTGGCGATGGCGCGGAGCACCCTTGGCAGGCGAGGGCTCGTGGTCGGAGACACGCTCCAGGGCGGCAATCGTGTTGCCGTCGTAGTAGCCCCAGACGGTGGTGCGCTTGAGCAGGCGGACGTTGTTGTGTTCCTTGAGTTCGCCGACGATGTCGGTTGCCCATGTCGCTGCGGGCTCGCCGTCGATGGTCTCGCCGGACCAGTTGGCCGAGCCGCCGAATTCAGGGTCCAGTTCGGCGAGGATGACGCGCGCGCCAGAGGCGGCCGCTTCGCGCGCGGCGGAAAGGCCGGCGGGGCCAGAGCCGACCACCAGCACGTCGCAAAAGGCGTTCATGCGCTCGTAGCGCGACGGGTCGGGCGTGTGGCCGGCGCGGCCGAGGCCGGCGGCGCGGCGGATGATGTGCTCGCACATCATCCAGAAGCGGGTGCCCTTGAGCGGGCCGATCGCCGGGCCCATGAAGGTCTTGTAGTAGAAGCCCGCCGAGATGAACTTGCCGCCGAGTTGATTGACCGCGCTCACGTCAAAGGCGAGCGAGGGGAAACGGTTCTGGCTGACGGCGACCAGCCCGTCATAGATCTCGACCGTCGTCGCGGGTAGGTTCGGCTCGCGGACGTCGCCGCGCAGCACCGTCACCAGGGCATTCGGTTCGTCGACGCCGGCGGTCAGCACGCCACGCGGGCGATGGTACTTGAAGGAGCGGCCGAACAGCATGACGCCATTGGCGAGCAGCGCCGAGGCCAGCGTGTCGCCCTGATGTCCGGCGTAGGAAACCCCGTCGAAGGTGAAGCGGATGGTGCGCAGCCGGTCGACGAGGCCGCCCGAGGGTATACGGCGCGGGCTCATGCCTTGACTCCGGGCTTGCGACGTCCGTGGACAGGCGCGCCATGTTCGCGCGCGAAGCGGACGCTCGAAATTTCGTGGGTGAGGGTGTCGCGCACCACGGCGAGATGTGACCGGCAGCCGCCGGCGTGCTGCCAGATCTCGTTGTGCGCGCCGGCAGGGTTCAGCCGGTCATAGACATAGGCATGCCAGGCGACCTGGTCGGTCGAGGCGGGATCGGGGCGAGTGCGGTTGCCATCGCCCTGGTAGGCGAATTCGGAAACGTCGCGCGGGCCGCAATAAGGACAGGTGATGAGCATGGATCGGAACCCTAGTGCAGGCGCGGTGTCGGCCCCTGGCCCTTGTCGTCGATGACGGTGCCACGGCTGAAACGGTCGAGGGTGAAGGGTGCTGTGAGTTCGTGCGGCGCGTCCTTGGCAATCGTGTAGGCGAAGCACAGCCCCGAGGCAGGCGTGGCCTTGAAGCCGCCGTAGCACCAGCCGCAATTGAGATACATGCCGGGCAAGGGGCCGGCGGTGATGATCGGCGAGCCGTCCATCGACATGTCGCAGACGCCGCCCCAGGAGCGCAGCACGCGCACGGTGGCGAGCGAGGGGAACACCGCCAGCATCTCGCTCATCACCTCCTCGACGATGGGCAGGTTTCCGCGCTGGGCGTAGCTGTTGTAGCCGTCGAGGTCGCCGCCGTAGATCAGGCCGCCCTTGTCGGACTGGCCGACGTAGAAATGGCCCATGCCGAAGGTCAGCACGGTGTCGAGGAACGGCTTCAGCGATTCGGAGACGAAGGCCTGCAGGACGTAGCTTTCGATCGGCATGCGCTCGATGCCGGCGAGCTGCAGCACGCGACCCGTGCTGCCGGCCACCGCGACAGCCACCTTCTTGGCGCGGATCTCGCCGCGATTGGTGGTGACGCCGACGACACGGTCGCCGTCGCGCAGGAAGCCGGTGACCTCGCAGTTCTCGATGATGTCGACGCCGCGGCGGTCGGCGCCGCGCGCATAACCCCAGGCCACCGCATCGTGGCGGGCGGTGCCGGCGCGCTCCTGCATCAGTCCGCCGATGACGGGGAACCGCGCCGATTGCGACATGTCCATGCCGGGCACCCGGCGGGCGATCTCGGCGGGCGTCATCAGATGCGCGTCGGTGCCGAGATGGCGCATGGCATTGCCCTTGCGGGCGAGATCGTCCAATTGCGCGGGTGTGTGGGCAAGATTGAGCACGCCGCGCTGGGAGAACATGACGTTGTAGTTGAGATCGTGGGAGAGGTTCTCCCACATCTTCATCGAGTGCTCGTAGAAGCGCGTGTTCTGCGGCAGCAGGTAGTTGGAGCGTACGGCGGTCGTGTTGCGCCCGACATTGCCCGAGCCGAGATAACCTTTCTCGAGTACCGCCACGTTGGTGATACCGTACTCCTTGGCCAGGTAGTAGGCGGTGGCAAGACCATGGCCGCCGCCGCCGATGACGATCACCTCGTATGACGGCTTGGGCGCCGGCTTGCGCCAGGCCGGCTTCCAGTCGCGATTGCCCGAGAGCGCGTTTCTCAGCAGCGAAAACGCCGAATATTCCGCCATACTTGATGCCATCCTTCGATCTGTGCGCGGAGACTATAGTCGGGTTCGCCAAACTGAAGCCAATATTTCGCCATGGCCTTTCGATAGGCCGACCTCCACCACCGGATTTGCGGTCGACTTGCCCGCCCGGATACCGGTCTCTATCAATGGCGCGCCCTCGCGCATTTCATCCACATAGTGAGTCGCAGACCTGACATGCTCGTTTCCGCAGCCCGGCGCGTCGCCGTTTCACTGATCCTAGTCGCATTCGCATGCTGGATGCCGGCCGCCGCGCAGGACCTCGGCAGGGCGCCCGCCGGCGTCATCGCCGATCAGCAGGAGGTCATCGCCAGCGTCAGCGGCAAGGTGGACACGCTGCAGCGCAAGCTCGACCAGAGCCAGGAGGACGATGCGGCCCTGGTCGAAATCCGGCTCCAGCTCGAACAGCTGTCGCGCGAGCTGCTGCAGAGCGGCGTTGCCTTCCGTCCGCGCCTTGCCGAGATCAACGCGCGTCTCGAACAACTCGGCAAGCCGCCGGCCGAAGGCCAGCCGGCAGAATCGGACGTCGTCACCAACGAGCGCAAGGCGTTGACCAACGAGAAGGCCGAGATCAATGCGGTGCTCGGCGTCGCCGAAAACCTTTCGATCCGCATCAACAAGATAGTCGGCCAGATCACGGAAATCCGGCGGGACCTGTTCCAGAGCCTGCTCACCAAGCGCTACGAGATCGATTTCGCGCTCGTGTTCGAAGTCATCGACAACTTCGAAACCGAAATGAGCGACCTGTACCGCACGGTGTCGTCGTGGATTCGCTTCGTCGTCAGCTTCAAGCTCAAGTCCATGCTGGCGGCCACCTTCTTTGCGCTGGCTGCGGCCGCAGTCATCGTCATGGGCGGCAGGCGGCTCTTCGGCCGCCTGTTCGAGCCGGACGCGAGGGTGGAGGATCCATCCTATCTCAGCCGCCTTTCGGTCGCCTTCTGGTCGACGTTGATGCAGACCCTGGCGGTGATCGTCTTCCTTGGCGTCACCTATTTCCTCTACGACTATTTCGGCGTGCTGCGCGGCGACATCGGCGCGATGATGTCGTCGCTGTTCTACGTCATCGGCATCGTCTTATTCGTCTCGCGCCTGGGCACGGCCGTGCTCGCGCCCAAACTGCCCAACTGGCGGCTGATCGCGGTCGAAAGCGGGGCGGCGCGCTGGCTGATGCTCTTGATCATCGCCACCGCCTTCTTCACCGGTCTGGACTACCTCTTGAGCTCCGTCTACCGCGTGCTCGGCTCTCCGATCACGCTGACGGTCGGCGAGGCCCTGGTCTCGACCGTCATCATCGGCGTGCTCGTCGTCCTCATCGGCATGGTGAAGCCGTTCGTCGACGAGAACGGCCAGCCCAAGCCGTGGCCGCGGACGCTCCGCTACTTCCTCTACCTGCTCGGCGGCGTGACCATAGCCGCCGCGCTCCTTGGCTATATCGGCCTGGCGCGCTTCGTCTCGCAGCAGATTGTGGTCACCGGCGCGATCCTCGCCACCATGTATATCGGCTTCCTTTCGTCACGTGCGATCAACGAGGAAGACGCCTTCGCCAAGACCACGGTCGGGCGTCGGATCCAGAGGCTGTTCAAGCTCGACGAGACTACGCTCGACCAGCTTGGCCTCGTGACCAGCATCGTCATCAACCTGATCGTCATCGTCATCGGCGTGCCACTGATCCTGTTCCAGTGGGGCTTTCAAACGGGGGACATGACGACCTGGCTCTACAAGGTGGGCGCAGGCTTCCAGATCGGCACGTTCACCTTCTCGCCGGTCGGCATCCTATCGGGCATCGTCGTCTTCGCCATCGGCTACTTCCTGACGCGCTGGTTCCAGGGCTGGCTCGACGGCTCGGTCATGGCGCGCGGCAAGGTGGACGCCGGCGTGCGCAACTCGATCCGGGTGGCCGTGGGCTATGCGGGCTTTGCCATCGCGGCGCTGATCGCGATCTCTTCGGCAGGCCTCGATCTTTCGAACCTGGCCCTGGTTGCCGGCGCACTCTCCCTCGGTATCGGTTTCGGCCTGCAGAACGTGGTGTCGAACTTCGTCTCGGGCCTGATCCTTCTCGCGGAACGGCCGTTCAAGGTCGGCGACTGGATCGTCGCCGGCCAGGTCTCGGGCACGGTCAAGAAGATCAGCGTGCGCGCCACCGAGATCGAGACCTTCCAGCGCCAGTCGGTGATCCTGCCCAATTCGGAACTGATCAACGGCGCGGTCGGCAACTGGACCCATCGCAACAAGCTCGGTCGCATCGACATCAAGGTCGGCGTTGCCTACGACTCCGACGTCAAGCGCGCGCATGAGATCATGCTCGACGTGGTGCGTTCGCACCCGATGGTGCTGAAGAACCCAGAGCCGTTCGTGCTCTTCGCCAATTTCGGCACGGCTGCATTAGAGTTCGAGGTCCGCTTCTTCCTGGCCGACGTGCTAGCCGGCAACAGCGTCCAGAACGACATCCGCTTCGCCATCCTCGAGACCTTCGCGCGCGAACATATCCATATACCCTCGGCGCCGCGCGCCCAGGATCCCAAGCCTGCCGAAAAATGGCCGGCCGACGACGAGCAGGCGGAAGCCCAGGTAGCCCTGGAGGAAGAGGCCCGCAGCAAGCGGGCGGCGGCGGCTTCGGAACGCAAGCCCGGGCGGCGGCGGAAACCCGACCCGGAATAGGGCGGGGAGCGAGGCTTTGGCAAATTGTGGCATGAACAAGGCATTCAGTTGCCGTTCAGCTTCGAACTCATATAAGCTCATCCGCAAAGGCGAAAATGCCTTGCAAAGATGAACCAGAGGCGGTGGAAACACCGATGATGAAATGAATAGGTTTCTTGTCGCCGCAGGCGCGCTTTTCCTGGCCATGTCGGGTGCGGCGCATGCCGCGAGCGCTGTAAACCTGGACTCCGAGCCGCGCACGCTGATCGTGACGGAAGGCGGTTCCAAGTCGGAGCTGGCGCTTGCCGCCGGCGAGACGGTGGAGTTCTGCCCGAGCGGCTGTTTCGTGACCATGCCCAATGGCGACCGCGAGGCGCTGACGGGCTCTGAAACGGTCGAGATCTCCGGCGGCGTCGCCCGCATCAAGTAGGTTCACATCCCGCCAGTTCGACGAAGGGCCGGCATCTGTCCGGCCCTTTCCATTTGCGGCCGCCCGAACCGATCCGGACAGGTCTCGCCGCCGAGGTCGCGCGCCGTTTTCGCAATGTCGCAAACAGGCTGCAATCGCACGACACTGCCCTATAGTGTGCGCGCAATATCATCTCGGAGTCGTGGGAAATGGCAGAGTTTCCGAAAAGGGCGAAGGTCGTCATCGTCGGGCTTGGCGGTATCGTGGGCGCATCCATCGCCCATCACCTGATCGAGCGTGGCTGGGACGACATCGTCGGCATCGACAAGTCGGGCGTTCCGACCGACATCGGCTCGACCGCGCATGCCTCGGACTTCTGCTACACGACCAGCCACGACTATCTGTCGGTCTGGACGACGCAGTATTCCATCGATTTCTACGAGAAGATGGGCCACTACGCCCGCATCGGCGGTCTCGAGGTCGCCCGCACCGGCGACGACACCTGGATGGAAGAGATCAAGCGCAAGCTATCTTCCGCCAAGGCTTTCGGCACGCGCGCGCACTATGTCTCGCCCTCTGAAATCAAGGCGATGTTCCCGCTGATCGAGGAAGATCAGGTGATGGGCGGCATGTTCGATCCCGACGCCGGCCTCGTCATTCCGCGCTCGCAGACGGTTGCCGGGAAGCTGGTCGATGCCGCCGAAAAATCCGGCAAGCTCCAGGCCTTCGGGAATACGCCGGCCACCTCTCTGATCGTCGAGGGGGGGCGCATCAAGGGCGTAGTCACCCATCGCGGAACCATCATGGCCGATCATGTCGTCGTCTGCGCCGGCATCTGGGGCCGCCTGATCGCCGAGATGGTGGGCGAGGACCTGCCGGTCATGCCGGTCGACCATCCGCTGACCTTCTTCGGCCCGTACAGCGAGTTCGAGGGCACCGGCAAGGAAATCGGCTTCCCGCTGCTGCGCGACCAGGGCAATTCCGCCTACATGCGCGACACAGGAGACCCCAAGACCACCGAGGGCGGCCAGATCGAGTGGGGCTATTACGAGACCACCAATCCGCGCCTCTGCCACCCGCGCGAGATCCTCGAAAAGCACGAGGCGCGCCTGTCGCCGTCGCAGCGCGACCTCGACATGGAACAGATCATGGCGCCGCTGGAGCGCGCCATGGAACTGACGCCGATCCTCGGCGAGATCGGCTACAACGAAAGCCACTCCTTCAACGGCCTGCTGCAGGTGTCGGCCGCCGGTGGCCCTTCCTGCGGCGAGAGCCAGAAGGTGCGTGGTCTCTGGTACTGCGTCGCCATCTGGGTGAAGGACGGTCCCGGCTACGGCAAGCTGATCGCCGACTGGATGACCGACGGCCGCACCGAGATCGACCACAATTCGATCGACTACGCCCGCTTCTATCCGCACCAGCTGGAAGAGAAGTTCATCGAGGGCCGCACCTTCGAGGCCGCCCAGAAGATCTATTTCCCGGCCGTGCACACCCGCGAGCCTTACGCCACCGGGCGCAACGTCAAGCGTTCGCCCTTCTACGAGCGCGAGGTCGAGCTCGGCGGCCACTTCATGGAACTCGGCGGCTGGGAGCGTGCGCATGGCTACAAGGCCAACGAGCACCTGCTGGAGAAGTACGGCAACCGCGTGCCGGTGCGCGAGAACGAGTGGGATTCCAGGCACTTCTGGCGCGTTTCCAACGCCGAGCATCTGGCGATGAGCGAGGATTGCGGCATCGTCAACCTCTCGCATTTCCACATGGTCGACATCGAAGGTCCCGATCATGTCGAGCTGCTGGAATGGCTATGCGCCGCCAAGATCGGTGGGGACGGCAATGTCGGCAAGGGTATCTATACGCACTTCCTCGACGACGAGGGTATGGTTCGCGCCGACTTCACCGTCTTCCGCATGGCCGACCGCTGCCGCCTCGTGAACGGCGCCGACGCCGGCCCGCGCGATTTCCACTACATGAAGCGCGTGGCCGAGGATCGCGGCCTCGACGTCACCGTCACCGACGTCTCTGAGAAGTTCATCACAATCGGCATCTGGGGCCCGAATGCCCGTGAGACGCTGAAGAAGGTGGTCGCGGACCCTGCCGGTCTCGATCAGGAAAACTTTGCCTTCGCGGCGATCAAGCAGATCGAGATCGCGGGCAAGCCGGTCACCGCTTTCCGCATCTCCTATGTCGGCGAGCAGGGCTGGGAACTACACATGAGGTACGAGGACGGCCTTGCCGTCTGGGATGCGCTGCGCTCGACCGGCGTCATGGCCTTCGGCGTCGAGACCTATGCCAATTCGCGCCGCATGGAAAAGAGCCTGCGCCTGCAGAATGCCGACCTGCTCACCCAGTACAACCTCATCGAGGCCGACCTTGCCCGTCCGAAGGTCAAGGATGCCGATTTCCGCGGCAAGGCGAAGCATCTCGAGTACAAGGCGCGCGAGCACCAGCCCGCAATGCTCTGCACGCTCGTCATGACCGAGAACACCGACAGGAACGGCGTCAAGCGCTATCCGGTCGGCACGCTGCCGGTGTTGGACCCGTTGACCGGCGAAACGCTGGTCGACGAACTCGGCCGCCGCTCCTACACGACCTCCGTCGCCTTCGGTCCGACCATCGGCAAGAACATCGCGCTTGCCTACCTGCCGCACGCCTATGCCCAGGAAGGCCGCAAGCTGAATGTCGAGTATTTCGCCGAGACCTATCCGGTCGAGGTGGTCGGCATCGGCTATAAGCCGCTCTACGATCCGGAGAACCTCAAGCCGCGAAGCTGAGGGTAGGGCGGGCAAGCTGTATGAACTGCTGCTTCTGACAGCCCGGCTCCGCAAGAGCCAAGGCTGCTCTCGCAAAAATGTGAACGGAAAAGCCCGGGATTTCGCCCGGGCTTTTCTTTTGAAGCCGCCGATTCTCGCTTACCCTCTGGGAATGTCTGCTGTGGCCCAAGCTCTTCTCGCAGGCAGCGCCGCAATGGCGCTGGTGCTTGGGCTGGCGCCGCAATCGGCTGGCGCCGAACAGGTGGATGTCGAACTGGTCCTGGCGGTCGACGTCTCGCTCTCCATGTCTCCGGACGAGCTCGAGATCCAGCGCCACGGCTACGCCGCGGCTCTTACCCACGAACGGGTGCTGGAGGCGATCGCCGAGGGCGCCTACGGCAAGATCGCGGTCACCTATGTCGAATGGGCCGGGTCGACCTCCCAGGTCGTCGTGGTGCCGTGGACGGTCATCGCCAATCGCGCGGATGCCGAGCGGGTGGTGCAGCAGCTCACCGCCAAGCCGCCCAACAGCGCCCGGCGCACCTCGATCTCGAGCGCGCTCGAATTCGGCAGCGACCTCTTCGCGGAGAGCGCATTTCGCAGCGCCAAGCGCGTGATCGACATTTCCGGCGACGGTCCCAACAACCAGGGAGCGCCGGTCGACATCATCCGCGACGGCGTGGTGGCCCAGGGCATCACCATCAACGGCCTGCCGCTGATGACCAATGGCGGCTTCGGCAGTGCCTACGATGTCGAGGATCTCGACCGCTATTACGCCGACTGCGTGATCGGCGGGCCGGGCGCCTTCATGATCCCGGTCAACGGCTGGGACCAGTTCCCGGAAGCGGTCCGCCGCAAGCTCGTGCTGGAACTCGCTGGGCCGGATTCGCCGCAGTGGGCCGCCGAGGAAGCCGCCCATCCGCCCGTGACGTTGGCTCAGGCGCGGCCGAAATACGACTGCCTGATCGGCGAGAAGCTCTGGCGTGACCGATCATGGCTGTGGGACAGCAGGTGACGGTCGCCCGCTTCTGCCGGCAAGCCCCGTTAGGCTGCGATCAACTGCTTGCGGTCGATCCGTTCCTGTTGCGGCGAGCGGGCGTAGAGTTCCCGGTAGCACTTCGAGAAGTGCGAGGCCGACACGAAGCCGCAGGCGACTGCCACTTCGACGACCGGCATCGACGACTGGATCAGCAGGTGGCGGGCGCGGTCGAGCCTGATCTCGAGATAGTAGCGGGCAGGGGAACGGCCCATCTCGGTACGGAACAGGCGCTCGATCTGCCGACGCGACAGGCCGACATGATCGGCGATCTCGATCAGCGACAGCGGCTCGGAAAGATTCGCCTCCATCAATTCGATGATGGTGAGCACCTTGGAGTTCTGCACGCCGAGGCGCGCCCTGAGGGGCAGGCGCTGGCGGTCGGTCGGGCTGCGCACGCGGTCGGTCAGCACCTGTTCGCACACCCGGTTGACCAGGTTGTCGTCGAAGTCGTCGCCGATCAGCTTGAGCATCATGTCGAGCGCTGCGGTGCCGCCGGCGCAGGTGTAGATATTCTGGTCCACCTCGAACAGGTCGGCATAGACATTGGCCTTGGGGAAGGCCTCGGAGAAGCCCGGCAGGTTCTCCCAGTGGATGGCGCAGCGCTTGTTGGAAAGCAGGCCCGCATTGGCGAGCACGTAGGCGCCGGTGCAGAGCCCGCCCACCGCGACGCCGCGGTTGTACTCCTCGCGCAGCCAGGCGAAGACCGACTTGTTGCTGTAGGTCTCGACATTGATGCCGGTGCAGACGATGACCATGGACGGACGCTCCGGCCCCGACATCTTCTTGCGCTCCTCTTCGAGCGAGGAGGTGACCGCGCATTCCACGCCATTGGAGGCGCGCACGCCCTTGCCGTCGATGCTGGCGAGCCGCCACTTGTAGGCTTCGTAGCCGAGCATGCGGTTGGCGATGCGCAGTGGATCGAGAGCCGTCGCGAAGGCGACCATGGTGAAATCGGGGACGAGGAAGAACACAAGCGATCTTTTGATCGGATGTTTGATGGCGTTCAAGGAACCCTCACGCTGACCGGAAACGGCGCGAACCTGATGTCGCGAATAGCATAGCGACAACAGCAAATTCCCTTGCTGTCAATGGGGTTGAAGCTGTCGCTAAAATTAAATTTGCGACATGGCTCGCGGCGAGCCGGCCGGGCTATGAGATATGGCGTTTGTATGGCCGCCGCCTAATAAAACAAACCGCCGCTCCGGATTGTCCGGAGGGCGGTCAAGTATCTCGGCCCGCGGGAGTGACGGACCGGATCGGTCAGCCGACCAGCATGCCGAGTCGGTTGGCAGCCAGCGCCGCGGTCTGGCCGGGCATGGTGCGCGCCAGGCGGTCCCTCTCGATCGCGGTGGAAAGGGCGGTCTGGCGGCGGCGGCCGAAAAGGCGGGCGAACATCTTCATGACGGGTCTCCATGCATCAGGCTTATACGGGTGCCTTCGCGCGCTGGAGTGGGGCATCTCGTTTGGTGAGGCGGATATAGTGGTTGTCTGCGGCGCGAAATGCGTCGAATGCGAAGCGCCGCACCTCAAAAGCGACACCAGATTGCGACATGGGTGGCTGGTGACCGCCGCGGAGCGCGATCCGCTGCCGCAAGAGGCCCGGAGGTTGCTTCTGCAGGTATTTGCCGCCCACTGCCGGCGGTTGCCCACGGTGCGGTCAGGCATCGCGGAAGGGGCTCGTCAGTTCCGTCTGCGACAGCCCCTTCCAGAAAAACGTCAGGCCAGTTCTCCGCTGCGACCGCGGCGATAGCCGGTCCTGGAATCGGCGACCTCCGGCCAGCCGATGTCCTTCTGCAGTTCGAGCGGCAGCGAACGGATCGACCGTTCGGTCAGATAGCGGGCACGGGCTGCGTTGAATTCTGTGGCAAGGTGCCCGATGGTCGAGAGAATGGACATTGCGGTTTCCTTTCCTGCTGAACCGGGTCAAGGCCGGCTTGAGGTGCCCGCCCGGTGGGCACCGCTGGTTTCGAACCGTTTTCCGCGCAATCCGCGCCAACTCTTCCGGGCTCTCAAAGCGACTGTTGAGCTTGCTTTGACGGTGTTGACTATCGCTCGTCGATGAGGTTCAATCAAACGAAATGAAATGATGGCTTCGATCAGAAATATTGAATGGCAAGCTTCATGAACGCGCCACTCAATCACCCGCTCCCCTTGCTCGACCTGGATGTGCTCCGCACCTTCGTGGCGATCGCCGAGACTGGCAGCTTCACGACGGCCGCGAACGCGGTGTTCCGCACGCCGTCGGCCGTCTCGATGCAGATCAAGAAGCTCGAGGACATCCTCGGCCGCTCGGTGTTCGCGCGTGATGCACGCTCGGTGTCGCTCACCACGGATGGCGAGATGCTGCTTGGCTATGCACGCCGCCTGCTGGCGATCAACCGCGAGGCGGTGTCGAAGTTCATCATTCCCGACATCGTCGGCGTGGTGAGGTTGGGCTCGCCCGACGATTTCGGCGAACGCGTATTGCCGCATGTGCTCAAGCGCTTCGCGCAGACGCATCCGGCGATCGCCGTCGATGTCGTCATCGATCAAAGCAGCAACCTCAGGCGCCGCATGGACGATCGCGCGCTCGACATCACGCTTTTGACCAATTCGTGCAAGGCGGTGGCTGCCGGCAGCGAAGTGCTCTTGACCGAGCCGATCGTCTGGGCCGGAGCCAAGGGCGGCTGCGCCCACATGCGCGAGCCGCTGCCCGTGTCGCTGTGGGAAGAGGGCTGCGCGTGGCGGGCAGGGGCGCTCGAGGCGCTGGGCCGGGAGGGCCGCAACTATCGCGTCGCCTATATGAGCGCGCATACGGCCGGCCAGCGGGCGGCGATCCTGTCCGACCTCGCGGTCGCGCCGCTGCCCAAGTCGTTCCTCGGCGAGGAACTTGTCGAACTGGGTCCCAAGGACGGAATGCCCGAGATCGGCAACTACAGCCTGGCGATGATCGTGGCGCCCGAAGCAAGCGCCCCGGTCAAGGCGGCGGCCGATCACATCCGGGCAGCCTTCGAGGCGTTCAACCTGACCGGCAAATTCTAGGCAACGGTCGGGGCGCAGCGGGCGCCCAGGCAATCCCCGAGCGCCCAGCGGGAAACGCGCCTAGAGGGCTGTCGCTTCGACACCCTGCAAGGCGATGATCCTCGTCTTGGCACAGCGTTCGCGGATCGCCTTCAGCCGATCGTACTCCGGCGAATCGTACCAGCGCATCAGCGAATCCATATCCGGAAACTCGACGATGACGAGGCGGTGCGGCTGCCAGTCGCCCTCCAGGACCTTGGTCGTCCCGCCGCGTCCGAGATATCTTCCGCCGTAGCGTTGCTCGGTGGCGGGGACTTCGCGCTTGTATTCCTCGAAAGCTGCGGCGTCGGTGACATCGACATCGGCGATCAGATAGGCAGCCATGGCAGCGCCTCCCTTGAAGTGCCTAGCTCAGCGCCGCATCGCGCCGGACATCCAGCGGAAAACCTTGGCCATGAGCGACGGGGGCGGCGTCCAGTCCAGGTCGCGCTGGATCTCGGGTGGCAGCGCATTCATGACGCGAGCCGTCCGGCGTGCGCGGCGAGATTGGTTGTAGCCGGCGCGGATGCGGCCGATTTCGTCGAAAAATGGCATCTCAGCCCCGTCCCATGCTGGAATCCGGTGGTCGCTACGCCGGCTTGAGCGAGGCGAGCAGGCGCCGGTCGGCTGCGGCGGACCGGCCGGCGCCGTGACGGCGAAGCGGCAGCATGCGAACCTTTTCGGCGAAGGTCATGCGCAGCGCGTTTTCCGCCGGTCGAACGCAATGACATTCGATGCAGGGGCCAGCGGGCCGACCGGCCAGCCGAGCTCGGCCTGTATGTCGAGCGGCAGCCTGTCCATCAGCATGGCCACGCGGCCATATTTGTGGACCTGACCGGCGACGCCAGTGCCGTGAGCAGTCTGCCCGTCGATCCAGCCAAGCTCGATCTGCAGCTCGCGCGGCAGGCCGTTCATCATCGCCTCGATGCGGCCGTCGCGGCGCGCATGCCGAAGCACGGCCCCAAACTGGTGGAACTCACCGATGATGGACATGGGCTTCTCCCGGGTTGAGGGTCGACGACGCGACGCAAGACTTGATGCCTCGCCGACCCGGCAGAAGAATATGTTCGTTTCTGTTTCGAATTGATTGCGCTGCGACGCAGGTATGTTTCATTATGGGGGCGAAACTGAAACAGACGCGTCGCAGGCTTTCTGGCTCAACGACCGGGAAATACGGTCGAACGGGGCCGTCGCCTTGGTTCGCCCTCAAGGGCAGGCCAACCGATATCCTTCTGGACTTCCGGCGGAAGCTGGTTGAGCGAGCGGACGATCTGGGCATCGCGACGCGCCTTGCGGATGGCCGCACCATAGCGGCCAATCGTACTCATGATCGACATTACGTCTTCCTTTCATCCGTCCGCCGATGTGGGCAAAAACCCCACAGGCGGCGTTCGATGATCGGAATTTAGTTCGATCTTGTTTCGTATCGATTTCGTTCCATCAGCAACTGCTGGTGGAGCGGTTACGCTGCGGAAACATGTCCGCAACACCATCATATCACGAAAATTGCCGTGCGGACGCGACGTTCAACGCTCAGTCGCGGACGCGGCGGGCGGCGCGTTCCTCGCGCGATCGGCGTCTCGGCGCGGCTGCGTCGGCATCGCCTTCGCCGACCGCCTTGCGCGGCGGCAGCTTGACCTGTTCGGCGAGCTTGGGGAACGGATCGACCTTGTTGGGCAGCGCCATAGCGTTGACGAAGAGCTGCTGGAAATGCGGCTCGAGCGCGGTCTCGATCTTTTCGATGCGTCCGACCTCGACTTCGATCTCGCGGCGATGGTTGCGATTGAGCAGTGCCATCAACGCGCCGGTGCCGGCGGCATTGCCGACCGCCTTGACCTCGGCGAGATCGCAATCCGGGATGAGGCCGAGCACCATTGCGTATTTCGGGTCGATGAAGGAGCCGAAGGCGCCGGCGAAGCGGATCGTGTCGACTGTCTCCACGCCCTGCTTTTCCATGAGCAGCTTCACGCCGGCATAGAGCGCGGCCTTTGCCAGCTGGATGGCGCGGACGTCGTTCTGGGTGACGGTGATGCGCGGTTCGCCCTGGCGGCCTTCGCGCAGCAGGTAGGAGAAGGTGCGCCCGTTCGGGATGATGCGCGGGCTTTTGGCCGCAAGCGAGCCGTCGATCACGCCGTCCTCCGAGATGATGCCGGAGAGGTACATCTCGGCCACGACCTCGATGATTGCCGAACCGCAGATGCCGGTCACGCCCGTCTTCCAGGAGGCCTCTTCGAAACCTTCCTCGTCCGACCATTGCTCGGTGCCGATCACGTGATAGCGCGGCTCCAGCGTTTCCGGATCGATGCGCACGCGCTCGATGGCGCCGGGCGCCGCGCGCTGGCCTCCCGAGATCTCGGCGCCTTCGAAGGCCGGACCGGTGGGGGAGGAGGCGGCGACGACACGGTTCCTGTTGCCCAGGACGATCTCGGCGTTGGTGCCGACGTCGACGAGCAGCATCATCTTGTCCTGGCGATAGGGCCCTTCCGACAGCGTGGCGCCCGCGGCGTCGGCGCCGACATGGCCGGCGATGCAGGGCAGGGTGTAGAGCCTGGCGCCCTGGGAAACGTCGATGCCGACCTCATGCGCCCAGAACTGCAGCGCGCCCGACACGGCCAGCGCGAACGGCGCCTGGCCGAGTTCCGTCGGATCGATGCCGAGGAACAGATGGTGCATGATCGGATTGGCGACGAAGACGCAGTCGTAGATGTCGTTGCGGTCGACGTTGCCTTCCTCGCAGACCTTGCCGATCAGCGAGTTGACCGCCTCGCGCACGGCCTTGGTCATGGCCTCGCGCCCGTCGGGGTTCATCATCACGTAGGAGACGCGGCTCATCAGATCTTCGCCGAAACGGATCTGCGGATTTGAGGTGCCTGAAGAGGCCGCGATGCGACCGGACAAGAGCGATACCAGATGCATCGCGATGGTGGTCGAGCCGATGTCGCAGGCGATGCCGTAGGCCTCGTTCTTGAGACCGGGGAACAGACCGATGATGAAGGGCCGCGACGTATCCATGTCGCGGTGGACGACCGCGGTCACTCCCCACTTGCCAGGGCTGACTTCGGGCTGGTCGGGCAGCTTGGTGCGCAGGATCTTCTGGATCTGAGGAATGAGGTGGGGGGCGATCAGCAGGTCCTTCCAGCCCCAGTCCTTCTCGAGAGCCGCCTTCAGCCGGTCGAGGTCGCCGAGCGGCTTGTGCATGTCGGGTTCCTCGACCTCGACGTAGCAGAGTTGGACGGCGGCATTGCGCTCGATGACGCGATCGGTCGCGGCCTTGCGCACGACCTGTGCATTGATGACCGTGTCCTGCGGCACGTCGATGACGAGGTCGCCCTGGATCGTGGCGGAGCAGGAGAGGCGGCGTCCTTCGGGCAGGCCGCGGACGCGCTCATAGCGCTCCTCCTTCGGGCCCTTGGGCGAGATGTGGCCGAGCGACGACACGATCTTGTGCTTGGCGAAATTGCCTTCCTGCACCTCGATCTGGCAGCGGCCGCAGGTGGCGCGCCCGCCGCACACGCTTTCGACATAGACGCCGAGCTGGCGTGCGGCGTCAAGCACTGGCGTTCCCACCGGGAACCGGCCGCGCTTGCCCGAGGGCATGAAGAGGACCAGCGGATCTGTGATGTTGGCGGGAGAGTTCATGGCATGCTGCTTTCCGAAATGCATTCAGGGGCGCTGCTCGATGGCGCCCCTCTCTGTCCTGCCGGACATCTCCCCCACGAGGAGGGAGACTGGATTTCACTGCCGCCCCACCTCATTTGCCGAGGTTTCAGGAGAAACGACGACAAAGCGGCCGCCTGATCTCCCCGCTTGCGGGGGAGATGTCCGGCAGGACCGAGGTGGGCGACGTAGAGCACAGGCTTATCCGATCATCCCCTTGCCATCCGGGCCTCGCGGCCGCCGCGGCGGCGTCCGCCTGCGGCTCCGCCGTCGGTCGGCGATGTCACGGCGACGGGCGCAGGCGCAGCGTGCTCGCCCGGCTTGTAGTCCTTGTAGGTCTTGATCCAGGTTGTGCAGTGCTCGTCGGTACCGTTGAGCACGTTGGCGCCGCGCACCGCTTCCATCTCCTGCGGGCGGCAGGGGTTCATGATGGCGGACGTCATGCCTGCGCCGATGACCATCGGGATGAAGGCGGCGTTGATGCCGTGACGGTGCGGCAGGCCGAAGGAGATGTTCGACAGGCCGCAGGTGGTGTTGACCTTGAGCTCCTCGCGCAGGCGCCGCAGCAGCGCAAACACCTGGCGGCCGGCGTCGCCCAACGCGCCGATCGGCATGACCAGCGGGTCGACCACGACGTCATGGGCAGGAATGCCGTGGTCGGCGCAGCGCTCGACGATCTTCTTGGCAACGGCGAAGCGGACGTCCGGGTCCATCGAAATGCCGGTCTCGTCGTTGGAAATGGCGACGACCGGCACGTTGTACTTCTTGACCAGCGGCAGGATGGCTTCGAGCTTCTCTTCCTCGCCGGTGACGGAGTTGACCAGCGGGCGGCCCTTGGCGACCTTGAGCGCCGCCTCGATGGCAGCCGTCACGGAGCTGTCGATCGACACCGGCAGGTCGACGAGGTTCTGGACGATCTCGAGAGTCTGGACCAGCAGCGCCGGCTCGGTCGCGTTGGGGTCGACGGCGGTCACGCCTGCATTGACGTCGAGCATGGTGGCGCCGGCCGCGGCCTGTTCGAGGGCGTCCTTGATGACGGTCTCGAAGTTGCCGGCAACCATCTCCGCCGCCAGCTTCTTGCGGCCGGTGGGATTGATGCGCTCGCCGATCACGCAGAAGGGCTGATCGAAGCCGATGATGATTTCCTTGGTTGCCGAGGCAACGATCGTGCGGGTCATGAATCCTCTCCGTAAGATATAAAGATTTCTTTATATCGTTATCTGTTTTAGTTCAAGCGCGAAGGCCACCTGGTGGCGTCAATGCGCGGATTTCACCATCTCGACCTGGGACTCGGTCATATCGTCGTGCAGCAGGTGGTCGAGCCGGTCGGCGACGATCTGGTCGTCGGCGCGCGCTTCGCGCCTCCAGGGCCGGCGCGATTTGAGCACGCCCGATTCATCGACGATCTCCGCGACATACTCCTCCTGGCGATAGGCCATCACATGGACGCCGGAGACGCCAGGAATTTCCTTCACCTCGTTGATGATGTCGATGCAGAGCTGCTTGCCTTCCTTCTTCTGGTCCTGGGCGCCCTCGAGCCGCTTGATGATTGCATCCGGGATATGGATGCCGGGCACGTTGGAGCGGATCCACTTGGCGGTCTTGGCCGAGGCAAGCGGGCCCACGCCGCAGAGGACGAAGACCTTTTCGGTGAAGCCGAGGTCGCGCGCCTTCTGCATGAAGGTTTTGAACATGGGCACGTCGAAGCAGTACTGGGTCTGCACGAACTGGGCGCCGGCGGCGATCTTCTTGCCCAGATGGATGGGCCGGAAATCGTAGGGCGGGGCGAAGGGGTTGACGGCGGCGCCCAGGAAAAGCTGCGGCGGCGTGGTCAGCTTGCGGCCCGACAGGAACTTGCCGTTGTCGCGCATGATGCGGATGGTTTCGAGCAGTGACATGGAGTCGAGGTCGAACACCGGCTTGGCGCCCGGCTGGTCGCCGGCCTGCACGCCGTCGCCGGTCAGGCAGAGGATGTTGGCGACCCCCATGGCCGCAGCCCCAAGGACGTCGCCCTGTATGGCGATGCGGTTCTTGTCGCGACAGGCGATCTGCATGATGGGCGCGTAGCCCATGCGGGTGAGGAGTGCGCAGATGCCGACCGAAGACATGTGGCAGTTGGCGCCGGAAGCGTCGACCGCGTTGATGCCGTCGACCCAGCCGTCGAAGATCTTCGCCCGCTCGTAGACGTCCTGCGGATTGGCGCTGTCGGGCGGATTGAGCTCCGTGGTCACGGCGAACTCGCCGCGACGAAGCACGCGCTCGAGCCGCCCGCGCGACGAATGGCCGGGCAGGGGATCGAGTGGCAGTTCGATGCCCTCGGGGTTCTCGTCGGGGTGGCGCGGGCGAGGCGGGGTCATGCGACTTCCTTCTTTGCGGCTTCGCTGGCGGCAGCGGCCTGTGCCGTTACCCGCAGCCAGGCCGAGGTTTCGCGCAGCGACTGGTCGACCGGCTTCTGGACGTTGAGGATGGCATCGCCGTGGGTCATGTTGCGCGAACCCTCCCAGGCCTTCACCCAGACGCAGGGCATGTCGGGCTCGACCTCGCAATTGCCGTTGGCGCGTACGCCGCCGCAAGGGCCGTTGCGCAATTGCTTCGGGCAATTCATCGGGCACGACATGCCGGTCGAGGACAGCACGCACTGGCCGCACATGCGGCAGTCGAACATGAAGCCCTTGACGTGCTTCTCGACGAATTTCACGGGTGCCTCGACGCGGCCGTAGCCGATCTTCTTCCACAGCGGGTGAAGCGTCAGGAAGGCGTCGGCGAAGCGGCCGTAGAACCATTCGAGAAGGCGCGAATGGCGCACGGACCAGAGCCGCACGGTGTAGCTGCGCTGGACGCGCCGCTGCGGCGACACGTCAGCTGGCTTGTAATCGCTCTTGGGCGCAGCCTTCTTGACGAGCGTCGCCTGGGTGACGACGGGATGCGCCGTCGCGTTGGTTTTCGGCTGAGTGTCAACCATCGTCCTTGCCGCCTGCCTTGACGAGAGCGACCAGCCGCTCCCGGGGAAATTTCGCATCGAGCTCTGCCATAGCCTTCTCGGCCTCGGTCTCGAGGTCGTCGCCGACCGGGACGGGATCGGCCTTGCGCCACTCAGCCAGATAGGCGTCGGTGTCGCCGGCGCCCGTGCGCATCGCACACATGTCGATCGCCTCGGTAAAGCGCAGCGGCAGTTCGCGCTTGGCGTTCTGCCGGCCCTTCTTGACGATCACCTGTGCTGGGATGTCGCGCCAGTAGACGATGATGAGATCGGCCATTTCAGTCTCGCTTTCAGTGTGTTGAGCATTGCCGCAACCATTGGGGTGCCGCTTGTTATGGGACGACGCGCGCGCATTCAAAAGCGACGCGTCTCAGTGTCGCGAAGAGGACGCGCAACGGCGGTTCGTGTGGAGCCGACACCGTGGCATCGGATTTCGCCGTGCAGGTGTGGCGGTTGGGAAGGGGAAGCATGTGTGCCGGGGGCGGGAGGAGCCCGGGGAGCGATTCATCCCAGCCAGGCGAGGAAGGCGTGCGTGGCGAAACCGGCTCCGCCCACGACCACTCCGATGACAGCCAGCGATGCCGCGCCGACGACGCTGCCAACGGCAAACAGGATGCCGTCCCGCTCCGACAACGCCAATCCCAAAAGGGCGGTGGCAAAAGCGGGCAACCAGTTGCCGAGCGGTATCGGCAGGGTGATCGAGACCGACAGGATGAGCGCGATGAAGCCGATCACCCGGTCGCCCTGCCGACGCCAGAACGGCCAGTAGCGCGGCCGGACCACTTCCTCGAGGCGGATGAGCCGCGGGACGATCCAGTCGGTGATCGTGCGGAACTGTTCTGCGCTGAGCGAGCGCCTGGTGATGAAGCTGGGCAGCCAGGCCCGACTGCTGCCGAAGGTCATCTGGGCGGCCACGATCAGCAGCGGCAGTCCCAGCACCGCCGAAGCCCCGGGCGGGAGCGGAAGCAGGTTGAAGGCTGCGAACAGCACCAGAAGCGGCGCGAAGCTGCGCTTGCCGAGCGTGTCGCGGATGTCGCCTATCGAAACCTGGTCCTTGGCGTCGTGGGCGAGCTGGGCGAAAATCTCCGAAAGCCGGCGCCCGCGCCGCCGACGCGGTGCGGCATCGATCTCTCCCCCCTCGAAACCGTCCATGTGCTGCTTCATGAACCCTTTCGCCCAGCTGCGGCAGCGCCTCTCGACGCGCCGTCCCCATCGCAGTGTGCGACCGCCAGGTTAATCCTTGATGACGTCTGAAGGCAGCAATGTGATACCGGCGCGCGCCGATTGCAACGTCAGCGGCGAAATTCGAGGATGTCGAGCTTGGATTCGTAGTAGGGGGCCGGGAACTCGATGCGCCATTCGCTCGGTCCGGTGCGGAAGGCATAGCCGACCTGGTCGGTGTCGGGGCCGCGTCCGTAGGCCTTCGGATTCTCGCCCGACACGTAACCGGAGCCGAGATAGATCAGGCGGGTGTCGCCGTCGGTGTAGAAGCGGCCTTTCGTCCGCTGCGATCCGCTGAGCTTCTCCAGCATCCAGCCGGAGCCGTCGTCGCTGACCCGGCAGCGGAACCAGTCATAGACGACGAGTTCGCCGATGCCGCCTGCCTTGACGGTGCGGCATTGCCACGCGCCGGTCATGTCGAAATCGGAAAAGGACACGGGCTTCTTCGACTCGATCGCATCGAGGATGGCGACTTCGCGCGCAAGGCCGGCCTTGGCCTCCTGAAGCGCTTCCTTGCGGGTGGCGTCGTACTTCTCCAGCCTGGCCTTGTCCGCCGGCGTCATCAGCTTCTGCACCACGCCGTCGGCCTGGGCCGCGGCTGCGAACAACGACAGGAGGGCGGCGAGCGTGAATTTGCGAACGATCATCGGATTCTCCCCTGGCGCCCGGTCCGGGGGAATCGGACGCTTCATTGATCTGCAGTTTTCGAGGTCGCGTTGGCAAGTGCCGAGGAGAGGTCGCCATAGCCGGTGGCCCGGCGCTCGTAGACGAGCCCGAGCATCTTCGCTGCGTCCTCGGCCACCTTGTCGAGCGCCGGGTCGTCGGTCTGGGCGAGATAGATCAGCTTTTCGTAGTTGCCGAAGTAGTCGGTGACCAGTTCGGGATGCCGGTCGAGGCCGAGCGGCCTGATGAAGAATGCCTCGAACTGCCGGCACAGGAAGTCGGTCATGTAGAACGACATCATGTCGGCGTCGGCGACCTTGGCGTAGGCCTCGGCGCCTTGATAGAAGGCAAAGCAGTGCGGTCCGGCTATGCGTTCGACGCCGTGCTTTTCGCAGACGCGGTCGAGCAGGCCGCCGGTGCCGCAATCGGCATAGCCGACATAGATCTGGGTGTAGCCCTCGGCCTTCGCCTCGGCGATCGCCTTGTCCATCGCAGGCGCGATGCGGTCGGGATGAAAGTGGAATTCGGCGGGCAGGCAGGTCAGTTCAAGGTGTTCCAGCCCCAACTGCTGCTTGACCGCCAGAATCTCGCGCGCGATCATGCCGCAGCCTATGACCAGCAGCTTGTCGGCAGATTTCCGTTGTTGTGTTCGCGGCGTGCCCATGCAAACGGTTCTGCGGGGTTGGGTTCAGGGGCGAATCTACAGAACGAGGGAGACACCGTCCATGAAACTGTCACGTCTGGCACCGATCGTCGTCATCGCCTGCGCGCTCGCGCTCGCCTCCTGCGCCAACACCATTCGCGGCGTCGGCAAGGACGTAAAGGGCACCGCCAACGCCATCGAAGACACGGTCAACTAGTTTCGGCCGCGACGCGCCATTCTCGTTTTAGATTGGGACCAAAGGACCGCGCTGCAAGGCGCGGCCCTTTTTGCTGTCGGCCGATCAGGCGGTAGCGCGCAGGTTGTGCTTGCGCTTCATGTAGTCCTTGGCGGTTTCGACGGCCACCGCGGCATCGCGGCAATATGCGTCGGCACCGACGGCCTTGCCGAACTCTTCGTTGAGCGGGGCGCCGCCGACGAGCACGACATAGTCGTCGCGGATGCCCTTTTCCTTCATCGTGTCGATGACCACCTTCATGTAGGGCATGGTGGTGGTCAGCAGCGCCGACATGCCGATGATGTCGGGCTGATGCTCCTCGATGGCGGCCAGGTAGTTCTCGACCGGGTTGTTGATGCCGAGATCGATGACGTCGAAGCCGGCACCTTCCATCATCATGCCGACGAGGTTTTTGCCGATGTCGTGGATGTCGCCCTTGACCGTTCCGATCACGAGCTTGCCCTGCTTTGGCGCGCCGGTGGCGGCGAGCAGCGGGCGCAGGATCGACATGCCGGCCTTCATCGCGTTTGCCGAGAGCAGCACTTCCGGCACGAACAGGATGCCGTCGCGGAAGTCCTCGCCGACGATGCGCATGCCTTCGACCAGCGCCTCGGTCAGGACCTTATACGGCTCCCAGCCGCGCTCCAGGAGGATGTTGGTGCCTTCCTCGATTTCCTCCTTGAGCCCGTCATAGAGGTCGTCGTGCATCTGCTGCACGAGTTCGTCGTCGGAAAGCTCGGAGAGGATGATTTCGTCGTCGGACATCTTTGGGGGCTCCCTCGGGCAGGCCAATCAGCGGCGTGCGGCTATCGCGCTATACCTAGCTTGTAAGCGTCGCAAATCCATAGCTGATTTGCGACTTCCTGCAAGACGAAAGCGACTGACAATCTCGCGGATTTCTTGTCGAATTTGCGACAGCTCTTGGCGCTGACAAGCCGTTTCGCTAAGGGTGCTTGGCTACGATCCGGCAAGGAGCCGCCGAGGGCGGTGCAAAACGGATTCAGGGAAGAAACGATCATGAGCGAGAACCCGTCACTCGATCAAGAGCAGGCAGGCGGCAGGCGGGGGCGCGGCGACCGGGGCGGCGCGGCCGCTCGGCGCGCGGCTCGCAGCGGCGGCGGCCCGGGCACCCAGCTGACCTACATCCGCCGCAAGGTGAATGTTTACGAGGTACTGAACGAGGAGGGCCTCGCCCTCATCGAAAAGAACGCCGATACCGTGCTCGAAGAGATCGGCATCGAGTTCCGCGACGACGCCGAGGCGCTGCAGCTTTGGAAAGAAGCCGGCTGTGACGTGAAGGGCGAGCGGGTTCACTTCCCCAAGGGGCTGTGCCGCGAACTGCTGAAGACCGCACCCTCCATCTACACCCAGCATGCGCGCAATCCCGAGCGGTCGGTGCAGATCGGCGGCGACGGCACGGTGTTCGCGCCGGTCTACGGCCCGCCCTTCGTGCGCGACCTCGATGGCAACCGCCGCTATGCGACGATCGAGGATTTCCGCAATTTCGTGAAGCTGGCCTACATGGCGCCGTCGATCCATCATTCGGGCGGCACGGTGTGCGAACCGGTCGACGTGCCGGTCAACAAGCGCCATCTCGACATGGTCTATTCGCACATCCGTTATTCGGACAAACCGTTCATGGGCTCGGTTACGGCCCCCGAACGCGCCGAAGACACCATCTCGATGGCCAAGATCGTGTTCGGCGACGACTTCGTCGAGAACAACACGGTGCTGACCAGCCTGATCAACGCCAACTCGCCGATGGTCTTCGACGAGACCATGCTGGGCGCGGCCAAGGTCTATGCCCGCCACAACCAGGCCTGCATCGTCACCCCGTTCATCCTCGCCGGCGCCATGAGCCCGGTGACGGTGGCCGGCACGCTGACGCAGGTGCTGGCCGAGGTGCTGGCCGGCGCCTCGTTCACGCAGCTGATCCGCAAGGGCGCTCCGGTACTGTTCGGCACCTTCGCCTCGTCGATCTCGATGCAGTCGGGTGCGCCGACCTTCGGCACGCCGGAGCCGTCGCTGGTGTCCTACGGCGCGGCCCAGCTCGCCCGCCGTCTCGGCCTGCCGTTCCGTACCGGCGGCTCGCTGTGCGCTTCGAAGATCCCGGACGCGCAGGCGGCCTATGAAAGCGCCAACACGCTGAATTCGACGCTGCTCGCCGGCACCAACTTCGTGCTGCACTCGGCGGGCTGGCTCGAGGGCGGTCTCGCCTCCTGCTACGAGAAGTTCATGATGGACATCGATCAGCTCGGCATGCAGCAGAAACTTGCCGAGGGCGTCGATCTTTCGGAGAACGGCCAGGCGATGGACGCCATCCGCCAGGTCGGTCCGGGCAGCCACTTCCTCGGCTGCGACCACACCCAGGCGAATTTCCAGTCGGCCTTCTACCGCTCCAACATCGCCGACAACAATTCCTACGAGCAGTGGCTGGCCGAAGGCCAGAAGTCGGCACCGCAGCGTGCCAACGAGCTTGCCCGGCGCTGGCTCGAAACCTACGAGGCGCCTTATCTCGATCCGGGCATCGATGACGGTCTCAAGGACTTCATCGCCAGGAAGAAGGAGTCGATGCCCGACGCCTTCACTTGAAGGGAGCCCGTTACAGGCGGGGCTAAAGTCGCCAACATCATCCACAAGGAAGTCTGGCGGAGTGCATTCTCCGATCCGGACCGGAAGGGGTGATGTCCGACGACGGCGGCCCGACCGGACAAATCGCCGCCGCGCTGGCCGAGCATGGGCTCATCCCGCGCGGCGGTTTTGTTTTTGAAGCCGGCGAGGAGGCGCCGCCAGGCCCGTCCGGTAGGGCGGCCAGGTCGTTGCTGCTGATAGGGCAGGCGGGAGCCGCGCCCTGGCGTCATTTCGAGCGTTGGCGCGAGGCCCAGCCGGCAGGTCTCGAAAACCCTCTGGACAGCTGGTCGCGGCAGGTGATCGGGCAGGTTGCAAACGACTTCGGTGCCCGTGTCGTCTCGCCTTCGGACCGGCCCCACCTGCCTTTCCAGCAATGGGCAATGCGCGCCGAGGGACTTCGGCCTTCGCCGCTGGGCATCCTCATGCATCCCCAATACGGACTTTGGCATGCCTATCGCGGCGCGTTGCTGTTTGATGTCGAAATCGAAATTCCGGAAGTTCGCGGACAGAGTCATCTTTGCGATCTATGTGTTGGAAAACCCTGCCTTAAATCCTGCCCGGTAGGAGCCTATTCGGTAGCCGGGTTTGCCTATGAAGACTGCCTTGCGCATGTGCGTGGTCCGGCGGGCGGCGCCTGCCGCAGCAGCGGTTGCCTCGACCGCAACGCCTGCCCCCAAGGTCTCGCTTACCGATATCCGGAGGCGGTGCAGGCCTTCCACATGAAGAGTTTTGCGGGCCTCTGAGCGGCTTGCTGGTTCAATCGCTCTCGGATAGCGGAATCCGGCATGGCGCAGGGCGTCGGCTATACGATCGCCGCCTTCGGTCCTCTGCCGGTCGGGCTAATCCGTGATCGGACCGGCGGCTGTGCGGCCACCGCGTTCCTGTTCGTCGCGCTGGCGCTCGGCGCCGCCATCGTGGCAATGGGGGCTGGCCGCGCCCTTCATGTCGGCGCAAGGACCATCCGCGTCTCCGGCGGGCCTGAAGTCGAACGTTGCGGCCAGGGGATAAGCCCCTATCTTTGCTGCTGTGCCGAGCAGAAGGAGATCAGCCATGGCCAGCGGGAGATCGAGGCAAAGACACCGGACGGCGTTGCCAGGGCCGGCCTGTTCAGGTCCACCGACAAAGTCCGCGCCGGCGTCATTCTGTATATGGATGCCTTCGGACCGCGTCCGGCGCTCGACCAGATGGCCGAACGGCTGGCGGGGCAGGGCTATGTCGTCCTGGTGCCGGATCTGTTCTACCGCGCCGGCGCCTACGGCCCGTTCGACGCCAAGACGGCGTTTGCCGAAGAGAAAACCCGCACTGAGTTGCGCGCCCTGATAGGCGGCACCACCCAGGCGATGACGATGCGCGATACCGGCGCCTTCATCGAAGCACTCGTGGCTGAAGGCGTATCCGGTTCGATCGGGACCGTCGGCTATTGCATGGGCGGCTCACGCGCGCTGAACGCGGCCGCCGCGCAGCCGGACCGCATCGTCGCGGCGGCCAGCTTCCATGGCGGCAACCTGGCCGGCGATGCGCCCGACAGCCCGCACCGCAACGCGGCCCGGCTCAAGGCGCGCGTCTATGTCGGTTCCGCCGGCGTCGATGGCAGTTTTCCACCGGAACAGTCGGCGTTGCTCGCCGAGGCACTGCGTTCTGCAGGCGTCGACCACATCATCGAAAACTATGTCGGCATGGGGCACGGCTGGTGCGTTCCCGACCATGGCGTCTACGATGCCGCCGGCGCCGAACGACACTGGAAGCGCCTGCTGACGCTGTTCGACGAAACGTTGGGCTAGCCGCCGGCTTTGCCAATTCCGCCGCGTTCGGCTATCAGGCCGGCGAAATGCGCCCGGGCTGAGCCGGGCGTCGACGATCTCACCAGTGGAAAGCCTTGATGCAATCATTCGACGTCGTGGTGATCGGCGCGGGCGCGGCCGGCATGATGTGTGCAGCCGAGGCCGGCAAGCGCGGCCGCTCGGTGCTGATCGTCGACCATGCGGCTGCGCCGGGCGAAAAGATCCGAATTTCCGGCGGCGGCCGCTGCAACTTCACCAACATCAATGCCGCGCCGAAGCATTTTCTCTCGCAGAACCCGCATTTCTGCATTTCGGCGCTGAGCCGCTACACCCAGAAAAACTTCATCGACCTCGTCGAGCGCTACGGCATCGCCTATCACGAGAAGACGCTCGGCCAGCTGTTCTGCGACGGCTCGGCACGCCAGATCATCGACATGCTGGTTGCCGAGATGCGCGACGGCGGTGTCGAGATGCGGCTCGCCACCAAGGTCGAAGGCGTCAGCCGGATCGGCGACGGCTTCGAACTTGCGCTGACCGGCGGCAAGGTTCGGTGCTCGTCGCTTGTCGTCGCCTGCGGCGGCAAATCGATCCCCAAGATGGGCGCGACCGGCTTCGGCTATGAGATTGCGGAACAGTTCGGCCTGCCGGTGGTCGAGACACGGCCTGCGCTGGTACCTCTCACCTTCGACGCCAACACGCTTGCGAAGCTGGCCCCACTCTCCGGCGTCGCCGTCGATGCCGAAGTCGGCTGCGGCAAGGCGAGCTTTGCCGAGGCGATGCTGTTCACCCATCGCGGCATCAGCGGGCCTTCGATCCTGCAGATCTCGTCCTACTGGCGCGAGGGCGACGAGATCGCGATCTCGATGCTCCCCGGAGCAGACGTCGCGGGCCTCTTGCGCGAGGCCAAGCGTACCAACGGTCGCCAGGCGGTCCAGACCGTCCTTGCCGCACATCTGCCCAGGAAGCTCGCCCAGACAATCGCCGAGCGGCTCGGCTTCAACGGCAATCTCGCCGATCTCAACGACGCCCACCTGAAGGCGGTCGATGCAGCGGTCAATCAGTGGCGCATCAAGCCGGCCGGTTCGGAGGGCTACCGCACGGCGGAGGTGACGCTCGGCGGGGTCGATACGCGTGCGCTCGACCAGAAGACCATGCAGGCCAAATCGGTGCCCGGCCTCTATTTCATCGGCGAAGTCGTCGATGTCACCGGCTGGCTTGGCGGCTACAATTTCCAGTGGGCCTGGTCGTCGGGCTGGGTGGCCGGACAAGCCGTCTAAAAAATTCTTTCCGCCACCCCAAGGATCGTCCAAAAGCTTTCGTCCAAGGGGCGATGATGGTGATGATGCTGGACGAGGGCGAGGCCTCCGACGCCGATCTGGTCGGACGAGCGCGCGACGGCGACAGGCAGGCTTTCGGCGAACTCGTCGGAAGGCACTACGATTTCATCCATCGCGTCGCCTGGCGCTGGTGCGGCAACCGGCCGGATGCGGAGGACATCGCCCAGGAGGTGTGCGCACGGTTAGGCCGCGCCATCCGCGACTATCGCGGCGGCTCCGCCTTCACCACCTGGCTCTACGCGATGACGCTGAATGCCGCGCGCGATGCGTCGCGCAAATCCGCGAGGGAGACGGCGAAGACTGCGGCCTATGGTGTCCACGCGCTGGTTGCGGGCGAACCCGAGGCGGGCGAAGACCCGGCGGAAGCTCTGTGGGCTGCCGTCCGCCAATTGCCCGACAAGCAGCGCGACGCGATCCTCCTCGTCTATGGCGAAGGCTTGTCGCATGCCGATGCCGCCGAGGCGATGGCGGTCGCCGAGGCCACCGTCTCCTGGCACATCCATGAAGCGAAGAAACGGCTGAAGCTGCTGATGCGCTCGGCCGGGGAAGAATGATCATGGTCGACGACAATGAACTCGACGTGCTCAGGAACATGCAGGCGCCGGCGCCGAATGCCGAGGCGAAGGCGCGCGCGCTGGCGGCTGCCATGTCTGCCTACGACGAAGAAAAAATCTCTCCGGCGGCCCAAGGAACGGGCAAGGACAATCGTCTCACCGAACGAGCAAGGAAGCTCTGGAGAGACATCATGCAGAAGAAGCTGATCGCGGCGCCGGCACTAGCCGGGCTCGTCGCCCTGCCGATTGCGGGTTACGCCACGTTCTACCTGATAGAGGAATCGCCGTTCCGTTTGCCGGCGCCTGAGGCCAAGCAGGAGGCGCGCGAGCGCGTCGAGCCGTCGACTGCAGCACAGCAAGCTGCCAAGCCGAACGCCGAGGCAGGCCGGATCGCCGAAACCCTCACTGCGGCCAGGGCGAAATCCGACGTTGCCGACGAGGAAGCAGCCGCGACGAACGAAGCCGCGCCCGCGATGCCCGCGCCGGCGCCGATGGCCGACGCGGCGGCGCCCGTCGTCCGGATGACCGCGCCTCAGGGCATGCCCACCCTCATGGCCGAGCCGCAGGGCGCCATCGCCCCGTCGGACCTGCCGATGCCGCGCGAGGAAAATCGCGACCGCATCGAGGACTTCAAGACCAACCCGGTGCGCTCGGCGCTGGAGGATCCGGTTTCGACCTTCTCCATCGACGTCGACACGGCGTCCTATTCCTTCGTCCGCCGTTCGCTGAAGGAAGGCATCCTTCCCCAGCCCGACACCGTGCGCGTCGAGGAAATGGTCAACTACTTCCCCTACGAATGGAAGGGGCCGGAGCAGGCGTCGACGCCGTTCAACGCGACGGTAAGCGTCATGCCGACGCCGTGGAGCGACAGCACCAGGCTGATGCATGTCGCGATCAAAGGCTACGACGTGCAGCCGGTGGAACGGCCGAAGGCGAACCTGGTGTTCCTCATCGACGTGTCGGGTTCAATGGACGAACCGGACAAGCTGCCGCTGCTGCGCTCGGCATTCCGGCTTCTGGTCAACAAGCTCGCTGCCGACGACACCGTCTCTATCGTGACCTATGCCGGCGATGCTGGGACAGTGCTCGAGCCGACCAAGGCTTCCGAGCGTGACAAAATCCTTGCCGCCATCGATACTTTGACGCCTGGAGGTTCCACCGCTGGCGAGGCGGGCATTCGCGAGGCCTACCGGCTGGCGCAGAAGAGCTTCGTCAAGGACGGCATCAACCGTGTCATGCTTGCCACCGACGGCGACTTCAATGTCGGCCAGACCGATGACGACGACCTCAAGCGGCTGATCGAGGACAAGCGCAAGTCGGGCGTGTTCCTGTCGGTGTTCGGCTTCGGCCGCGGCAATCTCAACGACCAGATGATGCAGACGATCGCCCAGAACGGCAACGGCACCGCCGCCTATATCGACACGCTGGCGGAAGCCGAGAAGGTGCTGGTGCAGGATGCGTCGTCAACGCTGTTCCCGATCGCCAAGGACGTGAAGATCCAGGTCGAGTTCAATCCCGCGACGGTCGCGGAATATCGCCTGATCGGCTACGAGACGCGGGCGCTCAACCGCGAGGACTTCAACAACGACCGCGTCGACGCAGGCGAGATCGGCTCCGGCCATTCAGTGACGGCGATCTACGAGATCACGCCGAAGGGCAGCCCGGCGGTGGCGATGGATCCGCTGCGCTACGGCCAGGCGGCCACGAACAATGGCGGTGTCGCCAACGCCGACGAATATGCCTTCGTCAAGATCCGCTACAAGGCGCCCGACGGCGACGTGAGCAAGCTGATCACCACGCCGGTGACCAAGGCGAACGAGGTGGTGAGTTTCGATGCCGCCGGCACCGACCAGCGCTTTTCGGTGGCGGTGGCCGCCTTCGGCCAGAAGCTGCGCGACGAGGATGCGACGTCAAAGTTCGGCTTCGACCGGATCGCCGAGATCGCTTCGGCGGCACGCGGTGCCGACCCCTACGGCTATCGCGCCGAATTCCTGTCACTGGTACGGCTGGCTTCTTCGCTCCAGGGCACCAAGCAATAGGCTGCCGCTTCAGGGTCAGGCAAGGGCAGGTGGGCAGGCCGGCGGAAAGGGGGCTTTCCGCCGGTCGATCTTTTGTGGTCTCTAGGGGGGGCACCCGAAGTGATTGGGCACCGGAGAGCTGAATGGCCGACAGGCAGTTGGACGAATGGGACATCGCGCATGGCGGCCTGCGCTCGTTGTCGTCTCGCGAGATCAAGGCGTTCTGGGACGGTTATCTCGCACGGCGCAACGATCCCAGGATACGCCATGGCAGCCTCTATTCGCGCTGGCGGCACGTCTCCGACGATCTGGTCGTTTCGCTCTACCTCACCAATCGAAGCGTCGGGCTGTTCGTGCGTGGCCAGCGTGGCGAGGGCCACGCCACGACCGTAAACCGGCTTTCGGCGTTCGAGCCCGGTCTCGGGCAGGCGCTGGGCGCCAGCCTGCGCGGCGAATACAAGCTCTGCTATCTGTCCAACCACCCCGTCTCGATGATCGATCCGGCCAACTGGCCGGCGGCCTATGAATGGCTGGAACGACGGGAAGAGCACTTCAGTAAGACCCTGGGCGACATTGTCGTTGGTGCGTAGACGCTAGGCAGTGCTGGATTTCGTGCCGGAAAAACAGCCGCATCGGCATGAGTGGATACTGGCCGTAAGTCACTGAAAATAATCTTAAAATTTGTGAAGTTTTAAGTCGGCGAGGGTGCTTCTCGTTGGCCGCTTTCGTGCGGCTGGGCATGCTCGTTCGGCAGAAAAGTTGCGTTCTATCTTGCAAAAGATATATCGTTGAATAGATATAGCTATATGAAGCAAACATCCTGGAGAGGTACTCACATGTTCAACCACCCAAATTTCAATCATCGCTGCGGCGGAGAATGGTCCATGTCGGGCCAGCATGAAGGCGGCAGGGGCGGCGGCCGGCATGGCCGCGGCGGTCCTTTCGGTCGCCATCGCGGCGGACCCTTCGGCGGCCGCGGGCCGCGCATGTTCGATCCCGGCGCGCTGCGCCTGGTCGTCCTCGGATTGATCGCCGAGGAGCCGCGCCACGGCTACGACATCATCAAGGCGCTGGAAGCCAAGTTCCAGGGTGCCTACAGCCCGAGCCCGGGCGCGATCTATCCGATGCTGCAGATGCTGGAGGAGGCGGACCTCGTGTCGTCGACCGCCGATGGCAACAAGCGGCTCTATTCGATCACCGAAGAGGGCAAGGCCTATCTCGCGGAAAACGCGGCGGAGCTCGCCAAGATCAATGCCCAGATCGACGAAGCTTCGACGCAGGTCAGTGGTGTGGCGCTCGGCGACGAGGTCAAGGCCCTGAACTTCGCCGTGTTCAGCCGGCTGCGCAGCGGGTCGCTGACAGCGGCGCAGGCCGAGAAGGCGCGCGAAATCCTCAAGAAGGCGCGGCGCGACCTCGAGGACCTCTGATCCTTGCCGCTCCCGACTCTGAAGTTCCAGCCTTAGGGCGGGAACTTCAGACAATTCAAGTCAAAAGCTCACGTCTTCGCGAACCGGATCGCAACGATCCGCGGCTAGGACAGCCATCGGGTAAGACGGGGGCTTGGAATGCAGGTTGATGGTCCGACTTCTGGCGCGATGGCGTTCGCGCCCGCTTCGGCTGTTTCACAGCCTCGCGCGGCGGGCCGCGCCGAAAACGTCGGGGCCGCAAAAGCCACACGGGCCGAGAGCCTAGCCGGCGGCGGCACAAGTGCGCTGGACGATGCGCACCGCACGGCGTTGTCCGCGTTGCGCAACCAGCGATTTGGCCTGGTCATGGAAAGGCTTGCGGGCGTCCGGATATCGGATGCCCTTGCGGCGATGCGGCCGGTCGAAGGGGCAGGGACCGACATCAGGTCGGCCCTCGCCCGCTACGATGAGAACAGCTGAACAGATCAGCTACGGCGGCGGCGTTCGCGGCGGCCCTCGCCGCCTTCGCCCGACCCGGCATCAGCCAGCTTGTTGCGCATGGGGCCGATGCGCTCGATGATGATCTCGACAGTCGGGCGCGCTTCCTTCCGGTGGCCGTCGAGCGCCTTGCGCATCGCGGCCAGGTGCTCGAACGAGGTGCCGCAGCAGCCGCCGATGATCCTGGCGCCGCCGTCGACCGCGAGCCGCACGTAATCCGACATCAGTTCCGGCGTGCCTGAATAGTGGATCTCGGTTCCGCGAAACTCGGGAATGCCGCAGTTGCCCTTGACGATGACGGTCGCTTCCGGCTTGGCCGCGGTCATGTCCAGCAGCGAGGCGAGGATGTCGGAAGCGCCGACGCCGCAATTGGCGCCGACGCCCAGCGGCGCCTCGGCCAGCCCATCCGCGACGGCGTGGATGTCCTTGGGCAAAAGCCCCATCATGGTGCGACCGGCGGTGTCGAACGAACCGGTATAGGTATAGGGCAGGCCAACGCGGATGGCGGCCTCGGCGGCGGCGCGGATTTCGTCCGGCGCCGACATGGTCTCGATCCAGGCGACTTCGGCGCCGCCGGCCTTCAGGCCCTCGATCTGTTCGGCGAAGGCGTCGACCGCCTGGTCGTAGGTCAGCGCACCGAGCGGCACCAGGAGCTCGCCGGTCGGGCCGACTGAGCCAGCGACGATGACCTTGCGGCCGGCCTTGTCGGCAACCGAACGGGCGATCTCGGCGGCGCGCTTGTTGAGTTCGAAAACGCGATCCTGCGCGTGATGCAGCTTGAGCCGGTGGCGCGTGCCGCCGAACGAATTGGTGAGGATGATGTCGGCGCCGGCATCGACGAACTTCTGGTGCAGCGTCTCGATCTTCTCGGGCGCGCTTTCGTTCCAAAGCTCAGGAGCCTCGCCGGCCTCCAAGCCCATGCCGAACAGGTTGGTACCGGTGGCGCCATCGGCAAGCAGGATGCCCTTTTCGGCGAGCAGGGCGTCGATCGGATTGGCGGTCATCGAGACGGCTTTCATGTGAATGGAAGATGGATAAGGATATAAAGAAGTCTTTATGTCCAGTCAACGCCTGGCATGTCGGCGGCGGCGATCTCCGCGTGCCGGTGTCCAGTCCCGGTGGGTGCCGGCGGGCGGCGATCAGCGGGTGAAGAAGCTTGTCGCCAGCTTGCGGGCGAAGGCCGCCGTCTCGTGCGGGTTGATGTCGGCGGCGCGGATCAGGTTCTCGAAGTGGCGGGTCAGGGTGCGGATCGGCTCGGTGGCGTAGAGCACCAGGTACATGTCGCCCACATAGAGAGCGGCGCGCGCCTGGCCGAAGATCGTGTAGGGCACCGAGTAGCGCAACCGGCCATCGTAGAGAAACAGGCGGAAGGTCGGATAGAGGTCGTCGAGCAGGTCGGCCATGTGGCGCAGTTGCGCCCGGCGGTCGCGGTCGGGGAGACCCGACCAGACGCCCAGCCCGCGCGCGAAAATCTCCAGCGTGTGGCGCGGCATGCAGACCTCCATGTCGGTCTCCGGCCTTCGGTTGTAGTCGATCCGGTATTGCGTCTCGCCGGCCTGCGCCTCGCGGCTCTTGTTCGAGATGTCGGCCTCGTAGTCGATCAGCGCCTCGGTGCGCAAAAGGTCGGGAATGCCGGCCGGCACGTAGCGGATCTTGGTGCCCGCCGCTTCCGCGTGCCACTTGGCAATCAGCGTCCGCTCGAAGCCGCCCGATGCCTCCTCGATTTCGAGGCTCTCGCGTATCTCGCCGGTGACGCCTTCGTCCTGGCTGAGGCCGAGCAGCCAGTCGAGCGAGATCTTGTGGGTCGAGGCGATCGTCAGCAGCGTTTCGGCCCGGGGCAGGCGCGTCGTGGCGCCCGACAGCAGTTGCGACAGCGCCGAGCGGTCGATGCCGATGGAGGCCGCGAATGCCGACTGGTTGAGCCCCGAGCGATGAACCAGCGTCTTGATGCGCTCCCTGAACACTTCCGATAGATCGCGTTTGTCCATGGCTGGCTCTTCCCGGATTCGAATTGCTTCCGCCGGCATGTCGGCGCGCGGAATTAGATTTAGCTTCCATGTTGTTTACTAAATATAACATCTGCGGCCTAAGAAGCGCAATGTAAACATTATGTACGCATTGTCGCGTTGAAGCCCTGCATGATTACTGACAACATTATGTCAGGAACCATCAGGTTCCAGCATGAGGGGACAGCAGGCATCAGCATGGCAAAGAGCAGAAAAAGGCGCAGCACGACCACGGCGGTGGAGTGGCCGACAGTATTTCTCATCGCTGCCTGTTATGCGCTCTGGCTCGTCGCCGGCGGGCTGCTGTGGCCGACCTTTCCCATCGTGGCCCTGATTGTCCTGTCTCTGATGGTGGCGCTTCAATCGTCACTGGTGCACGAAGTGCTGCACGGCCATCCGACCCGCAATGCGCTGGTCAACGAAGCGCTGGTGTCGCTTCCGATCGGTCTCCTCTGGCCGTACCGGCGCTTCAAGACCATTCATCTGCGCCACCATGCCGACGAGAAGCTGACCGACCCGTTCGATGATCCCGAGAGCTACTATCGGGCGCTGTGGCAGCACGAGCAGCTGCCGGGGGCGATGAAGTTCGTGCTCAAGGTCAACAATACCATGGCAGGGCGCTTCGTGCTCGGGCCGCTTCTGTCTTGCATCGGCTTCTTCATCGATGATGCGAAGTCGATCGCTGCCGGCGACAAGGCGATCCGCAAGGCCTGGCTTCTGCACGGGGCGGGACTCGCGGTGGTCCTTCCGGTCATCCAGTTCGGCTTCGGCATACCGATCTGGCTCTATGTGCTGGTTCCCGTCTGGCTCGGACATTCGGTGATCTCCGTCCGCACTTTTGCGGAACACCAATGGTCCGAGCATCCGGAAGGGCGCACGATCATCGTCGAACGCTCGCCGCTGTCCATCCTGTTCCTCAACAACAACCTGCATTTCGTCCACCACAAGAGCCCCACCGTCGCCTGGTACAAGCTGCCGGCGCTGTTTCGCGCACGTCGCGACGAGTGGCTCAGGATGAACAAGGGCTATGCCTATCCGAACTACCTGTCGCTGATCCGCGCCTATGCGTTCCGCGCTAAGGAGCCGGTGTGCCATCCAGTGCTGCGCCGCACGCCGGAGGCGGGCAGGGCGTTTGCGCCGCGCATCAGGGCGCGCAACGTCAATGGGCTGGGTACGGCGCCCGTACCCGCAGAACCACCGAAAGAATGAAGCCTCTTTCGCTTGCCAGCAGATGAAATCCAGCTTGAAATAATGCGATGAGCGCCTTCATAGCCGCACTACCCATGTATGACTGGCCCGAAATACGGGCGGATGTCGATGCCCAGTGGGCAACCCTGCGCGACCGGCTGCGGGCAGCGGGATACGACGCGCCAGAGCGCCTTGCCCGCTGCAACCGCGACATGCCGGCCGTTCCAGGGGGGATCCGCAACCGTGCCGGCGAGGTGATCGCTCCCGACCCGGCGACATTGCCACCGGAAGATTTCGATTTGGCGACGATGTTCCGGCATCCGCAGCTCTTGGTCGGCCAGACCTGCTGGGGACCCATGGAGAAGACCGGGCTTGCTGCGGAAGTTCGGGTCATCGGCCAGCCGAGCTACGACGGCATCGAGGGCGGGCGCGGCGATCTCTATTCCAGTGCGATCGTCATGCGAGCGGGCGCTGTGGCCTCGCCAGTCGCCGCGACGGCGGACAATGCGGCGCAGATCCCGCTGGAGCTCATCCGCGGCAAGCGCTTCGCTTTCAATAGCCGGGATTCAATGTCTGGCTATGACGGCATTTCCCGCGACCTCGCGGCTCTGGGCGAAAGTCTCGATATCTTCTCCGAGCAGGTGGAGAGCGGCGGCCATCGCTCATCGCTCGCCTATATCGTCGAAGGCAGGGCCGACGTGGCAACCGTCGATTGCCGGAGCTGGACGCTGGCGCAACGTTTCGAGCCAGCGGCCAAGGGGCTTGTCGTCGTCGGCTGGACAGGCAAGCGCAAGGGCCTGCCGTTCATCACGGCGGCCAGTACACCCGGCCCGGAGAAACTCATCGACGTCATTGCCGGAATGGCCTGAGCTCCTCACGCAATTGAGGGTTCCGGGCGTCCAGATCATTTTGCCTGCGGCGCCGAGGCTGGGGTCTTTACCAGCCGTATGATCCTGACTTGACGGTCAGTTTCCTTCCGGCTGAACAGCATGGGAACATCGAGGCGTACCATGGGAATGCCAGGCACATAGCCAGCCTTGGCGACGAGACCGAGCAGTTCCTCGCTCGGTTGCTGGCCGTCGAGGAGGGCGATGACGGCCGGCTCCTGAAGCTGCTTGGTGAAATCCGGCACTTCCGACGACAGTATCGTGAGGGCCGGATCGACCAGCTTGAGGTTGCCGATCCAGTGCCAATTGGACACTACGGTTCAAACCGGCTCTTCGGCGACCATGCCGCGATAGAGGGTACCATAGTCGATGCGGGCGATGCTGCCCCTGCCGTCGCCGCCATAAAGATGCATGTACCAGGTAAATGGCAGCACGAGGATCGCCAAGGTGGCGGCCACGCTGATGACGATGGTCTGCGCCGTCCTGCCTTTCTTGCCCAGGCTGTCCAGCCGCATGGCCAGCGCCACGGGCAGGAACAACAGCAGAGGCAGCATCCAGCGGTCCCGAAACGTGGTGGCTCCGCTGGCGAGAGCCAGGAACAGTCCTATGGCGAGGCCCGCAAGGATCGTTCGCCACATCAATTTCTCCAAGACGGGAAGGCGCTGGTCAGCGGTAAAAGGCCGGGCACGCGCCGCGAGGAGTGCGGCCGCGAAAACGGCAACGGGCAGCACGGCAAAGTTGAACGCTGCCCGGGTGAATCCTCGAATCCCGAGCCAGGCCGCAGCCAACTGGCCCTGATCTGAAGCCAATCCGAATTTGTAGCCACGGGCGACCAGTTCACCGGGATGGGTCGCATTCCAGTAGAGCGTCGGCGCACAGACGAGCATGGCGACGCCGATGCTGACGAGAAAGCGGCGGTCCAGGATTATCGCCCGGGTTTCGCTCAGCGACAGCACTGCAACCACGATGGCACCGAGCAGTATCAGGTCGTTGTACTTAGCCAGAATGGCGGCGCCCATCGCAAGTCCGAACACCGCATAGACCAAGGTGGATTGCCGCTGCAACAGCCAGGCCAGTACCAAAAGCATCAGCGAGCCCAGGGCAAAGACGGCTACCGAATGCGACAGCGTATGCTGCATTTCCCAGAATATCTGCGGAAAGAGCAGCACGCCGAACAAGGCAGTCACCGCAGCACGGCGGGAATAACCGAACTTCAGCACGGCGAGCAGGATCGCCGACGTCGCCACGAACATCATCGAGTATTTGACGAGCTTGAGCGTGAGTACGCTCGGGCCAAACAGTTGCGCCACCAGCCAGCCGAGCCAAGTGTACAGGGGCGGTTGCGAGCCGCCGTAGCCAGCCTGCAATTCGGTCATGTACATCAGTTGTTCGGCGTCATCGACGCCAACCCCGGTGCCCACGACTTGGGACAGCAGGGTCATCGCCACCACCTGAAGGCCGGCATAGACGGCCAGCACCACGATGATTGCGTCGAACCGGCCGATCTTGCCTTCGGCAAGCCAGTCGGCCTGCGCCGCGTGAAATCGAAAAGAAGGGATAGATGCCAGTCTGCTCTGCATGCGCGCCAAGTATCATGGAAGACCATGCTTCTCAATCGTGACGCGAAGTCACCTACGTAACTTCTCGCCACGGCGCGAAGTCTAAGAGTGCTGGCCCCTCGCCAAGCAATAAAATGTATTCGGTCTGGCTTCTAGCAGTTCGACACATAGACGTGTTCGGTCGCCAAAACAACCAGCCGCGCTCTGGCGTACTCACCCGCCCAGCAAGCGCGCATCGAGCGGGTAGGCGGAGAGCTGCTCATGACCGGCCTCAGTGACGAGCACCTGTTCTTCGATCTTGACACCTTCATGCCCGCCGAGGCGGCCGATATAGCTTTCGACGCAGACAACCATGCCCGGTTCCAGCACGCCGTCGGGCGTGTCGGCTGTCCAGTCGGAAGCGTGGGGCAGGGTCGGGTATTCGTCTGCCAGGCCGACACCGTGATAGAGCACGCCATAGCGCGCCGGGAAGCAGTCGGGCGGCGGCACCGCCGAGCGCTCGACCAGTTCACGAAACCCGATGCCGGGCCGGAGCAATGCGACATTGTGGGCGATCTGGTCGGCGGCAATTCTGTAGAGGTCGCGCTGTTCGCCGGTGGGGGCGCCATCACCGCATAGCCATGTGCGCGACAGGTCGGCGCAGAAGCCGTAGGGGCCGATGAGATCGGTGTCGAAGGCGACGAGGTCGCCCACTTGAACAATGCGCGACGAGCACTCCTGGAACCACGGATTGGTGCGCGGGCCCGACGACAGCAGCCGGGTTTCGATCCATTCGCCGCCGCGGGCAATGTTGCCGCGGTGCAGTTCGGCCCAGAGTTCGTTCTCGGAGATGCCGGGACGGAGCGCTGCCTCCATCTCGGCCATGGCTGCCTCGCAGGCGACGACGGCGCGGCGCATGCAGAGGATCTCGTCCGGCGACTTGATCAGGCGGGCGTTCTCCATCACCGCCTCGCCATTGCCGACCGAGATGCCGAGCCGGGCAAGTGCCGCGACGCCCTCGTGATCCAGATGGTCGACGGCGATGCAGCCGTTGCTGCCGCCATGCTCGCGGACGACGTCGGCGATGCCCCGAGCCCAGCGCTCCACCTTCATAGCGGTCAGCTCGCCGCTGTAGAGATACATCCACGACACCGCCGGCCGAACCTCGTCGACGACGCCCGAATGGTCCGACAGGTGCTCGCAGGAGAAGTAGTCGAACAGCACCACCGGCCCGTCGGTGGCGACGAAGCAGTGGCGGGTCGGGTTGTGCGCCACCCACAGCTGCATGTTGGTCGAGTCGGTGGCGTAGCGGATGTTGACGGGGTCGTAGAGCAGGGCGCCGGCACAGCCGCGCCGCCGGAGTTCAGAGCGGATGCGGTCGAGGCGATAGCGCCGCATGGCGCCAAGATCGGGCGCGGCAATGCCGGCCGCCGCCCATTCGGCCTCGGCGACCGCGCCATAGCCGAGAACATGGCTGTTGAGGTCTGCTGCCTTTGCGCGGGCCTGCTCGCGCAGTGCTTCCGTCGAACCGGGTTCGAACGGCATGATCTTGCGGTGGCGGCCGAAGTTGCCTTTTGACGGGTTGTCCATCAGCGGGCACCCGAAGATTGCAGAGGTTTGCGTTTCTTCGCGCCCCCCTCTGTCCTGCCGGACATCTCCCCCGCAAGGGGGGAGATCAGCAGTTGGGACCTCTGCGCATTCTTTGGAACTGTCGAGATTGGAAGAGACGAATGTGACAGCCAATCTCCCCCCTTGAGGGGGAGATGTCCGGCAGGACAGAGGGGGGCAACATAGAGCATCAGCTTTCCCTCGTGCCCCGCAAAGCCTTACCCCCGCATCTTGTCGCCGCTCGGGTCGAAGGGCGGCTCGACATTGATGCGCGCCGGGCGGCGCTTGCCAAGGATTTCGATCTCGAACAGGCCCTCCGCCTCGTTTTCGGCGAGCGCTGCCGGCACATAGCCCTGCGCCATCGACTTCTGGACATAGTGGGCATAGCCGCCCGAGGTCACCCAGCCGACCACGCGCCATTCGCCGTCGACGATGCCGCGCACGGCGGAGGCGCCGGTGGCGGCGTCTGAACCGCGCACTTCCTTGCCGGTCTCGTCGAAACGCGGCGCGCCATAGCCATGCGGCTTCTCGACCGTACCGAAGTCCTTGTCGCCGATCCTGGCCCAGATCGGCTCGTCGCCCATCACGTCGGCGTCGAGAGCGTCGACATAGAAGGAGACGCGGCGCAGCTTCGGTCCCTCGGCATGTTCCTTGGCGGCTGCCTCGCGGCCGATGAAGTCGTTCTTCTCGAGCTTGATGAAGCGTTCCATCGAACCCTCGAAAGGACCGTAGATCGGGCGAAGCTCGCGGAACCAGGTCGGGAAGTTCTTTTCCAGGCGCATCGAGAGCAGGGCGCGCATGCCGAAATCGACGATGCCGAACTCCTCGCCGGCCTCCCTGATCGCCTTGTAGACCAGCCGCTGATAGGCGGGCGCCATCCAGATCTCGTAGCCGAGGTCGCCGGTGTAGGTGATGCGGTTGACCCTGCAGGGCGCGCCGCCGACGGCCATCTCGCGGAAGTCCATGAAGCGGAAGGCCTTGCTCGACACGTCGACGTCGACGAGCTTGGCGAGCAGCGCCTGCGACTTCGGGCCGGCGATGGACAGGCCGACGAGCGTCTGGTCGAAGCGGTGGATGCGCACCGAACCGTCCTTGGGCAAGTGCTTTTCGAACCAGCGCATGTGGTATTTCTGCGCCGCCGACGAGCCCCAGATCATGAACTTGTCGTCGCCGGTCTTGGCGATGGTGAAGTCGCCGATCAGCCGGCCGAACTCGTTCAGCATCGGCGTCAGCACGATGCGGCCCTTCTTCGGCATGCGGTTGGTCATCAGCCGGTTGAGGAAGTCCTCCGCGGCGGGACCCGACACCTCGTATTTGGCGAAGTTGGCGATCTCGGTGACGCCGACACGCTCGCGGGTGGCGCGGACCTCGTTGCCGATATGCTCGAAGTCGTTGGAGCGGTGGAACGAAACGATGTCCCTGGGCTCGGTGCCCTCAGGCGCGAACCACAGCGGCGTCTCCAAGCCCCAGCTGTCGCCCATGACGGCGTTGTTGGCGACCATCGTGTCGTAGAGCGGAGTCGTTTGTGCCGGCCTGGCGGCCGGGAGCTCTTCATTGGGGAAGCGGATCGAGAAGCGGCGCGAATAGTTCTCGCGCACCTTGGCGTTGGTGTAGCGCAGGCTCGCCCATTCGCCGAAGCGGGCGACATCCATGCCCCAGACGTCGAAACCCGGGTCGCCATGGACCATCCAGTTGGACAGCGCGAGGCCGACGCCGCCGCCCTGGCTGAAGCCGGCCATGACCGCGCAGGCGCACCAGAAATTGGTCAGGCCCTGGACCGGGCCGACCAGCGGGTTGCCGTCGGGAGCGAAGGTGAAGGGGCCGTTGATGACCTGCTTGATGCCGGCGTTCGCAATGCCGGGGAAATGCTGGAAGCCGATTTCGAGCGAGGGTGCGATGCGGTCGAGGTCGGGCGCCAGCAACTCGTGGCCGAAATCCCACGGCGTGTTGACCGGCGACCAGGGCTTGCAAGCCTTCTCATAGGTGCCGAGCAGGATGCCGTTGCGCTCCTGGCGCGTGTAGATCTCGCCCTTGAAGTCGAGCACGCCGATCATCTCGCGGCCGGTTTCCTTGTTGAAGGCCTCGACCTCGGGCATCGGCTCGGTGAGCAGGTACATGTGCTCCATGGCCAGCACCGGCAGCTCGACGCCGACCATGCGGCCGACCTCGCGCGCCCACAGGCCGCCGCAGTTGACGACGTGCTCGGCCCTGACGGTGCCCTGTTCGGTCACGACGTTCCAGGTGCCGTCTGGATCCTGCGTCAGCTCCTTGACCGGATTGCGCAGCACGATTTCGGCGCCGAGCTTCTTCGCCGCCTTGGCATAGGCGTGCGTGGTTCCGGAGGGGTCGAGATGGCCCTCGACCGGGTCCCACATGGCGCCGACGAAGTGCTTCTCGTCCATCAGCGGGAACATCTTCTTGGCTTCGGACGGCGTGATCAGCTCGGTGTCCATGCCGAGATAGCGGCCCTTGGCATGCGCCAGGCGCAGGAAATCCATGCGCTCGGGGCTGTCGGCGAGCATGACGCCGCCGGTGAGATGCAGCGAGCAGGACTGGCCCGAAATCTCCTCCAGCTCCTTGTAGAGCTGCACCGTGTAGGCTTGCAGCTTGGCGACGTTGGGGTCGCCGTTGAGGGTGTGGAAGCCGCCGGCGGCGTGCCAGGACGAGCCGGAGGTCAGCTCCGAGCGCTCGATCAGCATGACGTCGGTCCAGCCGGCGCGAGCGAGGTGATAGAGCACCGAGCAGCCCACCACGCCGCCGCCGATGACAACCGCTTTCACATGGGATTTCATGAGGTTATATCCAAGTTTGAAGTATTCGATTCAGCGTGGAAGAGCCTTGGAGGCCCCTCTGGTCAAAAATCCGTCGGTGCGCCGCCTTCGGCCTTGCGCTTGTCGACGAAGGCGTTGAGCTCCTCGCGGATCGCCGGGTCGATCCACGGCTCCTCGTAGGCGGCGAGGCGCTCCTTCCAGATGCGGTTGGCGCGCTGGATCGCGGTCGGCGAGCCGGCCTCCGCCCAGGTCTCGAAATTGCGCCAGTCGGAGATGATCGGCGCGTAGAAGGCGGTCTTGTAGCGCGACTGGGTGTGGGCGGTGCCGAAGAAGTGGCCGCCGGGACCGACGTCGCGGATGGCATCGATGGCGAGCGCGTCCTCGGAGAGATCGAGCGGCGTCAGGAACTCCGCCACCATCTGCAGGAGGTCGATGTCGAGGATGGTCTTTTCGTAGGAGCAGGTCAGCCCGCCCTCGAGCCAGCCGGCGGCGTGCTTGACGAAGTTGCCGCCGCCCTGGACGCAGCCCCACAGCGAGAACACGCTCTCATAGGCAGCCTGCGCATCCACGGTGTTCGCCGCGCAGACATTGGAGGTGCGGTAGGGAATGTTGTAGCGGCGCGCGAGCTGACCGCCGACCAGCTGCGCCTTCATGTATTCAGGCGTACCGAAGGCGGGCGCACCCGACTTCATGTCGACGTTCGAGGTGAACCCGCCATAACCCACCGGCGCACCCTTTCGCACCATCTGCGAGAAGGCGAGGGCGGCGAGCGCCTCGGCGTTCTGCTGCACCAGCGCGCCGGCGATCGTCACGGGAGCCATGGCGCCGGAAAGCGTGAATGGCGTCACGACCACCAATTGCCCGTGCGACGACATCTGCACGATGCCTTCCATCATGGGAACGTCGAGCTTGAGCGGCGAGTTGGTGTTGATGATGGTCAGGACCGACGGCTCCTCAACGAACTGCTCCATCGAGACGCCGCGGGCGATGCGGGCGATCTCCATGCCGTCGACGTTGCGTTCCTTGCCCAGCGAGTAGCAGTGGAACACCTTGTCGGTCAGCAGCGCGAAGTCGCGCAGGCAGTCGAGGTGGCGGACGGACGGGTGGATGTCCACCGGCTCGACCGGATAACCGCCCGTGACATGCAGGATGTTGTGCATCTGCCCGAGCTTGACCAAATTGCGGAAGTCCTGGTGGTTGCCGGCGCGGCGGCCGCGATCGGTATCCGAACAATTCGGCGCCGAGGCCATCTGCGCGAAGATGACGTTGTCGCCGCCGAAGCGGACGTTGTGCGCCGGGTTGCGGGCGTGAAGCGTCACCTCCGAGGGGCAGGATGCCATGTATTCCATGATCATGTCGGGGTCGAAGCGGACGCGATGAGAGCCTTCGGCCACATCGGCGCCATGGCGCTTCATCGTGGCGCGCGCCTCGTCGTGGAGAACCTCGACGCCGATCTCCTTGAGCACGCGCAGCGAGGCGAGATGGATCGATTCCAGCTCGTCGTCGGAGACCAGTTTCGTCGGGGAAAAGGGGATCTTCAGCTGTCGGAAAGGTGGCTGCTCGAAAGCCGAAGAGCCGGACCGCTTGCCGGCACGGCCGCCACGTCGGGCTCGTTCTGCGGCGGCAGCCGGTTCGGCAGAGGTCAGGGCCACGGTCATCGGAATCCTCACGGCATGTCGAATTTGTCGTGGGCATATTGGACCGGGCGGTCGGCACTCATTGCGGAAGCGGCGACCAATAGCGCGAGGGAAGCGACATGCCACGATGCCGGAATGTCGGGAACGCAGCCGGCGCTGTCGCGAGGCAGATGAGACCAGCGGCGGTCGCCGGACCGCCGCCGGTCGGCGAGAGGTCAGTCGGCCTTGGCCACGTGCCAGACACCACCCTTGCCGTTGCCGGTCATGTCGCCGGCCTTCTTGTCCTGGGCGAACGTGTAGAGGGGCTTGCCCTCATAGGCCCACATCTTGGAGCCGTCGTCGCGGGTGACGAGCGTCCATTCGCCCTCGTCCTTGGCGTCGGCAGCGGCCATCAAGGGCGGCCAGTTCTTGGCGCAGTCGCCGTTGCAGGCGGACTTGCCGGCGCTGTCCTTGTCATAGGTGTAGAGCGTCATGCCGCTGGCGTCAGTGTAGATCTTGCCGGCAGAGCTATCCATGACCTTGGCCGGTTCGGCGGCAAAACTTGCCGCCGTGCTCAGGAACAGGAGGGCGAGGGCTGAAGCTACGGTTTTCATGCTGATTGACTCCCTGGGGATCTGTCTCGGCCGACAGGACGCCGGCCCACAGGCAGCTAACGTTCCCAACAGGCCTGGTATTCCGGTACTCCGGCGAAACGGCTGGTTGTGCTTGTCGTTGGGCGAGGTCGCGGGTTACATTGACTGCATGAGCGCGCCTCAAGCCCATGCCCCTGCGCAGGCTGCATCGAAGCCGTCGCCGCGTACCCGGCACGCCGAGCTTCTGCGGCTCTGCGCGCGCATCGGCTATTCGCCGCCACGCCTTGCTTGAATCCGCACCGGCAGTTGCCGGATTGATTCAAGAAGAAGGCACAACCCAATGACCTATCAGAATTATTCGCTGAAGCAGCTTCAGCAGATCGACGCCGCGCATCACCTCCACCCCTTCACCGACCACAAGGAACTGCGCGAAATCGGGTCGCGCATGATCACCCGCGCCGAAGGACCGTTCATCTACGATTCGGAAGGGGCGGAAATCCTCGACGGCATGGCCGGCCTGTGGTGCGTGAACATCGGCTACGGCCGCAACGAGCTGGCCGAGGCGGCCTATGCCCAGATGAAGGAGCTGCCGTACTACAACTCCTTCTTCAAGTGCACGACGCCGACGCCGGTGCTGCTTTCCAAGAAGCTGGCCGAGCTCGCGCCGAAGAACATCAGCCAGGTGTTCTACGGTTCGTCGGGTTCGGAAGCCAACGACACCGCCCTCAGGCTCGTGCGCCATTACTGGGCGCTTCAGGGCAAGCCGAACAAGAACCGCATCATCTCGCGCAAGATGGCCTATCACGGCTCTACGGTCGCCGGCACGTCGCTCGGCGGCATGGAAGGCATGCACAGCCAGCTCGGCGGCGCGGTGCCCAACATCGTCCATGTGATGATGCCCTATGCCTACGAGCTCGCTTTGCCGGGCGAGAGCGATGACGATTTCGGCCTGCGCGCCGCCAAGGCCGTCGAGGACGCCATTGTCGAGGCAGGTGCCGACAACGTCGCCGCCTTTATCGGCGAGCCGGTCATGGGCGCGGGCGGCGTGAAGATTCCGCCGGCAAGCTACTGGCCGGAAGTGCAGCGCATCTGCCGCAAGCACGACGTGCTTCTCATGCTGGACGAGGTCATCACCGGCTACGGGCGCACCGGCGAGTGGTTCGCGGCCCAGACCTTCGGAATCGAGCCCGACACGATCACCACTGCAAAAGCCCTGACCTCCGGCTACCAGCCGCTTTCGGCGCTGCTGGTCGGCGATCGCATCGCATCGACGCTGGTGGAGAAGGGCGGCGAGTTCTATCACGGCTACACCTATTCGGGGCATCCCGTGGCCTGCGCGGTGGCGCTCAAGAACCTCGAGATCATCGAGCGCGAAGGCCTTGTCGAGCGGGTCAAGAAGGACACCGGTCCATATTTCGCGCGGATGCTCAAGGAACGCATCGCCGGTCATGGTCTGGTGGGCGAGGTGCGCTCCGTCGGCCTGATGGGAGCCATCGAAATCGTCAAGGACAAGGCGACCAAGGAGCGGTTTTCGCCGGTCGGCAGCGCAGCGGTCGCGGTGCGTGACCATGCCATTGCCAACGGCATGATGCTGCGCGCTACCGGCGATTCGATGATCCTGTCGCCGCCGCTGATCTGGACCCGCGCCACCATCGACATGGCCGGCGACCGGATACTCAAGGCGCTCGATCTCGCCGAGCGCGACCTGAGGAAGGCCTGACATCGGGGCCGGGCAGGGCAACCTGTCCGGCCCTTCTCTATCCAGGGAGGAAAAGATGAGCGGCAAACCGATCGTGCCATTGATCGAGTACGAGCAGGCAAGCGACGCAGTCCGCGCCGTCTATGACGACATCATGGCTACCAGGAAGGTCGACTGGATCAACAACTTCTGGAAGGTGCTGGCGCATGATCCGGCGCTGCTGAAGCGAACCTGGGAGACGCTGCGCGAGGTGATGGCGCCCGGCACGCTCGACCCGCTCGTCAAGGAAATGATCTACATCGCCGTTTCGGCGACCAATGGCTGCGAATATTGCACCTATTCGCACACCGCTTCGGCACGCGCCAAGGGCCTCAGCGAGACGCAGCTGATGGAACTGCTGGCGGTCGTTGGCATGGCCAACGAGACCAACCGGCTGGCGAACGCCTTGCGCCCGCCGGTCGATGTCCAGTTCGAACCCAGGGGCTAGCCGCTTTACGCTTGTTCGCGATCAACGGCAGGTCTATTGTGCACTGCACAATAGACCTGCCGTTCGTTGCAGACTGAACAGGAACGGCATGCAGTCGGAGAGGTTCGCATGGGCAGCAAGCGGTTTGCGCGGGCTTCGCGCCAGTCGACGGCCATTGCCGGCAGCCTGATGCTAGCGCCCATGGTCGCGGCCATGCGGCTGCCGATGATGGCGACCGAGGCGAGGTCCGGCAGGATGCTCAACGGCGAAAGCCTGACCGCAGTCACCGAGAAGACCGCCGCGATGGCGGAGGGCGTCGTTGCGGCGCAGATCTCCTACTTCAACTCGGCCATGCAGTTCTGGCCCGAGGTGCTTGCGGGCAAGGCGCCTTCGGTACTCACCGGCGTCGCCGCGCAGCGCTCGGTTGCAGCCGCGCTGCGTCCGGCCAGCAAGCGGGTGAAGGCGAACTTTCGGCGGCTGTCGACGAAATCGACCGACAGGAGCGGCTGAAGCGGGGGGAACGCAAAAACCGCGTCCCGAACGGGAACGCGGCTTTGCCACTTGAACGCATGGCCCCTCGCTACGCTTGACCGGCGAAGGTTACGGCTCCGGTACGCGAGACCTGATCCGGAGCGCGACGGCTGCGATGACCGCCTTGCAAACCTTTTTAACCGGACATCGTTACCGCGTGGTTATCGAGAGCTTAATCAATTCTAAATTTTGAGCTTTTTCGACTTGCTGCCGGCTTCCGGCAGCGAAATCGACTGCCGGAAGGATTCCAGATAGGCACGAATGTCTTGCCGGGCCGCGCGCGTCGTCAGCCGGCTTCGCCGCGCAGGAATTTGATGATGCCCGAGAAGTCGGTGCCGCCATGGCCCTGGCCGGCAAACAGCGAATAGAGCTGCGTCGCTTCGGCGCCGAGCGGCGTGGCGGCGCCCGCCTGCTGGGCGGCTTCCTGCGACAGCTTCAGGTCCTTCAGCATCAGGGCCGCGGCAAAGCCCGGCTGGTAGTCGCGATTGGCCGGCGAGTTCGGCACCGGGCCCGGGACCGGGCAGTAGGAGGTCAGCGACCAGCACTGGCCTGACGAGGTCGAGGCCACGTCGAACAGCGCCTGATGCGAAAGCCCGAGCCTTTCGGCGAGAACGAAGGCTTCGGCGACGCCGATCATCGAGATGCCGAGGATCATGTTGTTGCAGATCTTGGCGGCCTGGCCGGCACCGGCCTCGCCGCAATGGACTATGCGGCCGGCCATCGGCTTCAACACCGGCTCGGCCACATCGAAGGCGGCCTTGGCGCCGCCCGCCATGAAGGTCAGCGTGCCGGCGGCCGCGCCGCCCGTTCCGCCGGACACCGGGGCGTCGACGGAGAGCAGGCCGTGCCTGCCGGCGATGGCGTGCGCCTTGCGGGCGGATTCGACATCGATCGTCGAAGAATCAATGAGAAGGGCGCCTTTCTTCACCTTGGGCGCGATATCCTCGTAGACCGACAGCACATGCTTGCCGGCCGGCAGCATGGTGATCACGACATCGGCGTCCTTCACGGCCGCCACCGCGTTGGCCATCACCACGACGCCGTTGCTTTTCGCCGTTTCGAGATGCTCGGGCATCAGGTCGAAGCCATGGACGGCATGCCCGGCCTTGACGAGGTTGGCTGCCATGGGGTTGCCCATGTTGCCCAGGCCGATGAAGGCGATGGTGGTCATTGAGGGGTCCTCCGTAGGGAAGGGAGTAAGGTAGTAAGGTAGTAAGGGAGTAGGGGAGTAGGGGAATAAGGTGTGGGAATGCGGAGTCTTACTCCCCTATTCTCCTATTCCCTTACTCCCCTAAGCCCTCCCGATCAGTTGCCGCGCGATGATGACGCGCATGATCTCGTTGGTGCCTTCGAGGATCTGGTGGACACGCAGGTCGCGCACCAGCTTCTCGATGCCGTAGTCGTGCAGGTAGCCGTAGCCGCCGAGTATCTGCAGGGCGTTGTTGGCCACGTTGAAGCCGGTGTCGGTAACCAAGCGCTTGGCCATGGCCGACCACTTCGAGGCGTCATGCGCCTTGCGGTCGAGCTTGGAGGCGGCGGCATAGAGGAACAGCCGGGCGGCCTGGAGTTCGGTTTCCATGTCGGCGAGGCGGAACTGCAGCGCCTGGAAGCGGTCGATTGTCTGGCCAAAGGCCTTGCGCTCGGCGGCATAGGCGAGCGCCTTGTCGAGCGCCGACTGCGCGCCGCCGACCGAGCAGGCGGCGATGTTGAGGCGTCCGCCGTCGAGGCCGGCCATGGCGATGCCGAAGCCCGCCCCTTCGGCGGAGAGCAGGTTCTCGGCCGGCACCTTGCAATCGTCGAAGATCACCTGGCGGGTCGACTGCATATGCCAGCCCATCTTGTGCTCGTTGGCGCCGAAGGACAGGCCCGGCGCATCCTTGGGCACGACGAGTGCCGAAATTCCCTTGGGGCCGTCGGCGCCGGTACGCACCATGGCGACATAAACGTCACTGTCGCCGGCGCCGGAGATGAATTGCTTGGTGCCGTTCAGGACGTAGTCGCTGCCGTTGCCGCCACTGCGCACGGCCTTGGTCTTGAGGGCGGCCGCATCCGAACCCGAGCCCGGTTCGGTCAGGCAGTAGCTCGCCAGCCATTCCATAGACGTCAGCTTGGGCAGCAAGCGCTGGCGCTGCTCCTCGTTGCCGAAGCGATCGATCATAGAGGCGGCCATGTTGTGGATGGAAATGAAGGAGGAGAAACCCGGGCAGGCCTGCGCCAGTTGCTCGAACACGAGCACGGCGTCGAGGCGACTGAGCGCCGAGCCGCCGACATCCTCCTTGACATACAGGCCACCGAAGCCGAGCTGGCCGGTCTCGCGAATGACGTCTTCGGGGAAGTGCTTGGCCTTGTCCCATTCGAGGGCGTAGGGGGCAACTCGCTCGGCGGCAAAGCTGCCCGCCATTTCACGGATTGCCAGTTGGTCTTCGTTGAGTTCGAATTGACCGGCTGTCGCTTCGATTGCGGCGTCCATGTCGGCCTCCCTGACGTTTTTGGCTATGCGCGGCGATCAATCTAGACCAATGATGCGCCCGCGCAACCCGATGACCGACAGAGCGGCTGTGCGAAAATGCGTGGGCGACAATCGACGTGACGACAATTTTTGATGAGCTGCTGGCGGCGTTCCGGGACTATCTGGAAAGCAGGGCCGACGTTCCAACGGTTCGTGATTTTCTCACCGACATCGACTGGGCGATGCCCGCCAGGGCGCTCGAGCCGAAGGCCATTCCGGGTTCGAGTCTTCTCGACCGCACCGTCGACCTTGCGTCCGACGCAACGCGACCGCTGGCGGCACTGCTTGCCCGGCACCGGGACCAGCTCCAATGGGGACAGACCTACGCAGCCGCCGATTTCGGCCAGCATTTCATCGACAACTACGGCTGGGTCGAGCTGTTCGGCACGCGCGGGCATTTCGACAACGACAAAGTTGCGGCCGGCTTCCTCGTCCTCGGGCCGGGGATCGAATATCCCGACCATCACCACATCGCCGAGGAACTCTACGTTCCGCTGACCGGCGGCACCGAGTGGCGGATAGGGGATGCTGCCTATCGGATGCGCGGGGCCGACGAGGTCGTGCATCACGCCTCGAACGTCGATCACGCCATGCGTACCGGCACAGAGCCGCTGATTGCGCTCTATCTCTGGCGTGGCGGGCCGTTGGCCCAGCGCTCGACGATCACCGCAAACCGGGGAGCCGAGTGATCATGGCCAAGGCGATCATGCTGCAGGGCACCGGCTCGGACGTCGGCAAGACGGTGCTGGTCGCGGGGCTGTGCCGGGCCGCGCGCAATCGCGGTCTCAGCGTCAGGCCGTTCAAGCCGCAGAACATGTCGAACAACGCCGCGGTGGCCGACCTTCCCGGCGAAGCGGGCGGCGGCGAGATCGGCCGGGCGCAATGGCTGCAAGCGATCGCATGCGGGGTCAAACCGTCCATCCACATGAACCCGGTGCTGCTCAAGCCGCAGAGCGACGTCGGCAGCCAGGTGATCGTGCAGGGCAAGGTCTTTGGCCAGGCCAAAGCGCGCGACTACCAGCAGCTCAAGCCGCAGCTGATGGGCGCGGTGCTCGATTCCTGGGAAAAGCTGGGCGAGGGCGCCGACCTCGTCATCGTCGAGGGCGCCGGCTCGCCGGCGGAGATCAACCTCAGACCGCGCGACATCGCCAATATGGGATTTGCCACCCGCGCCGACGTGCCGGTGATCCTCGTCGGCGACATCGACCGCGGTGGCGTGATTGCTTCGGTGGCCGGAACGCATCTCATCCTGCCCGAGGACGACCGGCGGATGATCGTCGGCTACCTCATCAACAAGTTCCGCGGCGACGCCAGCCTGTTCGACGAGGGAATCGAAGCGATCGGCCGGTTCACCGGCTGGCGCTGCTTCGGCGTCGTGCCCTGGCTCAAGGCCGCGGCCCTGCTGCCGTCTGAGGATTCGGTGATCCTCGAACGCCTCGCCGGCGGCGAGAAGCGCGCTCTCAAGGTCGCTGTCCCGATGCTTGGACGCATCGCCAATTTCGACGATCTCGACCCGCTGCGCGCCGAGCCGCAGGTGGAGGTGGTGTTCGTGGCGCCCGGCCAGCCGCTTCCCGACGATGCCGGGCTGGTGGTCATCCCCGGCTCCAAGTCGACCATCGCCGACCTCATCGGCTTCCGTGGCAACGGCTGGGATCGCGATCTCGAGGCGCATCGCCGCCGCGGCGGCCATGTGGTCGGCATATGCGGCGGCTACCAGATGCTCGGGCAGGTAGTGCGCGATCCGCACGGCATCGAGGGCAGCGTCAAGGAGACGCCGGGGCTCGGGCTCCTGGACATCGAGACGGTGATGGAACCGGAAAAGACGGTGCGCAATGTCGAGGCACGTTCCGTGCGCTACGACGAGCCACTCTCGGGCTACGAGATCCATCTCGGCCGCACGACAGGCCCCGACTGCGCCCGTCCGGCGGCCATCATCAACGGCGTCGAGGACGGCGCGACGTCGGCGGACGGGAAGGTGTTCGGCACCTACATGCACGGGCTGTTCAGCGCCGATGGCTTCCGCGGCCGCTTCCTCGAAAGTCTCGGCATCAGGGGCGGCGGCATCGACTATCCGGCCGAGGTCGAGCGTGCGCTGGACGAAATCGCCGCCGAACTCGAACGCCACCTCGATTGCGACGCGATCTTCGCGGCGGCGCGCTAGAAGATCAGAACCCGAGCAGCAGCCGCAGCGGATTGGTCGGGTCGATCAGCAGCTTGATGGCGAGCGCCACGCAGGTACAGACCAGCAGCGGCTTGATGAGCTTGGCGCCGCTGCGCATGGCCATGTGCGCACCGAGCCGCGCGCCGAGGAACTGGGCTGCGCCCATCACCAGCCCGACCTTCCAATAGACAGCGCCGACGAAGGCAAAGGCCAGCAGGCCACCGATGTTGGATGCGAAGTTCAACAGCTTGGTGTGGGCGGTCGCCTTGAGCACGCCGTAGCCCGCGAGCGCCACGAAGGCGAGCATGAAGAACGAGCCGGTGCCGGGGCCGAACAGGCCGTCGTAGAAGCCGATCGCCGGCACCACGGTCACGCCGAACAGGAAGGGCGAAATGCGATGAGTGCGGTCGACGTCGTCCATGTTCGGCTTGAAGGCGAAATAGAGCGCGATGGCGACCAGAAGGATCGGCATCAGCACGCGCAATATGTCGCCTGGAAGCACCGTTGCCAGCAGCGCGCCGAAGATGGAGCCGATGCAGGAGACTGCGGCCCATGGCAGTTGCCTGCGGACATCGACGTGGCCCTTCGCGGCATAGGTCATCGTGGCCGAGCCGGATCCGAACAGCGACTGCAGCTTGTTGGTGCCGAGCGCATCGACCGGTGGCAGGCCGGCGAGCAGTAGCGCCGGGATGGTGATCAGTCCGCCGCCCCCGGCGATGGAATCGATGAAGCCGGCGATGAAGGCCGCCGCAGTCAGGACAAGGATGGTATCGGTGGCGATTTCGAACATCTGCGCCGGCTTTGCGCTGGAGGGATCGGCGCCTTCGACCACAGCCGACCGGCCGGTGCAATAGCGGCGGCGACCCGGCCGTTAGGCCAAGTGTATTTCGCAGAGCTTTGTTCTATATCGGAGACAGCAACCGCCGGAGGGGAGAGGATTCGCATGGCAACAGGACTGCTGGCCCAGATTCGTTCGCTGTTCGAAGGCGATGCCGGCGTGCGCAAGGTGGCCGACGATCCGGTGCTTTCGGCCGAACTGCTTCTGTTGTTCCGCATGATCCTCGCCGACGGGGTGGCAAGCGAGAGCGAGATGGCTGCGTTCCGCCGCATCTGCGCCGAAGCCTTCGGCATCTCCGGCGAGAGCATCGATGCGGTCGTCGAACATCTCAACGACTTCGGCTACGAGACCAACGGCTCCCAGGCTATCGCCATGTTCCAGGGCCTCGACGTCGAACGGCGTAAGCTCCTGGCGCGCCACATGGCCGACATCGCCAAGGCGGACGCGCATCTGGCCGAAAACGAGGTCAGGCTGCTGCGCCGCACGCTCGAACTGCTCGGCATCAGCCCGGTCGATGTCGTGAAGCGATAGGGCATCACGTGGCTCAGGGTCGCGATGCATCGCATCGCCCTGGCGTTCGCTCACCCTTGTTCCTGAAGCTTCCGCGCAATTGCCCTGTGCAGGTCGGGCGCTGCCGAGACCAGCGCCTGGGCTGCTTCCGACCGCGGGTGATCGAGCACTTCGGCCGTCTTGCCGCGCTCGACGATCCGCCCTTCATGCATGACCAGCACGTCGTCGGTGATGGCCCGCGCCACAGTCAGGTCGTGGGTGATGAACAGGTAGCCGACGCCTAGGCGATGGTTCAGTTCGGCGAACAGGTCGAGGATCTGGGCGCGGATCGAGACGTCGAGCGCGGAAACCGGCTCGTCGGCGACCACCAGCTTGGGCCGCGTGATGATGGCGCGCGCGATCGACAGGCGCTGACGCTGCCCGCCGGAGAATTCGTGCGGATATTTTTCCATGTCGGCGCGGCCGAGCCCGACCTCGTGCAGGGCACGGGCCACCATGTCGCGCCGCTCCTTGCGGTCGGGCTTGCGGTCGAGCAGGTGCAGCGGCTCGGCTACCAGGCGCTCCACCGTGTGGCGTGGGTCGAATGAGCCGTATGGATCCTGGAAGACGACCTGCATGTTGCGGCGCGGGCGTCTCAGTTCCTCATCGCTGGCGCGGGTGGTGTCGAGCCCGCGGAACTTGACGGTCCCTGACGTTGGCCTGTCGAGTGCGAGGATCATGCGGGCGAGGGTGGACTTGCCGCAACCGGAACGTCCGACCAGTGCCACCGATGCGCCGGGTTTCATCGTCAGCGAGACATTGTCGACTGCCCGGACGGGGTCTGGCTTCGAGAACAGCGACCTGCGGCGGCCGGGATAGTCCCGCGTGACGTTGGAGAGTTCGAGCAGGTTGTCGCCTTCGTCGACATGCGGCTTCGCCCGGGCCGGCATATGCATGGAAGCGAGCGCCAGCTGGCGCGTATATGGATGGCTTGCCTCAGAGAGCGTGCGGGCGGTCTCTCCGGCATCGGTGACCGCACCCTGGCGCAGAATCGTGATCCTGTCGGCCATCTCGGTCACCACGGCCAGGTCGTGCGAGATGAACAGCAGGCTCATCCGGTTCTCGGTGACGAGTTCGCGCAGCAGGTCGAGGATCTGCGCCTGCAGCACCACGTCCAGTGCCGTCGTCGGTTCGTCGGCGATGAGCAGCTTGGGCTTCAGCGCGCAGGCGATGGCGATGGCGACGCGCTGGCGCTGGCCGCCGGAGAGCTCGTGGGGATAGCGCGACAGCGGGAACTTCTGTTCGGGCAGGCCGACCCGGTCGAGGATTTTCCGCGCCCGTTCTTCCGCGTCTGCGCGGCTCGCCCGCGTGTGCCAGCGAATGCCTTCGGCGACCTGTTCGCCGATGGTCTTGACCGGGTTAAGCGCCGTCATCGGCTCCTGGAACACCATGCCGATGTCGTCGCCGCGCAGCGCGCACATCTGCTGTTCGGTCGCGCCGAGAATGTCGATGCCGTCGAAGGCGATGCGCCCGCTCATCCGGGCCGTGGCGGGCGCGAGCCGCATGACCGCGAGCGCGGTCATCGACTTGCCGGAGCCGGATTCGCCGACCAGTCCCATCACCTCGCCGGGGGCGATGGCAAGGTCGACCTCCTTCAGCACCGGCAGGGAGCCGATCGCGAGCGACAGCTTTTCGATCGAAAGCAGGCTCATGGCCGGCGTCTCGCGCGCGGGTCGAAGATGTCGGAGATGCCGTCGCCGAGCAGGTTGAGACCGAGAACCGTCAGCAGGATGGCGCAGCCGGGGAACAGCGCCAGCCATGGTGCTACCATCATCACTGTCTGGGCGTCGAACAGCATGCGGCCCCAGCTCGGCATCGGCGGCTGGGCGCCGAGCCCGACATAGGATAGGCCGGCCTCCGCCAGGATGCCGAGTGCGAACTGGATGGTGCCCTGGACGAGCAGCAGGTTGGCGATGTTGGGCAAGATGTGCTCGACGGTGATGCGCGCCTGGCCCTTGCCGGCGGCGCGTGCGGCGAGGATGTATTCGCGCGGCCAGATTGCTAGAGAGCCGGCGCGGGCGACGCGGGCGAAGACCGGTATGTTGAAGATGCCGATGGCGACGACAGCGTTGATGGCGCTGGGGCCGAAGACCGCCGTGATCATCACGGCCGACAGCAGCGCCGGGAAGGCGAAGACCAGGTCGTTCAGCCGCATCAGCGTCTCGTCGAGCCAGCCGCCGCGTGCGGCCGCCCAGCCGCCCAGCGGAACCCCGATACCCATGTCGATGCCGACGGCAACGAGAGCCACGGCGATCGAATTGCGCGAGCCGACCATGATCATCGACAGCACGTCGCGGCCGAAGTGGTCGGTTCCGAACCAGTGCACCGACGAGGGGGGCTGCATGCGGTCGGCGACGACGAGCTTGGTGACGTCGAACGGCGTCCAGAAGAACGACGCCAGCGCCATTGCGGCAACCACCAGCGTGATCAACAGGCCCAGGACGAAGGAGCGGTTGGCGAGCGCCCTGCCGACGACGTCGCCCAGGGTCTCGGGCTTGTAGTGGACCGCGTCGCTCATTGGCGCGTCCTCAGGCGCGGATCGACGAGCGCATAGGACAGGTCGACCACGAGATTGACCAGCACGACGGTGGCGACCAGCAGCATGACCACGCTCTCGACCACGATCAGGTCGCGCTGGGTGATCGCCTGGAACACCAGCCGGCCGAGGCCGGGCAGGTAGAAGACGTTCTCGATGATGATGGTGCCGGCGAGCAGGAAGGCGAACTGCAGGCCCATGATGGTGAGCACGGGGATCATGGCGTTGCGCAGCGCATGGCGCCACAACACGGCGTGCATCGGCATGCCCTTGGCGCGGGCCGTTCGGATGTAGTCCTCGCCGAGCACTTCGATGAGGGCCGCGCGGGTGACGCGGCTCAATATGGCGGCCTGCGGCAGGGCAAGTGCGACCGCCGGCAGGATCAGCGCCTTGAGCGCCGGCCATGCGCCGCCGCTCCAGCCGGGGAAGCCACCGGCCGGTACCAGCCGGAGCCACACCGCAAAGACATAGACCAGAAGCAGCGCGAACCAGAAATTGGGCATCGCCACGCCGACCTGCGCCACGGCCATGGCGGCGGTATCGGCGGCCTTGCCGCGCCGGGCGGCGGCGAACAGTCCGACGGGGATGGCAATCAGCGTCGACAGCGCGAGCGCGATGACTGCGAGCGGCAGCGAAACGACGAGCCGCTCCTTGATGAGATCGATGACAGGCACGGAATATGTGTAGGACCTGCCGAAATCGAGCGACAGCAGGCCGCGCGCCCAGTCGAGGTAGCGCACGATCAGGGGCTGGTTCAGCCCCATCTGCTCGCGCAGGAGTTCGACCTGTGCGTCGCTTGCGTTCATGCCGAGCATCAGCCGCGCGGGATCGCCCGGAACCACCTCGAGCATCAGGAACACCACGACCGACGCGACCACGAGGGTTGCAACACCGATCAGCAGGCGTTTGAGCAGATAGGCGGTCATCGGCCCAAACTGCCCGAGAAAACACCGCTCCGAAAGCTCGCGGGGGTGGCGGAGCGGTGCCTTTTCACAGAACTCTCGTCAGTCGACCCACTTGACCTTGGTCAGGTCGTTGGCCTGGATCGGCGAATTCTCCCAGAGGCCCTCGACCTTCGCGTCCCGGATTCCCACCTTGGGGAGCTCGAAAAGGAAGCCGTTCACTGCGTCGTCGGCGAGAATCTTCTGCGCCTGCTTGTAGAGTTCGGTGCGCTTGGCCTCGTCCGAGGTCAGGTTGAGCTCGTCGATGACCTTGTTGAATACCGGATTGTCGTAGCCGAAATAGTAGTCCTTGCGGGCATAGATATCGATGTCGTTGGGCTCGGTGTGCGAGACGATCGACAGGTCGTAGTCCTTGTCGGTGAAGACCTGCTTCAGCCAGTCGGCCCATTCGACAGGAATTATCTGAAGGTCGATGCCGATCTCGCGCAACTGCGAGGCGACGATCTCGCCGCCCTGGCGGGCGTAGCCCACCGGCGGCAGCTTCAGCGTCGCCTTGAAGCCCTCCGGATAGCCGGCTTCCTTGAGCAGTTCCTTGGCCTTGGCGACATCGTGCGGGTAGGTGCCGGTCTGGTCGACATAGGCCGGGTTGTGCGGAGCGAAATGCGAGCCGATCGGCGTGCCGAGCCCGCCCGAGGCGCCGTCGATGATCGCCTTGCGGTCGATGGCATGCGCGATCGCCTGGCGTACCTTGAGGTTGTCGAAGGGCTTGCGCTTGTTGTTGGTGGACAGGACAGTCTCGCCTTCGGTCGTGCCGATCACCACCTTGAAACGCGGATCGGCTTTCACCTGCGCCAGCGCATCGCCCAACTGGAAGTTGGGCAGCGCCTGCACGTCGCCCGAGAGCAGGGCAGGGATTGCCGCCGCCGCATCCGGAATGATGCGGAACTCGGCCTTGTCGAGTGCGATTGCGTCGCCCCAGTAGCCGTCGGCCTTGACGAGCGTGATCGACGCGCCCTTGGCCCAGTTCTGGAACTTGAACGGTCCGGTTCCGACAGGCTTTTCCTTGTTTGTGTCGGCCGATTCGGGCGCCACGATCACGGCGTCGCCCCAGCCGAGATTGTAGAGGAAGGAGCCGAGCGGGTTCTTCAGCGTCACCTTGACGGTCGCCGGGTCGACGACCTCGACGGTGTCGATCGGCGCGAACAGGCCTTTCTGTGCGTTGAGCGAATTTTCGGCGCGGGCGCGGTCGAGCGAGAACTTCACGTCATCGGCATTGAAGTCGGTGCCGTCGTGGAATTTCACGCCTGAGCGCAGCTTGAAGGTGTAGGTCTTGCCGTCATCGGAGATCGTCCAGCTCTCGGCGAGATCGGGCAGCACCTCGCCGCGCTGGCCGATCCGGGTCAGCCCTTCGAAGACATTGGCATAGAGCACCTCGTCGATCGCGGCGGCGGCACCCGCGGTCGGGTCGAGATGCGGAGGCTCCAGCGGAATGCCCAGCACCAGGTCGGTGCGCGCAGCCATGGCGGCCGTGCTCGATGCCAGCGCGATCACGGCGGCTGCGAGAATGGTGTTCCACTGCTTCATCTCTGGTCTCCCCGCTTCGATGTGGTCGGGCCGGATAGAAGCGCGAATTTCCGGCCGCGTAAATCAAGTTTGTTGCAATCTTTCCGGCATTGCCGAAAAAGGAATTCCTGACTTGCCGTGCGCAGTTGCTTGGCCGTTCAGCCGTTGAACTGGCCACGCAGCAATATATCGAGGCCGACGGCCATCACCTTCGCCGATTGAACCATGTCGTCTATGCCCACCCACTCGTCGGGCCGGTGGGCGAGGTCGAGAATACCCGGGCCATAGGCGATGCAATCGTACAGATGGCCGATGCGGGCGATATGTTTCTGGTCGTAGGTGCCGGGAGAAATGACATATTCCGGCTCCCTGTCGAAGATCGCCCTGATACCTTCGGCGATTGCCGAGGGCACCGGCGCGTCGCGCTCGGTCATCAGCGGCTGCACCTCCATGATGTCGCGGATCTCGTAATCGAATTTTTTCCGTTCGCGCTTGAGCCGCTCGAGGATGCTCGTCACTTCGCTTTTCACGTCGTCGATGTCCTCTTCCAGCAGGAAGCGGCGGTCGATGGTCAGCCGGCAGGAATCGGGTACGTTGGGCGAGGGCAGCCCGGGGCGGAAATCGTCGGTCTGGCCGCCATGGACGGAATTGATGTTCATGGTCGAGCGCCGCGCGCCCTCGGGCACCACCGGCATGCGCGTCGTCTTGCGGTCTAGGGCCGGGAAGAGCTCCCGTTCGAAGGCTTCGAGCACCGCGCCCATGTGGCGGACGGCGCAATCGCCTAGGAAGGGCATCGAGCCGTGGGCGATCTCGCCCTTGGTCTCTATCTCCGCCCACCAGACGCCGCGATGGCCGAGGCAGATTCGGTCCTTGTTGAGCGGCTCGGGAATGATGACGTGGTCGACCTTCGGCTTGGAGAAGTAGCCCTTGCCGGCGAGATAGGCGACGCCGCCGAACCCGCCTGACTCCTCGTCGACAGTGCCCGAGATTTCGATGGCGCCGGGAAAGTCGGGGTTGACGTCCATTAAGGCTTCGGCGGCGATGATCGAGGCGGCGAGGCCGCCCTTCATGTCGCAGGCGCCGCGGCCGTAGACGCGGCCGTCGCGGACGACGCCGGCAAACGGGTCGAGGCTCCAACCTTCGCCGGCTTCCACGACATCGATATGCGAGTTGAAATGGACGGTCTGGCCTTTCGTCCTGCCGTCGAAGCGGGCGATGACATTGATACGCGGATAGCGGTCGGTGTCGCCGGGCGTGCCTTCGGCGCGGACGTACTCGACGCTGAAGCCGCGCTTGGCCAGGCGCTTGCCGATGTACTCGGCGCAGGGCCCGTAGGCGTCGCCGGGCGGGTTGATGGTCGGGAAGCGGATCAGTTCCGCGGCAAGCTCCGCCACTTCGTCGCGACGATCGTCTATGGTCTTGAAAAGCTTGTCATGCATGCGGTCGACGTCAACCCGATTGACCTTGATCGACCGCCAGTCTTGCGCATCCTTGCCGGCGTGTCGAGCGCAGCTGCCCGGATGTCCGGGCAGCATGGCAAGGTCATTGCCTCTACGGGCGGACGGCCGTCACTTCGATTTCGACCAGCCAGCCGGGTGCGACCAAGCCCGCGACCTGCATCACCGAGCGTGCCGGCAGGTTGGGCTGTACCTCGGTGCCGAAGAACTGCGTGTAGCCTTCCATGAAGCCGGCGAAATCCATCTTGCCGCCCTTTTCGGGGTCGCCGACGAGGAAGACCTGCATCTTCACCACGTCACCCATCTTGAGCCCGAGGTCGGCAAGGGTCTTGTCGACCGACTTCAGCACCGATTCGGTTTGAGTCTTGGTGTTGCCATAGGCGGCAATGCTGCCCTTGTCGGCTTTCTCGTCGACGACCGAGGGCACGGCGCCGCTGACATAGACTGTTGTCCTACCCGCCGGGACCTCCACGGCCCGCGCGATCGGAAAATCCGAGTTCGGCGTCTTGTGGCGTATAACCTCCTCGGCCGTCGCGTTGCCGGCAAGCAGGAGGGTAGCCGCCAGCGTGGCAGCAATCCGCATCTTGGTCATCACGTTCTCCTATCATGAAGGGCAGGCGAGACCGCCGGAGCCGGCGGTCTCGAAGCTCAGCGGGCGCCGGCGACGTCCTCGACCGTCACCGCGTCCTTGTAGTCGTTGCCGAAATTGCTCCGCAGGTAGTTGACGACCGCGGCCACCTGCTCGTCGCTCATCATCTTGCCGACGGGCGGCATCCCCTTGAGGCCGTGCAGGACGACGTAGACGGGATAGGCGCCGGAGGCGAGGTTCTCGTTCTTGGCCAGTGCCGGATATCTGCCGGCGCCGACCGCCCCCTGTCCCTGGTCCATGTGGCAGGCCTGGCAGACATTGGCGTAGAGTTCCTGGCCGGTCTTCTCCGAGAATTTGTCGCCCTCGCTGAGCGTCGCACCGGCAGAATCGGCGAGTGCCGCGGTTGCGAAAAGAACGGCTGCGAACGCCGCCGCGGCGAAATGGCCGATGGGCCGTGCAAGTTGTTGGGTCATTGTGGCGTGCCTTGCGAAAACGGGAGGTGAGGGATGGCGAGGCATGGCCGTCATCCCGTGACGACGCGTTGATGCAGCCGGGTGATCGCATCGAGCGACGAAAGGATCGCGCCCTCCATCCAGGCTGGAATGTAGGAGGCGTGCTCGCCTGCCAGCACGATGCGCCCGTCGATCTTGCAGAGGTTCTCGTAGTGCTCCTTGCGGGCTTCCTCGGTCCAGTCGCCGGCGCAGCCCAGCGTGAAGGGCGAGCGGTGCCAGGCCATGGAGATACCGTTCTCGAACTCGTCCTTGTATTGCGGATGGATCATCGTCCCGTATTCGACGGCGCGCTTGACGCGCTCCTCCGGCGGCATGGCGGTGAACTCGTAGGAGTGCGGCCCGTTCCATGTGTAGGCGCCGAGCAGCACGCCCTTGCCGTCGGTGTTGAAGCTGGTGCTTGGGTAGGAAATCTGGGTGATCGGCAGGTCGGTGTAGCTGACGCCGCCGAAGATCAGCTCGTCTTGCTCCCAGAAGCGGCGCTTGAACTGCAGGCCGACCTTGACCGACGAGGCATAGGGAACGGCCTCGATGGCGGCCTGCATGGGCGCGCTGACGTTGAGCTCGATCTGGCTCAGGATGGTGAGCGGAATGGTGCAGATGCACCAGTCGGCCTTTTCCTCGACCATGGTTCCGGGCTTCTGCTGGTCCTCGTAGGTGACGGTGACGCCCTTGTCGTCCTGGTGAATCTTGGTGACCTTGGCGTGATAGGTGATGAGATCGCCGACCTCCTTGGTAAAGGCCTTGCCGATCATGTCGATGCCGCCCACCGGCTGGAACATGGTCGTCTGGAATTCGTAGAGGGCGAAGTTGGCAAGGTTGCTCCACAAGCCCGAGCTCAAGATGTCCTTGAGCGCAATCGGGTCGCTCGGCGCCGGCACAGCGGTCAGGCCACCGCCGGGATCCTTGGCAAAACCGCGGAACTCGGATGTCGCGACGCTCTTGGCGTAGGCGTAGTCCTTGTCGAGCGCCCCCCAGGAGCGCAGCGCCTCGAGCAGCATCTCCTGGTCTTCCTTGGTGACGCCGCCTTCGAGCTTGCCGGTGTGCGCCACCTTGGCGAGCAGTTCGGAGACATGCCCCTGGAAGTCGATCTTGATGTCGCGCACGCGCTGTGGCTTGCCGCCGAAGGCCTTGGACGAATGCAGGAAGGCATTGTGGTTGAGCTGCTGGAACGGCTCCAGCTTGACGCCGAGACGCCGGCAATAGGCCAGCAGGCCGTTGTGGTGGTAAGGAATGCGCCATGGTCCGGGATTGAGGTAGAGCCCCTCGTCGAACTCGCATTTCTGCGTAGCGCCGCCGAGTTCGGTGTAGGTGTCGCCGCCGCGCAGCGTCCAGTTTCGACCGCCCGAACGGCTGTTGTATTCGAGGATCTTGACCTTGTAGCCGACCTGACGGAGTTCGAGCGCCGCGGTCATGCCGGCAAGGCCCGAACCCAGGATCAGCACCGTGGCGCCCTTGGGGTCGCCTTCCAGCTTTGGCGGTCCCCGGTAGCCGGATTCGACCGCCAGACCGAGGCTGGTCATTGCCTGATACATTGCCGCCGAGCCGGCCGTGAGGCCGATCAGCGAAAGCAGGTTGCGCCGGCTTATGCCGCTAAGTGGTTCGGATTGTTGCATGATTAAAGATCCTCCGGGCGACGGTCCGCACACGGCCGCACGTTGTCTTGTTGGGCGGCGTGGAGAAAATCCTTCCAGCCGTGGGAGGAGCCTATGCTCATACAAAGTCGAGTCAACTGGGCCAGAGCCGGGCGGCGATAGGGGCTGGAGAGCGACAATCGAAGCCGGCAAAGGGCGTTTCGGGCGCCTAAAATGGCAGTCTGGGCGGTGGTTTCGCCCATGGCGCTAGATTTACCAACCGTACAACTTTTCGTGTTCCCATTCCTTTGGGTAAGGCAGAATTGCTGCCGGTCGGGGAGTGCGCGCAAGATGTACAAAGCTCTCTTCATGGCCGCGGTCCTGGCGATTGCCGGATTTCCTGCACGGGCCGCCGCCGACGTACTTGTGGCCAGGGTCAACATTTCGACGCAGACCATGACCGTCACGATCGACGGGCGGGTGATTCATCGCTGGCCGGTGTCCACGGCCCGCAGGGGATATGTGACGCCCCGCGGCAACTGGCGGCCCAAGCGGCTGCACCGGATGTGGTACTCGAGCAAATACGAGAACTCGCCGATGCCCTATTCGGTCTTTTACAACGGTGGCTATGCGATCCACGGCACGGGAGCGGTGAGGTCGCTTGGCCGGCCTGCCTCCCACGGCTGCGTCAGGCTCAATGTCGCCAATGCGGCGCGGTTCTATTCCTTGGTCCGGGAGGTCGGGACCCAAAACACCCGGATCATCGTCGCAAACTGAGCCGGCGTCGCCCCGGCCTCGCGACCCAAGAACCTGCATCGGGCAGCGCCTGCTATATTGGAAATATTTGCGATTTTAACTTGCCCGAGGGTCGGTGGCGACTGTGCTCTGTTGCAGAATTGTATCATGCCGGAGACGAAATCTGCGGTCGGGACAGATGTGAGTGCCTCCTCAATTGCCAGTGGCCAAGCAGGTGCTAAATTAAGGTGGCTACCTATTTCGGGGTAAGGTGGGTCTTCATGAAGCGACTTTTGGCTGGTGCGATGCTTGCGGTGGTTGCCTCTCCCGCATTCGCGGCGGATGTGGTGGCGCCGATCGCCGAGGAGCCTGTCGCGTCGGGGCCACGGATCGCGGGCCATGTCGAGGCATTTCTGGGCGGCCTCTGGATCGATGCAGAAGGCGGTAATGACGGTGGATGGGTGGCGGGGGGCGCTGCCCGACTCAACTTTCCGATAGACGTGCGCTGGAACGTTCAAGGCGACCTGTTCGCCGATGGCGCTTGGTTCGACGAGGGCGATTTCAACAGCTATGGCGGCGCCGTGCATGCCTACTGGCGCGATCCCAGCAGTTTTGCAGCGGGCGGATTTGCGACCATCACCGGCTATGGCGGCGACTCAGGGCCCGGGGACGCATATACCTTCACGGTCGGCCCGGAGGCTCAGGTCTACTTCGACAACGTCACGCTATACGGCCAAGCCTACTACGGACAGCTTCGCGAATCCGGATCATCGGATCACGCCGATATATGGGGCGTTCGCGGCGTGGCACGCTACTTCGTTCAACCAAATCTGCGCTTCGATGGCGAGCTTGGCTATCGCTCCGTCGACGTGTCCGATGGTGCGGACTCGGTTACTGCGGCTCTGCAGGGCAATTACCGTTTTGACGGCACGCCTTGGACGGTCTTCGGGCGCTATCAGTTCGACCGTCTGACCGGCCTGAGCAGCGATGGCGTCAACCTCCACAAGCTGGTTCTCGGCGTGCGCGCCACATTCGGCGCCGACACGCTTCTGGACGAGGATCGCAATGGTGCGACCATGGATACGCAGCGGTCCAGCTACCTGTTCTTCTAGACAGGATTTCGCAGAGACGGGCCTGCGACGGCCGGGGAGTGGGGGCTCCCCGGCCTTTCTATTTCGGGCCGGACTTTAGCTGCCCGAACTAAGTTCCTCATGTGGTTTAGACAAATTTTGCCGTAGACTTACGTTTTCGGGCATTTCCTTTCGTCGAGCGCCTGAGTAGGACTCATCGCAGGGAGGTTGCCGGATGAAGTCTGAACAGCGTGTGGCCCTTTCGGAACCCGTGTCCGACGAGGTCCGCAAGACGACCTGCTACATGTGCGCCTGCCGCTGCGGCATCGACGTCCATCTCAAGGACGGGAAGATCCGCTACATCGAAGGCAACAGGGACCATCCGGTCAATCGCGGCGTGCTGTGCGCCAAGGGCTCCGCCGGCATCATGCAGCACTACGCCCCGGCTCGGCTGCGCGCGCCGATGCTCAGGACCGGACCGCGCGGATCGGGCGAATACAAGGAAATCTCCTGGGACGAGGCGCTGGCGCTCGCCACCCGATGGCTCGACGAGGTGCGGCAGTCCGACCCGAAGAAGCTCGCCTTCTTCACCGGCCGCGACCAGTCGCAATCATTGACCGGCTTCTGGGCGCAGCAGTTCGGCACGCCAAATTACGCTGCCCATGGCGGCTTCTGCTCGGTCAATATGGCTGCCGCCGGCATCATGACCATCGGCGGGGCGTTCTGGGAGTTCGGCGCTCCGGACTGGGACCGGACCAAGCTGTTCGTCATGTTCGGGGTGGCCGAGGATCACGATTCCAATCCCATCAAGATCGGCATTTCCAAGCTCAAGAAGCGCGGCGCCCGCTTCGTCTCGGTCAATCCAGTGCGGACAGGCTACTCCGCGGTCGCCGACAACTGGATCGGCATACGGCCGGGTACCGACGGCCTTTTGATCCTGTCGCTGGTCCATGAACTGCTCAAGGCACGCAAGATCGACGTCGACTACATCGTCCGCTACTCCAACGCGACGTGGCTGGTGGTCGATGCGCCAGGCACGGCCGAGCATGGCCTCTTCCTGCGCGACAAGGACGGCAAGGTCCAGATCCACGAAACGGTGACGGAGCAGGTCGTGCCGCTGGGAACGCCGGGCGCGCGAGCCGGGCTTTCCGGTCGGGTCGAGCTGCCGGACGGCCGTATTGCGGTGCCCGCGTTCCAGCTGCTCGCCGAAAAATATCTCGATCCGCAATATGCGCCGGAGGCGGTTGCCAAGGAAACCGGCGTTCCAGCCGAGATCATCCGCGGCCTGGCGGCCGAAATCGCGCGTGTGGCCTTCGACGAGGCCATCGTCGTCGATCAGCCGTGGACGGACGTCAACGGCCAGCACCACGATGGCTTCGTCGGTCGGCCGGTGTCGTTCCATGCGATGCGGGGCCTGTCGGCCCATTCCAACGGCTTCCAGACGGCGCGGGCGCTGCACATGCTGCAGGTGCTCATCGGGGCCGTCGACTGTCCCGGCGGGTTCCGCTTCGAGCCGCCTTACCCCAAGCCGGTCGAGGCGCATCCCACGCCGCACGGCAAGGCCGAGCATTTCGGTTCCAACAAGCCGCTGTCGGGTCCGCATCTCGGTTTTCCGCGCGGCCCGGAGGACCTACTGGTCGACGGCGACGGCCGGCCGATGCGCATCGACAAGGCATTTTCCTGGGACGCGCCGATCTCGGCCCACGGGCTGATGCACATGGTGATCGCCAATGCGCATGCCGGCGATCCATATCCGGTCGACCTGATGTTCCTCTACATGGCCAACATGGCCTGGAACTCGTCGATGAACACGGCCGGTGTCATCAGGATGCTGGAGGACAAGGACCCGGAGACCGGCGAATACCGCATTCCGAAGATCATCTATTCCGACGCCTATTCGTCGGAGATGGTCGCCTATGCCGACCTCATCCTGCCCGACACGACCTATCTCGAGCGGCACGACTGCATCTCGCTGCTCGACAGGCCGATCTCCGAGCCCGACGCGGTGCAGGACGCCATACGCTGGCCGGTGGTTCAGCCAGACCGCGACGTGCGCCCCTTCCAGACGGTGCTGCTCGATCTCGGCGCGCGGCTGAGACTGCCGGGCTTCGCCGACAACCACGGCAAGCCGCTCTACAAGGATTACGCCGACTACATCGTACGTCACGAACGTCGCCCGGGCATCGGGCCGCTGGCGGGCTTCCGCGGCAGCAAGGGCGACCGTGCCGGGCGCGGGGCGATCAATCCCGAACAGATCGAACGCTACATCGAAAACGGCTCGTTCTTTTCGGCCCACATTCCGCTCGAGGCGCAGTTCTTCAAGCACGCCAACCAAGCCTACCAGGAGTTCGGCGTGCGCATGGGCTTCTTTGACGAACCCAAGCCGGTCACCTTCCAGCTGTACCAGGAGACGCTGCAGAAATTCCGGCTTTCGGCGGACGGCGTGCGCGAGCCGGTGGCGCCGGAAACGCACCGGCAGCGCATCCTCGACACCTTCGACCCGCTGCCGGTCTGGTACCGGCCCTTCGAGGAGGCGGCCGTCAGCGCAAGCGAATTCCCCTATCACGCCATCACTCAGCGGCCGGCGGCGATGTATCATTCCTGGGGATCGATGAACGCCTGGCTCAGGCAGATCCACACGAAGAACCCGCTCTATGTGCCCGGCGCGATCTGCGACGAACTCGGGCTGGCCACCGGCGACTGGGTCTGGGTCATCTCGCATCACGGACGCATCAAGGTCGAGATCGCGCGCATGGAGGCGGTGAACCCGAACACGATCTGGACCTGGAACGCGATCGGCAAGCGCGAGGGTGCATGGGCGCTCGACAGGGACGCGCCGGAAGCGAAAAAAGGCTTCCTGATGAACCACTTGATCCACGAGCTTCTACCGCCGAAGGGCGATGGGCTGCGCTGGTCGAACTCCGACCCGATCACCGGCCAAGCGGCGTGGTACGATCTCAGGGTGAGGATCGAGAAAGCGGAGCGCTCAGAGGTCAGCGAACCGCAATTTTCCGCCGTGTCCCGAGAGCGGCCGCACGTGGATGAACTACGCTACGGTCAGGAGTGGTCACGTTGATGACGATTGGCGCGGCGATTCGACTGCATTTCCTCTCCCCGTCTAAGGGGAGAGGATGCCGACCGGCAGGTGAGGGGCAACAATCCCATCAAAGGCTCGCGCTGCCCTTCATCCGGTCCTTCGGACCACCTTCTGCCCGTGAACGGGGAGAAGGAAGGGGGAACCCATGACCAGCCTGCCCAATTTGCCGACGCCGAAAAGGCTCGGCCTCGTCATCGACCTCGACGTCTGCGTCGGCTGCCACGCTTGCGTCATCAGCTGCAAGGAATGGAACACCGGTGGCCATGGGGCAGCGCTTTCCGACCAGAATCCCTATGGCGCCGATGTCTCCGGCACCTTCCTCAACCGCATCCACAGCTTCGAGGTGGTTCCCGAGGGCGGGCAGGTCATCGGCGAGGCGGGCGAGGCACGCATCGTGCATTTCCCGAAGTCCTGCCTGCATTGTGAGGACGCGCCCTGCGTCAGCGTCTGCCCGACGGGCGCTTCCTACAAGCGTGCCGATGACGGCATCGTGCTCGTCGACGAGGACAAGTGCATCGGCTGCGGGTTGTGCGCCTGGTCCTGCGCCTATGGCGCGCGCGAGATGGACCTCGCCGCCGGCGTGATGAAGAAATGCACGCTCTGCATCGACCGCATCTACAATGAGACTCTTCAAGAGATCGACCGCGTTCCATCCTGCGTGCGGACCTGCCCGGTCAATGCCCGGCACTACGGCGACCTTGGCGATCCATCCTCGCAGGTGTCGCGGATGGTGGCAGAACGCGGCGGCTTCGATCTGATGCCGGAGCAAGGCACACGACCCACCAACAAATACCTGCCGCCGCGGCCACGCAAACCGCTCGCCGCAAGCTCGGCGGTGCTGGCTGAAAATACCGACGGGGCCAAAGGCTTCTTCGCCTGGCTCGACGGCATGCTGGACCGAATCTGACATATGCATCCCGCGCCTTCCATCATCGTCTTCACCACGCTGTCCGGCATGGGCTACGGGCTCGCTGCAATCCTCGGGCTCGGCCTGCTCGACCCAGGGGCCATGGCCACCAAGATCGCGCACGTTCTTGCGCTGGCGATGATCGCCGGCGGCCTGCTGTCGTCGACGCTGCATCTGGGCAATCCGCAGCGCGCCTGGCGGGCGCTGTCGCAATGGCGCTCGAGCTGGCTGTCGCGCGAGGGCGCGATGGCGATCGCGACCTTCGCGCCCCTGACCGTATCGGCCTGGCTATCAATGATCGAAGGGCGATACCTGCCGCCGGTCGGGTTTCTCGGGGCAGCAATGTGCCTTGCGACGGTCTACTGCACTGCGATGATCTATGCCTCGCTGCGGGCGGTGCAGGCCTGGAACACCCAGCTTACGCCGCTCTGCTACCTGCTGTTCGCCGCCGCGGGCGGGCTCACCCTCACGACTATGTTCGCTGCAACTTCTGGCAACGGCGCGTGGCTCCCTGGCATCCTGGCCATGGTGGCGATTGCCGCTGCCTGGATAGCCAAGAACCTGTGGTGGACCCGGCTGCGCACCATGGCGCCGCTTTCGACGCCTGAAAGCGCCACTGGGCTCGGCAATATCGGCCGCGTGCGGCTGTTCGAGCGGCCGCACATCAACGACAACTACCTGACGCGCGAAATGGGCTTCAAGGTCGCCCGCAAGCATGCCCGGAAGCTGTCCAACCTCGCGATGATCGCCGGCGGGGCCGTGCCGATCGCGCTGCTGGTGGTCGCGATAGTCTCAGGTGCGGGCGCCGTGGCCATCGTGGCGTCGGCGCTGGCGGTGGCATTTTATGCGCTGGGCCTCGTCGTCGAGCGCTGGCTGTTCTTCGCCGAGGCACGCCACGCCGTGATGAATTTTTACGGCGGATAGCGAAGTCAGGAGCGCGCCGTCAGCTTCCCGGCGGTATTGACCTTCCGCTTCTTGCCACGCGAGAGCACCCAGCGCTTGTGGAACCACATCCACTGGCCCGGATCCTCGCGGATCCAGCGTTCGACCGTGTCGTTCAACATCTGCGTCGTCAGCTGGACGTCGACGGCACCGTCGTCGCGGCGGGGCAGGTCGAGCTTGTCTTCGACCGTCAGGCGGTAGCGGTTGCCGGGCAGCCTGATGCAGTGCGCGGGGTAGACGTCGCAGTCGTAATGGCGCGCCAGCATGGCGACGACGGGGTTGGTCTCGCATTCGCGGCCGAAGAAGCTCGTCCTCAGCCCGCGATTGAATTTCTGGTCGACGAGCACGCCGACATTGCCCCCGCGGTCGAGGATGCCGGCAAGTGCAAAGGACGCGCCGCGCTGCGATGCAAGCAGATCGCCCATGCTGGAGCTGCGCGTCGAGAAGATGTACTCGGCGAGGTAGGGATTGTTTGGCGGCCTAAACAGCGCGGTGATCTTCATGCCGAAGGTGGCGGCCGCGATCGGCAGCAGCTCGAAATTGCCGAGATGGCCGGTGAAGACGATGTGCGGCTTGTCCTCGTTGGCGATCCTGGCGAAGTTGTCGATTCCTGAAACTTCGATGCGGCCCGGGGCCGTGGCGTTCGGATCGAAATCGAAGATCTGATCCAGGAAGATGTACTCGGCACCCAGCCGGCCCATGTTGCCCCACATGTCCAGGGCGATGGCCTCGATCTCGGCGTCGCTCTTTTCGGGATAGGCGGCACGCAGGTTGGCCACGGCCACCCGATGGCGGCCGAACCACGGGCCGACGGTGCGGGCGGCGCGGTCGGCGAAGTTCAGCGCCCTGTCCACCGGCAGCAGCCTGAGCGCCTTGAGCGCGACGAGCGCCACCTGCGCGATCAGCCAGTAGTTCAGCTGGCGCAGTCGCCGCATGATCCGCATCATCGTCGGACTGGGTATCTTGCTGGCCTTCTTGCGCGGCAATTCGGAAAAATCCTCAGTCGATGCGGAGGATGATCTTGCCGAACACGTCGCGGCCTTCCATGCGCTTGAGCGCCGTGTCGATGGAGGTGAAATCCACTTCGGTATCGATGATCGGTTTCACCAGACCGGCGGCCATTTTCTGCATGGCGTTGGCCATGTTCTCCATGCGGCAGCCGAACGAGCCGAGGATCTTCAGCTGCTGCTGGAAGAGCATCATCAGGTTCATGTCTGTCGAAACGCCCGAGGTCGAACCGCAGGTGACGAGGCGGCCGCCGCGCCTGAGGCTGAACATAGAGCCGGCCCAGGTGTCCTTGCCGACATGCTCGAAGACGACGTCGACGCCCTTCTTCTTGGTCAGCTTGCGCACCACGCCTTCGAAGCGGTCCTCGCGGTAGTTGATAACGTGGTCGGCGCCGAGCGCTTTGGCCTTGTCGATCTTGTCGTTGGAGCCGACGGTGGTGATGACCGTGCAGCCTATCTTCTTGGCGAGCTGGATCGCAGCCGTGCCGATGCCGGAGCCGCCGGCATGGACCAGGATGGTCTCGCCCGGCTCGAGCCTGGCGTTGTCGAACAGCATGTGCTCGACCGTACCGAAGGTGACGGGTGCAACCGCAGCGCCGATGGCGTCGACGCCAGGAGGGGCCGGGACGAGGAGGCGCGCCGGCAGGTTTATCCTTTCCTGGGCGAAGCCGTCGAGATGGAAGCCGTGCACGCCCGAAACGTGCTCGCAGAGATTGTCGCGGCCTTCGCGGCAAGGGCGGCAGAGGCCGCAGGTGCGGGCGCCGTAGATGGAGACGAGCTGGCCGGGGGCAAGGCCGGTCACGCCTGGGCCGACCTGGTCGACTTCGCCGGAGGCTTCGGCGCCGATCACCAGGGGCATCTTGCGCTTGGCGAAGGCCATGCCGCGCCAGCCCCAGACGTCGATGTGGTTGAGCGCGACGGCCTTGATGCGGAGCGTGACTTCGCCGAGGCCGGGAGGTGGGGGCGGGGCAATGTCCACCTGCTCGAGCCGGCGGTCCTCAACGAGCTGTAGTGCGCGCATGGTGTCGCTCAATCCTTGTCGCTGCGGCGCCGGGTGCATCGTGGTCGATGCCTAAAGGGCGCCGCAGTGCCGAAAATCAGTTAGGCGGTCGCTTAGACCGGTTCCCGCGCCATGACAAGGCAGGTGTTCTGGCCGCCGAAGCCGAAGGAGTTGGAGAGCACTGTGCGAACCTTGGCTTCCCGCTTCACATTCGGCACCACGTCGAGTTCGATCGACGGATCGGGATTGTCGTAGTTGATCGTCGGCGGGATCACGCCTTCGCGCATGGTCATCAGCGAGAAGGCGGCCTCGATCGCGCCTGCCGCCGAGAGCGTGTGGCCGATCATCGACTTGTTGGACGACACCGGAATCTTGCGGATGCGCTCGCCGAACACGGTCGAAAGCGACATGTGCTCCATCTTGTCGTTTTCGGGCGTCGAGGTGCCGTGAGCGTTGACGTAGTCGATCTCGTCCTCGCCGAGGCCAGCGTCGGCAAGGGCCGCCTTGACCGCGCCAATGGCCGGCGAACCGTCCGGCTTGGAGCGGGTGCGGTGAAAATCGTCGGCCTTTTCGCCGCAGCCGCGCAGGATGCCGAGCACTTCGGCGCCGCGGGCAAGCGCGCTTTCCAGAGACTCGAGTACCAGCGCAGCTGATCCTTCGGCGAGCACGAAACCGTCACGGTCCTTGGAGAACGGCTTCGACGCCTTTTCCGGAACGTCGTTGTTGGTCGACAGCGCCGACAGCAGCGAAAAGCGGATCAGCGCCTCGGCAGTGGCCGAGCCGTCGGCGCCGATCGAGAGCGCGCGGTCGCACTCGCCGCGGCGGATCGCCTCGACGCCGAGCTGGATGGCGGTGGCGCCCGATGCACAGGCGGTCGACAGCGTGATCGGGAGGCCGCGTGTGCCGAAGCGGTCGGCAAGGCGGTCGGCTATCGAGCCGAACTGCGAGGTGTCGAACATGTCGAGCGAATTGAGGTTGCGGGCGACACGCAGCAGGCGCTCGGAAGCGGAGCCCTGATCGTCGCCGGCATAGAGCGCGAAGCGGTCGGCCCAATCGAGCTCGACCGGTGGGGAGGCCAGGAACAGCGGACCGTCGAAGTCGCCGGTGTCGAAGCCCGCTTCGGCCACGGCCTCCTGTGCGGCCGTTTCCGCGAGCTCGTAGGTCAGGGCACTGGAGCCCTTGTTGCTCGATGGCAGGAAGTCGACCATGCCGGAGACGCGGGTGTTCAGGTGGTCGACCGGGAAGCGGGTGATCGGGTGGATGCCCGACTTGCCTGCGGTCAGCGCCGCCCAGTTGTCGGCCTTGCCGACGCCGAGCGAGGTGACGACGCCGATGCCGGTAACGGCGACGACGGGTCTGCCGAGATGATCCTTCAGATTGGCCATGTTCTGTCCTGACACCCTTCAGCGCGGCGCGGAGACGAGCGCCACGCCTTCGAATTGGTGATAGCCGACGGCTGTTGCCAGTACGTTTGTCGGCGCACCGGCAAATTCCTTCTCGCCGGCCTCGAACGCCGGGTAGCCGGCGCCGTTGTCGATGGCGAGGGCCGCGAGCGCGACCGCGAATGGAAACTGCGCTTCCTTCATGTGGCCGGTCAGCGACGAAAGTGCACGTGTCGCAATCGCGGGATTGGCGTCGAGCGCAGCCTTTTCAGCCGCGGTCGCGGCGTGCGCGCCGGACGCGCCGGAAATCGCCAGCAGATCGCCCCTGGGAAGCTCGACCTTGGCCAGGAGTTCGGCGAGCCCTGCTTCCAGGCTGCCATTGCCGCGGCGCCTGGCGCGGCCGGACACGACCGGACCCAGCTGGGCATAGATCTTCTGGCCGCGGGCCTCGGCATGTTCGCGGGATTCGAGCACCAGGAACGCGCCGCCCGAGCCGGTGACCACGCCGCCGCCTTCCGAGCCCTGCCGCTGCCATACCGGCTTCCACGGGCCGCGATGCAGATAACCGGCCAGTTCGTAACCGAGCAGCATGTCGGAATGTTCGGTCTGGAAGGCACCGCCGACCAGGACATGCGTCGACTGGCCCGAACGGATGCGCGCGGCCGCCGTCTCGATGGCGGAAACGCCGGCACCTTCCTCGCCCATGAAGGTGCGGGACGAGCCGGTGACCTTGTGGACGATCGAGATGTTGCCGGCGAGCAGATTGGAGAGCTGGGCGAGGAACAGCGTCGGCCGAAGCTCGGTCGTCAGCTTTTCGTTGAGGAGGACGCCACGGTCGCTGCGCGTGCTGGACGCATCGAGGACGCCTGCGTCGACAGATTCGTCACGCTCGCCGCCGCCAGCCGCAACCACCATGTCCATGGTCGTGCTGAGGTCGTCGTTGCCCTTGATGCCGGCGTCGTCGAGCGCCATGCCGGCAGTGTAGGTGCCGAGCCTCTGCCAGGTCTCCATCTGCCGCTGGTCGCCGCGCTTGGTGATCTGCAGGCCCCAGTCGATCTCGGGCAGCGGGTGGATGGTGTAGGGCGAGAAGCGCTCGGCATCGATGACCGGCGTCGCACCGGGGGTGCTCAGCTTGTCCCAATGCGCCCCGCCGCCTTCGCCGAGCGAGGAGACGAGGCCGATGCCAGTGATGACGACGTCGCGGTTGGCCATGGACGGCGTTCGCCTGCTCAGGCGTTCTTGGCCGCGACGAGCGCGTCGATCTTGGCGCAGAGGTTCTTCATGACGAAGTATTCGTCGGTCGAAGCCTTGCCGTCATTGACTTCCTGCGTCCACTTCTCGAGCGGCACCTTGATGCCGAACGCCTTGTCGATGGCAAAGACGATGTCCAGGAAGTCGAGGCTGTCGATGCCCAGGTCGTCGATGGTGTGGCTCTCGGGCGTGATGGTGTCGAGGTCGATCTCGCTGGTCTCGGCAATGATCTTGGCGACTTTCTCGAAGGTCGTGGACACGGCTTTTCCTTTGGTGAGGGCGGTCATGAACCCGGGACAGATTCTGCGCGCATAGTTTTGTCGGGCTGTCTAATCGGTTTTTCCGGACAGGAAAAGGCCAAATCCTGTGCCTTCATTGGGCGTCCGGTCCCGTACGTTGGGGAAGGCACGTCAAAAGACGATGCGGCCGAGCACATGCAGGTTCTCTCCCTGGAGCCCTACGATGACGGCTTCGCCTTCGCGCGCCGATGCGCCCGTCAGCGCCTGGATGTTCTCGAGATGGGTCACCAGCACGATGTTGTCGGAGCCAGAGAAGTTGCGGATGATTTCCTTTACCGCCGTCACGTCGGCCTCGATCGTCGCTTCGGTGGGCTTGTCGAGCGCGGCCAGCGGCTCGACGAGGCTGTCGCCGAAGGCAAGGCGGGCGGTTTCGAGCGTGCGGCAGTAGCGGCTGGAAAGAACCTTCTCGACCGGCGCGGCACGTGCTGCAAACAAAGCACCGATCTTGCGCGCCTGCTGGCGTCCTCGGTCGGAGAGGTTGAGCTGGGTGGCGCATTTTTCGATGTCGAAGCTCGGCGGCTCGACGGTGCCTGTCGTGGCGGCGTGGCGCAGCAGCACGACGTGGCCGCCGTTGCGCAGGAGCGCCCAGCCGGCTTCGGTCGCCTGGGCCGGTACGGCACCCAGAAACACTATGATGGCAAGCGCAAGCCTGAGCATGAATCGTCCCGAATTCGCAATGCGGATATAGGGATGCCAAAGCCGATTGAAAGGCAAGGCGGCCGGCAATCGCAGCGGATGGCCGAAAGGCGCCGGCCGGCTTGATCGGGACGGGATAGGCGGCAATGCTGGAGCGCGATTCCTCACCCTGCGGCCACCGATGTCACCACTCGTCGAAACAGTGCTCTTCGTCTTCGGTCTCGTGGCCCTGGGCTACCTCGCCGGCGCGACCGGCTATCTGCGGGCCGAGGCCGGGGACCAACTGTCCCATTTCGCGGTCGGGGTGGCGCTGCCGCTGCTCTTGTTCCGCACGATGCTGGGCGCCGATTTCCAGGGCACCGCGCCCTGGGGCCTGTGGGCCACCTACTTCGCCTCAGCGGCCGTGGCCTGGACTGCCGGTCATCTGGCGACTACGCGCCTGTTCGGCCGGGACGGGCAGGCGGGCGTGGTCGGCGGCGTCTCCTCGGCCTTCTCCAACCTGGTGCTGCTCGGCATCCCGTTCATGCTCGGGGTCTTCGGTCAGGAGGGTTTCGAGATATTGTTGCTGATCGTGTCGGTGCATCTGCCGACGATGATGATGGCTTCGATCATCCTGTTCCAGCTGTTCGGGCCGCGCAGCAGCGAGCCCGTGCATTCGCTTCGGATCATCGGCGACTTCCTGCGCAAGATCTTCCAGAATCCGCTCATCATCGGCATCCTCGCGGGTCTCGCCTGGCGCTTCACCGGCCTGCCGCTGCCGTCGCTCGCCAACCGTTTCGTCGACGCGCTCGCCAACGTTGCCGGCCCGGTGGCGCTGTTTGCCATGGGGCTCGGGCTGAGGAAGTTCGGGGTTTCCGGCAATATCCGGCCGGCGCTCGTGCTGTCGGGGCTGAAGCTGTTCCTGATGCCCGCTGTTGCGCTGGCCTTTGCCTGGATGCTGGGCTTGCCGCCGCTCACGGCCAAGGTGGCGGTTGCGGCCGCCGGGCTCCCGTCCGGGGTCAATTCCTATCTGATCGCCACCCAGTTCGGCACCGGCCAGGCGCTGGCCTCGAACCAGATGACCATCGCCACGGCCTGCGCTGCGGTGACGACCGCCTTCTGGCTGACGGTTGCGACCGCTGTATTCGGATGAGGCTGGACCAACGTATCTATGCCATAATGCGGTTGATCGCGGACACTGCGGCAAGATACTAATTTGGCGACCGTGGCGCGGCGGCGGGAGCCCGTCCGCCCAACGTTTCTACCGATACGAAAAGCCTGCATCGACAGGCGGACAGGGAGGCAAACCATGCTCCAGAAAGCCAGTCAGTTCATGCGGCAGGCCAATCTCATCAACGGCGAATGGGTCCAGGCCGACTCCGGCAAGACCATCGACGTCATCAACCCGGCGACGGGATTGAAGATCGGCACCGTGCCCAGGTCCGGGGCCGCCGAGACCCGACGCGCCATCGAGGCCGCCGACGAGGCGTTCAAGACGTTCCGCAAGACCTCGGCGCTCGAGCGCTCGAAACTGCTGCGCAAGCTGCACGACGCGATCATGGACAATCAGGACGCGCTGGCCGAACTGCTCACCATCGAGCAGGGCAAGTCGCTGACCGAGGCCAAGGGCGAGATCGGCTCGTCGGCCGCCTATGTGCTGTGGTTCGCCGAGGAGGCACGCCGCACCTATGGCGACGTCGTGCCTTCGCCCTGGGCCGACCGCCGCGTGCTCGTCACCAAGGAGCCGGTGGGCGTCATTGCCGCGATCACGCCATGGAACTTCCCGTCTTCGATGCTGTCACGCAAGCTCGGGCCGGCGCTTGCCGCGGGCTGCACCGCAGTGGTCAAGCCGGCGTCGCAGACGCCTTATTCGGGTCTTGCCTGGGGCGCCCTGTGCGAGGAAGTGGGCTTCCCCAAGGGTGTCGTCAACGTGCTGACCGGCTCGGCCGGGGAAATCGGCGACGAGATCTGCGCCAACCCGCTGGTCAAGAAGATCACCTTCACCGGCTCGACCGAGGTCGGCAAGATGCTGATCGCCAAGTCGGCCTCGACGGTGAAGAAGGTGTCGATGGAACTCGGCGGCAACGCGCCGTTCCTGGTCTTCGACGACGCCGATATCGACCGCGCCGTTGAAGGCGCCATCACTGCGAAGTTCCGCAATTCCGGCCAGACTTGCGTCTGCACCAACCGCTTCTTCGCCCAGGCGGGCATCTACGACAAGTTCGTGGCCAAGTTGGCCGAGGCGTCGAACAAGCTCAAGGTCGGCTCCGGCCTGGACGCCGGCGTGCAGCAGGGGCCGCTGATCGACGAGAAGGCCGTCGAGAAGGTCGAGGAATTCATCGCCGACGCCACGGCCAAGGGTGGCAAGGTGGTTGCCGGAGGCAAGCGCCACGCACTCGGCGGCTCGTTCTTCGAGCCGACCGTCATTTCCGGTGCGACGCCGGCGATGATGTTCATGAAGGAAGAGATCTTCGGCCCTGTCGCGCCCGTCTTCAAGTTCGAGACGGAGGAGGAGGCGATCGCGCTCGCCAACGACACCGAATTCGGCCTCGCGAGCTACTTCTACACCGGCAATCTCGGCCGCGCCTTCCGCGTGATGGAGGGGCTGAAATACGGCATGGTCGGCGTCAACGAGGGCCTGATCACGACGCCGGAAGCGCCGTTCGGCGGCGTCAAGGAGTCCGGTCTCGGCCGCGAGGGCGGGCATCAGGGCATCGAGGATTATCTCGACACCAAGTATGTCTGCCTGGGCGGGCTGGGGTTCTAGGACCTCCGCCAGCTTGTAGCGAAATCGGCGCGCGGTCTCGGAAGAGATCGCGCGTTTTCATTTTCGTCTTTGACAAGGAGAATCCGAAAATGGATGCAAGATCATGTTTTATTTGGCAAAATCTTGCCAGAGCTTTGATTGGGGCGCCGTGGCCGAGACAAAGATCCTCCTCTTTGCAATAGATATCGCTGCCATCGGCTATAGTCGACGCGCCGGGGAATGCCGGATCGGCTGAAAACGTTGTCGTCAGGAGGCTAGGAGGGCGAATTGGTTTCGGCTGCGTGGCGAAGGATTGTCGGGGCGGCTTCGACAACGGGTGAGGCGCCTGCGGGACAATGAAGGCGGCTGCGATCAGGCATCTCGCCTTGGCTGCTTCGCTGGTGGTGATGCTGGCCGGCAGCAGCGAGCCTGATTTCACCGATGCCGAGAAGCGTGCCATCGCGTCGATGTCGTTGTCGGTACTGTCGCCGCTGCCGCCCGATCCCACCAACCGTTTCGCCGACGATCCCGGTGCCGCCGCACTCGGCGCGACGCTGTTCTTCGACACTGGCATGAGCCGCGACGGCAACGTCGCCTGCGGCACCTGTCACAAGATCGACCGGCAGTTCCAGGACGATCTTCCGCGCGGCGTAGGCATCGGCGAGACCAACCGGCGAACCATGCCGCTGGCGGGCGTGGCGCGCGATCCGTTCCTGTTCTGGGACGGGCGCCGCGACAGCCTCTGGGCGCAGGCGCTGGTGCCGCTCGAGAACCCCAAGGAGCAGGCGGGCACGCGACTGGCCTATGCCCACTACCTCAAGCGCCGTTTCGGCGAGCGCTATGAACGGATTTTCCGTCCTCTGCCCGATCTTTCCGGTCTGCCGGCGAGCGCCGGGCCGTTCGGCACGCCAGCCGAGCAAGCGGCCTGGGCGGCGATGACTGTCGAACAACGCGAGGGCGTCGACCGGGTGTTTTCCGACATCGGCAAGGCGATTGCCGCCTTCGAGCGCTCGCTCGTGCATCACCAGACCCGTTTCGACCGCTTCGCCGACGCCGTTGCCAAAGGCAGCATGCTCGCACCGGAGAACGATCTTTCCGATGAAGAGCGACGTGGGCTCGGGCTGTTCATCGGCAGGGCGAAGTGCGCGACCTGCCACACCGGTCCGCGCTTCACCGACAATGAGTTCCATAATACCGGCGTTCCGCCGGTCGCAGGCCTGCCCGAGGATCGCGGCCGCATCGCCGTGCTGGACGAGGTGCTCGCCGACCCGTTCAATTGCCTGGGAAAATTCCGTGACGGCGGGGAGGAGGCGTGCCGCGAACTGCGCTTCATGCAGAAAGGTTCGCCGGAACTGGTGCGCGCCTACAAGACGCCGTCGCTTCGAGGCGTTGGCGACCGTCCGCCCTACATGCATGCCGGCCAGTTCGCGACGCTGGAGCAGGTCGTGAACCACTACGCGTTGGCGCCGAAGGCTGTCGAAGGGGAGAGCGAAATCCATCCTGTCGCGCTCTCCGATCAGGAACGTGCGGCCTTGGTGGCGTTCCTGAAAACGCTGTCGGAATAGATCAGCGGTCCTTCACCGTCTCCATGGCCACGAAGGTCGACGTCTGGGCGACGTGGGGGAGGGCGGAGATGCGCTCGCCGAGTATGCGCCTGTAGGCCGCGATGTCCCTGGTGCGCACCTTGAGCAGATAGTCGAAGCTCGCCGCCATCATGTGGCACTGCTCGATCTCGCGCACGGCATGAACCGCGCGGTTGAAATCGTCGAGCGCGGCAGAGCGGGTGTCCGAGAGCTTGACCTGGACAAAGGCGACGTGGCCTTCGCCCATGCGCTCGCTGTCGATGATCGCCTGGTAGCCCCTGATGTAGCCGTCCTTCTCCAGCCGCTTGACCCGAGCCTGCACCGGGGTCTTGGAAAGGCCTACCTTTGTGGCGAGCTCGGCCATGGACAGCCTCCCGTCGCGAGACAGGGCGAACATGATATTGCGGTCAATGCGGTCCAATTGGTCTTCTGGCATCGAATTGATGATCCATATCGTCGTCACATGGCCTCAATGCTAGATCATTTGGTCTGTCGCGTCGACTTCTTTGGACCGGCTGAAAAACTGGCGTTATGCTAGCTTCCGGCAAAGGGCTCTGCGGCACCTTCTGCCGCCGCGCCGTCATGCCAACCGCTCCACAGGATCGCCATGCAAGCGCTCGACGCCATCCGCCAGGAAATCCGCGCCAACTACCTCCCCGACGAAGCTGAAGCTGTGAAGCGGCTGGCGGCTCTCGCCAACCTGTCCGTCGACGACCGCAAGGCGATCTCGGCGCGCGCCGCCGACCTCGTGCGTGCCGTTCGCGGCTCGACCGATCCGCGGCTGATGGAGGTCTTCCTCTCGGCCTACGGCCTGTCGACCAAGGAAGGTGTGGCGCTGATGTGCCTGGCCGAGGCGCTGCTGCGCGTACCCGACACCGAGACCATGGACGACCTCATCGCCGACAAGATCGCGCCGCATGACTGGTCGGCCCACTCGGGCGGCTCCAGCTCGATCTTCGTCAATGCCTCGACCTGGGCGCTGATGCTGACGGGCCGCGTGCTGGACGAGGGCGAAGGCTCGATCGAGCGCACCCTGCGCTCCATGGTGCGCCGTCTCGGCGAGCCGGTGATCCGCACCGCGGTTGCCGCCGCCATGCGCGAAATGGGCGAGCAGTTCGTGCTCGGCCGCACCATCACCGAAGCCGTCAAGCGCGGCCGCTCGATGATCCAGAAGGGCTATCTCTATTCCTTCGACATGCTGGGCGAGGCCGCCCGTACCGAAGCCGACGCGCTGCGCTACCACCGCGCCTATGCCGAGGCGATCTCGTCGCTCGACAACGGCAGCAACGGCCCCGACATCCGCTACAACCACGGCATCTCGGTCAAGCTGTCGGCGCTGCACCCGCGCTACGAGGTCTCCCACAAGGAAGACATGCTGCCCGTGATGGCTGAGCGGCTGCTGTCGCTGTGCCTTGCCGCCAAGCGCGCCCGCATGGGCCTCAACATCGACGCCGAGGAGGCCGACCGCCTCGACCTGTCGCTCGACGTCATCGAACGTGTGCTCGCGCATCCCGATCTGGCAGACTGGTACGGCTTCGGTGTCGTCGTGCAGGCTTACGGCCCCCGCACGGCCTTTGCCATCGACTGGCTCTATGCGCTGGCCAACAAGCTCGACCGCAAGATCATGGTGCGCCTGGTCAAGGGCGCCTATTGGGACACCGAGATCAAGCGCGCCCAGACGCTGGGCCTGCCGGGCTATCCGGTGTTCACCCGCAAGGCCAACACCGACGTTTCCTACATGGCCTGCGCCCGCAAGCTCCTGTCGATGACGGACCGGATCTACCCGCAGTTCGCCACCCACAACGCGCACACGGTTGCCGCCATCCTGTCGATGGCCACCGACCGCACCTCCTTCGAGTTCCAGCGCCTGCACGGCATGGGCGAAGCCCTGCACGAGACGGTGCGCAAGGCCGAGGGCACGCGCTGCCGCATCTACGCGCCCGTCGGCGCCCACTCTGACCTGCTCGCATACCTGGTTCGCCGCCTGCTCGAGAACGGCGCCAACTCGTCCTTCGTCCATCAGCTGACCGACGAGGACGTGGCGCCCGAGGACATCGCCCGCGATCCGCTCGAAACGGTCGAGACGCAAGGTTCGGCCTCGAACCCGTCGATCCCCGCGCCTGCCGCCATCTTCGGCGCCGGCCGCCAGAACGCCAGGGGCTGGGACATCACCGACACCACCACGCTTGCGGCGATCGATCATGCCAAGTCGGGCTTCAAGGGTCCTGACCGCTGGACGGCGAAGCCGATCACGCGTGCCGCCGGCTACGGCGCGTCGCGCAAGGTCATCAACCCGGCCAAGCCTTCCGACATCGTCGGCACGGTGACCGAGGCTGCCGCCAAGCAGGTGGATACGGCAGTCCGCATCGCCGTCGAGGCGCAGCCCGCCTGGGCGAGGAAGCCTGTCGCGGAGCGCGCCGCGATCCTGCGCCGCACCGCCGATCTCTACGAGGCCAACGCGGCCGAGTTCTTCGCGCTCGCCACCCGCGAGGCCGGCAAGTCGCTGTCCGACGGCGTGGCCGAAGTGCGCGAAGCGGTCGACTTCCTGCGCTACTACGCTGCCGAGGCCGAGAAGGCCGAAGCCGGCACCGAGGCACGCGGCGCCATCGTCTGCATTTCGCCGTGGAACTTCCCGCTGGCGATCTTCACCGGCCAGATCGCGGCAGCGCTTGTCACCGGCAACACCGTCATCGCCAAGCCGGCCGAGCAGACCCCGCTGATCGCTGCGCGTGCCGTCGAGATGATGCGCGAGGCCGGTGTGCCTGAGGACGTGATCCAGTTGCTGCCCGGTGACGGCCCGACTGTCGGCGCGCCGCTGACCGCCGACCCGCGCATCGCCGGCGTCTGCTTCACCGGCTCGACGGAGGTCGCCAAGATCATCGAGCGGCAGCTTGCCGAGACGGCGCAGCCCGATGCCATGCTGATCGCCGAGACCGGCGGCCTCAATGCCATGATCGTCGACTCCACCGCTCTGCCCGAGCAGGCGATCCGCGACGTGCTGGCCTCGTCGTTCCAGAGTGCGGGCCAGCGCTGCTCGGCACTGCGCGTGCTCTACGTCCAGAAGGACGTCGAGAAGAAGATGGTCGAGATGCTGAAGGGCGCGATGGATGCGCTCACCGTCGGCGATCCGTGGCTGCTGTCGACCGACGTCGGCCCCGTCATCGACGAGGAAGCACAGAGCGGCATCCGCGACTATTGCGAGAAGATGGAAGCCAAGGGCAAGCTGATCGCCAAGCTCGACGCGCCCGCCGATGGCCGTTTCGTTGCCCCGCATGTCTTCAAGGTCAAGGGCATCGAGGAGATGGAGCGCGAGATATTCGGTCCCGTTCTCCACGTCGCGACGTTTGAATCCGACCAGATCGACGAAGTGGTTTCGGCCATCAACCGCAAGGGCTACGGCCTGACCTTCGGCCTGCACACCCGCATCGAGGGCCGCGTGCAGCACATCGTCGACAGCATCCATGCCGGCAACATCTATGTGAACCGCAACCAGATCGGGGCCGTGGTCGGCTCGCAGCCCTTCGGCGGCGAGGGCCTGTCCGGCACCGGCCCCAAGGCCGGTGGCCCGCACTACCTGCGTCGTTTCCGCAAGTCGGCCGAGGGCGGCCAGGTCACGGCGGATGGCCGCAAGGTGACGGCGACCGAGCTGATCGACAATCTCGTCGATGCCGGCGAGTGGGCAACGCGCGGCGACCGTATCGCCGTGCTGCGCAAGCACCTGCGCGGCAAGGGCGCGGCGGCCATCGCCGCTGCTGCCGGGATCGACTTCGGCCAGGTGGACCTGCCCGGACCGACGGGCGAGGCCAACACGCTGTCGCTCAATCCGCGCGGTCGCGTGCTGGTGCTCGGACCTGACGCCGAGACGCTGCTTGCCCAGGCGATCCAGGCACTCGCTGCCGGCTGCTCGGCACTGGCGGTGGCTCCCGGCGCGCCGGCGGCACTGCAGTCGCTGCTCGGCAAGGGTTTGCCGATCGCCGCGCTCGACGCCCGCGCCGATCCGGTCGAGGCACGCGCGCTGGCGGTCGATGCCGTTGCCTATTCGGGCACGCAGGAAGGCATGAAGACCATCCGCAAGGTGTTGGCCGAGCGCAAGGGACCGATCATCCCGCTGATCAGCGAAGTGATCTACCCGGCAGCCTACGCCCACGAGCGGGCGGTCTGCGTCGACACCACGGCCGCCGGCGGCAACGCCAGCCTGCTGGCCTCTGTCTAACGGAGAAAAGGGGCGGGCTCAGGCCTGCCCCTTTCGAACCTGAAGGCGCCGGCGGTCACGTCAACTGACTTCGACCGCCGAAAATTCCTTGAATTGCGGATGGCCGAAGGCTTGTCCGAGCGCGCGTTCCTGCGCGCATTGCGCAAGTTCTCCGATGGTCAACGGCCGATGCCGAGCGGCAGGGTGAACTGCCAGCTGGACCGGCCTGCCTCGGCAGGAATCGGCGGGAACGGGGCGGCGCGGCGGACGACGTCCAGGGCGGCGGCGTCGAGTTCGGCCGACCCGGAACCCTGGACGATGCGGATGCCGCCGACACCGCCCGACGCGCCTACGGTGAAGGTCACCTGCACGTCGCTGCGGGCCTTGGCCCTGGCGGCGCGCGAGATGCCGCGCAGGGCGCGGCGCAGCTTGGCCGCGACCTTGCCGGGATAGTTCGAAACCGAAGCGTTGCCGGCCGACCAGCTGCTGCCGTTCTTGCCCTTGGCGGCCGTGGTGCCGTTTGCCGCGCCGTCGGCTTCGCCCTTGCGGGCGTCGGCCCGGCCTTTGCCCGCCGAGCCGGCCTTGCTCAGGGTGGCCTTCTTGGCCGGTGTCTTTTCCGCTTTCTTCGGCTGCTCGGCCTTTTTCTCCAGCGTCTTGACCGGCTTCGGTTCTGGCTTCTTCACTCGTTCCGGCTTTGCCTGGGGCCTGACGGGCTCCAGTTCGGTCTTGGCGGCGATCTTTTCAGGAGCCGGAGCCGGCGTGGGCTCGGCCTTCGTCTCGACGGGCTCGACCTTCGCCAACTCGACAGGCTCCTGGACGACATCGTCGTCCTCGACGGGCTCGACCTTGTCGGTCGCGAGGATTTCCGGAAGCTGGTCCGTGTTTGCCGGCAGCGACGGCTGCTCGGCAGCGGGCTCGATGATCTCGTCCGGTGCTTCTTGCGCGGCCGCTTCGACGGCCTCGACTGGTCCAGGCTCGGGCACTGCCTCGACCGCGACGGTTTCCACCGGCCTGGCGTCCAGCATCGTGATCATCGTCACGTTGGTTACGGTGTTGGGATCGATCTCGGACGGTTCGCCGGCAGCGGACTGATCCTCAGCGGCATTGCCGAGCAGCGTGACGCCGGCGTCGGCGCTTCCCTCGATCAGGATCTGGTCGCTGTTGCGGGTCACGAAGAACATGGCCACAGCCGAGTGCAGGGCGACGGAGGCGAGCACCGCGGCGAGCCACTTCCGGCTGCGGGCCTTGGCCGGTGCTGCCTTGGGAGCGAGCGGCTCGCTCGCCGGCACCGGCAAAAGCGGGCTTGCATCCGCGATATAGGTCCCGTGCGCGGTGTCGCGGGCGCAGATACGGAGCGCACCGAGCGGGATCGCAAACGCCGGATCGTCGGGCTCGATCGGCCATGCGCCGATACCCGCCAGCGGCCAGGCGAGGGTGGTTTTGGCGAAGGCCGGTTCGAGTCCCACGGCAGCCCCTCAGATCCCGAATGCGATGCCGGATTTGGATTCGGTGCGCAGCAACTTCAGGCAGGCCGACGGCTCCACGCCGGGGCCGGCACAGTCGGTGGCCTGGTTGACCAGCGCGCGGTTTACCTTGGTGCAGTCGGTGCCGGGCAGGTCGAACCGTGTCACCTTGGTCTTGCCTGCAGGCAGTCGCTCGAAGTCGAGAACGGTCAGGCGGTCGACCACGCCCGCTTGGTTGAACAGGGCGATCTCGAACGCCGCCCTGGAAAGCTCGGCTCCGAGCCTGTTGCTGACCACGAAGGTAAGGTGGCAGCCCTTGTCGGACGGGGTGGCGGCATTGAGCTCGAGCAGCAGTTCCGGCGTTGCCGGGGCGCTTTGCGCCCCGGCCGAACCCGCCGCCCCGAGCAGGGCAGTCGCAGCCACTGCCAGAATGCAGAACTTCCCGGCGTTCGCCCTCATCGCATCACCAGTCCAGCTGCTTGACCAGGGTGAGCTTGAAGGTGCGACCCTTGCCGGCCGTGCCCGAGAGGAACTCGCGGTACTGTTCGTTGAAGATGTTGTCGACGCGGAAGTTGGTCTCGAACCCCTTCCACGCGCCGTCCTGCGGCTTCCAGGTCACGAACATGTCATGGGTCGCGAAGGAGGGGGTGGCCCGGCGCATGTTGGGCAGCTCGCTGACGCGGTCCTGGGCCGCAACGAAACGGCTCGTCCAGCCGAAGGACAGGTCGCGGTCCGGCACGCGGCCGCCGAGGGTGAAGGCGAACTCATGCGGCGCGACCGTGTTCAGCGGCATGTCCTTCAGCAGGTCCTCGCCGATCACGTAGGAGTAGGCCGCGTTGCCGAAGACGTAGTCCGAATCGTAGGCAAGTTCGACTTCGGCACCGTAGATACGTGCCTCGCCGATGTTGGTGTAGCGCGGATTGGCGCCGTTGCCGTTGTCGGTGATCAGGTCGGTGATGTCGTTGTAGAAACCGGTGGTCTTGAGCTGCACCGCATCGCCCGGCTGGGCCAGGTCGTAGAGCGACACCGCGACGCCCGCCTCGTAGTTGTTGGACAGTTCCTTCCTGAGATCGGGACGTCCGATCTGCGCCGAATCGAAGACCTCGTCGATGGTCGGCACGCGCTCTGTATGGGCGACCGACCCGAACACGGCAAAGGTGTCGTTGAACTTGTAGTGCGCCGCGATCTTGGGGGAGAAGGCCGTGTGGTCCTTGGCGCTGGCTGCGGCGATGTCGGTCGGCTCGAGCCTTTGCCAGTCGAGGCGCGCGCCGCCGATGAGCGTCAGGCGCTCGTCCCAGACGAATTCGTTCTGCACGAAGGCGCCGGTCGCCGTCCGGGTACCCTGCGGATGGGTGCCGGACTTGCTCTTGAGTGTCGTCCGTTCCTGAAAGTTGCTCTGCGAGCCGACGGTGAGATGATTGACGAAGTTGTCGCCTTCATAATCGAAGGTGTTCTGGACGCTGAACTGGTAGGTTTCGTAGCCGAAGGTGCGGTTGAGCGAGGGGATGCTGGCATCCGACTGGTCGTTGACGGTGTCGGAGAAGGACGCCTGCACCTTGAGGTCGAGCCAAGGATTGTCCGAGGCCGGGTTCTCGTAGGAGATGATGGCCGTCTTGTCGGTGATCTTGCGGTCGACCGTGCCGAAACCGGGCGGCACATCGATGCCGGTCTGGTTGTAGTATTGGTCGTCCTCGTCGGTCTGCCACTGCATGTAGGAGGCGCGCAGGGCCTGCTCGTCGTTGTCGCCGAAGCGATAGGTGCCTTTCAGCAGGCCCGACAGGGCGCCGATCTCGGAGCCGGGGACCTCGGTACCGTTGCCGGAGGTGTAGGCGTTGGCATAGCGATAGTTGCCGGCGGCCAGCAGTTCGAAATTGTCGCCGAGGCGCGTGGCCAGGATCGCCGAACCAAGCGCGCCTTCGGAGTTCGAATCGAAGGCGGACTTGAGCCGCAGCGCGCCCTTCTGGCCGTCGGCGAGGAAGTCGGCCGCGTCCTTGGTGGTGAAGTTGATGACGCCGCCCAGCGCGCCCGATCCGTAGAGCGTGGAAGATGCCGGCCCGCGCAGCACCTCGACGCGCTTGAACAGCTCGGTGTCGGTGAACAGGCCGCCCATGCGGTACTGCTCGTAGAACTTGGTCGCGCCGTCGACGTTGACGATGATGCGGCCTTCCTCGCCGCCGCTCTCGGGGCCGCCGACACCGCGGATGTTGAAGGTCTGGCCAAGCGCGCGGTCGGAACCCGACACGTTGACGCCCGGGATCGTCTTGACCAGTTCGCCGACCGTTTCGGCCTGCTTCCGGTCGATGTCCTCCTGCTCCATGACTGACACCGCCTGCGGCGTGTCGATGGCCACTTTTTCGGCGCCCGCGCCCAGGATCAGGCGCTGCAGCAGCGTCACGCGGCCCTTCTTGTCCAGTTCATTGGTCTGCACTTCCTGGGCTTTCGCGCCCTGCAGTCCAACCAGCACCATCATCGCCGCTCCGCCCAGCAGAGCAGCCTTGTTCCGAGCAACCAGCCCCATGTCCCAACTCCAAATGTCCTTTGCTGGCTTGCCCGCTGCTTGCTCGCACTTTTTCGCCTGCCCGGTTCGTCATAAATCTTGACTAATTCACTCCGGTATTGCACTGACTAATAAACATGATAGTTCGAGTCAACAATTTGATTTGAACATTTCAGCCCGTCGGAATGGTCCGGCGGGTGGGTGGACCAAGGAGTGCAATGAGATGAATTCGCACAATCCGAACCACTTCCGTTCGGGCCAGTACAGGCACGGATACCGGCGCCCGGAAGGGCAGATGGGCGTACGCCCGATCGCCGAATCGCTGGCCGTCAGGACCCTGACCAGCGAGTCGCTGTTCCTCGGCGACTACGAGATCGGCATCAACCACGGCGGCGCGCTCTACCGCCTCAAGATCACCCGTCAGGGCAAGCTCATTCTCAACAAGTAGGTGCTTCGAAAATGGACCAGCGCGTGAAACCCGCCCCGCATGCAATCAGGCGGGCGCGATCGGGCAACCCCAAGATGCGCGAGCGCGACCTGGCCGGGCAACTGGGGATATCCGAGGCGGAACTGGTTGCCGCCCACTGCGGCGAGGGCGTGGTTCGCATCGAACCGCGCGTCAACGACCTGCTCGCCGGGCTCGAGGCCGTCGGCGAGGTGATGGCGCTGACCCGCAACGAAAGCGCAGTGCACGAGAAGATCGGCGTCTACGACAAGGTGGTGCAGGGCAAGCTGAGCGCCATGGTGCTGGGCGAGCAGATCGACCTGCGCATCTTCCCGGGCGCCTGGGCGCATGGTTTTGCCGTCGAGAAGCGCGATGGCGACGACATTCGCCGCAGCCTGCAGTTCTTCGATGCCGCGGGCAATGCCGTGCACAAGGTGCATCTGCGTGCTGCGTCCAATCTCTACGCCTACCAGAAGCTGGTCGAGGCGCTGGCCAGCGCCGATCAGGACCCCGCGCTGGTCACGGTGCCCACGGCACTCGACCAGCCTGCCGGCGACGGCTCGGCAAGTGTCGACGAACTGCGCCAGCGCTGGAGCAGCATGACCGATACGCACCAGTTCTTCGGCATGCTCAAGTCGCTGAAGCTCGGCCGCCAGCAGGCGATGCGCATGGTTGGCCGCGACTATGCCTGGACGCTGGACCGAGGCGGGCTGCAGACGATGTTCCACCAGGCTGCGGAGACGGAACTGCCGATCATGTGCTTCGTGGGCAACCGCGGCTGCATCCAGATCCATTCGGGTCCGGTGAAGAACGTCAAGCCGATGGGGCCATGGATCAATGTCATGGACGAGACCTTCCATCTGCACCTGCGTGCCGACCACGTCCAGGAACTGTGGGCCGTGCGCAAGCCGAACAAGGATGGCCATGTGACCTCGGTCGAGGCCTATGACGCCAATGGCGACATGATCATCCAGTTCTTCGGCAAGCGGAAGGAAGGGCAGGGCGAACGCCAGGAGTGGCGTGGCCTGGTCGAGACGCTGCCGGGCGCCGCACAGCAGAACGCGGCATAAGGAGAATGAACATGTCGATCACCAAGGGGCTGGCTCGCTCGGCCGCGATCGGGCTCGTCCTGCTGTCGACCGCAGGCGCAGGCCGAACGGCGGAAGAACCTGGCGTGCTGCCGGATCGCTCGCGGATTGCCACGGTCGGCGGCTCGATCACCGAGATCGTCTACGCGCTTGGCGAGGAAAAGGCGCTGGTCGCGCGCGATTCGACGAGCGTCTATCCCGAAGTGGCCCTCAAGCTGCCCGACGTCGGCTACATGCGGGCGCTGTCGCCGGAGGGCGTGCTCTCGGTCAACCCTTCGGGCATCCTCGCGCTCGAGGGCAGCGGTCCCAGGGAAGCGGTGGATGTGCTCAAGAAGGCGAGCATACCGCTGATCACCGTGCCCGAAGGCTTCAGCCACGAGGGTATCGTCGACAAGATCCGGATCGTCGGCAAGGCGCTCGATGCCGAGGCGAAGGCCGAAACGCTGGCCAAGGAGGTCGACGCGCAGCTCAGTGCCGCCGAGGCGCTGACGGCCGACATCCCGCAGGCCGAGCGAAAGCGGGTGCTGTTCATCCTCGGCATGCAGGGCGGCAAGATCATGGCTTCCGGCAGCGGTACGGCCGCCGACGGCATCATCGCATTGGCCGGAGGGGTCAACGCGGTCGAGGGCTTTTCCGGCTACAAGCAGCTGACGGACGAGGCGGCGCTCACCGCCAGGCCGGACATCATCCTGATGATGGACCGCGAGGGCGAGCTCGCGATCGACGATGCACAGGTCTACGGCAGCCCTGCGATAGCCTCGACGCCGGCCGGCCAGGCCAGGAAGCTGATCCGGATGGACGGAGCCTATCTGCTCGGCTTCGGCCCGCGCACTGCCGGGGCCGTCAAGGACCTCGCCGCGGCGCTCTATGGCGACGCGGTGAATCGATAGGACCGGTACAGTGACGGATGAAGCGATCGCCGGCGTGGCCGGCGCGGAAGCGGGCGGTCGTCATGCGAGTGGCGACCGTTCCGCGACGGCACTGTTGGTGATCGGCCTGCTGGCCGCGGTGCTGGCGGTGACGGCGCTTACCAGTCTCACCTGGGGCGCGTCCGATGCCTCGGCGATCGGGCTGCTCCGCGAATGGCTGTTCGGCGCCACGCCCGGCAACGAAGCCCTGTCGGCGCGCGATGCCATCATCGTCTACGACATCCGCCTGCCGCGCGTGATCCTCGGTATCCTCATCGGGGCGGCGTTGGCCGTTTCGGGCGCCGTCATGCAGGGCCTCTTCCGCAACCCGCTTGCGGATCCGGGTCTGGTGGGGGTGTCCGCCGGATCGGGCCTGGGCGCAGTCTCGGTGATCGTGCTCGGCTCGACGCTGCTTGCGCCGTTCACCGCCATGTTCGGGAGCTACGCGCTGCCGCTAGCGGCGTTCTTGGGCGGGTTGGTGACGACGATCATTCTCTACAACGTCGCGACGCGGCAGGGGCGAACCTCGATCGCCACCATGCTGCTTGCCGGCATCGCGCTGGGCGCCATGGCGATCGCGCTGACCGGCATCCTGGTCTACATGGCCGACGACCGGCAACTGCGTGACCTGACCTTTTGGCAGCTCGGATCGCTCGCCGGCGCCACCTGGGTCAAGATCGCCGCGGCCGGCCCGATAATCGTCGCAGCGCTAGCCGCGACCCCGTTCCTCGCCAGGGGGCTCAATGCCATGGCGCTCGGCGAGGCCACCGCCGCCCATCTCGGCGTGCCGGTGCAACGCCTGAAATATGTCGCCATCGTCGCGGTCTCGGCGGCCATCGGTGCCGCGGTGGCCGTCAGCGGCGGCATCGGTTTCGTCGGCATCGTCGTTCCGCATCTGCTGAGGCTCGCCATCGGTCCGGACAACCGCTACCTGCTGCCGGCCTCGGCGCTTCTCGGCGCCTGCCTGCTGCTGCTCGCCGATGCGGTGAGCCGCACCATCGTAGCACCCGCCGAATTGCCGATCGGCATCGTCACGGCTGCGGTGGGCGGTCCGTTCTTCCTCTGGATCCTGCTGCGCAAGCGCGGCGTCGTCGACCTCTGACGGGCGAAGGATAAAATCATGCTCGAAGCCCGTCAGGTTTGCGTGAACATCGGCTCCGGGCGGATCGTCGCCGACGTCGACTTCTCCGTTCGTTCCGGCGAACTGGCCGCGATCGTCGGTCCCAACGGATCCGGCAAGTCGACCTTGCTGAAGGCCTTGACCGGCGAGCTGCCGTATTCCGGCAGCGCCTCGCTCAACGGCCGCGACATCGCGTCCCTCAAGCCGTGGCAGGCCGCCGCCATGCGCGCGGTGCTGCCGCAGTCGACCGCCCTTTCATTCCCCTTCACGGTCCGCGAGATCGTCAAGCTCGGCGTCACCGGCGGTCGTTCAGGCGCATTGGCCGGCGAGGACGACAGGCTGCCGGAGCGCGCGCTGGCGCGCGTCGACCTGCAGGGATTTTCGGGACGCTTCTATCAGGAGCTTTCGGGCGGCGAACAGCAGCGTGTGCAGTTGGCGCGCGTCCTCTGCCAGGTTTGGGCGCCGGTGCTCGACGGGCAGTCGCGCTACCTCTTCCTCGACGAGCCGGTGTCCAGCCTCGACATCAAGCACCAGCTGATCATCATGGAGATCGCCCGCGACTTCGCGCGGCGTGGCGGCGCGGTGGTGGCCATCCTGCACGACCTCAACCTGACCGCGATGTACGCCGACACGATCGGCGTCATGCACCGCGGCCGCCTGGCGGCGAGGGGCACCCCCCAAGAGGTGCTCAGCGACGATCTGATGGAAAGGGTGTTCGACTGCCGCCTGCGCGTCGGCGCCTTGCCGTCGGCCCGCGTGCCGTTCGTGCTGCCGCAGTCGGCACCCGCCTGAATTCAGCTTGCCAGCGACTGGGGCGCGGGGAAGTTGATGCCCAGGACGTCGCGCATGTTCGGCCGGGCGGCGACGAGATCGGCGATCGTGTAGCGGCCCAGCACCTCGAAGAAGGCGTTCAGCGCCTCGCGCAATGCCGAGTTGAGACCGCAGCTGTCCATCAGCGGGCACTCGGCGTCGGCCTCGAAGCATTCGGCCATGGCGAAATTCTCTTCGGTCACGCGCACGACGTCGAACAGCGAGATCTTGTCGGCCGGTTTGCCCAGGCGCACGCCGCCGTTGCGGCCGCGCACGGTCTCGACCAGACCTGCCTCGACCAGCGGCTGCAGGATCTTGAACAGGAACAGCTCCGACACCGTGTAGGCGGCGGCAATCTCGGGAACGCGGCTCAGCCGTCCTTCATTGGCCGCGCAGTACATGAGGATACGCATGGCGTAGTTGGTCTGGCGTGTGAGTCGCATCGGTGATTCCTCGCAGTGGCGCGGACAGGCCTCTTATATGGCCTACATCTTAGAATAATTCCAGACAAGCGCTGTCAACAATTTCAGCGCCGTTCTGCCTCCGGCGCAGGCCAGCCTTGCGTTGATGGCCGGGCTGGGCGCTTGAATTTCATTTTGCACTGCACAATATTGTGCACGTCGGGAGTCGAAGACTCTGGGGAGGAACCCATGAGGACTGCGACATGGAACAGATCAAACTTGCTCAGCGCCCCCTGGTCGGCACGATCCGCCAGCTTCGGCCTTCCGATCTGACCCGTTTTGCCGAACATCTCCTGAGGCTGGACGAACAGAGCCGCCGCGATCGTTTCAACGGACTGACGGACGACGATTTCCTCCGCGCCTATGCCGAGCGCTGCTTTCGCGAAGGCGTGACCGTGGTCGGCTATGTCGAGGGCGACAAGGTTCTGGGTGCTGCCGAACTGCACGAAAGGCCCGAGGAAAGCGAGCCGACGGCCGAGATCGCGTTCAGCGTCGAGCACCAGTTGCAGCACCGGGGCATCGGCGGGCGACTCTTCCGGCGCCTTATCGCGCAGGCGAGGGGGCTCGCATATAGCCGGCTGCAGGTCACGACGCACTCGAACAACGGCGCCATGAGGGCGCTAGCGCGCCGCTTCAACGCCAAGCTCAGCTTCGAGCATGGCGAAGCCCACGGCGTGATCGAACTGGATGCCGAGGGCACGCCGGAGTTCGATCTCGAAATGCGCCTGCCGGCCGACTTCGGCAGGCGCGGCCCCGGCAAGGCGATCGCGGCCTGACGCTTTTCCGAATTGAAGCGCCCGGCGGGCGTGCCGATATTGTCCCTGTGTTCAACGGGGAAGGCGCCTGATGTCATCATTGCAAAGCCGGGCCGTGCCCTCCGGCGCGATCGCCTCCGCCAGGGTCATCGACGCCGAAAGGCTCGCGGCGTTGCGGCGGACGAAACTGCTCGCCACCGCGGCACTGGTGCTGTGCGTCATCGTCTTCGCGGTCGCCAAGTCGTTCCAGGGGCGCTGGCCGTGGCTCGGCTTCGTCGCTGCCTTTGCCGAAGCGGCGACCATCGGCGGGCTGGCCGACTGGTATGCGGTCGTCGCCCTGTTCAAGCGGCCGCTTGGCCTGCCCATCCCGCATACGGCGATCATCCCCTCCAATCAGCACCGCATCGCCGACAATCTCGGCCGCTTCATCGAGACCAACTTCCTTGCGCCGGAGCCTGTCCGGCAAAAGCTGAAGGAGGTCGACTTTGCGGCGCTGGCGGCCGACTGGCTGTCGGATCGCGCCAAGGCCGAGGCGCTCGCCCGCTTCGTCGGGCGGCTCGTGCCGAAAATGCTGCAGGCCGTCGAAGACACGGGCCTGCGCGACTTCGCAACCAAGCGGATACTGGAGCGCGTCGGAAAGGTCGATTTGGCGCCGCTCGCTGCGGAGCTGTTGTCCGCCTTCACCGACGACCGCCGGCACCAGCGCCTGCTCGACGAATTCACCAAGATCATCGGCAACTTCCTGAAGGACGAGCAGGCGCTCGCCGCGATGCGCGAAAAGATCCGCAACGAGCTGCCGTCCGTCTTCAACCTGTTCAGGGCCGACGCCTATCTGTTGAAGCGCATCGTCGCCTCGGCCGCGACCTTGCTCGAAGAGGTGCGCGCCGATCCCAATCATCCGCTGCGCGGCGAGTTCGACAGCTTCGTCCATGGCTTCGTCGAGCGGCTGCGCCAATCGCCGGACTATGCCCGGCGGGCGGAGCAGCTCAAGCGCAACTTCCTGGCGCGCCCCGAATTGCGCGGCCTTGCCAAGGACGTGTGGGAGAGCATGCGTCGCTTCATCGAACAGGATGCGGTGGCGGAGCGCTCGATGACGCGACGGCACCTGACCAGCCTGTTCGTCGAGATCGGCCAGAACCTGGCGCGCGACCAGCAGATCAGGGCCGACATGAACGAGGGCTTCGTCGTTGCCCTCGCGTCCTTCGTCGAGGGCCAGAAGAGCGGCGTTTCCGGCTTCATTGCCGAGCAGGTCAAGGGCTGGGACCTCGGCCAGATGACCGCCATCATCGAGATCAATGTCGGACGCGACCTGCAATACATCCGCTTCAACGGCATGTTGATCGGCGGACTTGCAGGGCTGGCGCTCTATTCTGCGGAGTTGCTATTGCTGGCGAATTGACCGGGCGTCTTGCTGGTCTATGCTGGCCTTGCCACCTCCGGGGGAGGCCCGGAGCAGACGGGAGCAAGCCATGGCGAAGAAGCCGGAACCGGAATCCTTCATGGACATGTTTGCGAAGTTCGGGCGCGACCTGAAGATGCCCGAAGTCGACGTCGATTCCATCGTCAGCCATCATCGCAAGAATTTCGAGGCGCTGGAGCAGTCGGTCAAGGCAACCGCTTCGGGGGCGTCGTCGCTGATGTCGAAGCAACGCGAAATGCTGCAGGACGCATTGCGCGAGATCACCGACGCGGCGCAGAGCCTGCGGGTTCCCGGCAATCCGCAGGAGATGCTGGCCAAACAGTCCGATTTCGCCAAGCGCTCCTTTGAGGCCGCGGTCAAGAACGCCGGCGAAGTGGCTGCGATCGTGCGCAAATCGGGCGAGGAGTCGGTCGACATCCTGCGCAACCGCATCCACGAGTCGATCGAGGAAATCTGCGACAGCATCGAAAAGAAGAAATAGCGCACCTGAGCCAACCTTCTGGCTGGGCGTCGGTTTCAGCTCTCTTGTGGGTTTCGCCACACGGGCCGCGCATTGCCCGCCGCTGGGTGCTAAGGAATGCCCGTCACATTTGCAGCCTCGCCAGTCATTGGGACTCGCAGAGACGCTGCAGCACCTGGAACCTGTGCGTGAAGGTCCGGCAGCCTATCCCCGCTGTCGGAAGCGACGCCGGCATTCGGCCGAGGAAGAGGATGAAGGTAGGTATCGAGATGGGGTCTGCGTCCGGCGGGACGAAGGCTCAGCTTGATCTCGAGGAGCTTCTGGCCACCCGCTTGCTCGTTCAGGGCAATTCGGGCTCCGGCAAGTCGCATCTGCTTCGCCGCCTGCTCGAGCAGAGCGCGCCCTGGGTCCAGCAGTGCGTTGTCGACCCGGAGGGCGATTTCGTCACGCTCGCCGATCGCTTCGGCCATGTCGTGGTCGATGCCCAGCGCACGGAAGCCGAGCTCACCCGCATCGCCGGCCGCATCCGCCAGCACCGCGTCTCCGTCGTGCTCAACCTGGAGGGGCTGGACGTCGAGCAGCAGATGCGCGGCGCGGCTGCCTTCCTCAATGGCATGTTCGATGCCGACCGCGAATTCTGGTATCCGGTGCTCGTCGTCGTCGACGAGGCGCAGCTCTTCGCTCCCGCGGTCGCGGGCGAGGTATCCGACGAGGCGCGCAAGATCTCGCTTGGCGCCATGACCAACCTGATGTGCCGCGGCCGCAAGCGCGGCCTTGCCGGCGTGATCGCCACGCAGCGACTCGCCAAGCTCGCCAAGAACGTCGCCGCGGAGGCGTCCAACTTCCTGATGGGCCGCACCTTCCTCGACATCGACATGGCGCGTGCCGCCGACCTGCTCGGCATGGAGCGGCGCCAGGCGGAGATGTTCCGCGATCTCGCGCGTGGCAACTTCGTGGCGCTTGGGCCGGCAATGTCGCGCCGTCCTTTGCCTGTCGCCATCGGTCCGGTGGAAACGTCCGCGCGTTCCGTCAGCCCCAAGCTGATGCCGTTGCCCGACGCCAACGACGATACGCGCGAACTGATCTTCGCGCCGGCGCCGCTGGAAGCGCGTCAGCCGGCTCGCCGCCAGGCTCCGCCCGCGCCCACGCCAACCGCCGACATCATCGCCCAGCTTACCCAGGTGAAGGCCGAAGCGTCCCCACCTGTAGCCGAACCGATTTTCCCGCTGTTCGACGAGGCCGAACGCGAGGCGCTGATCGATACCATCGTGCGCGAGATGGTCGAGGACCCGGATGCGGCCTTCCGCACCGATGCGGTACTCTACCAGGACTTTCTGGTGCGCTGCCGCATCAAGCGCATGCAGGGCGAGCCGCCGCCGCTTTCGACCTTCCGCCGCCGCTATGCGGTGGCGCGGTCGGGCATCGACGAAGAGACCGCCTCGAGCGACAGCTGGCAGCAGGCGCTGGTGCTTTCCGCCTCGCTGCCGGAGGATCTTCAGGCGGTGTTCCTGATCGTCGCGCAGGCGGCGGTCAAGCGAGCGCCATGCCCTTCCGACGCTGCGATCGCACAGGCCTATGGCAGCCACTCGGCGCGCCGGGCGCGGCGCCTGCTCACCTACTTCGAGGAGCAGGGGCTGGTTGTGGTGCGCACCGACTTCCATGGCAAGCGATCCGTGGCGTTCCCCGATCTGGGCTGCGAGACGGCGCCTGGCGATCCGGAGCGGACCGATGACCTCACGGAGCGCCAGGCGGCGGAATAGGCGACGGACCGCCGCGAAGGTTGACAAGCGAAGGCTTCATGGTTCCCAGATTGCGCCAAGCTGTCGGAGGTGGGGGACATGAGCCTGGAGAAGCCGATCGAGACTTATGAGGACCTGCGCGCGAAGATCGGGCAGGAGCTCGGCGTTTCCGATTGGGTGCTCGTCGACCAGAGCCGCATAGACGCCTTTGCCGATTGCACGGGCGACCGCCAGTGGATCCATGTCGATCCCGAGCGGGCGCGGCGGCGAAGCCCGTTCCGCACCACCGTCGCCCACGGCTTCCTGACCTTGTCGCTGGTCGGCTCCCTGGTGCAGGAGATCGGGGTCGTTCCGGAAAACACGCTTGCCGCCTTCAACTACGGCCTCGACAGGGTGCGCTTCATCGCGCCGGTCAAGGTCGGGTCGCGCGTTCGCTTGCGCACGACGCTGATGTCGATGGAAGACAAGGGCCCGGGGCAGTATCTGGTCAAGGCCGAAAACACCATCGAGATCGAAGGCGAGGACAAGCCGGCGCTCGTCGCGGAGACTTTGGTCATGCTCTACGAGCGGCGCGGCAAGGCGACGGCCTGAGCCGCCGCGCTCGGCAAGGCTTTTAGCGCGGCGCGCCGATAATGATCTCGATCTCGCCGATACCCTCGACGCCGCCGGCGATCCTGTCGCCGGCCTTGACCGCGCCGACGCCGGCCGGCGTGCCGGTGTAGATCAGGTCGCCGGGCTCGAGTTCCATTGCCTCGCTGCAGATCGCGATGACCTCGGGGATCGTCCAGATCAGTTCGGTGAGATCGCCCTCTTGCCTGGTCTCGCCGTTGACGGCGAGCCAGACGCGGCCGCGCGTCGGATGGCCGCTCGTGGCGGCGGGGACCAGCGGCCCGCAGGGCGCGGACCGGTCGAAACCCTTTGCCCAGTCCCAGGGACGGCCCATCTTCTTGGCGGTGTCCTGAAGGTCGCGCCGGGTGAAGTCGATGCCCACGCCATAGCCCCAGACATGGTCGAGCGCTTGCGAGACGGGGATGCGCAAGCCGCCCTTGCCGATGGCCACCACGAGTTCGATCTCGTGGTGCAGGTTCGCGGTCAGCGGCGGGTAAGGGATGGTCGAGCCGCTGTCTATGACGGCATCGGCGGGCTTGCCGAAGAAGAAGGGCGGCTCGCGCTCGGGATCCTGGCCCATCTCGCGGGCGTGGGCGGCATAGTTGCGGCCGACGCAGAAGATGCGCCGCACGGAGAACCGATCCGAAGAACCGGAGACGGCGACCGAAGCGGGCGCGGGCGGGGCGAAGACGAAGTCCGACACGATGTCACTCCATGGAACCGTTGCGGCGTTCTCGCACGATCGGGCTGCCGCTGTCACCACAAGTCCGGCACGTTCCAATGATCGTGGCTGCCGGCGAAGCTATTTGCGCTGGCCTGCACGCAATGCGTGTCTGGCATCCAAAAAGGCGCTTGCAGCCGCAATTTGCAGGGATAGGATTTGCGCACCTGACGGGTGCGGGGTTCTGCCTGGCCGGTCGCGGCAACAGTGGGAGGTTTCATGTCAGAGGTTACTTTGGTCGTGAATGGCCGAAAGGTCAGCGGCACGGTGGAGGACCGTACGCTTCTTGTGCATTTCCTGCGTGAGCATCTGGGGCTGACCGGCACGCATGTCGGTTGCGACACCTCGCAATGCGGCGCCTGCGTCGTCCATGTCGACGGCAAGGCTGTGAAGTCCTGCTCCATGCTCGCGGCCCAGGCCTCCGGCTCGACCGTGACCACCATCGAAGGCCTCGCCAACGGCGCCGACCTTCATCCCGTCCAGGCGGCATTCAAGGAGCATCATGGCCTGCAGTGCGGTTTCTGCACTCCGGGCATGATCATGACGGCGACCGACATGATCCGCCGCCACCCCGAAGGCCTGGACGAAGCGACGGTGCGCGCGGAACTCGAAGGCAACATCTGCCGCTGCACCGGCTACCACAACATCGTCAAGGCGATCCTCGCGGCATCGAAGACGATGGGCAAGGCGTCCAAGGGCAAGGCGAAGAAGGCTGCTTGAACAGAGTTGGGAGTAGGGCAGTAGGGCAGTGAGGCAGTAGGAAGAAGCTGCCGCCCACGGAAGCTCACCTACTGCCTTATTGCCTTACTCCCGTACAGCCCCTCCGGAGGAGAATTCAGATGGGAATGGAAGGCATCGGCGCGCGCGTGACGCGTAAGGAAGACAAGAGGTTCATCACCGGCGGCGGCCGCTATGTCGACGACATGGTCGTGCCCGGCATGAAACACGCGGCATTCGTGCGCAGTCCGCATGCGCACGCCGACATCAAGAAGATAGACATCAAGGCTGCGGAGGGCATGCCCGGCGTGATTGCCGTGCTGACCGGCAAGCAGCTCAAGGCGGACGGCATCGGCAACCTCATCTGCGGCTGGATGATCCACTCCAAGGACGGATCGCCGATGAAGATGGGCGCCTGGTCGCCGCTCGCGGTCGATCGCGTCCGCTATGTCGGCGACGCGGTCGTCATCGTCGTCGCCGAGACCAAGGGCCAGGCGCGCGATGCGGCCGAGGCGGTCGAGATCACCTACAAGGAGCGCAAAGCCGTCATCGACGCCGTCGAGGCGCTGAAGAAGGGCGCGCCGCAACTGCATCCCGAAGCCGAGGGCAACCTGATCTTCGACTGGGAGATCGGCGACGCCAAGGCGACGGACGCGGCGATCAAGAACGCGGCGCATGTGACCAAGGTCACCATCCATAACAACCGGCTCGTTCCGAATGCAATGGAGCCGCGGGCGGCACTCGGCCACTACGACAAGGCCGAGGATCACTACACCTGCTGGACGACGTCGCAGAACCCGCATGTCGCCCGCCTGGTGATGAGCGCGTTCTACAACGTCGCGCCGGAGAACAAGCTGCGCGTCATCGCCCCCGACGTCGGCGGCGGCTTCGGCTCGAAGATCTACATCTATCCCGAGGAGATCATCTGCCTGTGGGCGTCCAAGCGCGCCGGCGTGCCGGTCAAATGGGTGGCCGACCGCACGGAAAGCTTCCTCACCGACGCGCATGGCCGCGACCATGTCTCGGAAGTCGAGATGGCCTTCGACAAGAACAACAGGATCGTCGGGCTCAAGGTCGACACCATCGCCAATCTCGGCGCCTACATGTCGCTGTTCTCGTCCTGCGTGCCGACCTATCTCTACGCCACGCTGCTGTCGGGCCAGTACGACATCCCGGCGATCCACGCCAATGTCAGGACCGTCTACACCAACACTGCACCCGTCGATGCCTATCGCGGGGCGGGGCGGCCGGAGGCAACCTACCTGCTCGAGCGGACGATGGAGATCGCCGCGCGCGAACTTGGCGTCTCGCCGGCGGACCTCAGGCGCACCAACTTCATCACCCAGTTCCCGCACCAGACGCCGGTCATCATGAACTATGACGCTGGCGACTATGCCGCCTCGCTCGATGCGGCGATGAAGCAGGCGGACTATGCCGGCTTTGCCAAGCGCAAGGCGGCAGCCGCCAGGAAGGGCAAGCTGCGCGGCATCGGCATGAGCTGCTACATCGAGGCCTGCGGCATCGCACCCTCGGCGGCGGTGGGTAGTCTTGGAGCGGGTGTTGGTCTGTGGGAGTCTGCCGAGGTGCGGGTCAACGCCGTTGGCACCATCGAGGTGCTCACCGGCTCGCACAGCCATGGCCAGGGCCACGAGACGACCTTCGCCCAGCTCGTCAACCAGCGCTTCGGGGTGCCGCTCGACAGCGTCTCCATCGTCCATGGCGACACCGACAAGGTGCAGATGGGCATGGGCACCTATGGCTCGCGCTCGGGCGCGGTCGGCATGTCGGCCATCGTCAAGGCGCTCGACAAGGTCGAGGCCAAGGCAAAGAAGATCGCCGCCCACCTGCTCGAGGCCGACGAGGGCGACATCGTCATCGAGAACGGCGCACTCAAGGTGGCGGGCACCGACAAGAACGTGCCGTGGTTCCAGATGGCGCTGGCAGCCTACACCGCGCACAACCTGCCGGCGGGCATGGAGCCGGGGCTGAAGGAAACGGCCTTCTACGATCCGTCGAACTTCACCTTCCCGGCAGGCTGCTACATCTGCGAGGTCGAGGTCGACCCCGACACGGGCAAGACCGACATCGTGCAGTTCGTGGCAGCCGACGACTTCGGCAACATCATCAACCCGATGATCGTCGAGGGCCAGGTGCACGGCGGCATCGCCCAGGGCGTTGGCCAGGCACTGCTCGAAGGTGCCGTCTACGACGCCGGCGGGCAACTGCTGACGGCTAGCTACATGGACTACACCATGCCGCGCGCCGACGATTTGCCGTCGTTCCAGGTCTCGACCACCAACACCCCGTGCCCGGGCAATCCGCTCGGCATCAAGGGTTGCGGCGAGGCCGGCGCCATCGGCTCGCCGCCTGCCGTCATCAACGCCATCACCGACGCGCTGGGTCACGACAACCTGAACATGCCGGCGACGCCGGGCAGGGTGTGGGCCGCGCTGCGCGCCGGCACGAAGCACTGAGCAAAGCAAATAGGGAATAAGGAGTAGCGAATAGGGAGAGAGCGGCGAAGCGAAGACAAGGGCAGAATCCCTACTCGCTATTCGCCTTTCCCTGTTCGCTCTTTCCCGAAGGGAGAAAGATCGATGTATTCCGTCACCTACCATCGCGCCACCTCGGTCGCGGATGCCGTCAAGAAGGTGAAAGCCGGCGACGGCAAGTTCCTCGCCGGCGGCATGACCCTAATACCGGCCATGAAGACGCGGCTCGCGGCACCATCCGATGTCGTCGACCTCACCCATATCGCCGAGCTCAAGGGCATCAAGGTGTCGGGCAAGACCGTCACCATCGGCGCAACGACCACCCATGCCGAAGTCGCCAACGACGAGAAGCTGATGAAGGTCTGCCCGGCGCTGTGCGCGCTGGCGAGCCATATCGGCGACCCGGCCGTGCGGCATCGCGGCACCATCGGAGGGTCGATCGCCAACAACGATCCGGCGGCGGACTATCCCTCGGCGATGCTGGCTCTGGGGGCTACCGTCGTCACCAACAAGCGGGAGCTGCCGGCCGACAAGTTCTTCAAGGGCCTGTTCGAGACCGCGCTCAAGGATGACGAGGTGATCACCGCCGTCACCTTCACCGCGCCCGCCAAGGCGGGCTACGCGAAGTTCCAGAACCCGGCCTCGCGCTACGCCATGACCGGCGTGTTCGCGACCAAGGGCAAGGACGGCGTGCGCGTGGCCGTGACCGGGGCGGGCGACGATGGCGTGTTCCGCTCCAAGGAGATCGAGGCAGCACTTGCCAAGAAATTCGAGGCTTCAGCGCTCGGAGGCGTCACCGTCCCGGCCAAGAACCTGATGAGCGACATCCACGCCTCGGCCGAGTATCGCGCCAACCTCGTGGTCGTGATGGCCCGGCGCGCGGTGGCTGCGGCAAACGCCTGACCGATCCCGGATTGGGACCGGCGAAGGGGCCTGCGGGCCCCTTTTGCTTTTTCCGGTAGCGCGTGGCCGCGGTGGCCTTTCGACGCATCGTCGAAAGCGGTCCCGCTGGACAATCGCACGGCTATGCAGGGACGTATGTCAACCTAATCACGTCCGCGCCAATTCGATCGCTCGCCACGAGGCGCAGCGGTGGCCGCGGGCCGGCGAAGAACGGCTTGCCGCGACCAAGCACGACGGGATGCAGATACAGTCGATACTCGTCAACGAGACCAAGGTCTGTCAGACTTCGCGCCAGGTCGGGTCCGGCAACTTCAATCTCCCCATCCAGTCGAGCCTTCAGCCTTCGGATCGCCGCCTCGACGTCATCCGCGACAAGTGTGGCGTTCGGGCCGACGGATTTCAGCGAACGCGACACGACCCATTTCGGTTGGTGCCGCCACGCCGCTGCATACGCGCGTTCGTCCTCGTCCCATTCGGAATGGTCTTCGTCCCAATACCGCATCACCTCGTACATGCGACGACCGTACACGCTGCCGGCAAGGCCGCGCACGTCGTCGATGAAGTGGCGAAAGAGCGCGCGATCGGGCGCAAATTCCATGTGGTCGACATACCCATCCAGGGATTGGTTCAAAGCGAACACGAGCTTCGCCATGCGGCAGGATCTCCTCCCCAAGTTCTCAAAAGGCTTGAGCGATGCTACGCAGGAATGAAATCGGTCACAATCTGCCCGCCGCTTCGTCGGTGACACCAATGACAGAGTTCCGATTTCCAGCCTGTACGCACAAAGCAGACCGTTCCCAAACCCTCGGTCATTTCCGATTTATGGGTTGACGGCCTAGAACCAAAGTCTGCGGCGGCGGGCCAAACATCTTGGCGACTGGCTCTTGGCATGGATCGTCAAGGCGGCTTACATGCCGCGCACGGTTTCATCGCAGTCCCGAGACGTGGAGCAAAACGGAATGGCGCGCCCGATAACTTCGATTGCCGATCTTCGCGCTATCGCCAAGCGCCGCGTGCCACGCATGTTCTACGACTATTGCGATTCCGGCTCCTGGACGGAAAGCACCTATCGCGAGAACGAGACCGACTTCGTGCCGATCAAGCTGCGTCAGCGGGTCGCCGTCGACATGCGCAACCGCACGCTCGAGACGACGATGGCCGGCGAGAAGGTGTCGATGCCGGTGGCGATCGCGCCGACGGGTCTCACCGGCATGCAGCATGCGGACGGGGAAATCCACGCGGCGCGCGCCGCGGAGAAGGCGGGCATCCCCTTCACGCTCTCGACCATGAGCATCTGCTCGATCGAGGACGTGGCCGAGAACACCTCGAAGCCCTTCTGGTTCCAGCTCTATGTGATGAAGGATCGCGATTTCGTTTCGCGGCTCATCCAGCGCGCCAAGGCGGCGAACTGCTCGGCGCTGGTGCTGACGCTCGACCTGCAGATTCTCGGCCAACGCCACAAGGACATCATCAACGGCCTGTCGACGCCGCCGCGGATGACAATCCCCAATATTATCAACCTGGCGACCAAGCCGCGTTGGTGTCTCAACATGCTGCGCACTAACCGGCGCACCTTCCGCAACATCGCCGGCCACGCCAAGGGCGTGACCGACCTGCGCTCGCTGTCGTCCTGGACAGCGGAGCAGTTCGACCCGGCGCTGAGCTGGGACGACGTCAAGTGGATCAAGGACCAGTGGGGCGGCAAGCTGATCCTCAAGGGCATCATGGACGCGGAGGATGCTCAGAATGCGGTGGCCAGCGGAGCCGAAGCGCTGATCGTCTCCAATCACGGCGGGCGTCAGCTCGACGGGGCGGTGTCGTCGATCTCGGCGCTGCCGGAGATCGTCGATGCCGTGGGTGACCGCATCGAGGTGCTGATGGATGGCGGCATTCGGTCCGGCCAGGACGTCATCAAGGCGGTGGCGCTCGGCGCCAAGGGCGTGTTCATCGGCCGCGCCTTCCTCTACGGGCTCGGTGCCGGCGGCGAGGCGGGTGTTACCACCTGCCTCGACATTATCCGCAAGGAGCTCGACACCACCATGGCCTTCTGCGGCCTGCGCGACATCAGGGACGTCGACGGCCGCATCATCGCACGGCGATGACGGGCGAGGGCCAATCGGACGCTGCAGTCCATCCAGGCTCGCCGGAGCCTGAGGCAAAGCGTCCGATCGCCGGCGCCCCTAGCTCGGATCGGCTCCAGTGAGACGGCACGTCCGCCGCATTGCCGGCATCGCGACCCTCAACACCAGGCGCGCCGGTTTCCTGGCCCTGGGCCTGCTCATGCTTTTACTCGGCATCGTCGGCGCATTCCTGCCGCTGATGCCGACCACCATCTTCCTGATTGCCGCCGCGTGGTGCTTCGGGCGCTCGTCGCCGCGTTTCGAAGCCTGGCTGCTCGACCATCCCCGCTTCGGTCCGCCGCTGCGGGACTGGCGCGAACAGGGCGCCATTCCGCGCAAGGCCAAGGTCACGGCCTGGATCGGCATGGCGCTGGGATATGGCCTGTTCTGGCTCGGAAAGCCCGATGCGCTGGTCGCAGCAGCGGCAACGGCCTTCGTCGCGGCAGGTGCCGTCTATGTGGCGACGCGGCCGGATCCAAAGCCGAAGCCGGACGTCGCGGCGTGCAGCGGAGACGATTAGCGGGGCCTGGCGACGGCCTTTGCTCTGGGGCGCAATCAACGGCGCATCCCGGACCGATTTGGCCCCTCGGCCTTGTTGTGCTAGGGAGCGGCGTTATCTGCAGCCCTGCGCGAATTCGAGAAGCCATGACCAAGCTTTATGCCGACGGCGCGAAAATCGTTGCCGTTGCACCCATGATGGACTGGACCGACAGGTGCTGCCGCAACTTTCACCGGCGGATCACCAGGGATGCGTTGCTCTACACCGAGATGGTGGTGGCGGACGCGGTTATCCATGGCCCGCGCGAGCGCCTGCTCGGTTTCGACGCCTCCGAGCATCCCATCGCGCTGCAGCTTGGCGGCTCCGATCCGGCGAAGCTTGCCGAGGCGGCACGCATCGGCGAGGGCTTCGGCTATGACGAAGTCAACCTCAATGTCGGCTGCCCGTCCGACCGCGTGCAGTCGGGCACCTTCGGCGCCTGCCTGATGAAGACGCCCGAACTCGTCGCGGACTGCGTGTCGGCGATGAAGGCGGCGGTGAGCATTCCGGTGACGGTGAAATGCCGCATCGGCGTCGACCATCAGGATCCCGAGCCGGCACTCGACACGCTTGCCGACATGGTTTTTGCGGCTGGCACCGACGCGCTGTGGGTGCATGCCCGCAAGGCCTGGCTCGAGGGTCTGAGCCCCAAGGAAAACCGCGAAATCCCGCCGCTGGACTATGATCGCGTCTATCGCCTCAAGGCACGATATCCGCACAAGTTCATTGGCATCAACGGCGGTATTCAGGCGCTGGACGAAAGCCGCGCGCATCTCGAAAAGATGGACGGGGTCATGCTCGGCCGCGCCGCCTACCACACGCCGAGCGTTCTCGGCGGCGCCGATGCGCTGCTGAGCGGAGCAGGGGCGGAGGAGATCGACTACCCCGCCCTGATCGAGGCCATGGCCGGCTATGCCGCCCGCCACATCGCCGGCGGCGGCCGCCTCGGGCACGTCACCCGCCACATGGTCGGGCTGTTCCACGGCCATGCAGGTGCGCGCCGCTATCGCCAGATCTTGTCGACGGATGCGACCAAGGCGGGTGCCGGCCCGGAGGTGCTGCGCCGGGCCTTTGCCGCCGTCGATCTCGGCGGTGCCAGCGAAGCAGCTTAATCTCTCAGAATCATCCGGTCGCCGCGGACGTCGAAGCCCGACAGCGAACCGATGAAATTCATGCCGAGAAGGCTCTGGTCCAGCCCGCGGTCGGCCACCAGCACCGGCAGGTTCTTCCGCTCGATCGCGCCGAGCCGGATGCTCTCGACAGTCACGCGGGCGGCGCGGGCGATGCCGTTCGCGGTCGAGACCGGCACGGCGAAGTTCAGGCTTTCGGGGTCGAAGCCCGCTAGCCGGGCGTCGGAGGCGGTAAGCACCGTGCTGGTGGCGCCGGTGTCCACCATTGCCTGGATGGTCGCGCCGTTGACCTGAAGGCGCGCCCCGAAATGGCCGTTCGGAAGCTTGTCGAGGGTGACGGTGGCGCGGCCGTCGCCGTCGATCACCGACAGCGGGCTGCCGGGCACGAGTCCGGCGGTCACGCGGCTCGCGACATCCTGCAGCTCGTAGCGGTATTGATAGCCCGCCACGAGCACCAGGATGATCAGCAGCCACAGCGCGAAGCTGCGCAGGCTGGCGCCCAAATGCGCGCGGCGTCCGAGGATGCCGGCGCCAATCACCAGGGCCAGTGCTCCTAGATAGACCAGCCTGCCGAAGCTGTCGTTGTCCAGGCCGAGTGTCTCGCCGCCGGAATCGTTGAGCATCAGCAGCAGCAGTCCGACGCCGAGCACCGCGATGACGATCCAGAACAATCGGCTCATGTGCTTTGAAGGTCCTCAGACGGCGCCGCGTTCGCGGGCCATGCGCGCGCGCCGCGTCTCGCGGCGCGGCTTGCGCTCGACCGTTTCGAGCCGGGCGGGCAATTCCGCCATCACGGCGCGGCGCGTCTGCGGCGTCATCTCGAGCCAGGCGGAAATTTCGGCGCGCGTGCGGCCGCAGCCGAAGCAGTAGCCGGTGGCCGTGTCGATGGAGCAGACGAGGATGCAGGGCGATTCTATGGCCGTCATCATGAAATCCGGTGCATGGGCCGACTTATGCCCGCTGCCGCTTGCCGCCGCAATATGCAGGCTGCCTCAGCCAGATGGTGTAGCATGCCGCACGATGCAAGCCCGCACCCGCAGCGGCGCGGCGCGTCGCCTGCATGATGTCCCGACAGGTTGGACGCCATGCCGCGATTGTTTTCCCGTGCGGGGAGGGCTATTCGGCGGGCGACGATTTCCGAACGGCAGGCCCAGCGATCATGACAAGCGCCCAACCCTTTGACGATTTCCGCAACCTTTTCGCGCACATGCCCGAGGGCGACGTGGCGCAGGCGGGCAAGGTGTGGTCGCTGTTCGCCAAGGCCGACAAGCCGCAGGGTTCGCTCGGCCGCATCGAGGACATCGCCGCCTGGCTGGCGCGCTGGAGCGGCCGGGCACCGCCTTCCGTGCTGAAGCCGTCGGTGGCGATCTTTGCGGGCAACCACGGTGTCGCGGTCCACGGCGTGTCGCCGCGGGCGATGGAGGCGACGGCGCAGCGCGTCGAACTCTGCGCTGCGGGCGGCGCGGCGATCAACCAGATCTGCGTCGCCAACGATCTCGGCCTCAAGGTCTTCGACCTCGCCCTGCATCTGCCGACGGCCGACATCACGGTCGAGCCGGCGCTCGACGAGCGCGCTTGCGCCGCCACCATGGCCTTCGGCATGGAGGCGATCGCCGGCGGCACCGATCTCTTCTGCATCGGCGATCTCGGCGTCGCCAACACCACCGTGGCAGCGGCCCTGTCGGCCGCCTTGTTCGGCGGCCGAGGTGCGGACTGGGTCGGGCCGGGCTCCGGCGCCGACGCGGCGATGCAGGCTCGCAAGGCGGCGGTCGTCGACCGGGCGCTGGCAGTGCACGGCGACCGCCTCAGGGATCCTTTCGAGGCGCTGCGCCGCGTGGGTGGGCGCGAGTTCGCGGCGATCGCCGGCGCCATCCTCGCAGCGCGCATGGAGAAGATCCCGGTGCTGCTCGACGGCTTCGCCACGACGGCGGCGGCGGCCGTGCTCTATGCCTGTGATCCGAGGGCGCTCGACCACTGCATGTTCTCGCATGTCTCGACCGAACCGGGCCATGCCCGCCTGCTCGCCAAGCTCGGGGCGCGGCCGCTGCTCGGCCTCGGGATCGACCATGGCGAGGCGGTGGGAGCAGGGCTCGCCGCCGGACTGGTCAAGACGGCGGCCCAGATCAGCTCGGGCATGGCGGCGGCCGTCCGCTGAACGGAGAGGGCGGCTGTCCTAGGGACGGGCCGCCAGGCTTCGCGGCAATGACGTGGGCAGGCCGTCGATCACCCTGGCCGGGGGGAAGATGGCGACTGCCTCGGTGCCTTCCCTCAGCTTCGACTTGAGATCGAACTCGCCGCCATGCAAGGCGAGCAGGCCCTGCACGATCGGCAGGCCGAGGCCGGTTCCCTGTTCCGCGCTCTTGATGGCGATCGAGCCCTGGCCGAAGGCGGAGAGGACGATCGGGATCTCCTCGGGCGGGATGCCGGGCCCGTTGTCCTTGACCGAGATGTACTGCCCGCCGCCCGCGGTCCAGCCGACGCGCACCCGGATCTCGCCGCCTGTCGGCGAGAATTTTATCGCGTTCGACAGGAGATTGAGCGTGATCTGGCGGACGGCGCGCTCGTCGCCGAGCAGGCGCGGCAGCGACGGCTCGAAATCCTGGACGATGCGCAGGTCCTTGTTGCGCGCCTTGAGTTCCATCATGTGGCAGCAATCCTCGACCACCGAGAGCAGGGCGAGCGGCTCCTCGTTGAGCCTGTAGCGCCCGGCCTCGATACGGGAGAGGTCGAGGATTTCGTTGATGAGGTCGAGCAGGTGCTGGCCCGAATCGTGGATGTCGCGGGCATATTCGCGGTAGGTAGGGCTGTTGATCGGCCCGAGCACCTCGCCTGCCATGACTTCGGAAAAGCCAAGGATCGCGTTGAGCGGCGTGCGCAGTTCGTGACTCATCGTCGCCAGGAAGCGCGATTTCGCGAGATTGGCGTCCTCGGCCCGACGCCTCGCCTCGTCGGACATCGACTTGGCCGTTTCCAGTTCGGCGACGAGCGCGTCCATCTCGGAGCGGAAAGACATCAGCATCAGGGCCGAGCGGTTCATGATGCGGGCCACATGGGCGAAGAAGGGCAGGGCCGCGACGAGCAGCGCCACCATCATGATGCCCAGCGGTTCGGAGAGCTCGACTCCGAAGGCGGCATAGGCGGCAACAGGCAGTGCAAAGGTGGCGACCAGCGCACCGCGCAGCGAAGAGGCCAATATGGCCGTGGCCGCCATGGCGACCAGCAGCGATACGCCCTTGACGGTCGTCAGTTGGCCCGGTTCGCAGGCCGGGCAGGTCATGGCCGCCAGATAGGCCCAGGCCAGGCCGGTGATGAAATGGCCGGCGAGGAAGTTACGGTGCGCGGACACGGGCGAAATCTCGGCCGCTGGGGCGCTGTCGACGCGGCGGGCAAGGATGGCGAGGCCAACATAGCCGGCGATGGCCGCGATCGCCCAGACAAGGATCTCGGCGCCGGCGCCGAAAGCGACGGCGGTCGCGGCGAGGATGGCGATCAGGAGCGGAATCGTTGCCGAATTGGCGACGATCGACCCGGCGTGCTGCTTCAGCAATTCGCGGTCGAAGGCCAGGCCGCCGGGCTGTTGCGAAAGACGGTCACGGGTCTTGCGCACGGCACGCGCAACATCGCTGTTGCGGTGGCGTTTCCTGCGGTCCACAATGATCTTGTCCGCCGTGTCCGAGCGTTGCAACGGCATGTGTTAAGTCGATTTTCGCGCGCGCTTTCCTTGTCCCTCCACGCTACGTCCGAATGATTAAGGGATTGTTTGCCATATGAGCCGTTCGTGGCCCGGCAGACCGCGGCAGCGGCAATTCCGGCAGCCGCGCAGCCGTTGGCGCAAGCTCGCCGACTATGCTCTGACGGCCGCCATCCTGGCCTTGGTGGCGCTCGTCTCGGCTCGCCTCGACCGCTTCGAAACGCGCAACGCCGAAGGCGTGGCCATCGTCAACGACGGCGATTCGATCACGCTCGGCGCCGAACGCATCCGCCTGCGCGGCATAGATGCGCCCGAGTTCGCGCAGGTCTGCAGGAAGGACGGCGAGGAATATGCCTGCGGCAGGCGTGCGCGGGATGCGTTGTCGAAGCTCATAGCCGGGCGCCGCGTCGCCTGCGCCGGCTGGGAACGCGACAAATACGACCGGCTGCTCGGCGAATGCAGCGCGGGCGGGGTCGATCTCAACAGGGCGCAGGTCGAGGCCGGATGGGCGGTCGCCTATGGCGACTACCAGGCGGAGGAGCTGGCCGCGCGCCGGGCCGAAAGGGGCATGTGGGTCGGCGAGTTCGACCGGCCGCGCGACTGGCGCGCGACGCATGGCGACGTGGCCGACATCGAGCCCGGCACCTATGGCCGCATCCTCAACTGGCTCAGGGAAATCCTTCGATTCTCGTAGTTTGCGACCTATACTTGATAGATGAAACCGGGAGGCGTCATGAAGCTGTTCGACGGAAGCAAGGCGCCCAATCCGCGGCGTGTGCGTGTGTTTCTCGCCGAAAAGGGCCTCGAAGTGCCGATGGTGCGCGTCGACATGGCAGCGTTCGAGCACAAGCAGGCCGATATGTCCACGCGCAACCCGCTGCAGCGGCTGCCGGTGCTGGAACTCGACGATGGCACGATTCTCACCGAGTCCATTGCCATCTGCCGTTACTTCGAGGAGCTGCATCCCGAGCCGGCGCTGTTCGGCCGCGGCGCCCTCGGCAAGGCGCTGGTCGAGATGTGGCAGCGGCGGATCGAACTCAACCTGTTCCTGCCCGTGGGCTTTGCCTTCCGTCACATCCATCCGGCGATGAAGGAATGGGAAGTGCCGCAGGTGCCCGAATGGGGCGAGGTCAACAAGCCGAAGGTCATCGATTTCCTGGCGCTGCTCGACAGGGAACTCGCTGCACGCGAATTCGCCGCCGGCGACCGGTTCTCCGTCGCCGACATCACCGGCATGATCGCCATCGACTTCATGAAGCCGGCGCGCATATCGGTGCCGGAGGAATTCTCCAACGTCCGCCGCTGGCATGCTGCGCTTGCCGCCCGGCCGAGTGCTGCCGCGTGACGATGGCTGCGGACCTCGGCGGGCTGGTTGCCGAAATCAAGGCCTGCCGCATCTGCGTGGAACGTCCGTCCGGCAAGGCGTTGCCGCACGAGCCGCGGCCGGTGGTCGTGCCCTCGGCCACGGCGCGCATCCTGATCGCCGGGCAGGCGCCCGGCACCAAGGTGCATCTCAGTGGCGCGCCATTCACCGATGCCTCGGGCGACAGGCTGCGCAGCTGGCTGGGCGTCACCCCGGAGGAGTTCTACGACCCTTCGAAATTCGCCATCGTGCCGATGGGCTTCTGTTTCCCGGGACAGGACGCCAAGGGCGGCGACCTGCCGCCGCGACGCGAATGCGCGCCTGCCTGGCGTGCCAGGCTGATGGTCGGCATGCCGCAAGTCGATCTGGTGTTGGCGATAGGCCAGTATGCCCAGCGCTGGCACATGGGGGCGGCACGGAACGGCTCACTCACCGACACCGTCGCCGACTGGCGCTCGGCCTGGGCGCGTTCAACTGAGCCGCATGTATTGCCACTACCTCACCCGTCTTGGCGCAATACGGGCTGGATCAAGCGGAATCCGTGGTTCGAAATGGAATTGCTGCCTTTCCTCAGGGAGGAAATCCGGCATCGCCTCGGCCAGATCGAACGCAAATAATTACCGCGCCTACGAGGTGCGTGGAGAATTCCTTTCTTGTATGATCTTTTGAATATCGGGATTATGGCGAGCGTTTTCTAACGGAGCCACAAATGGACCGCCTCGACAGGAAAATTCTTCGCCTCCTCCAGGAGGATGCAACGCTGGCCGTTGCCGACGTCGCCAAGAAAGTCGGGCTGTCCACCACGCCCTGCTGGCGCCGCATCCAGAAACTCGAGGAGGAAGGCGTCATCAAGAGGCGCGTGGCGCTGCTCGAGCCCGAGAAGATCAATGCACGCGTCACCGTCTTCGTGGCGATCCGCACCAATTCGCACAGCCACGAATGGCTGCGCCGCTTCTCCGAGGTGATCCAGGAATTCCCCGAGGTCATCGAGTTCTACCGCATGAGTGGCGACGTCGATTACCTGCTGCGCGTTGTTGTGCCGGACATCGGGGCCTATGACGCCTTCTACAAGCGGCTGATCGCCAAGATCGAGATCCGCGATGTCTCGTCGTCGTTTGCCATGGAGCAGATCAAATATACGACCGAGCTGCCGCTCGACTACATGATCCTCGACAAGGAAAGTGGCGCGTCGGCCGCCTGATCAGGCTTTCCTGGCCTCGAGCCGTTCGACCTGCTTGGGATCGGTGAGTTCGCGCACGGCGTCCTTGCCGATCCACCTGGCGGTCCTGTCGGGCGAGGCGGCGAGCGTCTCTGCCATCCGCAGCGCCGGGACGTGCAGCGCGAGCGACCGCTTGCCCACCTGCCGAAGCGCCCAGTTCACCGCCTTCTTGACGAAGTTCCTGCCGTCTCGGGCATGTGCCTCGACCAGCTCGAGCCAGCCGACGAAGGTTTCGTCCGGCTCCTTCCTGAGATGTACGGCTGCTGTGGCAATGGTCGAGAAGGCGGCACGGCGGACGAATTCACGCTCGTCGGCCGCATAGGCGGGAATGATTTGGTGGGCCAGCTTCGCCTCGCAGAACAGGTAGGCCGCATGGTCGACGATCTCCCAGCTGTCGAAGTCGGCGGCCAGCGCATCGGCCCCGGCACGTGTCAGCCTCGCCGGCTCGTCGGTCGAGATCGCGAGGATGCGCGCCTCGCGGATGCCCGTTGCCCACAGCGCCTGAGCACGGATGTGATCCTGCTTGAGCGTCTTGGCGATCGGCCTGAGCACCGCATTGGAAATGCCGAGCGCCCGGTCGTTGGCGATCCCGAAGCGGGCGATGCCGGCGCGGTCCTCCTCGGAGCCGAGCGTGCGCAGATGCGCGACGATCTCGTCCGTGGTCGATGCGGGCGAAAGCGACATAGGGGCTCGCGCTATTTCTCGAGCCGGGCGAGAAGCGAAGAGGTGTCCCAGCGGCCGCCGCCCATCGCCTGCACGTCCTTGTAGAACTGGTCGACGAGTGCGGTCACCGGCAGCTTTGCGCCGTTGCGGTCCGCCTCGGCGAGGCAGATGCCGAGGTCCTTGCGCATCCAGTCGATGGCGAAGCCGAAGTCGTATTTTCCCGCATTCATGGTCTTGTGGCGGTTCTCCATCTGCCAGGAGCCGGCGGCCCCCTTGGAGATGACATCGACCACCTTTTCGATGTCCAGCCCGGCCTTCTTGCCAAAGTGGATGCCTTCGGCGAGGCCCTGGACGAGGCCGGCAATGCAGATCTGGTTGATCATCTTGGTGAGCTGGCCGGCGCCCGCCGACCCCATCAGGCCTACCATGCGGGCAAAGGCTTCGATCACCGGCTTGGCCCGGTCGAAGGCGTCCTGTTCGCCGCCCACCATGACGGTCAGAACGCCGTTTTCGGCGCCGGCCTGGCCGCCGGAAACCGGGGCGTCGAGGAAGTGGAAGCCGCGCGCCTCGGCTTCGGCGGCGAGCTCGCGCGCGACCTCGGCGGAGGCCGTGGTGTTGTCGATGAAGACGGAGCCCTTCTTCATCACATGGAAGGCGCCGTTTTCGCCGATGGTGACGGCGCGCAAGTCGTCGTCATTGCCGACGCAAGCGAAGACGAAGTCCTTGTTTCTTGCGGCTTCCGCCGGCGTCGGCGCGTGGCTACCGCCATGCTGGGCCGCCCATTGCTCGGCCTTCGCGGTCGTGCGGTTGTAGACGGTTACGTCGTGCCCGCCCTTGTTCTTGAGGTGGCCGGCCATGGGATAGCCCATGACCCCGAGACCCAGGAACGCGACCGATGCCATGCGAGACCCTTTCCAAGCGTGTTCGTTCACCCGGTGGTCTATGCCATGAGGCGGATTCGTCAAGATGACGGAGCTTGGGCCAGGCCTATCGATGCAGGTGGCGCGTGATGCGTCTTTCGACCCAGTCGATGGCGTGGCGCAGGCTTTCGACCAAGGACAGGTACAACAACGCTGCCCAGAGGTAGGTCTGGAAGTCGAAGCTGCGCGAGAAGGCGCGCCGCGTCTCGCCCATCAGGTCGTAGACGGTGATGATGGCGACGATGGCCGAGCCCTTGACCATCAGGATGATCTCGTTGCCGTAGGGGCGCAGCCCCACGATCAGCGCCTGGGGCAGGATCACCTTGTACATCGTCTGCAGCTTCGACATGCCGAGGGCCGACGCCGCCTCCCATTGGCCCTTGCCGACGCTTTCGATGGCGCCGCGCAGGATTTCGGCCTGGTAGGCAGCCGTGTTGAGCGAAAACGCGAGGATCGCGCAGTACCAGGCCTCGCGGAAGAAGCCCCACAGGCCGATCGCCTCCAGTTGCGGGCGGAACGAGCCGAAGCCGTAGTAGATCAGGAAGGTCTGGGCCAAAAGCGGCGTGCCGCGGAAGAAATAGACATAGCCATAGGAGATCGCGTTCAGCACGCGGTTGCTGGACATGCGAGCATAGCATATCGGCAGCGACAGCAGCGCGCCGAGTATGATGGAGATCGCGACGAGCGTAATCGTCACGCGAACGCCGGACAGATAGCTCGGCGCATATTTGTTGAAGAGTTCGGGATTCCAGGCGCTGATCAGATAGGCGACCACGCCAAGTCCAAGGGCGATCCACAGACCGACGAAGATCCAGCCAAGGATGCGCACTGTCGGCCAGCCGCGCGGCGGGGCTGGCGGGCGCTGGACCTTGTCGGCCGCTTCCGTTGTCGCGTTCACCGTGCGGCCTCCCGCTTGCCGACCCGGCGCTCGATGGCGCGGATACCGAATGACGAGATGATGGCTAGGACCAGGTAGATGAGGCAGGCGACGCTGTAGAACAGGAAGGCCTGCTTGGTGACGCGCGAGGCGATGCTCGCCTGGCGCAGGATGTCGGTCAGGCCGATCGCCGAGACCAGTGCTGTATCCTTGAGCAGGATCAGCCACAGGTTCGACAGGCCGGGCAGGGCGATACGCACGAGCTGCGGCAGGATCACCAGCCGCATTGTCTGGCGCGGCGACAGGCCGACGGAGTAGCCGCCCTCATACTGTCCGCGCGGGATGGCCCGGAAGGCGGACAGGAACACCTCGCTGGCGTAGGAGGAAAAGACCACGCCCAGCGCCACCATGCCAGCAACGAAGCTATTGATCTCGACCGTGGCTTCGGGGCTGATCAGGCGTATGGCCTGCTGGATGCCGATCTGCGCGCCATAGAACACGAGAAACAGCGTCAGCAGTTCCGGCAGGCCGCGGAAGATGGTTGTGTAGATGTTGCCAGCGAGCCGCATCGACGGTTCGCTCGATTGCTTGGCGAGCGCCACCATGAAGCCGATCAGCAAACCCAAGGGAAGGGTGACGAGGGCAAGAGAGATGGTGGTGAAGATACCGTAGGCAAGGTCGTCGCCCCAGCCTTCCGGCCCGAAACTCAGAAGCGCCCAGATGCTCTGCATCGGTCGACTGTCCCCTATTGCCAGCCCTTGGGCAAGGCGGTCCGCCTTTCATGGCGGCTCGTTGTTATGTCGATTCCAGCCGGACGGCGGGGATTTGTCCCGCCATCCGGTAAGCTTCAGATGGCCGCGGCTCAGTCGCCGTAGACGTCGAACTTGAAGTACTTGTCGTTGATTTCCTTGTACTTGCCGTTAGCGCGGATCGCCGCGATGGCCGCTGTGAACTCGCCGGCCAGCGGATCGCCCTTGCGGACGCCGACGCCGGCGCCGTCACCGTGGATTTCGGGCATGTTCGGAATTGTGCCGACGATCTTGCAGCATGAGCCATCGGCCGTTTCCAACCAAGCGCCCAGCGTCACAGCGTCGTCGCTGACGGCGTCGAGGCGGCCGTTGGCCATGTCGAGCTTGTATTCGTCAGCAGTGGGGTACGACTTGATCTCGCTGTCGGTGTAGACCTTCTCGGCGTAGTTGAAGTGAATGGTCGACCCCTGCACGCCGATCTTCTTGCCGGCCAGGTCTTCCTTGGTCACGCCTTTGATATCGCTGTCCTTGGCGGCGGCGATCACGGCCGGGGTGTTGATGTACTTCTTCGAGAAGTCGATCTTCTCCTTGCGTTCGGGCGTGATCGACATCTGCGCGATGATGGCGTCGAACTTTCCGGCCTGGAGGGCGGGAATCATGCCGTCCCATTCCTGGGCGACGATCTCGCACTTGACCTTCATCTGCTCGCAGAGGGCGTTGGCGATGTCGACGTCGAAGCCGACCAGCTTACCGTCGGAGGTCAGATTGTTGTAGGGAGGGTACGCGCCCTCGGTGGCGATCTTTATCGTCTTCTCCTGCGCCTGCGCAGCTCCTGCCAGGAGCGCGATTGCCGCCGTGGCGGCCAAGGCGATACGCATCGAAGTTCCCATTTGTTCCTCTCCCATTTCTTGCGGCCGATCCGTGTTCATCCGGTCGGCCAAACGGAAGTCTCCCTCCGCATTGGCGGCGATACTCCCACTGTTTTCAGTTAAAAATCAATCGTGAATCGGGTGTTTCCCGTGAACTGCGCCGGCCTGGAGATTACGCTGCGTCACGCCTTTTTCAGGCCGGACCGAGCCTCGATGAAGTCGCCGATGGCCCTGATGTCGTCGATGTCGAAGACCGGGACATGCTCGCCGTCGACGGGGTGATCGGCGGCGATGGCCACGATTGCCGGGTCGGTTGCAGACAACGGCGACCGGTCCTTTGCCTCGAGGCGGCGTGCCTCGATCTTCATGTGGCTCTCGCGCTTGTAGCCCTCGACGAGAACCAGGTCACAGGGCGCCAGGCGGGCAAGGACGTCATCCAGCGTCGGTTCGTCCTCGCCGCGCAGTTCATGCATCAGCGCCCAGCGACGGCCCGAGACGATGGCGACTTCGCTGGCACCGGCTTCGCGGTGGCGGAAGCTGTCCGTGCCCGCCTTGTCGATGTCGAAGTCGTGGTGCGCGTGCTTGACGGTGGAGACCTTCCAGCTGCGACCGGTCAATTCGGTCACGAGCCGCTCGGTCAGCGTGGTCTTGCCGGAGTTCTTCCAGCCGGTGATTCCGAAGACACGATGCGCCATCACCTGGCTCCCGCCAGCAGGCGCTCGGCTTCCGCCAGCTCTTCGGGCGTGTTGATGTTGAAGAACGGGTCGATCGCAGCGATCCCCGGCTCTTCGGACTGAAATTCCACCACGTCCATCCCTGCCTGTTCCATGAAGGTCATCACCCTGCGCGTATTGCCGCTTTCCAGGAACTCCGCAAGCGGGCGATGCAAAGAGACGGGCCAGAGCGCGAAGGTCGGGTGCACACGGCCGTTGGAAGCCGCGGCGGCGATGCGGCCGGCCGACGCACGATGAGCGAGCCTTGCCGCGAGATCGCCGGGGAAGAATGGCGTGTCGCCCGCGACGCTCAGCAGATGCGTGGCCGTCGAACGGTCCGCTACCCACTCCATGCCGGCCAGTATACCGGCAAGCGGCCCCTGATGGCCGGCGATCGTGTCGGCGATGACGTCGACGCCGAACCCGGCGAAAGCGGACGGGTCGCCGTTGGTGTTGATGGCTATGGGCGACGCCTGCGGCCGCAGCCGATCGAGCACGCGCGCGATCATCGGGCGTCCACCCAGCTCGATGAGCGTCTTGTCCGTGCCGCCCATGCGGGTCGATCGCCCGCCTGCGAGAATGAGCCCTGCCATCCGCATCGGTGTCACATCCCGTCCGGGGCCATGGCGGGGCCCGTGCTCGCGGCGGCTGGCCGCCGCTTGCCGACGACGCGTTCGCGGTAGAGCGAATAGAGCCCCGAGACGACGATGAGGCTGGCGCCGGCGATCATCGGAAGGTCAGGTATGTCCCCGAATACCGCGATGCTCAGCGAGATCGCCCAGATGAGCGCGGTGTAGCGGAACGGCGCGATGAAGGACACGTCGCCCTCGCGCATCGCCATGATGACGAACTGATAGCCGAAGAGCAGCAGCACGGCGGCGCCGGCAAGGTAGCCAACGACGTCGCCCGACATCGGTGCCCAGCCGCCGTACGGGACGAGAGTTGCAGCACCGGTGAGCGTGACGGCTATCGAGGTCGTGGTAGAGACGAAGAGCGAAGGAACGTGGCTTGGTATCTGTCGGGTGGCCAGGTCGCGCAAGGCGCAGAAGCCGACCGAAACCAGCGCCAGCAGCGAAAAGACATTGAAGCCCTCGAAGCCCGGCCTCACGATGATCAGCACACCGCTAAAACCGACGGCGATCGCCAGCCAGCGGCGCCAGCCGACACCTTCGCCGAGGAACAGTGCGGCGCCCATGGTCACAGCCAGGGGCAGTGCCTGCAGGACGGCCGAGATGTTGGCCAGCGGCAGATGCGGCAGGGCACTCAGGAAGCTGAGCGTCGCGAATATCTCGGCGAAGAGGCGTAGCAACACCATTGGGTGCAGATAGTCGCGCATGCCCTTCAGGGCACCCTGGTGCCAGGCGAGGACCGCGATCAGGGCCGAGGCGAACAGGCCGCGAACCAGCAGGATCTGGCCGATATTGGCCGACTGCGCCGCGAGCTTGGTCAGCGTGTCGTTGAAGGTGAAGGCGGCCATCGCGATCACCATGAACAAGGCGCCGCGCATATTGGATGAAAGAGGCAATTCGGCCTTCCGTTACTGCTTGCTGATCAAGGCTTACGCACCGGCATGCAAAACAGCAACGGCAAACGCATGGACCAACGAGCTCTCAGGGTCCTTCGAGGCTGGATGCGAGGGGAGAGACCAGGGCGTCGTACTTCTTCCTGGCGGAGGCGGGATATTTGAGCAGAAACGCGTGGATGACCCCGCGGCGCCCGAGTTCGAGGCGATGATAGAAAATCTCGTCGCCGTCGCGGCCCGAGAGCACGACCCAATTGCTGCCGACCTTGCGGTAGGTGACGTCGTGGCCCCCCGAGACGAAGTCGGCGAGCTGCTTGGGTGACTGCTCCAGCGCGTTGTTCGAGCCATAGACCGCGAGACTGGCGCCATCCTCAGCCAGGAAGGTCATGCCATCGCCATTTTCGGGCGGTTCGGCCTGGCCGGTGAAGACGTCGTCGGGGAAGGTGACCGACGTGCCGAAACGCGCGTTGGTGTAGGTGAACGGTTTCGCGATTGCGGGCGAGGCGAGGGCGCAGGCAACAAGCGCTGCCGAAAGCGACGTTCCAAGACTGCGAACCATCGTTTCCCTCCCCGGGCAGCCTGGTCGTGTTCGGCGGTTGTCGCTCAGCCTCCGGTCACGCTCATGTGACGCGCCACGGCGGGACGCTTGGTGCGGCGATCGATGACGAAGTCGTGGCCCTTGGGCTTGCGGCCGATGGCCTCGTCGATCGCCGTCGACACCAGTTCATTGCCTTCCGAAGCGCGCAGCGGCGTCCGCAGGTCGGCGTCGTCGTCCTGTCCGAGGCACATGTACAGCGTGCCGGTGCAGGTCAGGCGCACGCGGTTGCAGCTTTCGCAGAAATTATGTGTCATCGGCGTGATGAAGCCGAGCCTGCCGCCGGTCTCCGCGACCTCGACATAGCGCGCAGGGCCGCCGGTCTTTAAGGGAATGTCGTTCAGCGTGAACTGGCGCTCGAGGCTTGCCCTCAAAAGCGACAGCGGCAGGTACTGGTCGGTGCGGTCGCCGTCGATCTCGCCCATCGGCATCGTCTCGATGACGGTCAGGTCCATGCCTCGGGCATGCGCCCAGCGCAGCATCTCCGGGATCTCCAGGTCGTTGAAGTCCTTGAGCGCCACCGCATTGAGCTTGACGTGCAGGCCGGCCGCCTGGGCAGCGTCGATGCCTTCCATCACCTTGGCGAGGTTGCCCCAGCGGGTCACTGTGTGAAACTTGTCCGGGTCGAGCGTGTCGAGCGAAACATTGATGCGGCGCACGCCGCATTCGGCGAGTTCGCTGGCGAAGCGGGAAAGCTGCGAGCCGTTTGTGGTCAGCGTCAGTTCTTCCAGGGCGCCGCTCTCGAGATGCCGCGACAGCTGCCGGATCAGGTGCATGATGTTCTTGCGCACCAGCGGCTCGCCGCCGGTCAGCCGCAGCTTCTTGACGCCCTTCTCGATGAAGACGGTGCACAGGCGATCCAGTTCCTCGAGCGACAGGAGATCCTTCTTGGGCAGGAAGGTCATGTCTTCCGCCATGCAGTAGGTGCAGCGGAAGTCGCAGCGGTCGGTCACCGATACGCGCAGATAAGTAATCGAGCGACCGAAGGGATCGATCATGCCGGTGTCGTGAATTCCCATCTTGCCTCTGCTCACTCCCTCAGGCGGTTTCCCAGACCGCTGCCTTTCATGTCGTTCAAAAAACCTTACCATTCAAGTCCGAATGACCCTTGCAGGCAACATTTGGCTGGCTGGCGGGGTAATCGATGCCCCACACCGACTATAATATTACATTTCCGGCCGTGGAACGCCCATCAGTTTGCGGCCGGCACCGGGCAACTCGTGTCGCCTTCGTCGCATTTGAGATAGTTCTGCAAGTCTTTGATACGTTGCTGGGTCATGCCATCACGGCATTGCAGCACTGTCATCGGGTAGATGGACCCCTGGGCGACACCCGAACTCGAAAAGTCGCATTCTGCGTCGCGGAAGCCGACCCAGGCCCTTTGCGCGGCGACGAGCAGCTTGGCCGTGCCCTGATCGTCTTTCAGCCGGCCCTGGATCTGCTTGTACAGCGTGTTGAGTTCGGCATCCGATGCCCTGAAGGCCTTGCCGGCGCATTCGTTCATCGTCGCCTGATCGTTTGCCTTGGCGCAATTGTCGGCCGCTTGGGCAGCGGTCGCCGCCAGGATCGCTAACCCGGCAATCGGCCAAAGCGTCAAACCTGAAATCCGCATGTCCCGCTCCTCGCTGACGGCCCGTTGCAAGCCCGCATCGAGGTTAGCAAGATGCGAGCAGGATTCCAGACCATGCCATTCTGTTTGCCGCTTCCTTCGCGGGCAGTTTCGGCGTAACCGGAGGTGTCAAGCAGGGAGCAGATATGTCAGCGCCAAAGGAACTCAGGGTCTCCAAGGATCGCAAGCTGTTGACGGTCACCTTTCCCGACCACCGGCCGTTCGAGCTTTCGGCCGAATTGCTGCGCGTGCTTTCGCCTTCCGCCGAGGTGCAGGGGCATTCGCCGGAGCAGCGCGTGACGGTGCCGGGCAAGAGGAACGTCGCGATCCTCAAGATCGAGCCGGTGGGCAACTACGCGGTCCGCATCACCTTCGACGATTTCCACGACACCGGCATCTTCACCTGGAACTATCTGCACACGCTCGGCCACGAGAAGGATGCACGCTGGCAGGCCTATCTCGACGAACTGGCGCAGAAGGGACTTTCGCGCGACAGGTGACGTCGTCGTCGCGGCGTCATGTCGGCGAGGTAGGACGCGACGAAGTGCAGATGCGAGGCGGGACGATGACGGTCATCACCACGGTCGAGGAACTCGAGGCGCTCTATGGCCTTCCCGGCGAGACCTCGCTGGTGAAGGAACTCGACCACATCATCCCGGAATATGCCGCCTTCATCGAGGCATCGCCCTTCGTCGGGCTCGCGACCAGCGGACCGGAGGGGCTCGACTGCTCGCCGCGCGGCGACCTTGCCGGTTTCGTCCGCATCCACGATGCGAAGACGCTGATGATGCCCGACCGGCGCGGCAACAATCGAGCCGATTCGCTCAAGAACATCATCCGCGACCCGCGGGTCGGGCTGCTGTTTCTGGTGCCGGGCTCGGGCACGACCTTGCGCGTCAACGGCCGCGCCCACCTCAGCGTCGACCCCAACCTCTGCACGTCTTTCGCCGTCGAAGGCAAGCCGGCGCGGTCGGTGATCGTAATCGAGGTCGAGGCGGTCTATTTCCAGTGCGCGCGGGCGATTGTCCGCTCCGACCTATGGAACTCCGAGCGCCATGTGGATCCCAAGTCTCTGCCGACGCCGGGACAGATCCTGGCGGTCACCAGCGCGGAGAAGATCGACGGGGCAGCCTATGACCGCGACTGGCCAGCGCGCGCCAGCAAGACCATGTGGTAGGGCAGGGCTCGGCGCCCCGCCGCGCCCGGACTCAACATAAAGTGATTGCCCGCGCGTAACTTTGCCGGTTTTCTGTACGTATACCGGCAAGATAGCTGGGAATTCAGTTGATGATGCCTTGGACGGACCGCGCCGGAAACCTCTCGCTGCTCAAGACGGCGACCTTCGTCGTCACGCTCGTGCCGGCGCTGCTGCTTGCCTACTATGCGGTGGCCGGATTTCCGAAAGGGGCGGTGACCAGCAGCCTGCTCGGACCGCGACCGTTCAATGCCGCGATCCTGCACACCGGCGACTGGGCTATTCGCTTCCTCGTCCTCTCCCTGGCCGTTACCCCGCTGCGCCGCATCGGCCAGTGGCCGCGGCTCATCCTCGTCCGGCGGATGCTCGGCGTGGCGTCGCTCGGCTACGCGCTCGGCCATCTGACCCTGTATTTCTTCGACCAGAATTGGGACCTGTGGCGCGTCGCCAGCGAAATCGCGCTTCGCATATACCTGACCATCGGCTTCGTTGCCCTGCTTGGCCTGGTCGCGCTGGGGTCGACGTCGACGGACGCTGCAATCCGCACGCTCGGCGCCAACTGGAACCGCCTGCACAAAATCGTCTACGGCATCGGCATATTGGCTGCGCTGCACTTCTTCATGCAGTCCAAGGCCGACGTCTACCAGCCGACGCTGATCGCCGGCTTCTTCCTGCTGCTCATGGCCTACCGGCTGGCACACTGGCGCGGCTTCAGCCTCAACTCACCGCTCGTCCTTCTGGCGATCGCGATCGCTGCTGGGCTGACAACGGCCGCGGTCGAAGTCGCCTGGTACGGGGCCGCGACCGGCGTGGCGCCCGAGCGCGTGCTCGCGGCCAACCTGCAGTTTTCCTATTCGGTCCGGCCTGCCTGGTGGATCCTCTTCGCCGGCGCGGCCGTAGCATTGCTCGGCTACGTGCGCGCTCCCGGCAAGGCCCAAGCTCAGCGAGGGCGCAGGGCCCCGGCCAAGGCTGCGGCCTGACTAGTCCCGCAGCGCTTCGGCCACGCGCTGCATATGCATCCCGATCAGATCGCATTGCTCGGGGGTCGAGGCGCTCATCGCCTTCTCGATCAGCGCGCTATAGGACTTCAGCGCCTGCAACAGCAGAGCCTCGCCATCGTCCGTCAAGGTAAGGCGCATGATGCGCCGATCCTTGCCGTCGGCCTCGCGGCGCACCAGTTCGCGCCTTTCGAGCTGCGGCAGGAGCATGGTGATGTTCGAGCGGCCGACCAGCAGCTTGCGGGCGAGGTCGTGCTGCGACATGCCGGGATGACGGTAGAGATTCATCAGCACGTCGAGCTGGGCCGGCTTCAGGTCGTGCGGCTGCAGCGCCGCGCCCAGCGCGCGCTCCATCGAGTGGCATGCCTTTGCCACCGAGACCCAGTTTCGGAACCGTGGATTGTCCCAAGGTAAATCTTGCTTATTGTTCATGATTGAACGAATATGTTCATGATTGAACGGACGAATGGGCGCTCACTATGGCATCAATCGGGCTGAAGGTCATCCGCCGGATTCTTGGAGCTGCGGAACTGGTGTCGCCGAAGCTCGCCGGCCGCGCGGCGTTCGAACTTTTCCGGCGCACGCCCAACCCGAAGTCCATGACCGACGGGGAAAGGCGTGCCGTGGAGCGTGCGGCCGACTTCATGGCGGAAGCCCGCCATCACCGGGTCCGGGCCAGCTACGGTTGCCTGACCCTGCACGAATTTCGATCGCGGCAGGGGCGCTCGGCCGGCACGGTGCTGGTCATACATGGCTGGCGCTCGCGCACCGAATACATGCGGGCACTGATCGAGGGCTACCGGGACGCCGGCTTCAAGGTGGTGTCGCTCGACCTGCCCGGGCATGGCGGTTCGACTGGCCGCGCCCTCGACATGGCTCGTGCCGTCGAGGCGGCGCATCTGGCGGGGCAGTGGTTCGGGCCGTTCGCCGCGGTCGTCGGCCATTCGTTCGGTGGTGCGGTCGCGGTCAACGCCGCGGCCGGCTCGATCGGGCGCTTCGCGCCGCTCGAAACGAGCCGCCTCGTGCTCATCGCCGCGCCGAATTCGATGCCGCGGCTGTTCCGCGAGTTCGGCCGCCACGTCAGCCTCGGGCCGGCGGGCTATCGTGCAATGGAAGCGCGGGTCGAACGGGTTACGGGAACGCCGCTCCGCGACTTCGAAAATGGAAGGATGCTGGCGCGGCTGCCGGTCCCGACGCTCGTCGTCCATGCCCGCGACGATCGCGAGGTGCCGGAGACGGAAGCGCGTGCCATGGCGGGCGCCGGCGACCACGTCAGGATGCTGTGGGCCAACGGGCTCGGCCACCGCAGGATCCTGTCCGATGCTGCGGTCGTTCGCGAGGCCGTCGAGTTTACGGTTGCGGAACCGGACCGGGCCCTGGTGCACTGAGCCGGTCAGTTCTTTGCGTCGCCCGTCTCGGTGGGCAGTCCGGCGTCGCGCCAGGCGGTGAAGCCGCCCAGGATGTGCCGGACCGGCTCCAGGCCCATGTCCTTCGCTGTCTTGGCGGCAAGCGCCGAGCGCCAGCCGCCGGCGCAGAAGAAGACGAAGTTCTTGCCGCTGGCGAAGTAGGGCTTGTGATACGGGCTTTCCGGGTCGATCCAGAACTCGAGCATGCCGCGCGGGCAGTGACGCGCCCCGGGGATGCGCCCCTCGCGCTCGACTTCACGCGGATCCCGCAGGTCGACGAAAATCGTGTTCTCGTCGTCGAGCAGTGTCGCGGCTTCACCGGGCGAGACGACCTCGACCACGGCATTGGCCTCGTCCAGCAGGTCCCTGTAGCCCTTCTTCATCTTTCCCTCGCGTCACCCTCTGTGTCATTCACCTTGGCACGCCAAGCAATGGCACCCGGAACCCCTGTCTGTCATCGTGGCAGAGGCGCGCGGCCACCGCAAACTCCGCCGGTTGTGTGAAACTGTTCGGCAACAGTGATGCGCAAATTTATGAAACATTAACGCTGCCGGTATGAGCTGTCTGCACGAAGCGATATTGTCGCGCCTTACATCGGCCATGCGGCAGCACGAATTCTTCGGGCGGAATTCGCTGGTTCCGATACAGTCACGGGCGGGGACGGGTGACCAATGAAAAGTTCATTCCTCAAATTGCCGTTGCCGATTGCCGCGGCGCTGGCGGCCAGCGTTGCGCTCGGCGTGCCGGATGCATCCGCCCAGAATCTGTTCGACATCCTGTTCGGCAACGGCAGTCGGGTGCAGCGCCAGCCTCGCGGCGAGTATCCGCCGCCGCCCGACGCCATGCCGAAGAAGGCGCCGGCCAAGATCGCCAAGATCAGCGCGCCTTCATACTACACCTATAAGACCGATCCGATGGTTCGGGTGGACTTTTCGAAGCTGGCGGCCGGCGGGCAGTCGGTGTCGCTGGAGCCGTCGCTCGCAGGCACTTCCTTCCGTGAGGCGATCCCCAGCCTCGCCGATTCCGATCTCGTTGCCGAGAAGGACATCGCCAAGGCGCTGATCGATTATTATTCGGCCAATCCCGATTTCATCTGGGTCACCGGCTCGACGGCCAACAGCCGTGCCGAGGATACTGTCCGCGTCCTGAGCGATGCCGCGAGCCACGGGCTCCTGCCGGCCGACTACGCCGTGTCGGTTCCGCCGGCGGCCTATGCGCTCGACGGCACCGCGGACCGGCTGAAGGAGCTGATGCGCTTCGAGATGGCGATGTCGGCGCGCGTGCTGCGCTACGTGCACGACGCCCAGGGCGGGCGCATCGATCCCAACCGCATCTCCGGCTACCACGATTTCGCGCCCAAGCCGCTCGACATGGCCGGCGTACTGAAATCGCTGAGCCAAACAACGGACGTCCGTGCCTTCCTCGAATCGAAGCATCCGCAGAACCCGGAGTACCAGGCGCTGCGCGTCGAGCTCGAGGCGCTGCGGGCGAGCGAGGAAAACGACATCGTCGTCGATCCCAAGCTGCTGTTGAAGCCGGGCGAGACCAGCCCGGAGCTGCCGAAGCTGCTGCATCTGATTGCGCGCGATCTCGACGACGGGATGGGCGGCGAGTTCGGCGAAACGCTGGCGCGTCTCGCGGGCAGCGAGGTCTACGTGCCCGAACTCGTGCCGGTGTTCGAGGCGGTGCAGAAGCGGGCAGGGCTCAAGGCCGATGGCGTCGTCGGCCCGCGCACCGTGGCCGCGTTGGCCGGAACGTCGAAGGCCGATCGCCTCGACAAGGTGCTCGTGGCCCTGGAGCAACTGCGCTGGCTGCCGTCTGATCTCGGCAGCACGCGGGTGTTCATCAACCAGCCTGCCTTCACCGCGAGCTACTTCGAAGGCGGCGCGGAAAAGCTCAAGATGAAGACAGTGATCGGCAAGACCACCAACCAGACGAGCTTCTTCCAGGACGAGATCGAGCAGGTCGACTACAACCCCTATTGGGGCGTGCCGCAGTCGATCATCGTCAACGAGATGCTGCCGCGTCTGCGCAGCGATCCAGGCTATCTGGACCGTGCCGGCTACGAGGTCACCGATTCGAGCGGCCAGCGCATTCCGTCCTCGGCAATCAACTGGAGCCAGTACGGCGGCAAGGTACCCTACAGCGTGCGGCAGGCGCCGAGCGAAGCCAACGCGCTCGGCGAGCTCAAGATCCTGTTCCCCAACAAGCACGCTATCTACATGCACGACACGCCGCAGAAGGCGCTGTTCGATCGCGACAGCCGCGCCTTCAGCCACGGCTGCATTCGACTGTCCGACCCGCGCGGGATGGCGGCGGCCGTGCTGGGGACGACGGTCGACCATGTGGCGGCGAAGCTCAAGCAGGGGCACTCCTTCGAAAAGGTCACCCGCAAGATTCCGGTCTACGTCGCCTATTTCACCGCCTGGCCCGAAGCCGACGGCAAGATCGACTATTTCGGCGATGTCTACGACCGCGATACGCGGGTGATGGAGGCGTTCGCCAAGACCGAGGCAGCGCGGGCGCCGAGCATCTGATCTGACGCCCGAGCTGGCATGCCGGCACTCGGGCCGATCGGGATCATCCCATCCCGGGCACGTCGCCATGACGATACAGGACGGTTTCAGGGGAGCGGTCTTCAGGCAGCGTGCCGGTCGGGCCCGCCCATACGACCACCCCGGCGTGGTGGTCCTCGATCACCTTGGCAAACCGCACGGCGGCATCCTGGTTCTGCATTTCCCGGGCCGGGAAGGCCGGTGTGAGGCTGCCTCGTTCGTCGCGATTGAAAGCCATGACGACGGCTGGCTTGGCTGGCTCGGCAGTATCCTGCATGCGCGGCCTCCGTCGGGATGCCTGCGGCCGGTCGGGGGGCGGTGGGTTCGACAAGCGGGAAATCCGGTCGCGCTGGCATGATGCGCGCAGCCTCAGGTGTCTGCAAGGCCGCGCACCCGCCCGGACGTGCCGACACGTCATAGAGTTTCGATCCGACTGGCAAAATTTGGGCGAGGTGAATGGTGGGCGATGTAGGGATTGAACCTACGACCCCACCCGTGTGAAGGGTGTGCTCTCCCGCTGAGCTAATCGCCCGTCCTTGGCCCTGGGGCCGAACGTGACGGCGATATAGGGGAGCGGCAGGAGTCGTGTCAAGGCGGCTTTAGCGACTTCCCGCACTGATCAGCTTTTCGGCGAGGCCAAGCGTCAACTCGTCATAATGCGAGATGACCGCCGAAGGTTCGAATTCGCTGACATGGCGATCGGTGTAGCCGAAATCGACGGCGACGACCGGAATGCCGGCTGCCTTGGCGGTGTCGATGTCGGTGACCGAATCGCCGACCATGACGGCCCGCGACGCGTCGCCGCCGGCCATGGCGATGGTTTCGGTCAGGTGCCTGGGGTCGGGTTTTCGGATGCCGAAGGTTTCAGGCCCGGTGATGGCGGCGAAGCGGTCGGCAAGGCCGAGCCCAATGATCAGGTTGCGCGCAAGGGTCTCGTACTTGTTGGTGCAGACGGCAAGCAGATAGCCGGCGTCGGCAAAGCGTCCCATCGCCGCGACGACGCCGGGATAGGGCTGCGAGCGGCCGGGAATGTTGAGCGTGTAATGATCGAGGAAGATGTCGTGCATCCGCTCATGCTCGTCGCCGGCAAGCGGCTTCCGCTGCGCGGCATAGGCTCGTTCGATCATGATCTTGCCACCCATGCCGACGAAGCGGCGGAACGCGACGTCGTCCACCTCGACCAGCCCACCGGCGACCAGCGTGTGATTCAGGCTGTCGAGCAGGTCGGGAGCGGTGTCGACAAGGGTTCCGTCGAGGTCGAAAACAATGATCGGTCTGGACATGGGCACGGCTTTCGTCGGTTGTCGTCGCGGCAGGCGATAGCCCCCAGGTGGGTTCGGTGCAAGCCGCGGGCTCCATAAAGCCTTTGACCCATCGGGCAAAAATGCTAGGAGCCAGACCGTTATTCGGGAACTTTGCGAACATATCATGGATGCCAGGGCTTTGAAGATCGAGGCGGCGCGTGCCGCCCTTGGTTATGTCGAGAGCGGGATGCGGCTTGGCATCGGCACCGGCTCCACGGCTGAGGAGTTCGTTCGGCTGCTGGCGGAGAAGGTCGCCGGCGGGATGAAGGTGGTCGGCGTGCCGACCTCCGAACGCACCGCCGCATTGTGCCGCGAGCTGTCGGTGCCGCTGTCGACGCTCGACGAGACGCCGGAGCTCGATCTGACGATCGACGGCGCGGACGAGATCGATCCGGCGCTGTCCCTGGTCAAGGGCGGCGGCGGCGCGCTGCTGCGCGAGAAGATCGTGGCATCGGCCTCCGCGCGCATGGTCGTCATCGCCGACCAGTCGAAGCTCGTCGACACGCTCGGGCGCTTCCCGCTGCCCATCGAGGTCAACCGGTTCGGCCTCAAGGCCACCGAAATCGCCATCGCCAAGGCCGCCGCAAGGCTCGGCCTCAACGGTCCGCTCACGCTGCGTATGGCGGGCGGAACGCCCTTCGTGACGGACGGTGGACATTTCATCATCGATGCATCTTTTGGCCGTATTCCGGATACAAGAGCGCTGTCGGATGTGCTGCACGCCATACCCGGCGTCGTGGAACACGGTCTCTTTCTGGGTCTGGCTACCGTTGCCGTCATTGCTGGTGCCGACGGTGTCAGAACCGTCCACCCGGCCCGCTAAACAGGAGTTCTACTCATCATGATTTTGACAAACCGGCTTCGCCGCTTCTCCGTCATGGTGGCGGCTTCGGCATTCATGGCCACGGCATTTTCGGCGCAGGCCCAGGAGATCGCCGCTTCCCACCTCAAGGCTGCGCATGCCGCGATCTCTGCGATCCATGCGACGGATTCCTTCGATTCGATCCTGCCGCAGGCGGCCGCGGCGCTGAAGCAGCAGCTGATCCAGCAGAATCCCGACATGCAGGAGCTGATCACCCAGACCGTCGACGAAAAGACGCTTGAGCTCGCCTCGCGCCGCGCCGACCTGGAGAAGGAATCCGCGCTCGCCTATGCCCGCGCGTTCACCGAGCAGGAGCTCACCGAGATCGCTACCTTCTACAATTCGGAAGCCGGCAAGAAGCTGATCGAGAGCGGCCCGATCGCGACCCGCGAATTGGTCAAGGCCGCCGACATCTGGCAGAACGGCATCGCGCGCGATCTCGCCCAGCAGGTCGGCGAAAAGCTCAAGGCTGTCGCTGGGACCAAGGCTCCGACGGCCGAGGGCGCGGCTCCGGCGGAAGCGCCGAAGAACTGAGCGACCGCGACCATAGGTCACTTGAGCAAAGCCCGGCATCGCCGGGCTTTTCTTTTGGCACGGCTGCCACTACCTGTGGCGCACCACGCAGCCGCCAGCGGCTTGAGTGCCGGGCGCGATGCCGCCCGACCGTCCGGTTCAAAGCAGGAACGAAATAATGCCTCAGTACGACTACGATCTCTTTGTCATCGGCGGCGGTTCCGGCGGGGTGCGCGCGGCGCGCGTCGCGGCGGCGATGGGCAAGCGCGTGGCGCTGGCGGAGGAGTTCCGGTTCGGGGGCACATGCGTCATCCGCGGTTGCGTGCCGAAGAAGCTCTATGTCTATGCCTCGCAGTTCCCGGAGCATTTCGAGGATGCGGCCGGCTATGGCTGGACGGTGGGCGAGAGCAGCTTCGACTGGAAGACGCTCGTCGCCAACAAGGAGCGCGAAATCTCGCGGCTCGAGGCCATCTACAAGCGCAACGTCGACAATTCGGGCGGCGAGACGATCCATTCGCGCGCGACCCTGGTCGACAGGCACACGGTCCGCATCGAGGCGGACGGGCGCACGGTGACCGCCGACCAGATACTGATCGCGACGGGCGGCCGGCCGAGCACGCATCCGGCGCTGCCGGGGCACGAGCATTGCATCTATTCCAACGAGGTGTTCGACCTTCCCGAACTGCCCAAGGCGATCATGATCGAGGGTGGCGGCTACATCGCCGTGGAGTTCGCCAACATCTTCCACGGCCTCGGCGTGGAAACGACGCTCGTCTACCGCGGCAAGGAAATCCTGAGCCGCTTCGATATGGATCTCAGGCGCACGCTTCACGAGACGATGGAACAGAAAGGCATCAGGATCCTGCTGCATTCCGTGTCGCAGGAGGTCAGCAAGCGCGACGACGACCGGCTCGAGGTCAAGTTGAACACCGGTCGGTCGCTGACCGTCGACCAGGTGCTGCTCGCCATCGGCCGCACGCCGAATACCGAAAATCTCGGCCTCGAGGCGGCCGGCGTCGAGCTGGACAAGGCGGGTGCCGTCGTCGTCGACGCCTATTCGCGCACCAGCGCGGAAAACATCTGGGCCGTGGGTGACGTCACCAACCGCGTGCAGCTGACGCCGGTCGCGATCCACGAGGCGATGTGCTTCATCGAGACGGCGTTCAGGGGCAATCCAACCACGCCGGATCACGACACGATCGCGACCGCGGTGTTCTCGCAGCCCGAGATCGGCACCGTCGGCTTGTCGGAGGACGACGCCACCAAGCGTTACAAGAATCTCGAAATCTATCGGGCCAGCTTCCGTCCGATGCGCCACACGCTGTCGGGACGCCAGGAAAAGATGCTGATGAAGCTCGTGGTCGATGCCGACACGCGGATTGTCGTCGGCGCCCATATCCTTGGCCCGGATGCCGGCGAGATGGCGCAGCTTCTCGGCATTCCGCTCAAGGCACGGCTCACCAAGGAAGATTTCGACCGTACCATGGCGGTGCATCCCACGGCAGCCGAAGAACTGGTGACGATGTACAAGCCGAGCTATCTCGTGAAGGACGGCGTTCGCCTCGACGGATAGGCGCGCATCGATCGCGGCGCCCCTGGCTTCGTCGAACGGATCGGCGCGCCGGTTGTCGTTGCGGCAACAGATTGGTTGGCGAAGCCGGCGAACTTCGATTCGCTGGCAATCCGGGGTAGAATGCACGCCCTTCTTCGTGTAAGGAGCCCCGTTCCCGTAATAGGCGGGTCATAACGCGGGTGAGGTGCCCGCTGGCGAAACTTTTGGGTGCGAACATGACGAAATGGTCACCGAATTCCTGGAGAAGCATGCCGATCCAGCAGGTGCCGGCTTATCCGGACGCTGCGGCTCTCGCAGAAACGGAAGCTCGTCTCGCCACCTTTCCGCCGTTGGTTTTTGCAGGTGAAGCGCGAAAGCTGAAGAAGCAGCTGGCGGCGGTCGCCAATGGCGAGGCCTTCCTGCTCCAGGGCGGCGACTGCGCCGAAAGCTTCGTCGAGCATGGCGCCGATAACATCCGCGATTTCTTCCGCGTCTTCCTTCAGATGTCGGTCGTGCTGACCTTCGCCGGCGCACAGCCGGTGGTGAAGGTAGGCCGCATTGCCGGCCAGTTCGCCAAGCCGCGTTCGGCCGACAACGAGACCAAGGGCGACGTGACGCTGCCGAGCTACCGCGGCGATATCATCAACGGTCCGGCCTTCGACGAGAAGTCGCGCGTGCCGGATCCGGCCCGACAGGAGATGGCGTACCGCCAGTCGGCGGCGACGCTCAACCTTCTGCGCGCCTTCGCCCAGGGCGGCTATGCCAGCCTTGAGAACGTGCACAAGTGGATGCTCGGCTTCGTCTCCAACAGCCCGCAGGGCGAGCGCTACGAAGCGCTGGCCAACCGCATCACCGAGACGATGGACTTCATGAAGGCCGTTGGCATCACCTCGGAGACCAACTACGCGCTGCGCGAGACCGATTTCTACACCAGCCACGAGGCACTGCTGCTCGGCTACGAGCAGGCGCTGACCCGCATCGACTCGACGTCGGGCGACTGGTACGCGACCTCGGGCCACATGATCTGGATCGGCGACCGCACGCGCCAGGTCGACCATGCGCATGTCGAGTACTGCCGTGGCGTGAAGAACCCGCTCGGCCTCAAGTGCGGCCCGTCGCTGACGCCGGACGGCTTGCTGAGGCTGATCGACCTGCTCAACCCGGAGAACGAGGCGGGTCGCCTGACACTGATCGCGCGCTTCGGCCACGACAAGGTCGGCGAACACCTGCCGAAGCTGATCCGCGCCGTCGAGAAGGAAGGTCGCAAGGTCGTCTGGTCGTGCGATCCGATGCACGGCAACACCATCACCGCTGCCGGCTACAAGACGCGTCCGTTCGACCGCATCCTGAGCGAAGTTCAGAGCTTCTTCGACATCCACCGCTCCGAGGGCTCGCACCCGGGCGGCATCCATGTCGAGATGACCGGCAAGAACGTCACCGAGTGCACCGGCGGCGCCCGCGCCATCACGGCCGAGGAACTGCAGGATCGCTACCACACGCATTGCGACCCGCGCCTCAACGCCGACCAGGCCATCGAACTGGCATTCCTGGTTTCGGAGCTGCTGCGCAAGGGTACCGCGACCGAGCAGAAGCAGGCCGTCAACGCCTGATCCGCAGATCGGCGGTTCTTTCGAAGGCGCCGGTTTCGACCGGCGCCTTTTTCATTGGCGGATCCAGCGCATGTCCCGAAGGCGTGGATCGGCGGCGAAGCTTTCGCGGTCGAAGCCGATACGGAGTTCGGGGAACTCGCAGATGGCGTGAACGCCCGACGGGCCGAGGCGGATGCGCCAGGTCTGGCGGTCGACGGGGGCTGGCTTGGCGAAGACGGTGCAGGTGAGCAGCGCCAGATTGGCGCCGCCGGCCGGATCGCGCACGGAGCGGTAGCGGATCGCCTCGATGCCTCCGCTGCGCGCGTCGTCGGTCAACTGCTGGCATGCGGCATAGTCGGTCGGATGCGTCCAGCTCTCGGCATCTCGCGACAACGGCGGCATGGTCAGGTCGATCGCGTGTGCCGCTTTGAATGACGCCGCGAATGCCGTGTACTCGGCTGCGTCGCTCGGCCATGGCGTGCCGGGCGACTCCGAAAAGAACAGCAGCCGGTAGAAGGCCATCTCGGCCACCGCCGTCTGAACCCGCTGGGCGGCATAGTAGACGCCGAGCGACCTTCCGGCGCGCCGGAATCGCGAGCCGGTCGGATAGTTGGAGCCATAGCGAAAGGGCGTTGCCAGCAGATAGTGCAGATGGCTGCACTCCACTGGAATATTCGGCTTGGTGGTCTCGATCAACTGCTCCAGCAGCGCCTGCTCTTCGAGGCTGTCCACGAGCTTCAGCGTAGAGACGCGATGCTGGGCCTCCACCAGCCGCCAGCAGCGCCCTTCGAGCGGGCGGGCCTCAGACGAGAGCTCTGCGGGCGTCCAGATAGGCGATGACATCGACGAGCCCGGCTATGGTGATGATCCTGTCCACGGGGGCCGCGCCGAGCGCGGTGTTGCCGTTGCGCAGCCAGGCACGGGCGACGGGCGCTTCGCCGCCCACGATGGCGTCAAGGGCACGGAACATGCGGACGAACAGGACGGCGAGTTCGAACGGCTTGCCGCCGGCCTCGAGCACGAATTCCTGCTTGCGCATCCGCGAAACGGTAGCTTCCGAAACGCCGATGACCGCGGCAAGCACCTTGGCGGTGATGCCGAGCAGGTCGGCGGCGCGCAGCGTTGCCTTGGTTATGACGGCGCCGGGCTCCGCCGCCGCGGCCGGATGAGAGCGACTCCGCATGGCAGCTCCTTTCTCTGGCAAATATAGGCCAGAGAAATTTACATGGAAAGACCCGAGATCGCGGTTTGAGCGATCAGTCCTTCTTGTAGAGCAGCCAGTTCTTTCCCTGTCGCTCGGCGATGGTCGAGTAGCGCGTGACGCGGTTGCGGCCGATCAGCTTGGAGCGGTAGAGCGCCCGGTCCGCCTTGGCATAGAGGTCGTCGGCGCTGTCGGCGTCCGCCGCCATGCAGACCCCCATCGAGATGGTGACCTGGCCGCAGCCGGGCTGAACGTCCTTAAGCGAGGTTTGCGCCACCAGCATCCTGATGCGGTCGGCGATCTCGAAGGTTGCTTCCTCCGTCGTGCCCTCGACGATGAGGGCGAACTCTTCGCCGCCGGTGCGGGCAACGAAGATGTCCTGATGCACGCTGCTCTGGAAGATGTCGGCAATGATGCGCAGGATCTGGTCGCCGGCCGGATGGCCGTGGCGATCGTTGATCTCCTTGAAGCGGTCGATGTCGGCAAGGATCAGCGCGCTGAACAGAACACCGCGGTTGTCGTTGTAGATCTTCGCGATCCGCCTGTCGAAGGCGCGGCGGTTCCAGACGTGGGTGAGGGGATCGGTGTCGGCGAGCTTCTTGTATTCCTCGAGCTTCGACTTGACGGTCTCGAGTTCGGCGGACTTGTCGCCGAGCGTACTCGCCACCTGCTTGCCGTGATCGATGGTCGAAGCGGTCGCGACCGACATGACGCCGACGATCTTCTGCAGCAGCTCCTGCGACATGGCGGTTCGGCTGTTCAAGCCGCTCGACGTCTCGTCGAGGACCTTGCCGTAGCGCTCGATGTAGTTGCGCTCGCTGCGCAGCAGGGTCGCGACGCCCTCCAGTTCGCGGGCGATGATTTCGCGCGCCTGTTCGACGATGCCCTGCTCGTGGTTCTGCGCAAAGAACTTGCGGCCGATTTCGTCCAGCTGTTCCTGGGTCGGGCGATTGCCGAGCGCGATGACCTCCAGGCTGAGGGCGGGATTGGAGCCCGTCAGAGCCTCGTAGAAGATCTCGTAGTTTCGCGGCAGGCCGATGACGCCCATCTGGCCCATCGTCGCCACCACGGTGCTCGCAATGTCATTGCCCCGATCTGTCGGGGCTTGTGCGGTTTGCATCTATGTCCCGTTTCGATTGGCCAGCCGTCAGCCGGCACGCCGGCATTGTGCTGGCGGGCGACCGTTCGGGGGCGCGAGCGGTAAAAGTATGAATGCTTGCAACGCCGCAGGTCCCCTCTGCATCCGTCGCCTGTCTCCCGGCTTAATTTAGGCAGGCTAAAGTTTCCTTAATTTCCACGGTCGTGCGGCCGATTTTTCTACCAGAGGGTGTATTCTCCGACGCAACGGAAGCCTATCGGGGGCGCAGCAGTGTATCGGACGTCGCATTCGAGGGTTCGTCTTGCAGGGCGGCAGTCTATCTTGCAGCCTGGCGAGCAACGGAGGTGAGCCATGAGCCAATCACATCAAGGAGCCTGTCTCTGCGGCACCATACGCTTCAAGGCGCATGGTGAACTGCGCGGCGTCATCTATTGCCACTGCACGCAGTGCCGCAGGCAGAGCGGACATTACTATGCGGCCACCAACGTCGCCGACGACAGGATCGAGATCGAAGGCGGCGAGCACCTTACCTGGTATGCGGCATCCGATCTCGCCCGCCGCGGCTTCTGCAGCCGGTGCGGCTCGGTGATGTTCTGGAAGCCGAACGACAGGCCCTACGTCTCCATCATGGCTGGAGCCTTCGAGGACTCTTCGTCGCTGACGGGGCTGTGCCACATCTTCGTGGCCGAGAAGGGGGCCTACTACGACATCGACGACGAGTTGCCGCAGTTCGAGGGATCTTCCGCATCGACGGCATTGCCTGCATGCTGAACGAATATCCGAGCCTCGTTCATTTAAATTGAACGCTTCGTCGCAAAGCGGTGCACTGCCGCGCCAAGAGGAGCAGGCGTATATTCAGGGGCAAGGAGAAAGAACATGACTTCGCTGCCCACACTCTTCGTTTCCCATGGCGGTCCCGACATCGTGCTGGCCGACACGCCGGCGCGGCATTATCTCGAGACCGTATCGGAACTCATGCCCCGGCCGAAGGCCATCGTCATCGTCTCGGCTCATTTCGAGACCGACGGCGTTGCGGTCGTCACCGATCCGAAGCCGGGCATGATCTATGATTTCGGCGGCTTCGCGCCTGAACTCTACAAGATGGTCTATCCGGCCAAGGGCGAGCCGGCGCTGGCGGACAAGGTCTTCGCCATGCTCGAGGCGGCCGGGCTCAATCCGCACACCTATGAGAAACGCGGTTACGATCACGGAACCTGGACCCCGCTCAAGCTGGCGTTTCCGGACGCCGGCATCCCCATCGTGCAGGTGTCGATCGACCCCGGCCGCGACGCGGCCTGGCACTACGCCATCGGCAAGGCGCTGGCGCCGTTGCGCGACGAAGGCATCCTTTTGATCGGCTCGGGTCATATCACGCACAATCTGCGAGCCTATTTCACCACCGTGCGGCGCGGTGCCGCACTGGATCCGGTGCTCGCGGGCAAGGTGCATGCCTTCACCGAGTGGTTCGAGGAAAAGCTCTCCGCCGGCGATGCCGACGCGCTGATGCACTGGAAGGAGAGGGCGCCTTACCCGTCGGAGAACCACCCGACCGACGAGCATCTGATGCCGATCTTCTTCGCCTATGGCGCCGCTGGCGAAGGTGCGAAGGGCCGCCGGGTCCACAATTCAGTCGACTACGGGTTCTTCGCCAACGATTCCTATCTGTTCGATTGATCGCCGAGCCGCTACATGATGCCCCTCGATCGAACTCAAGGGGATTTTCATGGAGCGGCTGGTCAAGGCTTTCCAGAACTCGGTGCGCGCCTTCTCCAGGCTGATCCGCACCGAGGCGGCATTCCAGCAGGAAGTCATGCTGCTGATCGCGGCACTCCCCATCGGCTGGTTCGTCGCCGAAAGCTGGAGCGGCTACGCGCTGCTGATCGGCGCCATCCTGTTCCTGATAACCGTGGAAGTGCTCAACACCGGCATCGAGGCCGCCTGCGACGCCGTCAGCCGCGAATTCAACATCGACATCCAGCTCGCCAAGGATTGCGGCTCGCTCGCGGTGCTGATTTCGATCGTCATCGTGCTCGGCGTCTGGGGCTTTGCCATTGCCGAGCGTTTCTTCGGTCTTCCGATCTGAACGGGCATACCTATATGTCGGTTACCAAAGGAGACCGACATGGCTGAAAGGGCCCACCCCAATCACCACCTTGAAACCCGTAGCGGGTTGCCGGACGACCTGCGCTGGCTCGTCGAAAAGTACCCGCGCGAGGATTGGCTCGGCCACGACAACGTCCACGGCATGGCGTCGATGTGGCTCAAGCGGCACGACATGTTCCGCGAACTCGGCGGCATGCTGACCGAAGGTATCGGCGACTACCGCGAGGCGCGGCTGGATGCGCAGGGCTTCGCCCGCTGGTTCGCGCCTCGCCTCAGCTTCTTCCTCGGCAATCTCGACGGCCACCATAATGTCGAGGACCAGCATTATTTCCCGGTCTTCGCCGATGCGGAGAAGCGCCTCAAGCGCGGGTTCGAAATCCTCGATGCCGACCATCACCTCATCCACGAGGCGTTGGCACGCAACGCGGAGGCTGCGAACGCCTTCATCCGCGCGCTTGGCGAGGATGCCGACAGGCAGCGTTTCGCGGCAGATTCCTATGCAGACGAGAATGCACGCCTGATCGCCATGCTGACCAGGCATCTCGCCGACGAGGAGGATCTGATCATCCCGCTCATCCTGGACCGCGGCGAACGGGACCTCGGTATCGGCTGACGGCTACTCTTGCGGCTCTTTCCTGGCGACGTGGCGGGCAAGCAGCCATGCGCCGGCCGCGGCCACCAGGCCGATCCCGAGCGCGATGAACAGGCGCTGGTGGGCCTTCAGCGCTTCGCCCAGTATCTGCTCGGCGCCGACGCCGAAGACATAGCCGAGGCTCGTGAAAATGCCGGCCCACACGAGCGCCGACAGCGCATTGAGCGCAAGGAAGAGTGTAACGGGTATGCCCGATAGGCCCGCTGCGATGCCGCCCGCGAGCCGCATGCCGTAGATGTAGCGGTTGCCGAGCACAAAAAGCTTCGGATGCGTCTGCACCATCCTGTAGGCGTGGCTGAATCCGGGCCGCCGGCGCATCAGCCGCACCCATTTGTTGCCGGAAAAGCGTCGTCCGAGTACGAAGAACAGCGTGTCGCCGAAAAATGCACCCAGAAAGGCCGCTGCAAACGCCTGCCATGCGGCGAAAACCTGCTGGTGGGCGAAGAAACCGCCGAGAATGGCCACGCTCTCGCCTTCGGCCATGCAGCCGATGAACACGGCCAGCAGGCCGTAGCGCTCGACGAGATAGTGGATCGTGTCGGTCATCTGGCGGAGGCTTCGCCCGTGGGCTTGGCATCGGCAATCCGACCGATCTGCGCGGCAAGTGCATCGATGCGTTCGCGCAGCAGGATGATCTCCTGGAAGCGGATCTCGTCGAGCTTCTCGTGCAGCGCCATGATCTCGATCTCGGCCTTGAGGTTCACTGCGTAGTCGTGGGCGGCATCGATGCGGTCGCGCTCGGCCTGGCGGTTCTGCGACATCATGATGATCGGGGCCTGGATGGCCGCAAGCATGGACAGAACGAGGTTGAGGAAGATGAACGGGTAAGGATCGAAAGCCTCGCGCCCCAGCAACCAGGCATTGAGACCGGCCCAGGCCACCAGGAAGGCCAGGAAGCTGAGGATGAAGGTCCACGAGCCGCCAACGCGCGCGATCGAGTCTGCCAGGCGGTCGCCGCCGCTCTCGCGGCTCGCGACGCTTTCGTTGACGTTCCGGGCGACGGGCTTTCGGTCGATTGCGCTCTGCAGCACCTTGTGCTCGAGCTCGCTCAGGGCGTCGGCCTTGTGGGTCAGCCAGCGTCCGGCCAGTTCCGCGACGGTCTTGTTCATGTCCTGCTCCGAAATGGGCGGCTGTCTTGGCAGCGCAAGTTCCTTATACGAAGATAGTGCGAGGCTTTGCCACGGTGGCGGCAAGAGGAGGGCATATGCCGGATTTCGGTAAGATCAGGGTGCGGGCGGCAGAGCGCAAGGGCGGCGAAGCCGTGCTCGGGTCGTTGCTTGGGCCGGCGCCCGACAATGCAGCGCTCGCCAAGGTCACTGACGACAGGATTCTCTCGACCATGGCGGAACGCGTCTTCGCCGCCGGTTTCGTCTGGCGCGTCATCGAACAGAAATGGCCGGGCTTCGAGGAGGCCTTCCTCGGCTTCGAGCCCAGGCGGCTTTTGTTCCAGCCCGACGATTTCTGGCACGACCTTGCCTCCGACAGCCGCATCGTGCGCAATCCGCAGAAGATCAGGTCGGTGCGAGACAACGCCGCCTTCGTCGACAGCGTGTCGAAGGAGCACGGCAGCTTCGGCAAATTCCTGGCCGAATGGCCGGCGGATGACCAGGTCGGGCTCACGGCCTATCTCGGCAAGCACGGCAGCCGGCTCGGTGGCAACACCGGCCAGTACCTGCTGCGCTGGCTCGGCTGGGACACCTTCATCCTGTCGCAGGACATGATCCTGGCGCTGCGCGATGCCGGGCTCGACATCGGCGAGGCTGCCTCGTCGAAGAAGGACCTCGCCAGGGTGCAGATGCAGATCAACGACTGGGCGGCGGCAACCGGACTGCCCAGGGCGCACATCTCGCGCATCCTGTCGAAGTCGATCGGGGTCAACCATCCGGCCGACGAACTTCGCGCCTACATGGGCGAATGATGGCCCGATCGAACGGCATTGCCCGTCTTCAATACGCAGGCTAAACCGCTGACATGACGAAAAGATCTCCCGACATCCTGCGCATCGCAGTCGCCCAGCTCAATCCGACGGTGGGCGACATTCAGGGCAATCTCGCCAAGGCACGCGAGGCGCGGGCTGATGCTGCGCGCCAGGGCGCCGACCTCGTGCTGTTCACCGAGCTGTTCATCGCCGGCTATCCGCCGGAAGACCTGGTGCTGAAGCCGGCCTTCGTCACCGCCTGCGAGCGCGCCGCAGAGGAGTTCGCCGCCGAAACCGCCGATGGCGGCCCTGGCGTCATCATCGGCGTGCCGCTTAAGCGCAAGAGCGGCCTGCACAATTCGATCATCGTCGCCGATGGCGGCAAGATCATCGCCGAACGCTTCAAGGTGGACCTGCCCAACTATGGCGAGTTTGATGAAAAGCGCGTCTTCCAGGCCGGCCCCGACATGCCGGGGCCGATCAACTTCCGCGGCGTGCGGCTCGGCATCCCGATCTGCGAGGACATCTGGGGCGAGCTCGGCGTCTGCGAGACGCTGGCCGAGAGCGGAGCGGAAATCCTGCTCGTGCCCAACGGCTCGCCCTACTACCGCGCCAAGATGGACATACGCCATCAGGTGGCGATCCGCCAGGTGATCGAGAGCGGCCTGCCGCTGCTCTACGCCAACCAGCTCGGCGGCCAGGACGAGCTCGTCTTCGACGGCGCCTCCTTCGCCATCAACGCCGACCACTCGCTGGCCTTCCAGATGAGCCAGTTCGAGGAGACGGTGGCGATCACCACCTGGAAGCGTGGCCGCGACGCTGCAGGTGTGCAAGATCAAGGGCACGAGGGCTGGGCCTGCGTCGAAGGCCCGATGTCCAAGATCCCTGAGCGCGAGGAGGCCGACTACCGCGCCTGCCTGCTAGGCCTGCGCGACTACGTCAACAAGAACGGTTTCAAGAACGTCGTCCTCGGGCTGTCAGGCGGCATCGATTCGGCGATCTGCGCGGCGCTCGCCGTCGACGCGCTCGGCGAGGAACGGCTCAGGGCGATCATGATGCCTTATCGCTATACCTCCGCCGACTCGCTCAAGGATGCCGAGGATTGCGCCCGCGCACTCGGCTGCCGCTACGACATCGTGCCGATCCACGAGCCGGTCGAAGGCTTCCTGCATGCGCTGACGCAGCTGTTCGAGGGCACCAAGGAGGGCATCACCGAGGAGAATTTGCAGAGCCGTGCCCGCGGTACGATCCTGATGGCGGTGTCCAACAAGTTCGGCTCGATGGTTGTCACCACCGGCAACAAGAGCGAGATGTCGGTCGGCTACGCCACGCTCTATGGCGACATGAACGGCGGCTTCAACCCGATCAAGGACCTCTACAAGATGCAGGTCTATGCGCTGTCGCGCTGGCGCAACACGCATGTGCCGCCGGGCGCGCTCGGCCCGTCCGGCATCGTCATCCCGCAGAACATCATCGACAAGGCGCCGTCGGCGGAACTCAGGCCCAACCAGACCGACCAGGATTCGCTGCCGCCCTATCCAGTGCTCGACGACATCCTCGAATGCCTGGTCGAGAACGAGATGGGCGTGGACGAGATCGTCGCGCGCGGCCATGATCGGGACATCGTGCACAAGGTGGAGCACATGCTCTACATCGCCGAATACAAGCGGCGGCAGGCAGCGCCGGGCGTGAAGATCACCAGGAAGAATTTTGGCCGAGATCGCCGCTATCCGATCACGAACCGATTCAGGGATCGGGAATAAGCCCCTGAATCGAAATGAAATCTGTCAATCGGAGGAGCCTGTGGCCGAGGTCGAGGTCAGCTTTGATGTGTCCAGGATCGACTTCGACAAGACATCCGAGGTCATCAAGGCGAGCTATTGGGGTGACGACCGCAGCGACGACATCCATCGCCGCGCCTTCGCCAATTCCCTGTGCGTCGGCGCCTATCTCGACGGCGAGCAGGTGGGGTTCGCCCGCGTCATCACCGACTACGCCTGTTTCGCCTATGTCGCCGACGTCATCGTCTGGCCGGAGCGGCGCGGCCTCGGCATCGGCAAGAAGCTGATCCAGGCGCTGCTCGACCATCCTGAACTCGCGAGCGTGACCGGATTCTCGCTGCGGACGGCCGACGCGCACGGCCTTTACGAGAAATTTGGCTTCGTGACGGCCACGGACGGTTTGTATATGCGGCTGTCTCGGAAGCGCTTGCAGGCGGGATAGCATGTCTTACCTGACTTTCGTGCGCGACAATGCGCGCTGGCTTGCCGGCGGCCTTCTGCTCACGGGCTTCTCTACCTTCGGCCAGACGTCCTTCATCTCGCTGTCCGCGGGCCACATCCGCGCCGAATATGGGCTGTCGCACGGCACCTTCGGCACGCTCTACATGGCCGCGACCCTGGCGAGCGCGTTCACGCTGCCGTATCTGGGCCAGCTCGTCGACCGCCACAGCGTGCGCAAGGTCAGCCTCTTCGTCGTGCCGATGCTGGCTGTCGCCGCGATGGGCATGGCCTTTTCGCATCATCTCGCGCTGCTTTTCGCCAGCATCTACCTGCTTCGGCTGTTCGGGCAGGGCATGATGGTCCACGCTGCCTACACGGCCGCCGCGCGCTGGTTCTCGGCGCAGCGGGGGCGGGCGCTTTCCACCATCATTCTCGGGCACAATGCCGGCGATGCGGTGCTGCCCATCGCCTTCGTCACGGTCGCCGGCGCGCTCGGCTGGCGGCAGGGCTGGCTGATTGCGGCCTTCGCGCTGCTGCTCGTGGCGCTGCCTGCAATTGCCGTGCTCGTTTCCGTCGACAGGCACCCGCGTGCTTCCGATCCGTCGCCGCGCATCGTCGATGCCCGCGACTGGACCCGCGCCGAGGTGGTCCGCGATCCTGTCTTCTACCTGCTGATGCTCGGGGTGATGGCGCCCGCCTTCATCGTCACGTCGGTGTTCTTCCACCAGGTCCATCTGGTGGAAACGCGCGGCTGGTCGCTCGGCGTGTTCGCATCCTCCTTCGCCGTGGCGGCGGTCATCAACAGCATCTTCACGCTGGTGGTCGGGCAATTGATCGACAGGTATTCCGGCGTGGCGCTGCTGCCGGTCGTGCTGTTGCCTCTCGGCTTTGCCTGCCTGCTGCTCGGCAGCGTCGAGGCGCAGTGGAGCGCCTTTGGCTTCATGGCGCTGCTGGGCCTGTCCAACGGCTTGTCGACCACGCTGTTCGGCGCCGTCTGGCCCGAGGTCTACGGACTCAGGCACCTCGGTGCGATCCGGGCGCTGATCGTATCGGCCGGCGTCTTCGCCTCGGCGATCGGGCCGGGCCTCACCGGCTACCTCATCGACGGCGGCGTCAGTTTTCCGAGCCAGATTCTCGCCATGGGCGCCTATTGCTTCGCCGTATCGCTGCTGCTCCAAAGGGTGTCCCGGCGGGTACGCGACCGAAACCAGCCAGTGCCGCATCCGGCCACCGCCTGAGGCGGGCTACTTCACCGGAAGTCCCTCGACGATTTCGCGCCTGTCGTAGACATGGTCGACGATGCCCCAGTCGCGGGCTTCCTCCGCGGTGAAGAAGAAGTCGCGGTCGAGCACGCGCGCCACTTCCTCTTCAGTGCGGCCGCAATGCTCGGCGTAGAGGCGAGTCATCCGGCGCTTCAGCTTGAGGATGTCCTCGGCGTGGCGTTCGATGTCGGAAGCCTGGCCGCGGAAGCCGCCGGATGGCTGGTGCAGGATCACGCTCGAATTGGGCAGGGCGATGCGCCGGCCCGGCGCGCCGGCCGCCAGCAAGAAGGAGCCCATCGATCCCGCCGTGCCCATGCACAGCGTCGACACCGGGCAACGGATGAAGCGCATGGTGTCGTAGATGGCGAAGCCGCTGGTGACCACGCCGCCGGGCGAGTTGATGTAGAAGGAGATCTCCCGGTTCGGGTTTTCCGATTCCAGAAACAGCAATTGCGCGCAGATCAGCGAAGCCGACTGGTCGTTGACCTCGCCGTTGAGGAAGACGATCCGTTCGCGCAGCAGACGTGAAAAGATGTCGAACGAACGTTCGCCGCGGGGCGATTGCTCAACGACAATAGGGACGAGCTGCATCGTGTCGCGCATGCGCGAGTTCCTTTCCATGGTTTGGATCTGTCTGGGCTAGGCGGCGCGCGCCATGATCGGCGGGCTGTTCGAATTGGCCGCCGTGCCCTCTGTCCTTCGGCTGTTTTCGGCGCTGTGGGTCAGGCGGAACCATGTCCCGCCGCCCGGCTGCGCTTCGAGATCGAAGGTCACGTAGGTCTCAGGCGCGTTCGCCGCGGCGTCGTTCCAGGCGTAGCGGACGCGCGAGAAGGGCAGGGCCTCGACGATGCGGTAGGCCGGACCGGCCGTGTCCGCGGCCGCATCGCCCGCCGCCGGCACGTCGAGCCAGGCCGACACCAGTTCCGGCACGGTCAGCGCACGCCAGACCTTCTCCGGTTCCGCCTCGAGTTCGCATTCGACCACGATCGCGTCGCTCTTCTCGTCGGCTTCGAGACTGTCCGTCATTGGTCCATCTCCTTGAGCAGGGCCTTCAGCCGTTCGACGCGGTCCGGCCAGAAGGCGCGGTAGCGGGTGAGCCAGTCGAACAGCGGTTTCAGCCCGTCGGGGTTGACGCTGTAGTTCACGTGCCGGCCGGCCCGTTCTTCGTTGATCAGCCCGGCGCCGCGCAGCACGGCTAAATGCTGCGAAACGGCCGGCTGGGAGATTTCGAGCCCTTCGCGCAGCTCGGTCGCGTTCTTCTCGCCGGCCAGCAGCCGGTCGAGCACGGCGCGGCGCGTCGGGTCTGAGAGGGCACGGAAGACGTCGGATTCGTTCATGCGATTGAGATAAGCATAGGCTTATCTGATGCGCAAGCCGGCTGCCGGGAAAGCTGCCTTTCTGGCACAACCGGCTTCGGTCCAGCGCGGGGCTTGGCGAAGTACAAATGCTCGGTTATAAGCACATCTTTCGCGGCCACTAGCAGGGAGGTCTCAATGCCAGCATATGACATGTCCTCCCGGGGTTCGAACCGAGGTCGTTGACCTCGCGAGCCACCTTCGGCGTCCCTATTTCCTGACGCCGCCGTATCGCGACTTCCTGGTTCCGCAAGAATTATTCGTCGCGCCTTTGGACATTCTTTATTCGAGGATGGCGTCGGTTCCGGCGCCTCAATGACATCATGACTCGTTTTCGTATCGACCTGCGCGGCGGGGCGTTCCGCAGCGTTCTCGGATTCACCTTCCGGCACTGGCAACGTCAGCCGACGCGGCTCGCCATCATTTCGGCCGCCGTGCTGGTCTCGACCATGGCCGACGTGCTGACCCCGCTCTATTCCGGGCGCCTGATCGACGCCGTCGCCAGCGGCGCGGCCAGCGATGCCGTCGCCTGGAACGCCGCGATGGCTGCGTTCTTCACGCTCTTGGCGCTGGCTGGCGGCTCGCTGGTGTTCCGCCATATCGCCTTCAGCGGCATCATCGAGCTCACCTTGAAGATGATGTCGGACATCGCGTCCGATGCGTTCCACCGCGTTCAGCGCTTCTCCACCGACTGGCATGCCAACAGCTTCGCCGGTTCGACGGTGCGCAAGGTCACGCGCGGCATGTGGGCGCTCGACCTACTCAACGACACGCTGCTGGTGGCATTGCTGCCGTCGGTGGTCATGCTGGTCGGCTCGACCGTCCTGCTCGGATGGCACTGGCCGATGATGGGGCTCATCATCGCCGTCGGCTCGCTCCTGTTCATCGGCCAGACGGTGATGATGTCGCTCGGCTTCGTCGCGCCGGCCGCCAGCCTGGCCAACAGCTGGGACACGCGGCTCGGCGGCTCGTTGGCCGATGCCGTCAGCTGCAACTCGGTGGTCAAGGCATTCGGCGCCGAAGAGCGCGAGGAGGCGCGGCTGGCCAGAGTGGTCGGCAAGTGGCGGCACCGGACGGCCCGCACCTGGATGCGCGGCACCTTCAACGGAACGGCGCAGAACTTCACCCTGGCGGTGCTTCGTGCAGCGATCATCGGCTTTGCGCTCCATCTCTGGTCGAGCGGACAGGCGAGCGCGGGCGACCTGGCCTTCGTGCTGACCTCGTTCTTCCTGCTGCAGGGCTACCTGCGCGATGTCGGCATGCACATCCGCAACCTGCAGCGTTCGGTCAACGACATGGAGGAACTGGTCGACATCCAGGCGCAGCCGCTGGGCGTCGCCGATCGCTCTGATGCGGAGCCGATCAACATCCGCGACGGCAGCATCGAGTTCCAGCGCGTGACGTTCCACTACGGGACGCATGCGCAGCCGCTGTACCGCGACTTCTCGGTCAAGATCCGGCCGGGCGAGCGCGTCGGCCTGGTGGGGCACTCGGGCTCGGGCAAGACGACCTTCGTCAAGCTCGTCCAGCGCCTCTACGACGTGAGCGAGGGGCGGATCCTGATCGACGGGCAGGACGTCGCCCAGGCCGGGCAGTCGTCGCTGCGTTCTCAGATCGCGATCGTGCAGCAGGAGCCGATCCTGTTCCATCGCTCGCTGGCCGAGAACATCGCCTATGGCCGGCCCGGCGCGTCCCAGGCTCAGATCGAGCACGCGGCGAAGCTTGCCAGCGCGCATGATTTCATCCAGCGCCTGCCCAAGGGCTACGGCACGCTGGTGGGCGAGCGCGGCGTCAAGCTGTCGGGCGGCGAGCGCCAGCGCGTGGCGATCGCCCGAGCCTTCCTGGCCGATGCGCCGATCCTGATCCTGGACGAGGCTACCTCGAGCCTCGATTCGGAATCGGAGGTGCTGATCCAGGAGGCGATGGAGCGTCTGATGGTGGGGCGCACGACGCTGATCATCGCGCACCGGCTGTCGACGGTGCGGGCACTCGACCGGCTGCTCGTCTTCGACCGCGGCGAGATCGTGGAAGAAGGCCGGCACGAGGCGCTCGTCCGCCTCGACGGCGGCATCTATCGCCGCCTGTTCGAGCGCCAGGCTCTGGAACTCACCAAGGGGCTGGTCTGAGATCTCGTGGGCCGCGAGCGATCGCGGCCCATTTGTTGTTTCGCCGGTTATATTTAGCCCCTTTGGTCAGCTTCCATTCGGTAAGGCCTTGCTTTATCTCTGAACGCATGCGGCGGGGGTGCTGCTTGTCAACGTGGGAGCCATCCGCTACGCCCCGAACATGACAGTCACCGTTCGCTTTGCTCCTTCGCCCACCGGCCGCATCCACATCGGCAATGCGCGCACGGCCCTTTTCAACTGGCTGTTCGCCCTCAAGAACCGTGGCCGCTTCATCCAGCGCTTCGACGACACGGACACGGAGCGCTCGCGCCAGGAATTCGCGGATTCGATCCTCTACGACCTGCATTGGCTCGGCATCTTCCCCGATCAGACCGAGTATCAGTCGCGCCGGTTTGCGAGCTACGATGCCGCCGTCGAGAAGCTGAAGGCCGTGGGGCTGCTCTATCCCTGCTACGAGACGGCGGAGGAACTCGACCTGCGCCGCAAGGTGCGGCGCACGCGCGGTCTGCCGCCCGTCTACGGGCGCGAGGCGCTGAAACTGACCGAGGATGAGCGCGCTGCCCTGGAGCAGGATGGGCGCAGGCCGCATTGGCGCTTCCTGCTGCCCAACTTCGTCTCGGATCCGTTCGAGACCGACCGGACGGAAGTCCATTGGCAAGACCTCGTGCGCGGCGAGGAGACGGTCGACCTGGCGTCGCTGTCGGATCCCGTTCTGGTGCGCGAGGACGGTACCTACCTCTACACGCTGCCTTCGGTGGTGGACGATATCGAGATGGGTGTCACGCACATCATCCGGGGCGACGACCACGTCACCAACACGGGCGTCCAGATCGCGCTGTTCAAGGCGCTTGGCGCCGAGCCGCCGGTCTTCGGGCACCACAACCTTCTGACGACGACGTCGGGCGAGGGGCTGTCCAAGCGAACCGGCGCGCTGTCGATCGAGAGCCTGCGCGACGGCGGCATCGAGCCGATGTCGGTGGCGTCGCTCGCGGTGCTGGTGGGCACGTCCGAGAACGTGGCGGCAGCACCCCACCTTTCGGAACTCGCCGAGAAGTTCGATCCGGCAGCGACCTCCAAGTCCGCCGCCAAGTTCGACCCCGACGAACTCATCGTACTCAACCGGTCGCTGCTGCATCACATGCCGTTCGCCGAGGTGCGTGACCGGCTGATGCTGCTCGGCATCAGCGGCGAGCATGCGGAGACGTTCTGGATGGCCGTGCGCGGCAATCTCGACAGGCTCACCGACGCGGGCGCGTGGTGGCGCATCCTGCGCGACGGGCCGCAGCAGGCGGCGGATCTGCCTGAGGAGGACCGCGAATTCGTCGGCCAGGCGTTCGATCTTCTGCCTGAGGAGCCGTGGGACGGCAATGTCTGGAAGGACTGGACCGCCAAGGTGAGAAAGGCGACGGGGCGCAAGGGCAAGGCCCTGTTCATGCCGCTGCGGCTGGCGCTTACCGGGCTGGAGTCGGGCCCGGAACTCGCAGATCTGTTGCCCCTGGTGGGTCGGGAAGGAACTTTGGCCCGACGACCCTGACCTTGCGGTCCGGATCGGGCTTGGCTGCCGGCGTCGCCGGCGCCGGCATTTCGGTGGCAGCCGGCTCCTTGTTCGATTGCGGGATCGGCCTGCCTTCGCCCGCGAGGATCGAGAAGTTGCTGTCCTGCTTGGCGTTGCAGCCGCAATCCGGCGTGCGCGGCAGGTCTGTCCGCTTGTACCGATAGGCCGACGGCAGCTCGCGGTAAGGTTCGGCCGTGCGTGCGGACACCATGTCTTCCTGCGCTTCGCCGTCGGCAAGATGATAGTACAGCTCCGTGCCCGGGCAGGCCGCCTCGCAGTTCTTCTGGTCGCGCTCGAAGTCGGAAAGCGCTGCGCCGTTCGACATCGGGAAAAAATAACCGTCGCAGGTCCGGACGCAGAGCGTGCGGAATTCGCCGCCGCCCGATCCTTCGCCCTTGCCGATGACGATGCGCTTGGGATAGCGGCCGTCATCCGACGCTTCCTCGCTTGCCCCGCCGCGGATGATCGTGCCGCCCAAGACCTCCTCGAACAGGTCCTGGTCGCTCGCACCAGCCTCGGCCGGTTCCGGCCGGGGGCAGCCATTGGCGTCGAGCGCGTCCAGGAGCCTTGCCCGTTCGCGCGTCTCGGAAAGCTCGGCCAGCCGGCTCTCCAGGTCTTCGAGATTGCGGGCCATCTCGCCGATCTTGGCATTCAGGCCCGCGCATTCGGCGATCATCTCGCCGGCGATCGCCCGGTCGCAGCCGAAATCGGCGGCCTCGCCGCGCGCCAGCTCGATCTCGCTGCGTTGGATTTCCGCCGCTTCCTGGTATCGCGCCGCCTCCGGTGAGCCTTCCGCGGCGAGACGCGCCAGATCTGCCTGCAATTGTCGGCAAAGACGCGATGCCGCGGCCGCTCCGTCGGCCGCCAGCAGGGCCATTGTCACGCCGGCAAAGGCCGCCAACAGGCGGCCGCCGGAGCGTCCCTCATTGCCGCATCGCCAAAACATCCACCAGCCGCTCCTGCGGCGAAAGGCTAGCCTCGACCCGTTAACCGTTCCTTGGGGCCGCCGACGCCCTACGCCTGGGCCCGCTGCGAGGCCTCGACCACGGCCAGCGCTGTCATGTTGACGATGCCGCGCGAGGTGACGGAAGGCGTCAGGATGTGTGCCGGCTGGGCCGTTCCGAGCAGGATCGGGCCGACATGGAGCGCGTCCATCATCGTCTTGACCGTGGTCAGCGCGATGTTCGCGGCGTCGAGGTTCGGGAACACCAGGAGGTTGGCTTCGCCCTTCAGGCTCGAATGCGGATAGACGCGCTGGCGCAGCGCTTCGGAAAGTGCCGAATCGCCGTGCATTTCGCCGTCGCTGGCAAGCTCCGGGGCGAGGCGCTTCAGGATCGCCGCGGCCTCCCGCATCTTGAGTGCGCTGGCCGATTCGCGCGAGCCGAAATTCGAATGCGACAGCAATGCCGCCTTCGGTTCGATGCCGAAGCGGCGGATCTCGTCGGCCGCCAGCATGGTCATTTCGGCGATCTCCTCCGCAGTGGGATCGATCGTCACGTAGGTGTCGGTGAAGAACAGCACGCCGCGCTGGGTGATCAGCATCGACAGGGCAGAGAGGTCGCGGTCCTTGACGCCGTCGCGCACGCCGACGATCAGCTGGACGTTGCGGAGGTGGCGCTCGAAGCGGCCCTCCAGCCCGCAGATCATGGCGTCGGCGTCGCCGCGCTTGAGCGCAATCGCGGCGATCACCGTGTTATTGGTACGCACCATGGTGCGAGCGGCCTCAGGCGTGATGCCCCGCCGGCCGCCGAGTTCGATCAGGTGGTCGACATAGTGGCGGTAGCGCGGATCGTCCTCGGGATTGATAACCTCGAAGTCGATGCCCGGGCGGATGCGCAGGCCGTAGCGCTTCGACCGCACTTCGATGACGTGCGGGCGCCCGATGAGGATGGGTTTGGCCAGATTCTCCTCGATCACGACCTGGGCCGCGCGCAGCACGCGCTCGTCCTCGCCGTCGGCATAGATGACCCGCTTGGCCGCCGCCTGCTTGGCGTTGGAGAAGATCGGCTTCATCACCAGGCCTGAGCGGAAGACGAAGCGGTTGAGCTTGTCGACATAGGCGGCGAAATCGGTGATCGGCCGGCTGGCCACGCCGCTGTCGCAGGCCGCCTGGGCGACGGCAGGCGCGATACGCAGGATGAGCCTCGGGTCGAAGGGCGAGGGGATGAGGAAATCGGGCCCGAAGGTCGGCGTCTCGCCGGAATAGGCGCGGGCGGCGACGTCGGACGGCTCTTCGCGGGCAAGGGCTGCGATCGCCCGCACCGCCGCCATCTTCATCTCCTCGTTGATCGCCCGTGCACCGCAGTCGAGCGCGCCGCGGAAGATGTAGGGGAAGCAGAGGACGTTGTTGACCTGGTTCGGAAAATCCGAACGGCCGGTGCAGATCATCGCGTCGGGACGCGCCGCGCGCGCCTCTTCCGGCATGATCTCCGGCTTCGGGTTGGCGAGTGCCAGGATCAGCGGCCTTTCCGCCATCTCCGCCAGAAGTTCCGGCTTCAGCACACCCGCCGCGGACAGGCCGAGGAACACGTCGGCGCCGCCTATGACGTCGGCCAGCACGCGCGCGTTGGTGTCCTTGACGTAGGGGTCCTTCCAGCGGTCCATCTCCTCTGTCCGCCCCTTGTAGGCGACGCCGAAGCGGTCGGTGACCCAGATGTTCTCGACCTTGGCTCCGAGCGAGACCAGAAGATTGAGGCAGGCGAGCGCAGCCGCGCCCGCGCCCGACGTCACGATCTTGACGTCCTCGATCTTCTTGCCGGCGAGTTCGAGGCCGTTGAGGACGGCGGCCGCGACGATGATGGCCGTTCCGTGCTGGTCGTCGTGGAAGACCGGGATGTCCATCCTGGCCTTGAGCTGGGCTTCGACCTCGAAGCACTCGGGCGCCTTGATGTCCTCGAGATTGATGCCGCCGAAGGTCGGCTCGAGCGCGGCGATGGTCTCGACCATCTGGTCGATCTCGGGCGCGTCGATCTCGATGTCGAAGACGTCGATGCCGGCGAACTTCTTGAACAGGACCGCCTTGCCTTCCATGACCGGCTTGGAGGCCAGCGGGCCGATGTTGCCGAGGCCGAGCACGGCGGTGCCGTTGGAGATCACTGCGACCAGGTTGGCGCGGCCGGTATAGTCGGCGGCGGTCGCCGGGTCGTCCTTGATGGCGAGGCAGGGAGCGGCGACGCCGGGCGAATAGGCGAGAGCCAGGTCACGCTGGTTGCCGAGCGGCTTCGTGGCCTGGATCTCCAGCTTTCCCGGGACGGGGCTCTTGTGGAAGAAGAGCGCGGCCTGGTCGAGGTCCGACAGCGGCTCCTTCTTCTTGTCGTCCCCGGCCATGTCCTGCTCCTTCAAAATTAGTTTCAAAGGCCGTTATTAGCACGGCCGGCGCAATTTTCGAGGCATCAACGGCCAAACGGACGTTTAATCACTTTCAATTGCCGGAAGTGCAATCATTCCAGCCACTTGTGGGCGGCGGTTGAAATGCCGATTCGGTCTTTTGTGAGGCTGGGCGAGCGCAGCGCGTCCTTAGGACGCGCCGTCTGATCCGATGGCGGGGTGCCCCGGCCGTCGCCGCGGCTAGAAGGAGCTAACATAGAGGCCGCCGTCGACCGGTATGTTCTGCCCGGTCATGTAACCCGCGTGGACAGAACACAGGAAGGCGCAGATCTGGCCGAATTCTTCTGGCGTGCCGAGCCGGCCTGCGGGGATGCCGGCGCAGAGGCGGGCGCGCCTCGCCGCACCTTCCGCCGGGTCCTCGATGCTGCCGGGCTCGTGCGGGCCGCGCAGGCGGTCGGTATCCAGCTTTCCCGGAAGCATGTTGTTGATGGTCACGTTCCTGTCGGCGACCGTGCGCGCCACCCCGGCGAGGAAGGCCGTCAGGCCGGCCCGCGCGCCGGACGACAGGTCGAGCCCCGGAATTGGTGTGTAGACCGACAGCGAGGTGATGTTGACGATGCGGCCGAAGCCGCGCGCCGCCATGCCGTCGATCACGGCTTTGATGAGTTCGATCGGGGTGACCATATTGTTGGTGACGCCGGCCAGGATCTTCTCGCGATCGAGTTCGCGGAAATCGCGATAGGGCGGACCGCCGTTGTTGTTGACCAGGATGTCCGGCTCGGGGCAGGCGGCAAGCAGCGCGTTCTGCACCGCCGGATTGGAGATGTCGCCGACGATCTCGGTCACCTGTACCCCGTAGCGCTGGCGGATTTCGGTGGCGGTGCGGCTCAGGACGCCGGCGTCGCGTCCATTGAGGAAAAGCTCGCAGCCGGCCTCCGCCAGGGCCATGGCGCAGCCCTTGCCGAGACCCTTGCTCGAAGCGCAGACGATTGCCTTCTTCCCGCGGATGCCGAGATCCATGATGCGTTCTCCTGTCGGTGATGGCCCAGCCTAGAACCGCTGGGCCCGAGCCGCAACCGTCATACGCCTGTTGCATGAATCTGGGCATAGCCACGGCAAAAGCAACGGGTCGAATGCCATGTCCGGCACGAGCACACGCAATTTTCGCACGCTGTTCATCTCCGACGTGCACCTGGGGTCGAAGGCGGCGAAGGCCGAATTTCTCATCGACTTCCTGCGCCACCACGAGGCCGAGAAGATCTTCCTGGTCGGCGACATCGTCGACGGTTGGCGCCTGCGCCGGCAGTGGCACTGGCCGCAAATTCACAACGACGTGGTCCAGAAGCTGCTGCGCCAGGCGCGCAAGGGAACCGAGATCACCTACATCGCCGGCAATCACGACGAATTCGCCCGCAATTTCCAGGGCGTGCATTTCGGCGGCATCGTCGTCGCCGACCGCGTCATCCACGAGGCAGCCGACGGCAAGCGCTTCCTGGTCATCCATGGCGACCAGTTCGACGCCGTCGTCCAGAATGCCCGCTGGCTCGCCTATCTCGGCGATTTCGCCTATGACGCGGCGATGGCGACGAACCGCGTGATCGCCCGCTTCCGCCGTACCTTCGGCATGCCCTATTGGTCGTTCTCGTCTTGGGCCAAGGTTAAGGTGAAGAAGGCGGTGAACTTCATCGGCGCCTTCCAGCAGGTCCTGACCGAGGAAGCCCGCCGCTCGGAGGTGGAGGGCGTCATCTGCGGCCACATCCATCATCCTGCGATCGAGGATTTCGACGGCATCCAGTACATCAACACCGGCGACTGGGTGGAAAACTGCACCGCGGTCGCCGAGAATTTCGACGGTAGCTTCGTCATCCTGCGCTGGCCGCATGTGATGGCGGGTAGGCTGGTGAACGAACCCTTCGTGCCGGTGGCGATCGATCAGGCGGTAGGCAGGGCGGCCTGATCGGACCCTTCCATGTGCGATTCAACCCATAGGTCGCCCTGCTGGCGCGAGGGGCCTGGCCATGCCGCAATCGAGGCGGCACCGGTCGGTCTGCTGGTGCGACGGCACTCGGCTCGCCTAGGCGCCTGCGAACGACCGTCCGGCGAGATGACGAGCCCGCGGCGCAGGGCGCGTGGCCCAATCCTTGCGCTCCAGTCGAGAGCTTCCGCGCGACGGGCACCCGTGATAATGGATCGGGCAAATCGGTGAGGCTTGCATGGTTCGGGTCTGCACCCGGACCGAATGCCCGCCATGACCCTTCCGCCGCTCACGCCCGAACAGCAGATCAAGCCGCGCCGCTTCGAGTTGCGCATCTCGCTGCTCTTCGCCGCGCTTTTCGTGCCCATGGGCGTGCATCTGCCCTATTTCCCGCTGTGGCTCGAGGCCAAGGGGTTCGATCCGGAACAGATAGCCGTCATTTTGTCGGCGCCGATGTTCCTTCGCGTCATCACCACGCCGCTCATCGCCGCGATGGCCGATCGGGCGAAGGACCGCGCCAACGTGTTCCTGGTCCTGGCCGTCTCGTCGCTGTTGATTTCGCTCGGCTATTTCCTCGAGCCGACCTATTTCGTCGTGCTCGCGGTCTCGCTGGCATTGTCCGTCGTCTGGACGCCGCATGCGCCGATCGCCGATTCGCTGGCCCTGTCGGGCGTGCGCCGCTACGGCTCGGACTATGCGGCGATGCGCATCTGGGGCTCCATCGCCTTTCTCGGCGGCAGCCTCGGGGCGGGGTTCATCCTGTCGTTGACCGGAGCGGATGCCGTTCCCGCCATCATCTCCATCGGGCTGGTCGGCTGTTTCCTGATGTCGTTCGTCACGCCGCGCCTCGGCAGGCCTCGCCGGGCCTCGCCGCTGTCGGCCACCGACTTGCAGCAGCAGGCGCCCAAGTTGTTCAACCGCTATTTCCTGCTCATGGCTGGCGGCACCGGCGTCATCATCGCCAGCCACGGTTTTCTGTACGGATTCGTATCGATCTACTGGAAGTCGCTCGGCATCAACGAGACCGTGGTCGGGCTGCTGTGGAGCTGGGGCGTCGCTGCCGAGATCGTCATGTTCATGCTCTTCGCCCGGCTGTTCGGCGGACGCTCGACCGCGTTCGTGCTCGTGCTGGCCGGCGTGGGCGCAATATTGCGCTGGCTTGCCTATCCGCTGATCTGGCCGTTGGGGCTCGGCGTTGCAGGCTTCTTCGCCGTGCAAAGCCTGCATGCGCTGTCCACCGCCCTGGTGCTGATCGGCGTGCAGAAGCTGATCGCCGAGTCCGTGCCCGAGGAAAAGACGGGTGCCGCGCAGGGCGTCGCCTATTTCACCAACGGCATGTCGATGGCGGTGGTGACCTTGATTTCCGGACCGCTCTACGATCGCTTCGGCGCCAACGGCTTCTTCTTCATGGCAGGCGTCGCCGCCTTCGCCATCGGCCTGGTCCTGCTCGGCTCGCGTTCAACCCCACAGCTCGGGCGAGGGCGGAGCCACCATTGAGCCCTCGTAGGCGAGGCCGGGCTGGCGGTCCCGCGCCAGCAGCAGCGGCCCGTCGAGGTCGACGAATTCCGCGTCCTGGGCGAGCAGCACCGCGGGCGCCATGGCGAGCGACGTGCCCACCATGCAGCCGACCATCAGCTGGAAGCCGAGCGCGCGGGCGCGGTCGCGCAATTCGAGCGCCGCGGTCAGCCCACCCGCCTTGTCGAGCTTGATGTTGATGGCGTCGTAGCGGTCGCGCAGGGCATCGAGGTCCTTGGCGACATGCACGCTTTCATCGGCGCAGATCGGCACGGGATGGGGTATCCGGGCCAGGATCGAATCGGCGCCGGCGGGCAGGGGCTGCTCGATCAGGGCGATGCCCAGTTCGGCGGCGAGCGCGAGGTTCCCGGCGACATTGGCTTCGGTCCAGCCCTCGTTGGCGTCGAGGATGATCCGGCTGTTCGGAGCGGCCTGGGTGACCGCGCGCATGCGGGCGATGTCGTTGTCGCCGCCGATCTTGACCTTGAGCAGCGGCCGGGCGGCGTTGGCGCGTGCCTGCGCCGCCATCGCCTCCGGCTCCCCGAGCGACAGCGTGTAGGCGGTCTCCAACGCCTTCGGCTCCGTCGAGCCGAGCTTTGCGGAGGCACGGACGCCGCTCGCCTTCGCTTCCAGGTCCCAGAGAGCGCAGTCGACCGCGTTGCGGGCTGCACCGGCCGGCATGAGCTCGAGCAGGCCGGCGCGGGAGGCGCCGGCCTCGATCGCCCGTCGGGCCCGTTCGATCGCCGCGCGCACGCTCTCCATCGTTTCGCCATAACGCTTGTAGGGCACGCATTCGCCGCGGCCGACGCGGCCTGATTCGGCGATCGTGCAGGTGATTACCTCGGCTTCGGTCTTCGATCCGCGGGAAATGGTGAAAGTTCCAGCAATGGGGAAGCTCTCTGAAACAACCGAAAGGACACGAGACATGAAAAACTGCTCCGCAGGGATGCCGGTTCTGAGGTGCATAAATCGACATGCCGCAGCCGACGCGTTAAGTAGTGTGCCATGTTGACCATCGGCAAACGGGAAGCAAGCGGCGGGGCCGCCGGGGACGGCAACCACCGACCGCAGGTTGCGGCGGCGGAGCGCGACGGCGTGCTGGCTTGCGTGTTTACCGGCATCTGGACGACCCGTACCGTGGCCTTCGTCGACGCCGAGATGCGCAAGATCGAGGCGCGCACCGGATTTCGAGCGTTGGCGCTCGATCTCGCCGGTATCGAAAAGATGGACACCGCCGGTGCCTGGATCATCGACAGGCTGGTCAGCGCCAACGAAAAGAAGGGCGTGCGTATCAGCGTCGAAGGCCGCAGCGAAGCGGCTGATATCCTTCTGGGCGCGGTCGGCGAGGCGGCGCGCCGCGAGGCCGCCAGGGCCGAGGCGGAAAACCCCAACATCGCCATCCGCTTCCTGGAGACCATCGGACGACGCGTCTACGAGATGCGCGACGATTTTTTCGCTGCGATGAACATCCTGGGCGCAACCATCCGCGGCGCCCAGATGAAGCTTGGCCGGGGCCATGCGGTCAATCCCGCGGCGATCTTCCACCAGGTCGACCGCATGGGCGTCGGCGCCATCCCCGTCGTCCTGCTGATGTCGACGATCGTCGGTGCGATCGTCGCCCAGCAGGGCGCGTTCCAGCTCAGCTATTTCGGCGCCGACATCTTCGTCGTCGACCTCATCGGCGTGCTGGTGCTGCGCGAACTGGGCGTGCTGATGACGGCGATCATGATCGCCGGCCGTTCCGGCAGCGCGATCACCGCCGAGATCGGCTCGATGAAGATGCGCGAGGAGGTGGACGCGCTCACCGTCATCGGCCTCAATCCCATCGGCGTGCTGGTCTTCCCGCGCCTGGTCGCCCTAGTCGTCGCCCTTCCTTGCCTTTCCATCCTCGCCAACTTTGCAGCGCTCGGCGGCGGCATGGCCACGGCCTGGTTCTATTCGGACATTCCTCCAGCCGCCTTCATCGAACGCCTGCGCGTCGCCATCGACCTCAGCACCATCTTCGCAGGCCTGATCAAGGCGCCGTTCATGGCGCTGATCATCGGTACGATCGCTTCGGTCGAGGGCCTGAAGGTCGGCGGCAGCGCCGAGTCGCTCGGGCGCCACGTCACCGCCTCGGTGGTGAAGGCCATCTTCGTCGTCATCATCCTCGATGGCCTGTTTGCCATGTTCTACGCAGCGATCGACTTCTGATATGGGCAGCAGGACCAAGACCATCCAAGCCGAGATCCAGGATCCCGGAAGCAAGGGAGAGGTGCTGCTTTCGGTGCGCGACCTTACGGTCGCGTTCGGCGACAACGTCATCCTCGACGAGCTGTCGCTCGATATCCGGAGGGGCGAAATCCTCGGCTTCGTGGGCGCGTCCGGATCAGGCAAGTCGGTGCTTTTGCGCACCATCCTGGGCCTGATCCGCAAGCGGTCAGGAACGATCAGGCTGTTCGGCGTCGATCTGGAGAAGGCAAACGAGCTGGAGAGGCTCCGGATCGACATGCGGCTCGGGGTCCTGTTCCAGCACGGAGCGCTGTTTTCCGCGCTGACCGTGCTCGAAAATGTACAGGTTCCGATGCGCGAGTATCTAGACCTGCCGCGAAAGCTGATGGACGAACTCGCCAGGCTCAAGATCGACCTGGTCGGGCTGCCGCCGGATGCCGCGGACAAATATCCGTCGGAGCTGTCGGGCGGCATGATCAAGCGCGCCGCGCTGGCCCGGGCACTGGCGCTCGACCCCGACATCGTGTTCCTCGACGAGCCGACTTCGGGTCTCGACCCGATCGGCGCTGCCGAGTTCGACGAGCTGGTCGCCAAGATGCGCGACACCATGGGGCTCACCGTCTACATGGTCACCCACGACCTAGACAGCCTGTTTTCGGTGTGCGACCGCGTCGCCGTGCTCGGCAACAAGAAGGTGCTCGTCGAAGGAACGATCGACGACATGCTGAAGAGCGACGAGCCGTGGGTTAAGTCGTACTTCCGTGGAAAGCGTGCCCGCCAGCTTGATCTTGCGGCCAGGGTAGAGATGGAATGATGTGATGGAGACTCGGGCCAACTACGTCATCGTGGGCATCTTCACGCTGGTCGCGATCCTGGCTGCCTTTGCCTTCGTCTACTGGACGGCTGCCATCGGCGAGCGCGGCGAGACGGCGATGCTGCGCGTGCGCATTCCCGGTTCCGCCTCCGGCCTCAGCCGCGGCAGCTTCGTGCTGTTCAACGGCGTCAAGGTCGGCGACGTCAGGCGGGTCTATCTCGACGTCACCAATCCGCGCGTGGCGATCGCCGATGCCGAGATCGACAGGCTGACGCCGATCACGCAGTCGACGCAGGCAGACATCGGCCTGGCCGGCCTCACCGGCCAGGCCAACATCGAACTCAAGGGTGCCGACGTCAACGAGCCGAACCTGCTCGACCAGGCGGAGGCCGAAGGCAAAACCGCCGAGATCGTCGCCAACCCCTCGGCCGTCACCAACCTGCTGCAGACCGCCCAGGACATCTTCAAGCGCGCGGACACGGTGCTGACCAATCTCGAAGGGTTCACCAACGATGTCCGCGGCCCGCTGACCGAGACGGTCGCCAACGCGCAGAAATTCTCGCAGTCGCTGGCGCGAAATTCGGAAGGCGTCGACAAGTTTCTGGCGAGCGTGAGCGCGCTGTCTGAGGAACTGGCGGGCGTGTCGGGCAAGCTCGACGGCACCATCGAGGCCGCCGAAGGCATCCTCAAGTCGGTCGACCGGGACAAGGTCAAGAACATCGTCGCCAACGTCGACACCTTCACCACCAGGCTCGGCGAGCAGAGCGACCAGATCGACGACGTGGTCAAGGGTGTGAACACAGCCGTCGCGTCGATCAACGACTTCGCTCAGAAAACCCAGCAGACGCTCACCAAGCTCGATGGAGCGCTGGCAGGCGTCGATGCGGCCACCGTGCGCGAGTCGCTCGAAAATGTCCGCAAGGCCAGCGAGAACGCCAACAAGGTGGCGGCCGACATCGCCAAGGTCACCGACAAATTCGGCAACCGGGCTGAAGACATCGACCAGATCGTCACAGACGCCAAGGAACTGGCCTCGCGGCTCAACCAGGCCTCCACGCGGGTCGACGGCGTGCTGGCCAAGGTCGACAAGCTCCTCGGCACCGGCGAGGCCGAGGGCGTCATGTCCGATGCGAGCGAAACGCTCAAGGCCTTCAAGCAGGTCGCAGACACGCTCAATGCCCGGCTCGGCACGATCACCGATGGCCTCGCCCGCTTCTCCGGCCAGGGCTTGCGCGACGTCGAGGCGCTGGTCCAGGACAGCCGGCGTTCGGTCACCCGCATCGAAGAGGCGATCACCGAGCTGCAGCGCAATCCGCAACGCATCATCACCGGAGGCGAAGGCACGGTACGCGAATTCGACGGACGGGTGCGTCGTTGACATCGCCGGCCCGTCGCAGCATGACACGTCTGGAGGGTGGTTCGCGCATTACGCGAGTGAGTCGTGTCCGGGGACAACACGTGAAAGCTGGTGGAACTTCAACGCTGCTTGCTGTGGTCATGCTGGCGCTGTCGGGTTGCGCCTCGCTTCTCGTCAGCACGCCGCCGCCGCTCGACACCTTTGAGCTTTCCGCGCCGGCCGTCGACGGCCGTGACGGCCAGAGCCGCCGCCAGATCCTCATTGCCGAACCGTCGGCGCTGAAGGCGCTCGACGGCGAGCGTATCGTCATCAAGCCGGCACCCGGCTCCATCCAGTTCCTCAAGGGCGCGCAGTGGTCCGACCGACTGCCGCGCATCGTCCAGGCCCGGCTGGCGGAGACGTTCCAGCGCGCCGGCGGCTTCATAGGCATCGGCAAGCCCGGCGAAGGGCTGGCGATCGACTACCAGGTCATCGTGGAGATCCGCAGCTTCGAAATACGGGTCGGCGGTGGCGAGCGCGCCGATGTCGAACTGTTCGTCCGGCTGCTCAACGACCGCAACGGCCAGGTGCGCGCATCGCGCGTGTTCACGGCCGGCGTCCCGGTTTCGGGGGCGGGCAACGACGCCTATGTCGCCGCCCTCGACGCCGCCTTCGGGCAGGCCGCCGCCGAAATCGTCAAATGGACGGAATCCCTGATCTGAACAGGTCAGCAAGGGCATAGGGCGGTAAGGCAGCGGTGCCAGACGCCGAATTCCGCTCTCCTTGCATCAAGCCGCTACGTACCGTGCCTGATCGCGGGTCGGTCCATGCCGGCTGCCTGCAAGGGCAGCAAGTGCATGTGGCGAGGTAAACGTCGGCACTGCAGAACACGCAACCCAGATAGCGGAAAGGGCAGCAGGTGCCGAACCTGCTGCCCCATTGCCTTGGTGCCCTACTGCCTTCCGGCAGCCGCCTTACTTCAGACGGCCGGCCGCGTGGGCGAGCATCGTGTAGACCTTGCCCGTATCCGAGGTCAGGTAGGTCTGGGTCATCATGTTGTCGCGGTCGTTGCGCGACACGTCCTTGAGCAGCTTCTCGAAATCGTCGCAGTAGCGGTCGACGGCGGAGCGGAACTCGGCGTCGCCCTGATATTTGCGGCGGATCTCGTCGAATGTCTGCTGGCCCTTCAGAGTGTAGAGCCTGCGGGTGAAGACGTCACGCTCGCCACGACGATAGCGGTTCCACAGCTCTATGGAGGCGTCGTGGTCGATCGCGCGGGCGATGTCGACCGACAGCGAGTTGAGCGATTCGACCACATGCAGCGGCGAGCGTTGCGCCGGCACAGCGCGCGGCTCGGGCTGCATCGCCTGACGGGCCGGCTCCTGCTCGCGCGAGGCCCCGGTCAGGAGGTCGCGCACCCATCCACCCTGCTGGGCGCGGCTGGCCGGCTCACGCGCCGGCTGGGCCTGCTGGGTCGGAGCCGCCGGGCGCTCGATGTCGAGCGTGCCGCGCAGGCCGCTGCCGCTGAGCGGGACGTGCGGCTCACCGCGTTCCGGCTGGGGGGCAGGGCGGCGCGGCGCCTGCGGCGGCGTGCGCAGCGATGCGTCGGACACATCCACCGTGCGACCCGACTTGGCGACGATGGCCGAGAGCTCCTTGAGCGCGTTGATCTGCTCGGAGACCGCGCGGCGGATGGCCGTGGTCGATTCCTTGGCCTCCTGCGGCATGTCGAGCACGCCCTTCTTGAGCTCGGCGCGGGTGCTTTCGAGCTCGGTCTTGATCGATCCCGCGGTGCGGCGCATGTCGTCGGTCGCATCGGCGAAGCGCTTGGTGGCGGTCTCGACGACGTCGGCGATGGTGCTGCGGATCTTCTCTGCCGATTCCATCGTCTTGCCCTCGGCGCTTTCCAGCGTCTGGCCGACAAGGCGCTCGAACGACTGCATGACGCGCTCGAGCTCTTCCGACTTCTTGACCAGGCCGACGGCCAGGTCCTCCAGCGACGACTGCCGCTCGAGCGTGTGTTCGAGGTTGCTCTGGGCCGAGGCGAGCAGGTTGGAGGCGCTCGACAAAAGACGGCTGTGCTCATCGAACTTGGTGGCGATGGAGGCCACCTCGCGCAGCGTGCTCGACGACAGGTCGGTCAGGCGGTTCGTGTTCGAATCGACGAGGCGGGCAGCGCTTGCGAAGGTCTGCGCCGCCTTGTCGGTGGTCGCCGAGAAGGCCGTGGTGCTGCTCGTCAGGCGGTCGTCGACGGTCGCCAGGTTCTGCGCCGCGCGTTCGATCAGCTCGCCGAGCTGGTTGCTCGACGTCGACATGCGGCCGATGAGATCGGCGACGTTTTCGGCCAGCGTCGAACGGGCGCCCTCGACCGCCGACAGCGTTTCGGCGGTGCGGCTGGAAATGGCGTCGACAAGGGCCGCATTCTCGATGCGCAGCTTCTCGGTGGCGCGGGCGGTGGCTTCCTCCATGCTCCGCTGCAGCTCCGAGCCGCCCTCGGCGAAGCGCTCGACCAGCGGACGGGCGGTATCGTCGAGGATCTTGGCGATCTCGTTCGAGCGCTCGGTCAGCATGGCGTTGAGCTCGCGGGTGTTGGTGCCGATCGTGCGCGCGGCTTCGTTGGTGCTCTGGCCGATGTGCTGGCCGACGGCCGTGAAGGTCTCGGCGATCACGTTGGCGCGGGCGACCAGTTGAGCCTCCGCCTGGGCAACCTGCTCCGCAAGCTTCTCGCCCATCGTCTCGGCACCGTAGGCGAGGCGGTTCTGGGCGCTCGACAGGTGTTCGTCGATGCGCGCGCCGACGCCTTCCGCACCGCGGGCGAGGCGATCGTCGACATTGGCGAGCGTTTCCTCGATCGCCTTGGCGCGGGCGTCGAGTTCGGCTGCCGTGCGGTGGGCGCGTGCCACCACGCGCTGCTCCGTCTCGGTGAAGGCGTTGGCGATCTGCGCCGCGTGCTCGCCGATGCCCGAGGTGCTTTCGGCAATGCGGGCGGCAAGCTGCTGGCCGGCTTCGTCGAAGGCCTGGCCGACTTCGGTCGCCCGCCCCAGCAGGGACTGCGAGGTCAGGTCGATGCGTGCGGCGATGCGGCCGTCGGCCTCGTCGAAGGCGCGGCTGATCTCGGCAGCGCGTCCGAGCAGCGTATCGGCCGACTGTTCGACGCGCGCGGCGATCCGGCTGTCGGCGTTCTCGAAGGCGCTTCCGATCTCGGCCGCGCGGGTCGCCAGCACGTCGGCGGTCTGCGACACGCGGGCAGCGAGCCTTTCGTCGGCCTGCTCGAAGTTGCGGACGATTTCGCCGGCACGGCTGCCGAGCGTCGCCGAGCTGTCGGCGACACGGGCCGCGATGCGCTCGTCGGCGGCATCGAAGATGCGGCTGAGTTCGCCGGCACGGTCGCCAAGCGAATCCGCGCCTTCGGCGATGCGCGCCGCAAGCTTCTCGTCGGCGGTGTCGAAGATCCGGCCGAGTTCGGCGGCGCGTGCCGCCAGCGCGTCGGCCGATTCGCCGATGCGCAGGGCGAGCCGTTCATCGGCGGAGTCGAAGTTGCGCAGGATGTCGCCGGCACGCGACGACAGCGATTCCGCCGTCTCGATGGCACGTGCGATGAGCGAGCGGTCCGCCGAATCGAAGGTCCGGGCGATTTCGCCGGCCTTGGCCGACAGCGTGTCGGCGGTTTCCTCGGCGCGGGCGAGCAGCGAGCTCGACGTCTCCTCAGCGCGGGCGGCAAGCCTGCGATCCGCGTCCTCGAAGGCGCGGGCGATGTCCTCGGCGCGGGAGAGCAGTGCGCTCGACGTCTGCTCGGCACGCTCGGCGATCACCCGGTCGGCATCGGTGAAGGCCCTGCCAGCCTCCTCGTTGAGGGCGGCAGTGACTTCCATCACCTTGTCACGCAGCGCGCCGGCCACGTACACTGCGCTCTTTTCGAGCACGCCGCGGACATTGTCGATGCCGAGCGAAAGCGCCCGCTCCATGGTGCCCGTGCGCTCCTCGATGACGCCGGTCTGGCGCCGGAATGCATCCTCGATCTTCTCGATGTCGCCGGCGAGGGCGTCGGAGATGTCGGAGCGGCGGGCGGCGATCTGGTCGATATGTCCGGCGATTGCCAGGTCGACCTCGCGCCGCGCATCGGCGAGCTTGCCGAGGTCCTGTTCCAGTGCGCGGGCCAACGTGTCGCGGCCCTCGGCCAGCTTGCCGACGTGGCCGGTGACGATGCCGTCAATGGTGGCGCGGCTTTCGCTGAGCATGGCGAGGTCGGCTTCGAGCGCCTTGGTGAGCGTGTCGCGGCCGGCTGCTAGCTTGTCGACCTGGCCGAGCATCATGCCGTCGATCTTGGTGATATCGGCTTCGAGCGCGCGGCGCAGTATGTCGCGGCCCTCCGCCAGCTTCTCGACCTGGGCGGCGACCAGCCCGTCGATGCCCGATCGGCTCTCTGCCAGCTTGGCGAGGTCGTCCTCCAGCGCCCTGGAGAGTGCACCGCGTTCGGCCACCAGCCGATCGGCGTGACCCGACATCAGGCCCCGCACGTTGTCGAGGTCGGCTTCGAGCGCGCGGGCCATCGCTGCGCGGTCTTCGGCGAGCTTGTCCGACTGCGCCGACATCGAGCCGCGGATGGCGTTGAGGTCGGCCTCGAGCGCACGCTTGAGGATGTCGCGGCCCTCGGCCAGCTTTTCGACCTGGCCGGCGACGAGGCCGTCGATGCCGGCACGGCTCTCTGCCAGCTTGGCGAGGTCGTCCTCCAGCGCCTTGGACAGCGCGCCGCGTTCCGAAGCCAGGTTTTCGGCGTGGCTCGACACCAGGCCGCGGACCTTATCGAGGTCGGCTTCGAGCGAGCGGGAAAGCATGGCTCGATTCTCGCCGAGCTGCTCGGCCTGGGCCGACATGGTCGAGCGGATCGTGTTGAGGTCGGATTCGAGCGCCCGCTTGAGGATGTCGCGGCCCTCGGCCAGCTTCTCCACCTGGCCGGCGACGAGGCCGTCGATGCCCGCACGGCTCTCGGCCAGCTTGGCAAGGTCGGATTCCAGCGTCTTGGACAGGAGCGCACGCTCTTCCGACAGACGGCCGGCATGGGCCTCGATCAGGTTGTGGACGCCCGAGATGTCGGCTTCGAGGCTGCGCGTCAGTTCGGCGCGGTCGGCAACCAGCTTCGAGGAGTGACCATCGACCAGGGCCTTGATGCCGTCGAGGTCGGTCTCCAGCGCCTTGGCCAGGACTGCGCGGCCTTCGGCGATCTTCTCGACCTGGCCGGCGACAAGTCCGTCGATGCTGCTGCGGCTGTCTGCCAGCTTGTTGAGATCGGCCTCCAAGGCGCGCGACAGGATGTTGCGGCCCTCAGCCAGTTTCCCGACATGGCCGGCGACCATTTCGTCAATGTTCGTACGGGCTTGGACCAGCCGCTCAGAGTCTTCCATGAGCGCCTGGGCGAGTTGTTCGCGGCCCTGGGCGAGCTGCTTGAACTGGCTGCTGAGGGTGTCGTCGATGGATTGGCGCGACTGCTCGAGCTTGCGCATGTCGTCGTCAAGCGCTCGCGAGATCAGGCTGCGGCCTTCGGCCAGCTTCTGCACCTGGAAACCGACGGCGGCCTCGATGCTGGCGCGGCCCTCGGCGAACTTGCTGAGGTCGTCCTTGAGGGCCGCGGCCATGCGGTCGCGTGCTTCCGACAGCTTGCGGGTGTGATCCTCGACCGCCTGCTCGATGCCGACGCGAGCGTCCGAAAGGCGCTGGATGTCGCCGTCGAAGGCGCGCGACACATGCTGGCGTGCGGCCTCCATGCGGCCGGCGAAGTCGCTGGCGCGGGATTCCAGCATGGTCGAGGTCGAGGTGATGATGTCGGCGAGGTCGGTGCCGATCTGGGTCTTGCCCTGGTCGATCATGGCCGACAGCGAGTCGCGGCCCTCGACGAAGGTCGTGGCGATCTCGCGGGCGCGCTCGACCAGCGTTTCGTTGATCTGGCGGGCACGCGCTTCGAGTGCCGCGTTGAGCTTGGCGGTGCCGGTGTCCAGCGCCTCGGCGCGGGTCTGGAATTCGCCGATGAGCGCCTGGCCGCGCTCCGCCAGCGTCCGCTCGATGTTGTGCAGGCTGGTCTCGAACTCCGAATTGATCGTCCTGGCGGCACCGCCCAGCAGCGAAACCATGCCAGAAGTGCGGTCGTCGAGCAGTTCGGTCAGCGAACGGGTGACGTGATCGGTGCTCTGGGTCAGCTTTGCGATGCGCGTGTCGAGCAGGCTGGCGAAGGCTTCGCCGGAAGTCGACAGCCGGTCGCTGATCGAATCCAGGCGGCCGTCGATCGCCTCGAACAGGCCCATGCCGCCTTCGTTCAGGCGGTCGATCAGCGCGTCGCCGGAATTCGTGATGGTCATCGACAGCTTGGTCGACGCATTCATGATGCTGTCGCGGATGATGTCGCTGGCCGATCCGAGTTCGTCGCGCAGGGTCTCGTGAGCGCCGGCGATCGAGGCGCGGACGCGCTCTGCGTGGGAGACGACGGCTTCGCGCTCGCTGCCGAGCCCGTCGACGAGCGAACGGATGCGCGCGGCATTCTCCGAGTAGGAGCGTTCGATCTGGCTGACTTCGGTATGGACGAGCGTCTCGAGTTCGACGGCGCGCGCAAGCGTGCGCTCGATGCCTTCGCCCATGGCCGCGACTTCGCGGCGCACGGCCTGGCTGACCATCATGACGCGGTCCTGGGCCATGTTCTCCGGCTCCGTGAGCCGGAAGGCGACTTCGGTCATGGACTGCGCTGCCAGGCGCATCTCCTGGGCGCGGCGGACCATCGAGGCAAAGGCCCAGAACAGCGCTATCGGCACGGCCGTCGCGGTCGCGAATGCGAGCAGGCTGGGACGCGCGAGGATGTCGTCGAGCGACCTGATGTCCCAGATGCTGGGCGTGACGAAGCGGTCGGCCAGCGCAACGCCGCCGGCCGCCCATGCGACCGAAACGAACCCGACCGCCCAGTATACGGTGCTGGACGCACGCCGGTTGAGGCTGTGCAGCAGGTTCTTGTAATCCTTCTGGCGCTCGTCGTTGGCGGGCTTGAAGCCTTCTGGCTGAAGTGGCTGGCTGCTGCGCGTCTCGACGGGGCGCAACACGGTCGGCGGCTCCGCGACGACGCTTGCGGCCCGTGCCGGAGCCGGTTCGCTCTTCGGCTGCGCGGGCTTCTGCATATTGCTTTCGCGCGCGAGTTCTTCCGCCGCCTGCGAGATCTGTGCTTCCAGGTCTTCCATCGAGGCAGCCATGTCCAACCCGCCGTCATCGGCACCGGTCAGATCGAAGTCGAGGGCCTCTTCGAGCTCCTTGGCTACGTCAATATCGATGTTCTTGGTCGGAGTGGACTTCTTCGCCATGCCTTCGCTACCCTGTACTAACGACGCGGAATTGCTGGACTTTTTGTCCTATTTTTGTCCGCGTACGAGGCTCATTATGGACCGCCCGTATCGTAGTGACACAAACCGGTAAAGAAAACCTGCATTCGCCCGGATACGTAAAAGTTTAAATATAAGGTTAACACTGGAGTGATTATGAGCCCCGTTTCCGCGGGATTCCTGGCTTTGCGGGGTTAACTGGTTATCCACATGCGGCCCCTAGTCTACCAACCCATGGGCGAGTGGACGGACAGGGCTTCAATGGCAGCGCGCGAAACGGATTCCGTGGCCTTCGGCAAACCGGGCGGCGAATCTTCGGGCAGCGCAGGCGGGCGTCCGATCGACCTCGATCACCTCGGGCGGCAGTCGATGGGCGACCGCGAGATAGAGCGCGAAGTGCTCGATCTGTTCGTTCATCATGCGCTTTCGGTGCGCGACAGCCTGGCCTCGGCGGACCTTGCCGAGAAGCTCAGGCTGGCTCACGCGCTCAAGGGGTCGGCGCGCGGCGTGGGCGCTTTCGCCATCGCCGATTGCGTCGCCGAGATCGAAAGCCGGCCGGACGATCCGGCACCGGTGCAGCGCCTTTCGCGACTGATCGACGAAGCCCGCGACTACATCGCCGCCATCAATCGCTAGCGGTGTCCGCAAATCGACAGGACGCGGCGAAATCGCGCGGCTGTTGACTTGCCCGGTGGAGTGATTATCTGCCGGGTGACTTCTCTCAGGAACGAGCATGACCAAGCTTAGCTACATTGCCCATGACGGGACGCGTTTCGACGTCGAGGCGGAGAACGGTTCGACCGTGATGGAAAACGCGATCCGCAACGCCGTCCCCGGCATCGAGGCCGAGTGCGGCGGCGCCTGCGCCTGCGCGACCTGCCACGTCTATGTCGACGAAGAATGGATGCCGGTCGTCGGCGAACCCGAGGCCATGGAAGAAGACATGCTCGACTTCGCCTACGAGGTGCGGCCGAATTCGCGCCTGTCGTGCCAGATCAAGGTCCGGGACGAACTCGACGGGCTGGTCGTCACCGTGCCCGAGCGCCAGGGCTGACGGCGAGGCGACATTCGCTTCGCTTGGCATGAGCGGTCGCGTCATGCACAGTCCCGGTTGCGTGCGTGCGAGGCGAGGGTGGCCGTGAGCGAAATCACCAGGACCGACGTTCTCATCATCGGTGCGGGGCCCGTCGGGCTCTTCGCGGTGTTCGAACTCGGCCTGTTCGACATGCGCTGCCATCTGATCGACATTCTCGACCGGCCCGGCGGCCAGTGCGCCGAGCTCTATCCGGAAAAGCCGATCTATGACATTCCTGGCTATCCTGCGATCAATGCCCAGGAACTGGTCGATAGGCTGCTGCTGCAGATCGCGCCGTTCAAGCCTGATTTTACCTTCAACCGCATGGTCAGCGCCCTGCAGCGCCTGGAGGGCGGTGGCTTTCGCCTGACGACCGACGAGGGCGAGGTGTTCGAGGCGAAGGTGGTGGTGATCGCCGCCGGCGGCGGCTCGTTCCAGCCGAAGCGACCGCCGATCCCAGGCATCGAGGCCTTCGAAGGCGCAAGCGTCCAGTATGCGGTGCGGCGCATGGAGGACCTGCGCGGGCACGACGTGGTGGTGGTGGGCGGCGGCGACTCGGCGCTCGATTGGACCCTCAACCTCCAGCCCGTCGCCAGGCGGGTCACGCTGATACACCGCCGGCCGGAATTCCGTGCCGCGCCCGACAGCGTCAACAAGATGCATGCGCTTGCCGATTCAGGCGCGATCGACCTTGTCATCGGCCAGGTCTCGGGGCTCGACGGCGAAACCGGTCAACTGCGCTCGATCAAGGTCAAGGGATCGGACGGCGAGGTCGAGGTCGCGTGCACGCGGCTGCTGCCGTTCTTCGGGCTGACGATGAAGCTGGGGCCCGTCGCCGACTGGGGGCTGAACCTTCACGAGAACCAGATCCCGGTCGATACCGAGAAGTTCGAGACCTCCGTTCCGGGGATCTTCGCAATCGGAGATATCAACTGGTACCCGGGAAAGCTCAAGCTGATCCTGTCGGGCTTCCACGAGGCGGCGCTCATGGCCCAGGCGGCCAAGCACGTCGTCAGCCCCAAGGAGCGGATCGTCTTCCAGTACACGACCTCGTCGACCAGCCTGCACAGGAAGCTCGGCGTTCCCGACTGAGCTTCAGCCCTTGAGCTTGCCCGCGTCGATCCGCTCCAGCCTGTAGCGCAGCAGCCGCATGATCCGGCTTTCGAAGTTGATGCCTTCGATGCGGTCGAATTCCGCCTGGGCGCGGTCGTGCCGGCTGAGGATGCGCTCGCTCGTCGCCTTGGCCTCGGCTGCCGCGGCCTGGCAGGTCTTGTTCTTGCCGATGGCGCGCAACGCCTGTTCGAGTTCGCGCGCGTGGTTCTTGGCGATCACCACGTGGCTCTCCTCGTGGCGCTTGATGTCGGCCGACAGCGTGTCCCAGATCAGCCTGACCTCCTGGGCCGTCTTGCCGCTCTGCCGCCATCGCGGCAGGATGACCTTGGCCTTGACGGTGACGTGGGCCGACACGATGGCGCAGCCGCCCTTGACCTCGGAGTAGCCGATGCGGGTGGTGAACTCCATCTGCGTCGCCCCGGGGTGCCGCCCTCCGGTGCTCTTCACCTCGGGCCCGCGGGTCATGAGCTGGCTTTCGATCTCGTCGAGCGTTTTGCCGGTGATGGTAAAGTAGCTGTAGCTCTTCGATACATTGGCAGCCTGGGCCGGAAGGCCGGTGCCGACGGCAAGGATGGCGGCGAGGAGGAGATGCTTCATTAGTTGCCTCTTGGCCTACCTTGCGTTAGGGGCGGTGGCGGCGCAACGGAATTCAGGGCGCGCCGCAAAAAGTGACCGTCCGCGAATTGACGTGCGAAGCGTTGATAATTCGTGACGCGATCGATGCTTTGGATTTCTTTTGTGGCGACGACATGACCGGCAAACGATGGCAAATGGCGCACGGGCGCCACGTCGAGTTGGGCGACAAGGCGCTCGTCATGGGCATCCTCAACGTCACGCCGGACAGCTTTTCCGACGGCGGCCGCTTCGAAGGCTTCGGCCACGCCCTCGACCAGGCACGCCGCATGCGCGACGAAGGCGCGTCGATCATCGATGTCGGCGGCGAGTCGACAAGGCCCGGTGCGGCGCCCGTATCTGCGGCCGAGGAGCAGGACAGGGTCCTGCCGGTGATCGCAGCACTGGCCGCGGCCGGCGACACCCTGATCTCGATCGACACCTATCGCGAGGAGACCGCGCGGCTCGCGGTCGAGGCCGGCGCGCACATCGTCAACGACGTGTGGGGCCTGCAGCGCGAGCCGGGCATCGCCCGGGTCGCGGCGGAAACCGGGGCGGGGCTGGTGATCATGCATACCGGCCGCGAACGCGAGAAGCTGGCGGATGTGATCGACGACCAGTTGCTGTTCCTGCGGCGTTCACTGGAGATTGCCAGCCAGGCGGGCGTAAGCGAGGCGCAGATCGTGCTCGATCCGGGCTTCGGCTTCGCCAAGGAGGCCGACGAGAACCTCGACCTGATGGCGCGTTTCGAGGAGCTTTCGCAGCTGGGCTACCCGCTGCTCGCCGGCACCTCGCGCAAGCGGTTCGTCGGCAATGTCACCGGGCGTGAACCCGCCGACCGGGATGCCGGAACCGCAGCCACCAGTGTCATACTCCGCATGAAAGGGGCGCGTATATTTCGCGTCCACAATGTCGCAATCAACGTCGACGCGCTCGCCTTTGCCGATGCTATGCTGGCGCGCCAGACCAATCCTCGGGGAAGCTGACCGCCGATGTACCTGATCCGTATGAAGAACTGCGCCTTCTTTGCCAGGCACGGCGTGCTGGACGAGGAGGAGACGCTCGGCCAGCGCTTTTATGTCGACGCCGAGCTGACCGTCGATCCGGACCGTCCTCTCGACGAGGATTCCATGCAGAGCACCGTCGATTACGGCATCGCCTTCGAGGTGATCGAGAAGATCGTCACGGGCCAGCGGCGCTTCCTCATCGAGGCGCTGGCGCAGGAGGTCGGCAAGGCGCTCTGCGACAGGTTCTCGCAGATCAAGAAGGCGGAGATTACCGTCCGCAAGCCCAATGCGCCGGTGCGCGGCGTGCTGGACCACGTAGAGGTGACCGTTGTCTGGCCACGTTGAGGAGCGCGCCTTTCTCAGCCTGGGAGGCAATCTCGGCGACCCGGCGAAGACGATGGCTACGGCGCTGCACTTGCTCGACGCCAGCGGCAGTACGCGGGTGGTCTCCGTCTCGTCGCTGCACCGGACACTGCCCTGGGGCAAGGTCGACCAGCCCGACTTCCTGAACGTGACGGCGGAAGTGGCGACCTCGCTCGCGCCGCTCGAACTGCTCGAACTCTGCCTCGACGTCGAGCGCCGCCTCAAGCGCGTCCGCGTCGAGCGCTGGGGTCCGCGCCTGATCGACATCGACGTGCTCCTGCACGGCGACACGAATGTCAGCGACGTCGGGCTGGAGATTCCGCACCCGCGCATGCTCGACAGGGCTTTCGTGATGGTGCCGCTGGCCGAAATCGCGCCGGACCTCGTGCTGGCCGGCAAGACTGCCGCCGAATGGGCGCTCGGGCTCGACAGTTCCGGCATCGAAAAGCTCGACAGCGGGCGCGACTGGTGGCGCGCCTAGGGCCACGTGCCTGAAGTTCGCCGCTCTGGAGGCAACATCAACATGTCGCTCCAAGTGATTGTATTTTATCCTCGTTGAGTGATCGGAGGGCGGCCTCGCCCGGGGCGTCCTAGAGGCCGAGAGCCGCTGCTATCTTCACGGCGGCTTCGTCCCAATCGTCGGTCACGACGATGCCCTCGGGGAGCGGGGGCAGCAGCCGGCGCATGTCCCTAAAGGCCATCAGGTTGAACAGGTGCGCGTCGGCGACCGCCTCGCGCACCGACACCAGGTTGTGGGGAATGTCGTCGACAAAGGCGACGGGCCGGCCGCTGTCGCCCCTCAGCAACTTCAGCGCGGGGCACTTGGCGGTCTCGGTCGTCAGTAGCGGGTAGGGGAATCCCAGCGCGTCGAGATGGAGCCGCCGGACGTCGCGATACCGGTGCGGCATGGCCGTGAGCATCACGATCTCCGCCCCCGCCGCCAGCATCGCCACCGCCTCGGGGGCGCCTCGCGTCGCCGTCTGCCATTCGCGCTGGGCATGGAAGAATTCGTCGATCAGCGACCTGACCGCATCCTGGTCCAGTTCGCTGCCGCTCCGGCGGTCGACGATGTTGCCGGTCAGCCTGAACGACCTCAGCAACAGTTCGCACCCCTGCGCCTCGAGGAAGCGCATGAAAGGTGCGGTGAATTCGAGCAGCACCTCGTCCACGTCCAGCACCAGCAGCGGGCGGCTGTCTCGGGCGAGTTCGGCGATCTGGCGTGCGGTCTCGGGGTCGTCGCTCATGTCGAACGGTCGTAGTCGTCGTTTCCAAGCGGCAGGGCGCGCAGGGCCTTGGCGACCTCGCCCGGGGCGACGCCCGCCTCTTCCGCAAAGCGCAGCAGCGTCGGTTCATGCGCAAGCACGAAGTTCAGCACGCCCGCCATGAAACCCGGCTCGGTCGCGACGCGGCGGATCTGGTGCGGCTCTATGCCGGTGATGGCCAGGAAACGCGGCAGCAGCTCGGCATCTGATGCAACGAAGCCGAGCGCCCGGATGGCCAGGGCTTCGGCGTTTTCGCGCTGCTTGTCATCCTTGAACATGTGCGCTCCGACCGTTGCTACCCCTCACGGAGTAGCGGCAAGGCGGTCGCACGGCAACCCGCAAAGCGTGGTTCAACCTGCCGTGGGTTGGCAGCGGCGTTTTACGTTTCGTAATGTTCTTGAGTTAATGTCGGATTCGGGCTTGGTGTGCGCGGTCGCCGCGCAAGATGATTGCTGTCGAATCGCGGCGCGCAATCCGGACGGAAATTCGATGGCTAAGAAGGTGATGATCGTCGAGGATAACGAGCTCAACATGAAGCTCTTCCGCGACCTCATCGAAGCAAGCGGCTACGAGACCGTGCGCACGCGCAACGGCCTGGAGGCGCTCGACCTCGCCCGCAAGCATCGGCCCGACCTCATCCTGATGGATATCCAGTTGCCCGAAGTGTCGGGGCTGGAGGTCACCAAATGGCTCAAGGAGGATGACGACCTTCACACGATCCCGGTGATCGCCGTCACCGCCTTCGCCATGAAGGGCGACGAGGAGCGCATCCGCCAGGGAGGATGCGAGGCCTACATCTCCAAGCCGATCTCGGTGCCTCGTTTCATCGAGACGATAAAATCCTATCTCGGCGACGCCTGACATGCTCGCCGGTTGTCACAGGGTATCGGCATGACCGCTCGCATCCTCGTTGTCGACGATATTGCGGCAAACGCAAAACTGCTCCAGGCCCGGCTGCTCGCCGAATATTTCGAAGTCTCGACGGCGTCGAACGGTCCTGACGCCATTTCCGCGTGCGAGAACGGCAACGTCGATGTCGTGCTCCTCGACGTCATGATGCCGGGCATGGACGGGTTCGAAGTTTGCCGCCGGCTGAAGGCCGAGCCGGCCACCTCCCACATCCCCGTCGTCATGGTGACGGCGCTCGACCAGGCAGCGGACCGGGTGCGCGGGCTGGACGCAGGCGCGGACGATTTCCTCACCAAGCCGGTCAACGACCTGCAACTGGTGACGCGGGTCAGGAGTCTGGTGCGCCTCAAGATGCTGACCGACGAATTGCGCCTGCGCGCGTCGTCCACCCACAGGATCGGCGTCGAAGGTCTGCTGTCGCATTCCGGCCTGCTGCAGGATTCGCTGCCACGGGTGCTGTTGATCGACGAGCAGACTTCGTCCGCCTCCCACATATGCGCATTGCTCGACGGGGCTGCCGAAGTGGACCTTGCTCTGGACCCGCAGGCCGGCCTCTTCCAGGCTGCCGAGGGCGGCTATGAGTGCGTCATGGTCTCGACCGGCTTCGCTGCGTTCGACCCGCTGCGGCTGTGCTCGCAGCTGCGCTCGCTCGAACGCACGCGCTCGCTGCCGATCGTGCTCTTGGCCGGGACCAAGGAGGACGAGCGTATCATCAGGGGGCTTGAGCTGGGCATCAACGACTATCTCGTTCGCCCCCTCGACCCGCAGGAACTGATTGCACGCCTGCGTACGCAGGTGCGGCGCAAGCGCTACAACGACGAACTGCGCCAGAGCGTCAGCCAGACCATCGAGATGGCCGTCACCGACGGGCTGACCGGCCTGCACAACCGCCGCTATCTCGACGGTCACCTGCCGAAGCTGTTCGAGCGTGCCGTCGCCCGGCGGCGGCCGCTCTCGGTGATGATCACCGATCTCGACCGCTTCAAGCAGGTCAACGACACCTATGGCCACGACGGTGGCGACGAGGTGCTTCGCGAATTTGCGCGCCGATTGAGGAAAAGCGTCCGGGGCATCGACCTTGCATGCCGATTTGGCGGCGAGGAGTTCGTGATCGTGATGCCCGACACGGACGGAGCTCTTGCCGAGGTCGTGGCCGAGCGGATCCGCAAGGAGGTTGCCCAGACGCCGTTTGCAGTCAGCGGCGCGGCCAAGCCGATACCGGTCACCGTCAGCGTAGGTGTGTCGTCGCTGCGGCAGGAGGGCGACAGCGTCGCCGGCTTGATGAAGCGTGCCGACCTTGCGCTCTACGACGCCAAGACCGCTGGCCGAAATCGGGTGGTTGCAAGCGCTGCGTAGGGCTGCAACCTCCGAATGGCCAATAGAGCTAAGCTCAATTGTTTACCTTGTTCCGCGTGATTCGCAGCCGTGGTTAAGAAAGTGTTGATTTCCAAGTAATCTTGCGCGACTGTGGAAACGAGAAAACGAACGGACGTCGGCACGAGGAGCTAGGCCGGCAAGTTCGCTCGATACCCCATGATGCTCAGGTCCGCCGCATCTCCTGGGTCCGTGGGGTCGGCCGGCCGGCACTGGCACATAGTGGCCTCCTCGTACCGCTGCCAGATAGCCGACCGGCCCCCTTTATCTTCCAATTTGAGCGAATGTCGCAGCAAAGGGGCTCGGACGCTTGGCTGTGTGATGGCGTTTGGCTGCAGTGCCAAAAACAAAAACGCCGCCCGGGGGGCGGCGTTCGGCAATCGGATCTGGATCCGAATTACTTGATCTTCGTTTCCTTGAACTCGACGTGCTTCTTGGCGACCGGGTCGTACTTGCGGAACGACAGCTTCTCCGTCTTCGTGCGGCTGTTCTTGCTCGTCACGTAGAAGAAACCGGTGTCGGCGGTCGACAGAAGCTTGATCTTGATGTTTGCAGCCTTGGCCATGATTCTCGTCCGTTAGATGTCTGGTGTTGCAACCGCCTCATGACGGGAAACGACCCCGGACGCGGAAAACTTGGCGCGACACATAAAGATCGCGCCTGGAAAGTCAAGCCTCGGAGCGCGAAAGCCTCGATTTCACGGCGATCCGCCCCAGTCCGAGGGCCATGTAACCGGCGAAGAACACAGCCAGAGCCCAGCCGAATCCGTTGGGGCCGAACACGTCCATGAAGATGCCGATCGCCTGGGGGCCGAGGATCATGCCCAGGCCGTAGCAGAAGATGAAGGCGGCATTGGCGGAGGCAAGGTCGCGGCCGGACAGCTGCGCCCCCAGATGGGCGAGGCCAACGGTGTAGAGGGCGGCGACCACGCCGCCCCACACGAACAGCATGCCGGCCATGACGTGCCAGTTGCCGGCGATCCAGGGCATCGCGAGGGTTCCGGCCAGGCCGGTCGCGGCGCAGATGAGCAGCAGCGTGCGGCGATCGCGCACGCGGTCGCTGATCATGCCGATCGGAATCTGCAGGATGACGTTGCCGAGGCCGATCATGGTGAGCAGCATCGCCGCGTCGCCCTCGCTGTAGCCGATGCGCTGGCCGTAGACCGGAAACAGCGCGAAGCCGCCGGTTTCCACCGCGCCGAACACGAGCACGGCCGCCGTCGCGGTGGGCACGATCCAGATGTAGCGGAAGAAGCCGCCGCTGCCGCCTTCGGCCACGATCCGGGGGCTTTCGGCACGCGCGAGCAGCACCGGGATCGAAGCCAGCGTCACCAGTCCGAAAGCCAATCCAAAGGGCAGGAAGCCGTCGCTGCCGATCTGGGAAAAGATCCACGGGCCGGCGGCGAAGCCGAGCGATAGAACGGTGGCGTAGATGCCGAGCACGAGGCCGCGGCGGTGGGGCGGCGCGCAGGCACTGATCCAGAACTCCGACAGGATGAACAGCACGGTGAGCGCGAAGTGAAGGATGGCCCTGAGCGGAAACCACATCCAGAATGCGTCGACGAAGTAGAAGCCGACGAAGGCGAGGGCGCCCGCAAAGATCATTGCGAGCATGGTCCAGACCACACCGAAGCGCATGGCGATCGGCGTGGCGACAGGTGCCGCGGCGATCGAGGCGATGCCCGCGACGGCGGTGTTGAGCCCGATCATCGACGACGAATAGCCGCGCGATTCGAGAATCACGCTGAGCAGGGGAATGCCGAGCCCGATGGCTATGCCGACGACGCTGATCGAGCCGATGGCGGCTGAAATCGATCGCCAATGCACGCGCTCGTCGCTCTCGGCCTCCCGGATGGTCTCGTTCATAACAGGGCGGCCTACAGAATGACGCGCCGGAAGCGCTTGTTGAGCATGCGGTAGAAAGGCACCCGGCCACCGGGGCTGAGGTCCGGATCGCCCTCCAGCCGCTGCCTGAGATCGGCGAGCACCGACCGCGTGATCTCGGGAATGTCGGCCTGCATCGCCTGTTCGAGCGGCAGCCATACCAGTTCCTCGAGTTCGTTGGTCGGCCCGCCTTCCGGCAGTTCGACAGCCACGTCGCTGCGCCAGGCCGAAAGGAAGCGCGTGTCGAAGCGCCTGACGCGCCCCGGGGGCGTGATCGCGCGGGCGATGAAGCGCAGCGGGGCGAGGGCGGGCTCCACCCCCTGTTCGGCGAATCCCTGCCAGTCGGGCTTGGTGGTGGCGAAGGTGCTGCGCCGCCCGATCAGCAGGCCGGCCTCCTCATAGGTCTCGCGGATGGCCGACAGGGCGATTGCGCGGGCGCGGGCCTCGCTGACGCGTCCGATGCCGGCGCACAGTTTTTCCAGCTCGGCGGGATGCAGTTCATCGGCGACGCGGATGCGGCTGTCGGCCGGATCGGTGCGGCCGCCGGGGAAGACGAATTTTCCGGGCATGAAGGCGTGCTTCATGTGACGGCGTCCCATCAGCACCAGCACATCGCCGCCCTTGCGGTCGAGGAGGATGAGCGTCGCCGCGTCGCGCGGCCTGAGCGGAGCGGGGCCGTTCGCCATCTCGCGCGCCTCGATCCGGTCGAGTTCTGCTTTACTGATGCCATCCATCGCGGCTGTCCTAACGGAATGTCGGGGTGGAGGGAAGCGCTTGGCCGCAGGCGGGCATTGCGCCAGCGGGAGGTTCAGGCCTCGGGATGACCCTCGATCTCGTCGTCCTCGCCGCCGAAACCGTGCATGTAGAGCGCCCACTGCATGCCCACGACCCCTCCCTTGACGGGGCGCAGCAGGGCGAGGGCCGAAATGATGGTCAGCGGCACCCAGATCGCCAGGTGCTGCCAGGTGGAGAGCGAGGTCGTCGCCTCCACCGCCATGAAGGTCCCGACGACGATGTGACCGACGATCACCACGACGAGATAGGCCGGCAGGTCGTCGGCGCGGTGGTGGAAGATCTCCTCGCCGCAAACGGCGCAGCGGTCGACGGTCTTGACGAAGGATGCAAACAGCTTGCCTTCACCGCAGTTCGGGCACTTGCCCAACAGGCCCCGCTTGATCGCCGGCCACAGCGGGCGCGCCTGCCGGTCGACCTGCTGGTGTCCGCCGCCGAAAACCTGTTCTTCCATAGTCATCTCCTGCCGCGCGGTCCTCGTCTCGGCTGGGAGGCGCGGGCACGCGTTCGTTGCCCCTTCGCCTTGTGGAACGACCGCTTCGAGCCGGGCAGGGGCTTCGGTTCGGTCAGCATCTCGAAGCGCATGGCGCCGGCGAGCGGGGCGATTTCGACCAGCCTGACCTGAACGCGGTCGGCCAGCTGATATCCCTTGCCGGTGCGCTCCCCGAACAGCGAGCGGGCAGCTTCATCGAAATGATAATAATCGTCACCCAAGGATGACACGGGGATGAAACCATCCGCGCCATATTGCGGCAATTGGACAAATAGTCCCGCCTTGACGACGCCGGAGATGCGGGCATCGAAGGTCTCGTCGACACGCTCGGCCAGGAAGCCTGCGATCAGCCGGTCGACGGTGTCGCGCTCGGCCGCCATGGCGCGGCGTTCGGTCTGCGAGATCAGCCCGGCGATTTCTTCCAGCCGCGCCTCCTCGGAGGGCGTCAACCCGCCGGGGCCGAGGCCGAGCGAGCCGATCAGCGCGCGGTGGACGATGAGGTCGGCATAGCGGCGGATCGGCGAGGTGAAGTGCGCGTAGCGGCGCAGGTTGAGTCCGAAATGCCCGATGTTGTCGGGGTTGTATTCGGCCTGGCTCTGCGAACGCAGCACCACCTCGTTGACCAGTTGCTCGTTGTCTTCGCCGCGAACGCGCTCGAGGATGCCGTTGAACTGGCTCGGCCGCATCTGGGCGCCGCGGGCCAGCGACAGCCCGATCGTCTGCAGGAATTCGCGCAGCGATTCCTGCTTGGCGAGCGAGGGGCCGTCGTGGATGCGGTACACCAGCTTCTGCTTCTTGTTCTCCAGCGTCTCGGCGGCGGAGACGTTGGCCTGGATCATGAACTCCTCGATCAGCTTGTGGGCGTCGAGGCGGTCGGGCACGACGACGCTGTCCACGGTGCCATCCGGCTTGAGCAGGATCTTGCGCTCCGGCAGGTCGAGCTCCAGCGGCTGGCGCGCGTCGCGGCCGCGCTTGAGAACGTCATATGCCGCCCAGAGCGGCTTGAGGACGGTTTCCAGGATCGGCGTCGTCTTGTCGTCCGGCGTGCCGTCGACGGCGGCCTGGGCCTGCGGATAGGCGAGGCGGGCGGCCGACCGCATCATGACGCGGTGGAAGGAATGCCTGACCTTGCGGCCCTCGGCCGAGAAGGTCATGCGGACGGCGAGTGCCGGCCGGTCGACGCCTTCGCGCAGCGAGCACAGGTCGTTCGAGATCCGTTCCGGCAGCATCGGCACGACCCGGTCCGGGAAATAGACGGAGTTGCCGCGCTTCAGCGCCTCGCTGTCGAGCGCCGTGCCCGGCCGCACATAGGCCGCAACGTCGGCGATGGCGACGGTGACGATCACGCCGCCCTGGTTCTTCTCGTCAGTGTCCGGCTCCGCATAGACGGCGTCGTCATGGTCCTTGGCGTCGGCCGGGTCGATGGTGACGAGCGGCAGTTCGCGCCAGTCCTCGCGGCCGTCGAGCGTGGCCGGCCGGATGGCCTCGGCCTCGGCAATGACCTCCTGCGGGAAGATATGCGGAATTTCGTGGGCGTGGATGGCGATCATCGAGACCGCCTTCTCGTTGGTCAGCGAGCCCAGCACCGAGATGACCTTGGCGCGCGGCAGGCCGTAGCGGCTCGCGCGGGCCGGCTCGACCTCGACCAGGTCGCCCGGCCTGGCGCCGTTCTGGAATTCCTTGTCGACCACCAGCTCGGGCTGGCGGCGCTCGACCGGCTCGATGCGGAAGGTGCCGTCGGCGAGGATGCGGAAGATGCCGAGAACCGTGTCGGTTCGCTTCTCGAAGACCTTCATCACGCGCGCGGTGTAGGCCGGCTCGTTCTCGGGTTCGATGTGGTCCTCGATCGGAAAGGTCTTGGCGAGCACGCGGTCGCCGACGCCGGGCGTTGGCCCGTTGCCGCCACGCGGCAGCCTGATCTGGACGACGGGGCCATCCGGCTGCTCCGACGGGCGGGCCAGAAGCGCGCCTTCCTCGTCGCGGCCGAAAATGTCGAGCACCGCGACATGCGCGAGTTGCCCGACCCGGTGCAGGCGCTTGCGGCTCTTCTCGAGCAGCCCCTCGTCCTGCAAGTCGCGCAGCAGGCCCTTCAGCCAGATGCGGTCGTCGTTCTTGAGCGCGAAGGCCTTGGCGATGTCGCGCTTGCCGCTGTGATCCGGGTTCTCCGCGATGTAGCGGAGAACCTCGTCGCGCGAGGGGCGGTAGACATCCTTGCCCCTGACCTCGTCGCTTGCGGCGCGTCTGGAGCCGGCGTTTCGTCCGGAAATCTTGCGCGCCAAGGTGGGTCAGTCCTTCTTTTTGGCTTTGCTGGCCGGCTTTTTGGCCCCGCCGCGAGCCGGCTTCTTGGCCCCCCCGCCTTTCGCCTCTCGCTCGGCGATCAGGACGAGGGCTTCCTCCAGCGTCACCGAGGCGGGGTCCTTGCCCTTCGGCAAGGTAGCATTGACCTTGCCGAAATTGACATAGGGTCCGTAGCGCCCGTCGCGGACGGTGACGTTGCCGCCGCCGCCGGGGTGCGCTCCGAGGTCCTTGAGCGCTGCCGGCGTGCCGCCACCGCGCGCGCCCTTGCCCTTGGACTGCTTCTCGGCGAGCACGGTCACGGCCCGGTTCAGGCCGATCGAGAACACGTCCTCGATGCTCTCGAGATTGGCATAGGTGCCGTCGTGGAGCACGAAGGGTCCGTAGCGGCCGAGGCCGGCGGAAATCATCTTGCCGGTTTCGGGGTGCTGGCCGACGTCGCGCGGCAGCGCCAGCAGCGCCAGCGCCTTCTCGTGGTCGATGGTTGCCGGTGTCCACCCCTTGGGCAGGCTGGAGCGCTTGGCGTCCTTGCCGTCGCCGCGCTGGATGTAGGGGCCGAACCGGCCGCTGCGCAGCGTGATCTCCTCGCTGGTGTAGGGATCGGTGCCGAGAACCTTGGTTCCGTCTTCCAGGCCGCCGTTCTCGCCATTGCCGTTCGGGCCGTCGAGCTGGCGGGTGTAGCCGCATTCGGGATAGTTCGAGCAGCCGACGAAGGCGCCGAACTTGCCGAGCTTGAGCGACAGGTTGCCGGTGCCGCATTTCGGGCAGATGCGCGGGTTCGAGCCGTCCTCGCGCTCCGGGAAGACCAGCGGCGCCAGTTCCTCGTTGAGCGCGTCGAGCACGTCGGTGACACGCAGTTCCTTGATCTCGTCGACGGCGCCCGAAAAGTCCTTCCAGAAGTCGCGCAGCACGTCGCGCCAGGCGAGCTTGCCGTCCGAGACTTCGTCGAGCTTCTCCTCCAGCGAGGCGGTGAAGTCGTACTCGACATAGTGCTCGAAGAAGCTCTCCATGAAGGCTGTCACCAGCCGCCCCTTGGGCTGGGGTACCAGCTTGCGGTTGTCGATCTTCACGTAGTCGCGGTCTTCGAGCGTCTTCAGCGTCGCGACATAGGTCGACGGACGGCCGATGCCGAGCTCCTCCATCTTCTTGATGAAGCTCGCCTCGGAGTAGCGGGGCGGCGGCTCGGTCGTATGCTGGGTGGCGTTGATGGTTTCGCGCTTCAGCGTCTCGTCGGCGCGGATCTCGGGCAGCCGGCGGTTTTCCTCGTCCTCCGAATCCTCGTCACGCTGGTCGGTGTAGGCTGCGATGAAGCCGTCGAAGCGGGTGACCGAACCGATGGCGCGCAGGCCCGCGAGCTTGGCGCCGTTGCGCGCCTCGATCTCGACGGTCGTGCGCTCGATCTCGGCCGGCTGCATCTGGCTGGCGATGGCGCGCTTCCAGATCAGCTCGTAGAGCCGTGCCTGGTCGGCGTCGAGATATTTGCGCATCTCGGCCGGGCTGCGGTTGAAGTCGGTCGGCCGGATCGCTTCGTGGGCTTCCTGCGCGTTCTTGGCCTTGGTCGTGTAGAAGCGCGGCTTCTCAGGCAGGTACTTCGCGCCGAACATCTTGCCGATGGCGTCGCGGGCGGCACCGATCGCCTCGGGCGCCATCTGCACGCCGTCGGTACGCATGTAGGTGATCAGGCCGGTGGTCTCGCCGCCGAGGTCCATGCCTTCGTAGAGGCGCTGGGCAACCTGCATGGTCCGGGTCGCCGAGAATCCGAGGCGCGAGGAGGCCGCCTGCTGCAGCGTCGAGGTGGTGAAGGGCGGCGCGGGATTGCGCTTGGTCGGCTTCGCCTCGACCGAAAGCGCCTTGAACGATGCGCCTTCCAGCATGGCCTTGATGTCGTCGGCCTGGCCCTGCGAGGAGATGTCGAGCTTCTGCAGCTTCTTGCCGTCGTAGGCGACGAGCCTGGCTTCGAAGCTCTCGCTGCGCGGCGTGCCCAGGATCGCGGCGATCTGCCAGTACTCTTCGCGCACGAAGCGCTCGATCTCGGCCTCGCGGTCGCAGACGAAGCGCAGCGCCACCGATTGCACGCGGCCGGCCGAGCGTGCGCCGGGCAGTTTTCGCCAGAGCACCGGAGAGAGCGTGAAGCCGACGAGGTAGTCGAGCGCGCGGCGCGCCAGATAAGCATCCACCAGCGGCGGGTCGATCTCGCGCGGGTTGGCGATGGCGTCGAGCACGGCCTGCTTGGTGATCGAGTTGAAGGCGACCCGCTTGATCGACTTGTCCTTCAGCACTCGCTTTTGCTTGAGCACTTCGAGCACGTGCCAGGCAATGGCTTCGCCCTCGCGATCCGGGTCGGTTGCGAGGATGAGCCCGTCGGCATCCTTGACCGCCTTGGCGATGTCGGAAAGCCGCTTGGCAGACGCCGTGTCGACCGACCAGGACATGGCGAAGTCGTCATCCGGCTTCACCGATCCGTCCTTGGCCGGCAGGTCGCGGACGTGGCCGAACGAGGCCAGAACCTTGTAGTTCCGGCCCAGGTACTTGTTGATGCTCTTCACCTTGTTGGGTGACTCGACGACGACGACGTCCATATGCGGCTGATTTTCCACTGAAGCGCCTGACAACGGCTAGGGCGCGTGACGGACAGATTTCAATTCGCACGTCAAATGGCCGCCCTTTTTCGTCCGGTCAAGGGGAGGGGGGCAAAAACGGGCAGTTTGCCGAGTAATGCAACCTAGGGTTATTGATATGACAATGTTGCAATCTGTAGTCGTTTTGCTATATTTCCGCCATTGCCGGTTGAGCAACTCTCGCCGGCGGATGCCGTGGCGCGTACTGGGACCCGTCAGGCACTTTCGAAGGACAGTGATGCCATGCATCAGAGTGCGCCCGTCCGACGGCGGGCCGAAACCTTGGACTATATGCAGTCGATGCTCGGTCAGCTGCGGCAGATGGCCGAAGCCGAGCGTTGCCACATGCTCGCCTACCTCATCGAGATGGCATACATCGAGACGGGCGACATCCTGCGCGGCGAGCGCCCGTCAGTCGTCCGGCGTGACGAGCGAAACCCGTCCGCCTGAGTGGCGTTCGAGACGGCCGGCCAGGTCGAGCTCCAGCAACACCATGAATATCTGCGCCGGGTGCAGTCCGGTATGGCGAATGAGTTCGTCGACTTCGACCGGGACCGGACCCAGGGCTTCGACGATGCGCGCTCGGTCGCCTTCGGCGGGCGGCGGTGCCGCGGCGAAATCCGGGGGCTCCTCGACCTTCGGCGGCGTCGCCGGCAACTCGCCGCCGGCGAGTGGGGCAAGTGCCTCGATCACGTCCGAGGCATCCGTCACCAGCGTCGCCCCCTCCTTGAGCAGGCCGTTGGTCCCGGCCGCGCGCGGATCGAGCGGCGATCCGGGAACGGCGAATACCAGGCGGCCAAGTTCCGCCGCGAGCCGCGCGCTTATCAGCGAACCGGAGCGCGTCGCCGCCTCGACCACCACCAGCCCGAGCGCCAGGCCGGCGACGATTCGGTTGCGCCGGGGAAAATCCTGCGCCCGCGGCTCCCAGCCGAACGGCATTTCGGAGACGATCGCGCCGCGGCTGGCGATCTCGTCGCACAGGTCGCTGTTTTCCGGCGGATAGGGTCGGTCCAGGCCGCCGGCCAGCACCCCCACGGTCCCGGTGTCGAGGCTGCCATGGTGGGCGGCCGTGTCGATGCCGCGCGCCAGGCCCGAGATCACGGCATAGCCGTTGCGGCCGAGCTCGGCGGCCAGCGTGCGCGCCATCTTGATGCCGGCGAGCGAGGCGTTGCGGGCGCCGACGATGGCCACCGGCGGCAGGTGCAGGACGGCGGCCGTTCCCTTCAGCGCGAGGAGGGGAGGCGGGTGGTCCATCCGCCTGAGCATCGGCGGGTAGTCGGCCTCGCCGATGGCGACGAACCGGGCGCCGAATCGGCGGGCCGCTTCCAGTTCGGCCTCGGCTTCGGCCACGGAGGGGATGCGCACGCTGCGCTGGGTGCCGCCCGCGCGCATGACCTCGGGCAGCATCTCGATCGCCGTCTCGGCCGAGCCGAATCGGTTGACGAGGTCGCGGAAACTCGCCGGACCCACATTGGGCGTGCGGATGAGGCGCAGCCAGTGAAGCCGCTGCCGGTCGCTCAGTTGCGGCCCGGCGGCGGCTTGGCTCATCCCTTGGCTCCGATCCGCGATTCGGTGCCGGAAAGCAGCCGCGCGATATTGGCGCGGTGGCGAATGAACACGATCACGCTCATCAGCGCGAGCAGGCCCGCGGCCTTGGGAAGGTCCATCACGTAGAGGGCGACGGGGATGACCACCGCCGCGGCGAGGGCGGCGAGCGAGGAGTAGCGGCTGACGAGTGCAACCAGCAGCCAGGTGGCGGCGAAGATCAGCGCGCCGAGATAGGAGAGGCCGAGCAGGACGCCGAGATAGGTGGCGACGCCCTTGCCGCCCTTGAAGCCGAGCCAGATCGGATAAAGGTGACCGATGAAGGCGCCGAAGCCCGCGAAGATCGCGGCGTCGTGGCTCCAGCGGCTGGCGATCATGACCGCGACGGTGCCCTTGAGCGCATCGAGCAGCAAGGTCGCGGCAGCCAGCTTCTTGTTGCCGGTACGCAGCACGTTGGTGGCGCCGATATTGCCGGAGCCGATCTTGCGCACGTCGCCGAGGCCGGCCGCGCGCGTCAAGATCAGGCCGAACGGGATCGAGCCGAGCAGGTAGCCGAAAACGGCAGCCGCGATCAGCACGCTCACCGCCGTCGGAAAAATGTCGTCCGGCATCAAGATACTTATTCTCCCCCGTGGCCGTCAGGCCGCGAATACTGTGCGACCGGCGACCATGGTTTGCAAGACCTTGCCCTGGAGCCGAGCGCCTTCGAAGCAGGTGTTCTTGGAGCGCGAGCGGATGTCCGTTTCGCGCACGATCCACGGCTCGTCGAGGTCGACGAGCGCGAGGTCGGCTGAGGCGCCCGGCCGCAGCGTGCCCCCGGGCAGGCCGAACAGCCTGGCGGGTGCCGTCGACAGCGCCTCGATGATTCGGATGAGCGGTACGTCGCCGTTGTGATGCAGACGCAGCGCCACCGCGAGCAGCGTCTCGAGCCCGATCGCACCCACGGCTGCGTCGGCGAAGGGCAGGCGCTTGGTGTCGACGTCCTGCGGGTCGTGCGAGGAGACGATGATGTCGACGACGCCGTCCCTCAGCGCCTCGATCATGGCCAACCGGTCCTCCTCGGCGCGCAGCGGCGGCGCCAGGCGGAAGAAGGTGCGGTACTCGCCGACGTCGTTCTCGTTGAGCGACAGGCTGTTGATCGACACGCCCGCGGTGACCTTTGCGCCATCGGCCTTGGCGCGCGCGACCGCGCCCGCCGCCATCGCCGTCGAGATCTTGGCGGCATGGTAGTTGCCGCGCGTCAGCCGGGCCAGCGCCAGGTCGCGCTCGAGCGGGATGGTTTCGGCTTCGCGCGGGATGCCGGACAGGCCGAGCCAGCTGGCGTAGAGGCCTTCGTTCATCACGCCCGACGAGGCAAGGTCCGCATCCTGCGTCTCGTGGGCGATGACGGCGCCGAAGTCGCGCGCATAGGTCAGCGCCCGGCGCATCATCAGCGAATTGGCGATGGTGTGGCGCCCGTCGGTGAAGGCGACGGCACCCGCCTCGCGCAACAGGCCGAATTCGGTCATCTCGTGGCCGTCGAGGCCCTTGGTGATCGCGGCTGCCGGGAAGACGTTGATCGACGCCGTTTCCTTGGCGGTGCGCAGCACGAACTCGACGAGTGCGACATTGTCGATCACCGGGTCGGTGTCGGGCATCATCACGATGGACGTCACGCCGCCCGTGGCTGCGGCAACGCTTGCCGATGCGATGGTCTCGCGATGTTCGGCACCAGGTTCGCCTATGAAGACGCGTCCGTCGACGAGGCCCGGGACGATCGCCTTGCCGGCGCAGTCGATGACCTCGGCGCCCTCGGGCACACCCTGGTTCAGGGCCGCCGCACCAGCCGCCGCGATCTTCTTGCCGTCGACGATGACCGAGCCGGTCTCGTCGATGCCGCGCGAGGGATCGACGACGCGGGCGCGCTGGAAAACCGTGATGCTCATGCGTTCATTCCGTCGCGATTGCGGCGCGGGTCGAGCAGCGCCTCCATCACCGCCATGCGCACGGCGACGCCCATCTCCACCTGTTCCTGGATGACGCTCTGCGGGCCGTCGGCGATTTCGGAGGCAATCTCGACGCCGCGATTCATCGGGCCGGGATGCATGACGAGCGCGTCTTCCTTGGCCGCCTTCAGCTTCTCTGCATCGAGGCCCCAGTAGCGGAAATATTCGCGTACCGACGGCACGAAGGCGCCGGCCATGCGCTCGCGCTGCAGGCGCAGCATCATCACCACGTCGGCGTCCTTGAGGCCCTCGGCCATCGACTGGGTCACCTCGACGCCCATCTGGGCGATGCCCGAGGGCAAGAGCGTCGAAGGGGCGACGACGCGGACGCGGGCGCCGAGCGCGTTGAGCAGGAGAATGTTGGAACGGGCGACGCGCGAATGCAGGATGTCGCCGCAGATCGCCACGGTGAGGCGTCCGATCCTGCCCTTGGCGCGGCGGATGGTGAGGGCGTCGAGCAGCGCCTGGGTCGGATGCTCATGCGCGCCGTCGCCGGCATTGACCACCGAACAGCCGACCTTCTGGGCGAGCAGGGCGGCAGCACCCGCCGACTGGTGGCGGATGATGAGGATGTCGGGCCGCATCGCGTTCAGCGTCATCGCCGTATCGATCAGCGTCTCGCCCTTCTTCACCGACGAGCTTGCCACCGACATGTTCATGACGTCGGCGCCCAGCCGCTTGCCGGCGAGCTCGAAGGACGATTGCGTGCGCGTCGAGGCTTCGTAGAAGAGGTTGATCTGGGTGCGCCCCCTCAAGGTCGAGGTCTTCTTCTCGGACTGGCGCGAGATTGACACGGCTGCGTCGGCACGATCGAGCAGCAAGTCTATGTCGGAGGGGGAAAGGTCGCGTATGCCAAGAAGATGGCGGTGCGGGTAGAGCGGCAGGTGCGGAGCGTCGGTCATCTCAAGCCGCTGCTATAGGCTGTGCTTAAGTGACCCGCAAGCCGACTTTTGGATGCCGAAAGTTGTCCCCCGGGATTTTCGTCGCAAGAAAGCTGCGCCATAAGCTATCGATAAGCATTTCGGCTATAAAGCCGGCCAAGGGCAGCGGATTCGTGCCGTCGCCAGACCGATGAAGGACAAGCGTGACGCAGGACGTGCCGAACCAGCCCCCACCGCTGACGGGCAGCAATGCCTGGCGCGGCGACCCGCTGCTGATCCAGATCGCGGAGAATTTTTCGGAGCCGGTCCGGCGCGATCTGGACGGGCTGGGACGCTTCGTCTTCACCCACGAGGCGCAGGATCTGGCGCGGCTCGCCAACAGCGAGGTGCCGAAGCTCAAGACCCATGACCGGCAGGGACGCCGCATCGACCAGGTCGAGTTCCACCCGGCCTACCATGCCCTGATGCGGCGTTCGATCGCCGGTGGCCTGCACTCGTCGGTGTGGGAAAACGGCGAGGCTGAGACGGGCCGCAGGCACCAGGTCCGCGCGGCGCGCTTCTATCTCACCGCCCAGCTCGAATGCGGCCATCTCTGCCCGATCACCATGACGAGCGCTTCGCTGGCCGCGCTGATGGCGAGCCCGAAGCTGTTCCGCGAATGGGCACCGCGGGTGACCACGCGCAAATACGACCAGGCGCAGAAGCCGCCGGTGGAAAAGACCGGCCTGACGCTCGGCATGGGCATGACCGAGAAGCAGGGCGGCACCGACGTGCGCGCCAACACCACCAGGGCCGAGCGCGCCGGCGGCAGCTTCTATCGGCTCAACGGCCACAAATGGTTCATGTCGGCGCCGATGTCCGACGCCTTCCTGATGCTGGCGCAGGCGCCCGAGGGGCTTTCCTGTTTCCTGGTGCCGCGCATCCTGAGCGACGGTTCCGCCAACGGGCTGCAGTTCCAGCGCCTCAAGGACAAGCTCGGCAACCGCTCAAACGCTTCGTCGGAAGTCGAGATCCAGGATGCCATCGGCGACCTGGTGGGCGAACCCGGCGGCGGCGTGAAGACGATCATGGACATGGTGACGCTGACGCGCCTCGACTGCGCGGTGGCGTCATCGGCCATCATGCGGGCGGGGCTTGCCGAGGCGGTTCATCACACGCGCCATCGCCAGGTGTTCGGCAAGAACCTGATCGACCAGCCGCTGATGCAGCGGGTGCTCGCCGACATGGCGCTCGACGTCGCCGGCGCGACCGCGCTCGCCTTCCGCCTGGCGCGTTCCTTCGACGAAGCCGCCAGCGACCGCAGCGAGGCAGCGTTCGCGCGCGCCATGACGCCGGTGGTGAAATACTGGGTGTGCAAGATCTCGCCGGCGCTGCTCTACGAGGCCATGGAGTGCCTGGGCGGCAACGGCTACGTCGAGGAGATGGCGATTGCGCGCCATTATCGCGAGGCGCCGGTCAACGCCATCTGGGAAGGTTCCGGCAACGTCATGGCGCTCGACGTCCTGCGCGTCCTCGGCAGGGCTCCGGGCCTGTTCGACGACGTTCTGGCCAGCATCGAGCGCGATCTCGGCGCGGGCGGGCGCAGCATCCTGGGCGTGCTCCGCGCGGCCATGCAGGTGGCCAATTCCGACGAGGGCTCGGCCCGCATCCTGACCGAGCAGCTGGCCATCTCGGCGGCGGCCGCGGAGTTGCGCCGCATGGGGGCAGGGCGCATCGCCGACGCCTTCATCGAGACGAGGCTCGCCGGCCAGTGGCGCGGCACCTACGGCATGCTCGACGCGCGCCACGATTCCCGCCTGATCATCGACACGCTCTATCCCCAGTCGAACTGAGCTCGCCGGGGGAAGCCGCCGCGACGCAACCTTGTATCCTCCGTCGCGCCGTTAACCTTAACGAATGGTTTACGTTGCGCGGCGGGGACGCAAGGGTCACAGTCTTCCGCGAACAGGCGGTATTCCCCCATGCGCGTTTCAAGGCACCAGCCGGACATCGGCGAACTCCAGGGCTCCCAGGCCCGGGACGGCATGTGATGCGCTATATTTTCGCGGCCTGGGCCACGCCACTGGTGCTCTTCTGGGGCTGGTACTTCCTGTCGATCAACGACATCAACTTCGGCACCCCGTGGTTCAGCCGGGCGCTGAACCTCGCGATCTTCGACCTCTACGGCGAGGTGCTGGGCGTCGACCCGGCCGCGATCCCGTGGATGATCGCCAAAGCCTGCGTCATCGACTCGCTGATCCTGCTGGCTATCTGGGCGTTCCGCCGCCGCAAGGCCATCTCGGTGAAGTTGCGGTCGTTGCGGGCGCGCTATTTTCCGGCGGAATCCGCCCCCAGCGCCTGAAGCCGGTCCAGCACGCCCTGGAGGATGAAGGCGGCGGCGGCCGAATCGATCCGCTCGTCGCGCTTCCGGCGCGAGACGTCCATTTCGATAAGGACCCGCTCCGCCGCCACCGTCGACAACCGTTCGTCCCAGAAGGCGAAGGGAAGTTCGGTCAACGTCGAGATGTTGCGCACGAAGGCGCGCGACTTCTGGGCGCGGGGGCCCTCGGAGCCATCCATGTTGATGGGAAGCCCGATCACGACGGCTGCGACATTCTCCTTGGTCAGGAGCCCGATAAGGGCGCCGGCATCCAGCGTGAACTTCTTGCGCATGATGACCGGACGCGGGTGCGCGAAGGACAGCCCGCGGTCCGAAACGGCCACGCCGATCGTCTTGTCGCCGAGGTCGAGGCCGGCGAGCGTCTTGCCGCCGGCGAGCAGGGCTGGAAGCTGTTCAATGGTGACGACGGCCACGCGGCTTTCCTTTTGACATGCGATCGCGGCGTTCTATCCTCTGGCCGGACAAATAGCGAGGAGTGCCGGACGAATGAAACTGACCTGGTACGGACATTCGGCGTTCCGCATCGAGGCGGCGGGCGCGAAGATCCTGATCGACCCGTTCCTGACCGGCAATCCGTCCTGGGGCAAGTCGTGGGAGCAGGCGGCCGAGGGCGTCACCCACGTGCTCATCACCCATGGGCATGACGACCACATCGGCGACGCCGTGGCGGTCCTGAAGAAGACGGGCGCCATGCTGGTCGCCAACTTCGAGATCTGCATGTACCTCGTCGGCAAGGGCGTCAGCGACAGGAAGATCAATCCGGGCAATCTCGGCGGCACCGTCGATTGCGGCGGGTTCACCACCACCTTCGTCAACGCGCTGCATTCGTCCTCCGCCGGTGGCGCGGGCGGGTCCAACACCTATCTGGGTAACCCCGCTGGGCTGATCCTGCACTTCCCGGACGAGCGCACGCTCTATCACATGGGCGACACCGACATCTTCTCCGACATGGCGCTGATCAACGAGTTGCACGAGCCCAAGGTCGGCATCGTGCCGATCGGCGACCGCTTCACCATGGGCGGGGCCGTGGCGGCACTAGCCTGCCGGCGCTTCTTCAATTTCGAGACCGTGCTGCCCAGCCACTACGGCAGCTTCCCGATCATCGACCAGACGGCAGACAGATTCGTCGCCGGGCTCGAGGGCTCGGGCGTCGAGGTGGTGCTGCCGAAGGTGGGCGAGGCGAGGGAAATCTGAAAGCGGCGGCCTGCCGCTGCGCCAAGGGGGGGCTTCGATGCGTGATTGGCGACTGCTTGCAGCCGTTGCGGCGCTTTTCCTGGGTGTCCAGATCGCGGCGGCCGAGGAATTCGTCAAGGGCGTCTACCTGCAATCCGAGGAGCTCTGCGCCAAGGCCAAGAAGGAGACGCTGCAAGCGGTCATCGACGACGGCAACCTGGTACTGTCGGCCAACGGCATCGAAAGCGTCGAGTACAATTGCGAGTTCCTGAACATCGCAAGGGGAGCGCGCTCGCCGGCATGGGCTGTCACCGCGCTCTGCCAGGAGCCGGGTCACCTGTTTCCGGACGTGTTGTCGATCCTCGAACTCAGCCCGACGCAGCTCGATCTGGTATCGGTGCGGACCGTCGATGCCGAAAGCGGCCAGACCAGCAATGCCGGCACCTACTACCTCTGCGACGGCGTCACCATGCCGTGAGTGCGATCATGCGTGTTGCGCCGCGCGCGCCGCGCCGTTATAGCCGCCAATGATCCTTTCCCCCGGTCTGCCGGAGTTTTTCGATGTCCGTTGATCTCAAGACAGTCAAGCGCGTCGCGCATCTCGCCCGCATTGCGGTGAGCGAGGAGGATGCCGAGCGCATGACCGGCGAACTGAACGCCATCCTCGGCTTCGTCGAGCAGCTCAACGAGGTCGATGTTTCCGGTGTCGAGCCGATGACCTCGGTGACGCCCATGGAGATGAAGAAGCGCGTCGACACCGTCACCGACGGCAACAAGGCCGCCGACATCGTCGCCAACGCACCGGCGACCGACGAGAACTTCTTCCTGGTGCCCAAGGTGGTGGAGTAAGCCCCGGTGGCCATCGATATCGCGGTCGAAAGCCCGTTGCAGGATGAGGTTCGCGGCCTGATCGCCGAGCTCAACGCGACCCTGCTCGAGCTGACGCCGCCGGAATTCTGCTTCCATATGACGGCCGAGCAGATGGCCGAGCCGGATACCACGGTTTTCATTGCCCGCGACAACGGCGAGGCGGTCGCCTGCGGCGCCCTGAAGCGCCACGACGATTGCGTTGGCGAGGTCAAGCGCATGTACACGCGCCCGCCCCACCGCGGCAAAAGGATCGGCGCCGACATCGTCGGCCGGATCGAGGCAATGGCGCGCGAGGAAGGCATTACCCGCCTGGTGCTGGAGACGGGCGACCGTCATCCGGCCGCCTGGGCGGTCTATGAGGGCGCCGGCTTCAGCCGCTGCGGCCCGGTACTCGACTATCCCGACTCGCAATGGTCGGTTTTCTACGAAAAGAATCTTTCGAGCTGAGCACATGACCGATCTGACCAGACTGACGATTGCCGAAGCGCGCGGGAAGCTGCGCGGCAAGGAGATCACCGCTTCGGAGCTGACCGAGGCCTATGTGTCGGCCGTCGAGCAGGCCAATCCGACCTTCAACGCCTATGTCGCGACGACGCCCGACAAGGCGCGCGAGATGGCCAAGGCATCGGATGCCAGGCTCGCCAGGGGCGAGGGCGGGGCGCTCGAAGGCATTCCGCTCGGCATCAAGGATCTGTTCGCCACCGAAGGCGTCCACACGCAGGCCTGCAGCCACGTGCTCGACGGCTTCAAGCCGCGCTACGAATCGACCGTCACGGCCAATCTCTGGGCCGACGGCGCGGTCATGCTGGGCAAGCTCAACATGGACGAGTTCGCCATGGGCTCGTCCAACGAAACCTCCTACTACGGCCCGGTGGTCAACCCGTGGCGCCGCTCGCGCCTCGACCAGGTCGTGACGCCGACCACCCATCAGGGCGACGGCGGCTTCGTTTCCGCGGGCGGCGCCAGGACGGCGCGCACGCTCGACAACGCCCAGCTGGTGCCGGGCGGCTCTTCCGGCGGCTCGGCCGCTGCCGTTGCCGCCTGGCTCTGCGCCGGTGCCACGGCCACCGACACCGGCGGCTCGATCCGCCAGCCGGCCGCCTTCACCGGCACCGTCGGCATCAAGCCGACCTACGGCCGCGTGTCGCGCTGGGGCACCGTCGCCTTCGCCTCGTCGCTCGACCAGGCCGGTCCGATCGCCCGCGACGTGCGCGACGCCGCCATCCTGCTCAAGTCGATGGCTTCGGTCGATCCAAAGGACACGACATCCGTCGACCTGCCGGTGCCGGACTACGAGGCGGCCATCGGCAAGTCGCTCAAGGGCATGAAGGTCGGCATCCCGAGGGAATACCGCGTCGACGGCATGCCGGACGATATCGAGGCGTTGTGGCAGAAGGGCATTGCCTGGCTCAAGGACGCCGGTGCCGAGATCGTCGACATCTCGCTGCCGCACACCAAATACGCGCTACCCGCCTACTACATCGTGGCGCCTGCCGAAGCCTCGTCCAACCTCGCCCGCTATGACGGCGTCCGCTACGGCCTGCGCGTGCCGGGCAAGGACATCGTCGAGATGTACGAGAACACGCGCGCCGCCGGCTTCGGCCGCGAGGTCAAGCGCCGCATCATGATCGGCACCTATGTGCTGTCGGCCGGCTACTACGACGCCTACTACCTGCAGGCGCAGAAGGTGCGCACGCTGATCAAGCGCGACTTCGAGCAGGTCTTCGCCGCCGGCGTTGACGTCATCCTCACCCCCGCAACGCCTTCGGCCGCCTTCGGCATCGCCGACCAGGACATGGCCTCCGATCCGGTCAAGATGTACCTCAACGACATCTTCACCGTCACGGTGAACATGGCCGGCCTTCCGGGCATCGCCGTGCCTGCCGGCCTCGACGGCCATGGCCTGCCGCTCGGCCTGCAGCTGATCGGGCGGCCGTTCGACGAGGAGACGCTGTTCCAGACCGCGCATGCGGTCGAGCAGGCGGCCGGACGCTTCGCGCCGGAGAAGTGGTGGTAGGCGCTTCGCGCCTGCCTTGAGGCGATGTTCTTCTACCTCTCCAAAATCTTCTGGTTCTTCGCCCAGCCGCTCAATTTCGCGATCCTCCTGCTGGCGTTCGGGCTCGCCGCCAGCTTCTTCAGGCGGCGCCGCCTTCTCCGAACGGCGTCGTTCCTGGCCTTCCTGATCCTTGCGATCGCGGCCTGGACCTCGCTCGGCGCCGCCCTGCTGACCCCGCTCGAAGAGCGCTACCCGCGGCCAGCCGCACCGGACAACGTCGCCGGCATCGTCGTGCTCGGCGGCGGCTTCGAGGGTGCGATCAACCTCGCCCGCGGCGGCTACGAGCTCAACAGCGGCGGCGATCGCTTCGTCGAAACGGCCGTTCTGGCGCGCCGTTACCCGCAGGCGAAGATCGTCGTCTCGGGCGGCACCGGCACGCTGGTCCTCGACGGCGAGGGCGATGCCGATACGGCGCCGCGCCTGCTCGAGGCGCTCGGGGTCTCGCGCGACCGGCTGATCCTCGAGAACCGCTCCCGCAACACCTACGAGAACGCGCTCTATTCGAAGCAACTGGTGTCGCCGAAGCCGGGCGAGACCTGGCTGCTCGTCACCTCGGCCTTCCACATGCCGCGCTCGATGGCGCTGTTTGCGAAGGCTGGGTTTGCCGTCGTTGCGTGGCCCGTCGACTACCGCACGTCCGGCCAGGAGGGTATCGGCCTGTTCGCCGACAACCCGGCCGATTCGCTGCAGAACACGACGATGGCCTTGCGCGAATGGACCGGGCTGCTCGCCTACTGGCTGTCCGGGCGTATCGACGAGCCTTTCCCCGGTCCCTGAAGCAGGACGGCCCGCCGGGCTTCGGAGAAGAACTGGCGCCGGACCAGCACCGCCAGCAGCACCATGGTGGTGACGAAGAAGACGCTGGCGTCGACGAACCAGCCGAGGTAGCCGAGCGAGAAGAACACGCCGCGCAGCCCGGCGTTGAAATGCTTGCCGCCAAGCACGTTCATGCGCGTGGCCCGCATCACCGCCAGGCCGATCTCGTCATCGGGCTCGCCGCCGGCGCGAAGCTGCGGCACCGCGCCGATCAGGATCGAGCAGTAGTTGAACAGGCGATAGGCCCAGCCGAACTTGAAGAACGAATAGGCGAGCACGACGATCAGGCCGAAGACCTTGATCTCGAACAGCGGCCGCGCCGTATCGCCCGCCAGCGGCACGTCGCTCAGCACCGCCAGCACGCGGTCGGACGCACCCAGCAGGGCGAAGCAGCCGCCGATGGCGATCAGCGAGCTCGACGCGAAGAAGGCCGTGCCCTGCTGCAGGCCGTTCATGATCGAGGTGTCGACGATGCGGACCTCGCGGCGCGCCATGGTCGCCATCCAGGCGGCCCGCTGGGCATTCATCGCCCGCGTGAGCGACATGCGCTTGACGATATAGCCCTCGGCCGCCGCGGCGTGAAACACCCAGCCGGCGACGAAGAACGCCAGCGCGGCCACGTCGAGTGTGCTCATCAGGCCGAGGATCGAGAAGGAATCGCCGTTCATCCGCTAGAGATAGCACGGCGGGAAGCGCGTTTTCGAGAGCGCCTGTCTGCCACGCCGTCGCCGCACATGCTGATGATTTATGAACCAATACGTCGGCTTAAATCTATGAATCCATTAAGGTGATGGCCTCGATGGGCGGCGGCGTACGCATGCTTGCCATGGTTTCGCCATCTTTGGCCGTTGCGAAATCCCCGGCAAGGGCGTATCCAGCAGTCCCACTCGGGACAGGCTGCATGGCCGGCGAAATCGCCGGCCCGCCCAACGACAAGGGTCTTGCGACACATCATGGACGACGGCGTTCAGAAATCCTGCTGGGGCTTGACGGCCAAGGCAGTGCTCGGTTTTGCGGTTTTTCTCCTCCTCGCCTGGCTCGTCAGCGGCAATGCCGAAAAGGTGGCGGCCGTGACTGCCGGATGATCCAATCATAGAGAAAAATGGATACAGAAAGCGCGGCGGAGCCGCGCTTTTTTGCTATGTGGCAAATGTCGCGCGATGATCAGGCGGCGTCGGAGCGTGCCAAGCATTGGTGTAGAATGGGCGGGAAGATCGCATGGATACGCGACCGTCGCCGCAGGGGAGTGAAACTTGTTCCTATCGGTATTTGACCTGTTCAAGATCGGCATCGGTCCGTCGAGTTCGCACACGATGGGGCCGATGACGGCGGCGGCGCGCTTCCTCGACGAGGTTCTCAACGGCGACTGGCCCCGCCCGGCCGGCGCCAGGGTCGACAGGCTGGCGGCCAGCCTGCACGGCTCGCTTGCCTACACCGGCGTCGGCCACGGCACCGACAGGGCCGTCATCCTCGGCCTGACCGGATTGACGCCCGTGACGGTCGATCCGGACAAGACCGACGCGATCATCGACGAGGTCTCGGAGGACAAGAGGGTCTCTCCCCCCGGCCATCCGTCCTATCGATTCGACCCCGCCGTCGACCTCGTGCTCGACAAGAAGACGCCGCTGCTCGGCCACGCCAACGGCATGGCCTTCTATGCCTATGATTCCGGCGACCGGCTGCTGCTCAAGCGCATCTACTATTCGATCGGCGGCGGCTTCGTCGTCTCCGAGGAACAACTGCAGCGCATGAAGGCCAAGACCGCGGCGCCCGCCCAGGGCAAGCGCGTGCCATATCCGTTCTCCAACGCCGTCGAGATGCTGGCCATGGCGGCGCGGAGCGGGCTCTCCATCGCCGAGATGAAGCGGGCCAACGAGGAAGTTCACATGCCGCGGGGCGACCTCGACGCCGGCCTCGACGCGATCTGGGACGCCATGAGCCGCTGCATCGACCGCGGCTTGTCGCAGGACGGCATCATGCCGGGCGGGCTGAAGGTGCGCCGCCGGGCGCGCCAGCTGCACGAAAAGCTGCAGGAGCAGTGGAGCCAGAACCGGCCCAATCCGCTGCTCGCCAACGACTGGCTGTCGATCTACGCCATGGCGGTCAACGAAGAGAACGCGGCCGGCGGGCGCGTCGTCACCGCGCCGACCAACGGGGCGGCCGGCACGCTGCCGGCGGTACTGCGCTACTGGCTGCACTTCCATGTCGAGGCCGACAAGGAAAGCATCCGCGACTTCCTGCTGACCGCAGCCGCCGTCGGCGGCATCATCAAGACCAACGCGTCGATCTCGGGCGCCGAGGTCGGCTGCCAGGGCGAGGTGGGGTCCGCTTCGGCGATGGCCGCCGCCGGGCTGTGCGCCGTCATGGGCGGCACGCCGGAGCAGGTGGAGAACGCGGCCGAGATCGCGCTCGAGCACCATCTCGGCATGACCTGCGATCCTGTCGCCGGCCTCGTCCAGGTGCCGTGCATCGAGCGCAACGCGCTCGGCGCGGTGAAGGCCGTCACCGCCGCATCGCTGGCGATCAAGGGCGACGGCAAGCATTTCGTTCCGCTCGACGCCGCAATCGAGACCATGCGCCAGACCGGCATGGACATGAGCGAGAAGTACAAGGAAACCAGTCTCGGCGGCCTCGCGGTCAACGTCGTGGAGTGCTGAAGCTTTCCTTCTCCCCGTTCACGGGGAGAAGGTGGCCCGAAGGGCCGGATGAGGGGCGGCGCATCGATCTGCGAGGGTGGCTCAGTCCGTCTTCCGCCTGCCCGTCGCGGTGATGGTTGCCGGAGCCGAAAGCAAAAGCCTGGACGAACGGCTGTCGGAGGCGATCGAGCGCGCCGCAGGCGCTGCCTGAGCTGTGGGCGAGAGCCTGTTCGTTGTTGACCGCAGCACTTGTCGCGCCCATGTTCGAAACATGTCACTCAACCTGATTAAGCTCTGCGTCGGCTGCGACAGCGTCGAGGATCTCGAGGAATGGATCGCCTTCCGCCTCGACGAACGGCGCCGTGCCGGCGAGCCGGTGGAGCAGTACCACACCACCCGGATGGTGCCGACGCGAGGCACGGAACTTACCGACGGTGGTTCGCTCTACTGGGTGATCAAGGGCTCCGTGCAGTGCCGCCAGCGCCTGCTGGAAATCCGCCCGTTCATCGATTCCGAAGGCATCTCGCGTTGCCACCTGGTGCTCGAGCCGACGGTCGTGCGTACCGAATGGCAGCCGCGCCGCGCCTTCCAGGGCTGGCGCTATCTCAAGCCCGAAGACGCCCCGGCCGATCTTGGCCAGGGCAACGCCGCGCTCGCAGAAATGCCGCCCAAGCTCAGGCTGGAATTGGCCGAACTCGGCCTGCTCTGACGGCGCCGCGCCGCCGTATCGACGGGCTTGCAAGCCGGCGCGCGCCGCCACATCTTGATGGGTGATGAGCGACGACCGAAAGCCACTCGCACCGTCCGCGAACCGCCCTCCGGCGGAGCGCCGTTCAGATGCTGTGGAGATCGATGCATTCGTGCGCCAGGCGCGCGCGCTGGCGGGGGCCAAGGCCAACGGCCGTCTGATCCTCGCGCTCGATGCCACCATGAGCCGCCAGCCGACCTGGGACCTTGCCTGCGAATTGCAGGGCCAGATGTTCGACGCCGTCGGCAAGGCCGGCAAGCTCAACGTGCAGCTCGTCTATTTTCGCGGACTGGGCGAATGCCGGGCTTCGAAGTTCGTCGCCGATACAACTGCCCTGAAGGGCCTGATGACCTCGATCCAGTGCCGCAGCGGCCAGACCCAGATCGGCAAGGTGCTCAGCCACGCCCTCAACGAGACGGCGGTCGCCAAGGTGGATGCACTCGTCTATATCGGCGACGCGATGGAGGAAAATGTCGACGAGCTCGCCGAGAAGGCCGGCCGGCTGGGCCTGCGCGGTGTTCCGGCCTTCGTCTTCCAGGAAGGGCACGATGCCGAGGCCGAACGCGCGTTCAAGGAGATCGCGCGGTTGTCCAAGGGGGCATGGTTCCGCTTCGACCGCAAGGCTGCGGCAACGCTGTCCAGGCTGCTTTCGGCGGTCGCCGTCTTTGCGACGGGCGGCATCAAGGCTCTGGAGGCGAGGGGGCGGCCGGAGGACGTGCTGATGATCGAGCACCTGAGAGGGCGCAGTTCGTCATGACCGCGTTCGCCGTCATCGCCTTCATCCTGCTGACCTCGGCTGCGCTGATCGCCCTGCTTGTGCGGGCCGATGCGGCCAAGCTCGCCCGGGCGCTGAAAATGGCCGGTCCGATCGCGCTGGGCAGCGTCGGTCTCGTCCTGCTGCTCCTGGGCCGCGCCGCAGTCGGCGGCGGGCTCATCTCGGCCGCGCTGGCCTGGTATGCGGCGGGCCGGAGAGCCGGCTCGTCAGTCAGGACGCCGGGGCGCCGATCCACCGTTCGGACGGCGGCCCTCGAAATGGAACTCGATCACGACAGCGGTGTTCTGACCGGGATCGTCCTGGCCGGTCGCCAGGAGGGGAAGTCGCTTGCCTCGCTCGGTCTCACCGAACTGAAGGGACTTCTCGCCGAGCTCTCCGGCGATCCGGAGAGCCGGCAGCTACTTGAGACCTACCTTGACGGCAGGTTTCCCGTTTGGCGCGAAGACGCGAAGCCTGACGGTCACGAGGGGCTGGGTGTTCCGCCAGGTTCTGGCGCCATGACTAAGGAGGAGGCCTACAAGATCCTTGGTCTTGAAGCGGGGGCTGCCGCGGCGGATGTCCGCAAGGCCCACCGCCGACTGATTCAGCGCCTGCATCCCGATCTCGGCGGATCGTCTTTCCTGGCGGCGCGGATCAACGAAGCCAAGGACGTCCTTCTCTCCGATCATCACTAACTCTCCTTCGACTCGATACAATTCAGGAGATTGGCGACCGCCTATTGCGCGATGGCGTAGCAGGCGATCTTCTTCTTCTTCAGCGCGCTGCAGGCGCTCCAGGCGGCGTCCTTCGAATCGAAGCCGGCGAAGCGGGCGCGGAAATAGGTCACGCCGCCCTTCTCGAAAGGCACCGTGAATGCGGATGCGTCGGCAAGGACCTGCGGAACCTGCTTGGCGGCCTTGTCGAGGATGGTGCGGGCTTCCGCGTCACTCGGCGACGAGGCGATCTGGACGGCCCAGCCGGTCGGCACGGAGGCGGTCTTGAAGGCGTCCACGGCCGGAGCCTCGGACGGCTCCGCGAATGCCTGCTCGACGGCCTCGGCGGCGTTGCTCGGCACGGCTTCCTTGGACTTGCGGATCTGGAACGGGATGTTGCCGCCGAAGCGCTCGGCCGAGGCCATCGCGATCTTGGGCTTGGCGGCGAGGCCGATGGTCGGCTTGGGCGCAGGCACTGCCGCCGGAGCGACTTCGGCCGCTGCGGCCGGCGCGTCGTCGGAAACGGCTGCGACCTCGACCGGCTGCTCCACCTGCGGACGGCGATCGGGCGTCGGCACTTCCTGCTTGGGCAGCGCGACTTTGGCGATGACCGGCTCGGGGGCGCTCACGTCGGCCTTGGCGATCAGATCGCCGCCACCGCCGCGCCTGGACGCCTGCGGAAGATAGGTCTTGATCAGTTCGGCCATGCGGCTGTCGCGGCCGGCGCCGCTGGCACCGCCCATGACGACGGCGACCAGGCTGCGGTTGCCGTCCTGCACCGAGGAAACCAGGTTGAAGCCGGAGGCGCGGGTATAGCCGGTCTTGATGCCGTCGACGCCCTTGACGCGGCCGAGCAGGCGGTTGTGGTTGGCGATCCGCTGGCGGCCGAAGGCGAAGGAGCGGGTCGAGAAATAGCCGTAGTACTGCGGGAAATGCTCGCGCAGCGCGATGCCGAGCGTCGCCATGTCGCGCGCGGTGGTGAATTGCGCGGTGTTGGGCAGGCCGTTGGCGTTGCGGAAGACGGTGCCCTTCATGCCGAGGCTGCGCGCCCTGGCGGTCATCATGCGGGTGAAGTTCTCCTCGGAACCGCCAATCATCTCGCCAAGCGCGGTCGCTGCGTCATTGGCCGAGCGCGTCACGAGCGAAAGGATCGCGGCCTCGACCGTGATCGAGCCGCCGGCCTTGACGCCGATCTTGGTCGGCGGCTCGGACGCTGCGTTCTGGGAGAAGACGACCGGCGTATCCTTGCGGATCTTGCCCTTCGCGAGTGCTTCGAAGGTCATGTAGAGCGTCATCATCTTGGTGAGCGAAGCCGGATAGCGCCGGGAATCGGCACTCGTCGAATGCAGCACCTTGCCGGTGTTGGCGTCGATGACGATGGCTGCGTATCTGCTGTCCTTCGCTGCCGAAGTGGGGGCGACCGACGACAGCCCGATCGCTGCCGCGAGCGTGTAAACCATCATGGATTTTAATGAGATAGCCGCCTTGAAGAGCTTACCCGGCAACGCCTGACGCACTGTTTCACCCTTGGATTATCGTTGCGTTCGGGGCGGCAAAGGTTCCTGCCCCATATCCGCGCACTCTAAGGGCGGCAGCGTTACCAATCCGTTTATGGTAACTGCCCCGTTCACACTTTTGCTCGGGCTTAAATCGAAATTTAGGGAATGGCGGGGGCCCGCAAATGACGCAGGGTCAGTTGACAATTTGTGCGGTGCACAATATGTAGGCTGCATCGCACAATCGCATAGCGCAGCGCTCCCAACCCGAAAGGATGCAGCGATGACTCAGACCTATGAAGATTTCAGCAAGTACGGCAAGGAATTCGTGGACACCGGCCTGAAGAGCTACGCCTCGCTCTCCAAGGGTGCCCAGGCGATCGCCACCGAGGCGACCGACTACACCAAGAAGAGCTTCGAGACGGGCGCTGCCGCCTTCGAGAAACTGCTCGGCGTCAAGTCGTTCGACAAGGCCGTCGAGATCCAGGCCGACTACGTCAAGCAGGCCTACGAGGGCTTCGTCGCCGAGGCGACCAAGCTCGGCGAGCTCTACGCCGAGCTGGCCAAGGACGCCTACAAGCCCTTCGAGTCGCTCGTCGCCAAGGCGAAGTGACCGACCCCAACTAGTGGGGGGCGGATCTCAGCATCCGCCAAGAAAGACCCGGCTGCGCCTCCGCAGCCGGGTTTTTTGTTGCAAGAGCGGTCGGCCGCTTCACGAAAGAGGCAAAACGCTCTGGGTAGTCCCATGGCCATATTGTCAGCACGTTAGAAGGGCTTAAAATCCTCCCGGTGACACCTACATGACGAGGTGGGTCGGAATTGACGAAGGGCAGGACCACGGTGACTATCGGCTTGGAGGCCACACGGCTTGATGTGGCGCGGATGCAGAACGGTGACGAGGGCGGCAACGGCCCCGGCCGCGGAACGGCAGTCATCACCCGCAGCAAGACCAAGACCAAGCGGCCGAGCCTCTACCGGGTTCTCATTCTCAACGACGACTACACCCCGATGGAGTTCGTCGTGCATGTGCTCGAACGCTTCTTCCAGAAGGACCGGGAGGCCGCGACCCGCATCATGCTGCACGTCCACAACCATGGCGTCGGCGAGTGCGGGATCTACACCTACGAGGTGGCCGAGACCAAGGTGTCTCAGGTCATGGATTTTGCCAGACAGAACCAGCATCCGCTACAATGCGTGATGGAGAAGAAGTGAGGTATTGAATGCCGGCTTTCTCCCAAGGCCTTGAAAAGGCGCTGCACCAGGCGCTGACGCTCGCCAACGAGCGTCACCACGAATACGCGACGCTAGAACATCTGCTGCTCGCATTGATCGACGACACCGAGGCTGCCGCCGTCATGCGCGCCTGCAACGTCGATCTCGACGAACTGCGCCAGACGGTGCTGACCTACATCGACACCGAGCTCGACAACCTCGTTACCGGCTATGACGAGGACTCCAAGCCGACGGCCGGATTCCAGCGCGTCATCCAGCGCGCGGTCATCCATGTGCAGTCGTCCGGCCGCGAGGAAGTGTCGGGCGCCAACGTGCTCGTGGCGATTTTCGCCGAGCGCGAGAGCCACGCCGCCTACTTCCTGCAGGAACAGCAGATGACCCGTTACGACGCGGTCAACTACATCTCGCACGGCATCGCCAAGCGTCCCGGCGCCTCCGAGGGCCGCACGCCGCGCGGCGCCGATGAGGAACAGCACGGCCCCGGCAACGAGGCGGGCGAGGAAAGCGCCAAGACCAAGAAGCAGCAGGACGCGCTGACGGCCTATTGCGTCAACCTCAACGCCAAGGCGCGCGCCGGCAAGATCGATCCGCTGATCGGCCGCGAGGCCGAGATCAACCGCACCATCCAGGTGCTGTGCCGACGGTCGAAGAACAATCCGCTCTATGTCGGCGATCCCGGTGTCGGCAAGACGGCGATCGCCGAGGGCCTGGCCAAGCGCATCGTCGAAGGCGACGTGCCGGAAGTGCTCGAGGATGCCACCATCTTCGCCCTCGATATGGGCACGCTGCTCGCCGGCACGCGCTATCGCGGCGACTTCGAGGAGCGGCTGAAGCAAGTCGTCAAGGAACTCGAGGAGTATGCCGGCGCGGTGCTGTTCATCGACGAGATCCACACGGTGATCGGCGCCGGCGCCACCTCGGGCGGGGCGATGGATGCTTCCAACCTGCTCAAGCCGGCCCTGTCGTCGGGCGCCATCCGCTGCATCGGTTCAACGACTTACAAGGAGTTCCGGCAGTTCTTCGAGAAGGACCGGGCGCTTGTCCGCCGATTCCAGAAGATCGACGTCAACGAGCCGACGGTCGCCGATGCCATCGAGATCATGAAGGGCCTGAAGCCCTATTATGAAGACTTCCACAAGGTGAAGTTCACCAACGAGGCGATCAAGGCCGCGGTGGAACTGTCGGCGCGCTACATCAACGACCGCAAGCTGCCGGACAAGGCGATCGACGTCATCGACGAGACCGGCGCCTCGCAGATGCTCCTGCCCGAGGGCAAGCGCAAGAAGACCATCGGCATCAGGGAGATCGAGGCGACCATCGCCACCATGGCGCGGATCCCGCCGAAAACCGTCTCCGCCGACGACGAAAAGGTGCTTGCCGGCCTCGAGACCGAGCTCAAGCGCGTCGTCTACGGCCAGGACACGGCGATCGAGGCCCTGGCTGCATCGATCAAGCTGGCGCGTGCCGGGCTGCGCGAACCGGAGAAGCCGATCGGCTCCTACCTGTTCTCCGGCCCGACCGGCGTCGGCAAGACCGAGGTCGCCAAGCAGCTCGCAGCCTCGCTCGGCGTCGAACTGCTGCGCTTCGACATGTCCGAATACATGGAACGCCACACGGTCAGCCGCCTGATCGGCGCGCCGCCCGGCTATGTCGGCTTCGACCAGGGCGGCCTGCTCACCGACGGCGTCGACCAGCATCCGCACTGCGTGCTGCTGCTCGACGAGGTCGAGAAGGCACATCCCGACCTGTTCAACATCCTGTTGCAGGTCATGGACCACGGCAAGCTGACCGACCACAACGGCAAGCAGATCGACTTCCGCAACGTGATCCTGATCATGACCACGAATGCGGGCGCCTCCGACATGGCCAGGGCGGCCATCGGTTTCGGCTCGTCCAAGCGCGAAGGCGACGACATGGAGGCGATCAACCGGCTGTTCTCGCCGGAGTTCCGTAACCGTCTCGATGCCATCATCCCGTTTGGCTCGCTGCCGGTGCCGGTCGTTCACCAGGTGGTGCAGAAGTTCGTCATGCAGCTGGAGACCCAGCTCTCCGAACGCGGCGTCACCTTCGACCTGTCGGAAGAGGCCGTCGCCTGGCTGGCCGACAAGGGCTACGACGAGCGCATGGGCGCGCGTCCGCTCGCCCGTGTCATCCAGGAGCACATCAAGAAGCCGCTGGCCGAAGAGGTCCTGTTCGGCAAGCTCAAGAAGGGCGGAACGGTTCGCGTCACCGTGGAGAAGAAGGAGACCGGCGAAACCGGCCTCAAGCTCGAAACCGTGGCCGACGACGTGCCGGTCAAGCCGAAGAAGGAAGAGCCCGCCGACCGGCCCAAGACCAAGCGGACTGCCGCCAAGAAGCCCGCGGCCAGGAAGGTCGTGGCCGCCAAGCCGAAGTCCGACCCCAAGGGCAAGGACGGAGGCAAGCGGAGCCTGGTTCCGCAACTGCCCAGAAAGGGTTGAAATCAGACGAGAAAGCCCCGGCAACGGGGCTTTCTTTTTTGGCATTCCACCAGCGATCAGTCCAGGATTGCGCTCTCGACGCGGTTGCGCCCCCGCCGCTTGGCCTCGTAGAGCCACTTGTCGGCGTCCTTGGTCATCTCCTCGACGGTCGCCGGACCGCCCTCGACAGTGGTGATGCCGACGCTGACGGTGGCGCGCATGCCGAGATCGGTGACGCTGGCCGACGCGACCGCGGCGCGCAGGCGTTCGCCCATGACCGCGGCATCGCCCGCGTGCAGGTCCTGGCAGATCGCGGCAAATTCCTCTCCGCCGTAGCGGAAGAGGTAGTCGCCGCTGCGCAGTGAGCCCGCCAGCGCATGCGCCACGTCCTTCAGCACCTTGTCGCCGGTCACGTGACCGAACTGGTCGTTGATGTTCTTGAAATGATCGATGTCGATCATCAGCAGGCTCACGGGCTTGCCGGCGCCAATGGCCCGGTCGACCAGCGACTGCGCCATCGATTCGAACTGGCCGCGGTCGCGCGCGCCGGTCAGCGAATCGATGCCTGTGCGCTGCAGCAGGTCTTCGTAGCGGTGCCGAAAGGTGAGCCTGTCGAAGACCTTGAGCAGCGGCTCTGGACTGGCAGGCGTTGGGCGGGTCTCAACATAGCGCAGATAGCCGACGAGCAGCAGGCTGTAGAGCGCGGCCGCGCCCATCTTGGCAATCCATCCGCCGTAGAGCGCGCTCATCGGCACGCCCGTGACCAGTCGCAGGCCGGCGAAGAAGAGCAACTGGTCGAAGGTCAGCACCACCGCAAGGCTCAGGAATGCCCGCTTGAAAAGCGTGCCGGCTATGCGCTGGCCGAGCTTTTCGTAAAGCAGGATGAGGGCGATGCTGTCGAAGAACAACAAAAGCGTGCCCCACACCATCAGCAGGCCCATCTGGCCGAGGAAGGTGAGGTCCGGCTGGTAGCCGGGCAGTTGGGCGACGCTGGCGTAGAGGCGCAGGACCAGGGCGAGCGCCACCATCAGGCAGTTGCCGATCAGCAGGCCGTAGATCGGCTGGCGGACGGTCTCGGCGTCCTCCTTGATGTAGAGGAGCAGGAACATCACCAGCTTGCCCGAGAACATGACGGTCGAGCCCGGCGAGATGAGGCCGAAGGGCAGTGATAGGAAGAAGACCGCGGCCAGATAGGTTTCGAGGAAATGCATCACGCCCAGCACGCAGAGGAAGATGCCGATGCCGAACCTGTGCCGGGCGTGGAACACGGCCGCCATGGTCGCGAAATAGATCAGCGCCTGCACCACTAGCAGAATCGTGCCGGACATGACTTCCTCGCTTCCCCGGAAGACTTCTCTACATGTTGACGCCGCGTAAGTTGTCAATACGCCGTCGCCGCGTTCTGCAATTTTGACATGGCTTGGGGACCGAGGGCCTATCGGCAGGTAGAACCGTCACATGGGTCGGGCGGCGGCGCTGACTTGGCGCAATGCCCGTGCTATCGGCTTGGCATGGCTACCGCGACCCACCACCGCCCGTGCCGAGCATGACCTCACGCCGTCTCTGGTATCTGCGCGGCGCTCGAACGGCGGTTTCCATCCCGGGCCTCATCCTGGCCAGCGCCTTCGTCGGCTTCGCCGGCCTCGCCAAGGAAGCGGGGCTGACTCTGGCAGAGACCGTGTTCATGGTCGGCATGGTCTGGGCCTTGCCCGCCAAGGTCGTGCTCGTCGGCGCCATCCTGTCCGGGGCCTCGCTGCCCGCCGCCGCCTTTGCGGTGGCGCTTTCGTCCATTCGCCTCGCACCGATGGTGGTTGCCCTGGTTCCCGAACTGCGCGGGCCGAAAACCCCGCGCTGGGTGCTCTACGTGCTTTCGCATTTCGTCGCGGTCACCTCGTGGGTGCTGGCCATGGAGCGGCTGCGCGGCATCCCGCGCGACATGCGCACCAGCTACTATGCCGGGCTCGGCTCGACTCTGGTGCTGGTCAACATGGGCGTGGTGGCGATCATGTTCCTGGTGGCCGACAGCTTGCCGCCGGCGGTTTCGGCAGCCCTTTTCCTGCTGACGCCGATGTATTTCCTCACCTCGCTGTGGGGCTCGGCGCGCGAGCGCGCAGGGCACGTGGCCATGGTCATCGGGCTGGTCGTCGGCCCCTTGCTCCACCTCGTGGTGCCGGGATTCGACCTTCTGGGGGCAGGGCTGATCGGCGGTGGCGCCGCATTCATGTTCCACAAGCTGTCGCGTCGGCGGGCGCCGGCGTGACGTTTCAATCGCTCGACGCCTGGTGGTGGCCGTTCCTGTTCATCCTGGTGGGCGGCTGGCTGGCCACTGACGTCTGGCGCTTCCTCGGCGTCTATCTGGGAGACCGCCTCTCGGAGGCTTCCGACCTGCTCGTGCTGGTCCGGGCGCTTGCAACCGCCCTTGTCGCCGCCGTCATCGGCAACCTCATTGCCGTTCCCAGCGGAGCATTGGCCGAAACATCGCTTGCTCTGCGCTTGGCCGCCGTCGCGGCAGGCTTCGCCGCCTACATGCTGTTGGGGCGCAAGGTCATCGTCGGCATCATCGCGTCGGAAGCCGTGCTGCTCGGGGGGATCCTGGCGACCTGACCTGAATATCCGCCGGCCTGGCGCAAGTCGGCATGAGAGGTTCACGCCCCCTTAACGGCGTTCTGGCATACCGGAGCGGGTTGGAGTATACGGGATGCGTCTGTACGCAGCCGAAAAGCTCAGTGCAGTCGTGACTGGGCTGTTGTTCCTGATCGACGGCACGATCATCGTCTTAGGCCAGCGGTCCGTCGATGTGAAAGCCTATGCCGGCATGGTCGCCATCGGCGTTGGCGTCGTCCTCGTCGGACAATTCTACCGTCGCTACCGCCCGAACGAACGCATTGCCTCGGCCCTGACGGCGACCGGCGCCTTCGTGCTGTTCACGCTTGCCGCCTCGCTCTTCAACTATCTGCTCCTGCCGGTGGGTGGTGATAGGTGGGTCGATGCTCTGTTCATCGATATCGACGCACGCGTGGGCTACAGATGGGCCGATCTCGTCGATTTCGCCGCGCAGTTCCCGGTCGTCAGCGCACTCTTGCGCGCAATTTATCTCAGTTCCCTGCCGCAGATCGTCATGGTCATCATTTTCCTTGGCTTTTCCCGTCGATTTGCCGACCTCCACTTGTTTCTGCTGACCGGGATTTTCGCGGCGCTCGCGACAATCCTGATCTGGTACGCTCTGCCGAGTTCGGGGCCTTCGGCCTATCAGGTCGTCGCCCCGGATGTCGCGGCGCGTGCCAGGCTGGTGGTGGACTCGGGCTATGGCGCGGAACTGACCAGGCTGATGCTCGAAGGTCCGACCTTCATTACCCCTCGGGATACCCTCGGTCTCATCGCCTTTCCCTCGTTCCACACCGTCATGGCCTGCCTTTCGGTCTGGTTCATGGCCGGGTTTCGCAGGGTCTTTCCGCTGGTGCTTGTCGTCAACGCGCTGATGCTGCCTGCCATCCTGGTGCATGGCGGCCATCATCTGGTGGATGTCGCAGGCGGGCTGGCCGTCTTCGCGCTCGCGTTTTGCGGTGCGAAGGCATTGCTTGGGTCGGCGCGTTTTGCACACATGCCGGAAACAACCGCTGCGACGGGGCAGGCGGAGATGAGCCGCCTGCGTTCCGCCCGGTTGCCAACGTGACCTCGGATACGATGGCGACGAGCGCCGTGCCGAAAGCGATGGTCTAAGATCAGACGGAAAGCGCCGCCCTGATCCTCTCGGCGTTGGCCGCGAGGATTTCCGGCTTTTCCATCGGCCCGCCCGGGGCCTTGAGCGCCACGCCGTCGAATCGCGGGATCACATGCACATGCAGGTGGAAGACCACCTGGCCGCCGGCGCTTTCGTTGAACTGGTGCACCGTGACGCCTTCGGCGTCGAAAGCCTTCTTCACCGCGCGCGCCAGCTTCTGCGCCGTGCGCATCACCGCCGCCAGGCTCTCCGACTCCACGTCGAGGATGTTGCGCGCCGGCTGCTTTGGAAGCACCAGGCAGTGGCCTTCGCCGCGCGGCATGATGTCCATGATGGCGACCGTGTCGGCGTCCTCGTAGAGCTTGTGCGACGGCAATTCGCCACGCAGGATCTTGGCAAAGACGTTGTTTGGATCGTAAGCGACGCTCGACATGGCCTATCCCGTTCGATGCTGATACGTGGTGGATGTTTCGGCGCTGGCGCCGACCGCGTCAAGCCGCGAGAGGCCGAGAGGAGCGAAGTTGAACTACGTCTATTTGATTGTTGCGATTGCCTTCGAGGTCGTCGCCACCTCGGCGCTGAAGGAAACCCAAGGCTTTACCAAGCTGATACCGTCGGTCATAGCGCTCGCGGGCTACGGCTTCGCCTTCTACTACCTGTCCCTGGTGCTGAAGGTCGTCCCGGTCGGCATCGTCTACGCGCTGTGGTCGGGGGCGGGCATCGTCTTCATCACAGGGATCGCCTGGGTGTGGTTCCGCCAGGCGCTCGACCTGCCGGCGCTGCTCGGAATCGGCCTCATCATGGCAGGCGTGGTGGTCATCAACCTGTTCTCGAAATCGGTCGCGCACTGAAGGTCAGCCGCGCCGGAACGGGCCGTGGTCTTCCAGATACGCGCCGATTTCGGCGACCTCTTGCCGCTCGCGCTCGAGATATTCGGCCACGGCCCGGCGCAGGCCGGGATGCACGATGTAATGGGCTGACTGGGTGGTGGCGGGGCGATAGCCGCGCGCCAGCTTGTGCTCGCCCTGGGCGCCGGCCTCGACGACCTTGAGCTTGCGCTCGATGGCGAAGTCGATGGCCTGGTGGTAGCAGACCTCGAAATGCAGGAACGGGTGGTCCTCGATGCAGCCCCAGTTGCGGCCGAAGAGCGTATCCGATCCGATGAAATTGATCGCACCGGCGACATAGCGCCCGCCGCGGCGGGCCATGACGAGCAGCACGTCGTCGGCCATGCGTTCGCCGATCAGCGAGAAGAACGTCCGGTTGAGATAGGGCCGGCCCCATTTGCGGCCGCCCGTGTCCATGTAGAAGGCGAAGAAGTCGTCCCAGACCGCTTCAGTCAGGTCGCGGCCGGTCAGCCATTCGATCGAGATGCCCGGGGCCAGCGCCTCGCGCCGCTCCTTCTTCAGCGCCTTGCGCTTGCGCGAGGCCAGCGTGGCCAGGAAGTCGTCGTAGCAGGCAAAGCCTTCGTTGATGAAGTGGAACTGCTGGTCGGTGCGGCGCAGGAAGCCGGCCGCCTCGAGGACTTCGACCTCGTCCGGCGGGGCGAATGTCACATGCGCCGAGGAGACGCCCAATCCCTCGGCGACGCTGCGCAAGGCGGTCGCCAGCGCCGATCTCCCTCTCGCGCTATCGGTCTCGGCCACCGTGAGCAGGCGCGGGCCGGTGGCCGGCGTGAACGGAACCGAGCACTGCAGCTTGGGATAGTAGCGTCCGCCGGCGCGCTCGAAGGCGTCGGCCCAGCCATGGTCGAACACATACTCGCCCTGGCTGTGGGATTTGGCGTAGCAGGGAAGGGCGCCGAGAAAGGTGCCGTCCGAGGCTTCCAGCCGCAGATGATGCCCCTGCCAGCCGGTTTTGCGGACGGCGCAGCCGGACTCTTCCAGGATGTTCAGGAAATCGAATGAAACGAAGGGGTTGTAAGGCGTTCCTGACTGGCCCTTGGCCGCGCCCGACAGCCTGCTCCATTCGTCGCGGCTGAACTCTGCGATCGAGGCGGCGACGCGGACGGCGTATCCGCCATCCGCCAATTTCGCCCCGGCGTCGCTCGCATTGGTCATTGGCCTTACTTACGCTCGAAAGCCGCCGTTGCAAGAGGCTAGGCGACCGGCGCCTCGTCGGGCAGGAACCCTTCGAAGGTCATCTGGTCGGCATGGGCGAAAGTCCTCTCGACCGCGTTGCGGTCGCGCACCGTCCAGGTGATGACCGGCATGCCGAGACGCCCGCGCACGAAGCCGATGAAACGGTTGGGCAGATGATCGACCGCGTAGGAAACGAATGAGATTCCGTGCGCGAGCATGGAGAAATGCGCCTCGAGTTCGTGATCCTTCTCGCCCCATGCGGTCAGTCCGCCGGGAATGCCCGGGGCATATCTGGCGAAATCCCGGATCAGCCAGTGGTCGAAGGACATGATCGCCGCCTTGCCGTGGTAGCCGCGCAGGGCTGCGCCTACTTTGGCGACGAGGCCGTCGTCCTTGCCCGGAATGCCCTTGAGTTCGATCACCAGCGGCACGCGGCCGTCGACGAGCCTGAGCAGTTCATGGAGCGTGGGCACGTGGTCGGCGGTGCCGCCGATGCGGAGCGCGCCCAATTCGGCGGCCGTCCGCTGCCAGACATAGCCTTCCGTGCCGGTGAGGCGGTCGAGCGCATTGTCGTGGAAGACGACCACGTCGCCGTCCGCCGTCAGATGCACGTCGCATTCGATCGCGTAGCCGCGCTGGGCGGCCCTTTCGAATGCCGACAGCGTGTTTTCCCAGCACTGCTTGTTGAGGTCGTGCAGGCCGCGGTGGGCGATGGGGCGGGCCGTGAGCCAGGCAAAGTCGGTCATCGGAACTATCCGTTCACTCGGTTTCGACGATCGCTTCGATCTCGACCGCTGCATTGAGCGGCAGCGAGGCCACGCCGACCGCCGACCGCGCATGCTTGCCGCGCTCGCCGAGCACGGCAACGAGGAAATCGGAGGCGCCGTTGGCGACCAGGTGCTGCTCGGTGAAGTCGGGCGTGGAGGCCACGAAGACGGTGATCTTGACGATGCGGCGGATCTTCTCGAGGTCGCCGAGGGCTGCCTTCACCTGGGCCAGGATGTTGACGGCGCACTGCTTGGCTGCGTCCTTGGCGCCCGCCGTGTCTACGTCGCGGCCGACCAGGCCGGAGGCGATGAGCTTGCCATCCTTGAGCGGCAGTTGTCCGGCGGTGAAGACGTAGCTGCCGGTCTGCATGAACGGCACGTAGTTGGCCGCAGGTGCCGCGGCGGCGGGCAGCGCGACGCCGAGATCGCTTAGCCGCTTTTCGATTGTTTCGCCCATTGTCTTTCCTTATCTCTGAGTCTGGCGTGGAAGGTGAGTTGGCGCCGAAACTGCTATTTTTGCCTCGCTTCCGCCACGACTTTTTTTAAGGTGGACCATCATTCCCAGCGGTCTGTCAGGCCGCGCCGACCGGAGCCTCATATATGCGCGCAGCGCGCCTTGCCCTACTTGCCATCCTGTCCGCCCCGGCCTTCGGCGCAATACCTGCCTTTGCCGCCCCCGTGGCGCTCGCTCCGCACCGCGCGGTCTATGACCTCGTGCTCGACCAGGCCTCCGACCGGTCGGGAATCACCGGCCTGACGGGCCGCATGGTCTATGAATTCAACGGCTCGCCCTGCGAGGGCTATACGGTCAAGTTCCGTTTCGTCACGCAGATCGCGACGCGCGAAAATACCCGCCTGACCGACCAGCAGACGACGACCTTCGAGGATGCGGAAGGAAAAACCTTCTCCTTCGTCACCAAGTCCTTCGTCGACCAGGCCCTCGACCGGGAGGTGAAGGGCACTGCGACGCTCGAGCCCAACGGCGTGAAGGTCGAGCTGGAGAAGCCGCAGGCCGGCGTGGTGGACCTGGCGAAGACGCAGTTCCCCACCCAGCACCTGGTCGAACTCATCGGCAAGGCGGAGAAGGGCGAGACCTTCTACGAGACCAGCCTGTTCGACGGTTCCGAAGACGCCGACAAGGTGATGACCACCACCGTCATCGTCGGCAAGAAGAGCCAGGCGCCGAGCGGCGATCCGGAGCTGCCGGTGCTGGCGGGGCTCGCCAAGGACCAATATTGGCCGGTCGACATCGCCTATTTCGACCTGAGCAAGGGCAGCGGCGAGGAAGTGCCGGAGTACCGCATCAGCTTCAAGCTGCACGAGAACGGGCTGACCCGCGACCTCGTCATGGACTACGGCGATTTCTCGATGACCGGCAAGCTGGTCAATCTCTCCCTGTTCCCCACGCCCAAGGGCGAGTGCAAGCGGTAAGCGGGCGCCGGTGGCGGTCTATGTCGACGCGGCTATCTGGAAGTGGGTGGGCCACCGCTGGTGCCACCTGCTCGCCGACGACACGGCGGAGCTGCATCGTTTCGCCGCGCAGCTGGGCCTGAAGCAGTCCTCCTATCAGGGGCCGCCCAAGACGTCGGCGCCGCACTACGACATCACCGGTTTCGAACGTGACCGCGCCGTCAGGCTCGGCGCGGTCGAATGCAGCCGCGAGGAGATCGTGGCGGTGTTCCGGCGGGTCCGCATCCGCAACTTCAAGCGGCGCGATCCGAAGCCCTCGGAGAAGATGGCGCCGCACGAGCCGACGCTTTCCCGATGGGCCGCCGGCAGCTGAACGGCCCGGGCGGAGCGGGCAGGGCAGGCGATGCGGTCCGCGGGGTTGCCTTCGCAGCGCAACACGTCTATATGCCGCCGCATTCCACACACGGACTTTGGTTTCCGACCGGGAGAAATCCGGCTGAGACCTCCGGTGGCGTTTAGAGCATCCAGCGAAAGCGTCATGGTCCGTGGAGGCTAACCGGAAAGGAAAATGACAGATGGCATTGCCTGATTTCAGCATGCGCCAGCTTCTCGAAGCTGGTTCTCACTTCGGCCACCAGACCCACCGCTGGAACCCGAAGATGGCGCCCTACATCTATGGCGCCCGCAACAACATCCACATCATCGACCTGTCGCAGACGGTTCCGCTGCTGCACCAGGCGCTGAAGCAGGTCTCGGACGTCGTGTCGCGCGGCGGCCGCGTGCTGTTCGTCGGCACCAAGCGCCAGGCTTCGGACATCGTTGCCGACGCCGCGCAGCGCTCGGCCCAGTACTACGTCAATTCGCGTTGGCTCGGCGGCATGCTGACCAACTGGAAGACGATCTCGAATTCGATCCAGCGTCTGCGCAAGCTCGACGAGATGCTCGCCGGCGAAGCCCAGGGCTTCACCAAGAAGGAGCGCCTGAACCTCGACCGTGAGCGCGAGAAGCTCAACAAGGCCCTCGGCGGCATCAAGGACATGGGCTCGACCCCGGACCTGATGTTCGTGATCGACACCAACAAGGAAGCGATCGCCATCCAGGAAGCCAAGCGTCTCGGCATCCCGGTCGTCGCGATCATCGATTCGAACTGCGACCCGGACAAGATCGACTTCCCGATCCCGGGCAACGACGACGCCGCCCGTGCGATCCAGCTGTACTGCGACCTGGTCGCCAAGGCTGCCATCGACGGTATCGCCCGCCAGCAGGGCGCGCTGGGCGTCGACACCGGCGCTGCGGCCGAAGCTCCGGTCGAGCCGGCTCTCGACAATTCCGCTTCGGGCGAAGCCGAGGCGTAATCGCGAAGGCCGGGTGACCGGCCTTCCTTTCAGGATTTGGCGCATACCTCGCGCCGGCGTACGGCGCATCATCGAACCCTCGGTGGTGCGCCAGCGCATTTAGAAACAAAGAGGCCACAATGAGCATTTCGGCAGCACAGGTTAAGGAACTCCGCGAACTCACCGGCGCGGGCATGATGGATTGCAAGGCGGCGCTGGCCGAGACCGGCGGCGACATGGAGGCCGCGGTCGACTGGCTGCGCAAGAAGGGCATCTCCAAGGCCGACAAGAAGGCCGGCCGCACGGCGGCCGAAGGCCTGATCGGCGTCGACGCCGGCGTCCGCGAAGCCGTCGTCGTCGAGGTCAACTCCGAGACCGACTTCGTCGCCCGCAACGCCGCCTTCCAGGAGATCGTCGCCAACGTCGCCAAGGTCGCGCTCGCCTACGGCACGACCGAGGCCGTCGCCGCGGCCAAGTATCCGGGCTCCGACAAGTCGGTCTCCGACACGATCAAGGACGCCGTCGGCACCATCGGCGAGAACATGAGTTTCCGTCGTTCGGCCAAGCTCTCGGTTTCGGAAGGCGTGGTTGCGACCTACGTCCACAACGCCGTCGCCGACAACCTCGGCAAGCTCGGCGTCCTGGTCGCGATCGAGACCGCCGGCAACCATGATGCGGCCCGCGCCTTCGCGCGTCAGGTCGCCATGCACGTCGCCGCGACCAACCCGCTCGCCCTGACCCCCGACGAGGTCGACGCCGCTCACGTCGAGCGCGAAAAGGCGATCTTCGCCGACCAGGCCCGCCAGTCGGGCAAGCCGGAGAACATCATCGAGAAGATGGTCGAAGGCCGCATGCGCAAGTTCTACGAGGAAGTCGTGCTGCTGAAGCAGGCTTTCGTGCTCAACCCCGATCTGACGGTCGAGGCAGCACTGAAGGACGCCGAGAAGCAGATCGGCGCGCCGGCCAAGATCACCGGCTACATCCGCTTCGCGCTCGGCGAGGGCATCGAGAAGGAAGAGAGCGACTTCGCAGCCGAAGTCGCAGCCGCCGTTAAGGGCTAAAAAGCAGCGCTGCATCAAGCGCTTCCTGAGGATAGCCGAAGGGCGCCGCGTGACATCGCGGCGCCCTTCGTGTATCGGAACTCCCGATCTTTCAACCGCCGCGAGGAATTCATGACCGCCAAGCCGCTCTACAGGCGTGTTCTGCTCAAGGCCTCCGGCGAAGCCCTGATGGGCGACCAGCATTTCGGTATCGACGTGTCGGTGGTGGACCGCATCGCGTCCGACATCGCAGAGGCAAGGGCGCTCGGCGTCGAGGTCGGCGTGGTCATCGGCGGCGGCAACATCTTCCGCGGCGTGGCCGTTGCGTCGAAGGGCGGCGACCGCGTCACCGGCGACCACATGGGCATGCTCGCCACCGTCATCAACTCGCTGGCGCTGCGCACGTCGCTGGTCAAGATCGGCGTGGATGCCGTCGTGCTGTCGGCCATCGCCATGCCGGAACTCTGCGAGAGCTTCTCCCAGCGCCAGGCGACCGCCTATATGAACGCCGGCAAGGTGGTTATCTTCGCGGGTGGCACCGGCAACCCGTTCTTCACCACGGATTCGGCCGCGGCCTTGCGCGCCGCCGAGATCGGCGCGGATGCGCTGTTCAAGGGGACGCAGGTCGACGGCGTCTATTCCGCAGATCCCAAGAAGGACCCGAGCGCCACGCGCTTCGAGCGCATCACCCATGCCGAAGTGATAAACCGGGGCCTGACCATCATGGATACGGCGGCGATTGCGCTTGCGCGGGAAAACAACATTCCGATAATCGTCTATTCGATCCACGAAAAAGGCGGTTTCGGCGAAATATTGAAGGGTGGCGGCCACTGCACGGTTGTTGCGGACGTCTGAGGATATGAACGGTGGCCCCGGGCTTCGGGACCAAGGAGACTGCTATGAGCCTTGACTACAACGATCTTCAGCGGCGCATGGACGGCGCCATCAGCGCTTTCAAGCACGACCTTGCTTCGCTGCGCACGGGTCGCGCCTCGAGCAACCTCCTCGATCCGATCCACGTCCAGGCCTACGGCTCGGCGATGCCCATCAACCAGGTCGCCACGGTTTCCGTGCCGGAGCCGCGCATGATCTCGGTCTCCGTCTGGGACAAGTCGATGGTGGGCGCGGTCGACCGCGCCATCCGCGAGGCCAATCTCGGCTTCAATCCGATCGTCGACGGCACCAATCTGCGCATCCCGCTGCCGGAGCTCAACGAGCAGCGCCGCAAGGAACTGGTGAAGATCGCGCATGGCTATGCCGAGAATGCCAAGGTTGCGGCCCGCCACGTGCGCCGCGACGGCATGGAGGCGCTCAAGAAGGCTGAGAAGGACGGCGACATCAGCCAGGACGACCATCGTGTCAGGTCCGAAAAGGTGCAGAAGCTGACCGACGACACCATCAGCCAGATCGACAGCCTGCTCGCCGGCAAGGAAGCCGAGATCATGCAAGTCTGAGCCGACGAAGAGCCGGCCCGAAAGCGAACTGATGACTACGCCCGCGCATGTCGCGATCATCATGGACGGCAATGGCCGCTGGGCAAAAGCCCGTGGCCTGCCGCGCGTTGCGGGGCATCGCGCTGGCGTGGAAGCGTTACGCAAAACGGTCCGCGCCGCCAGCGATCTCGGGATTTCCTGGCTGACCGTCTACGCCTTTTCGTCGGAGAACTGGTCGCGCCCGAAGTCGGAAGTCACCGATCTGCTGGGTCTGCTGAAGCTGTTCATCCGCCGCGACCTTGCCGAATTGCACAACGCCGGCGTCAGGGTTCGCGTCATCGGCGACCGCCAGACGCTGCAGTCGGACATCCGGAGCCTGCTGGAAGAGGCCGAGACACTGACGGCCGGCAACTCGGCGCTGAATCTGGTCATCGCTTTCAACTACGGTGGACGCGACGAGATCGCGCGCGCCGCGCGACAGCTCGCCGAGGCCGTCCAGAGAGGCGAGCTCTCGAGCGACGAGATCACGCCCGAGCTGTTTGCCGAGCGTCTCGATACCGCGGGCATCCCGGATCCGGATCTGGTGATCAGGACCAGTGGCGAGGTCAGGCTTTCGAATTTCCTGCCCTGGCAGTCGGCCTACAGCGAACTGGTCTTCCTGCCCTGCTACTGGCCCGATTTCACGCGCGAGCATTTGGCCGAGGCGGTGCGCGAGTTCACCGGCCGCGAGCGTCGCTTCGGCGGGCTTGCGGCCCGCGACATCGCCTTGTGAGGCGGCAGCATGAGCAATCTTCAGCTCCGGACCATTTCAGCGGTCGTCCTGGCCATCGCCGCGCTCGTGCTGACCTGGGCCGGCGGCCTGCCTTTCAGGCTGCTTTCTGCGGGTATCGCGCTCGGCATCTTCTACGAATGGTCGCGCATGTCGCGGACCCGGGCGGAGGGCGCATGGGCACCGGGCCAGCTCGGTTTCGTGCCGGAGGCATTGATTCTTGTCTTCGCGGTTGCCCTGGCGCTGGGTGCGCCGGCCATCGTGCTCATCGGGCTGGCGGTCCTGGCTACGGCCGTGCTGTGGCTGCTCGGACGGATTCGCGAGGCCGGCGCGTGGGACGCCGCGGGATTCGCCTATGCCGCCCTTTCGGGACTCTCGCTCGCGCTACTGCGCGGTAATGACGCAGCCGGCCTTGCCGCCATCCTGTTCCTCTTTGCAGTGGTGTGGTCGACCGACATCTTCGCCTATTTCGTCGGCCGCAGCGTCGGCGGGCCGAAGCTCGCGCCCGCCATTTCTCCCGGCAAGACGCGCAGCGGTGCCGTCGGCGGTGCCGTCGGCGGTGTCGTGGCGGGCGTTCTGCTCGGGCTCGCGGTCGGCGCCGGCAACGTCGCGATGCTCGCCGGGGTGGCGTTGCTCCTGTCGGTGATCTCGCAGGCGGGCGATCTTTACGAGTCCTGGGTCAAGCGGCGGCATGGCTACAAGGATTCAGGTTCGATCATCCCCGGTCACGGCGGCGTGATGGACAGGGTGGACGGGCTTGTCGCGGCGGCATTTGCCCTATACGTCATCGGGTGGCTGTCTGGTTCGGCCGATCATCCGGCACAAGTCCTGTTTCCGGCCTGACCTGCCGGCGGTGGCCGGTGCCCCAAGGGTGCCAGGCGGAAGGGTGATGCGGCGGTTCGTGGTTGAGGGCATGACTTGAGCGAGTATCTTCCCGCATTCCTGAGCACGGATGGCCTGCTGCTCGGCACGATCGTTCCCTTCCTGTTCGTGCTGATGATCGTCGTGTTCGTGCACGAGATGGGGCACTACCTCGTCGGCCGCTGGTGCGGCATCGGTGTGAAGGCTTTCGCGGTTGGTTTCGGGCCGGAGCTGATCGGCTTCAACGACCGGCGCGGCACGCGCTGGAAGCTCTGTGCCATTCCACTCGGCGGCTACGTCAAATTCGTCGGCGACATGAACGTCACCAGCTCGCCCGAGGGTGGCGAGGCGGAAAGGCTGAGTGCAGCCGAACGCAAGGTTGCCTTCCACACCCAGCCCGTCTGGAAGCGCGCCGCAACGGTGTTTGCCGGGCCGCTGTTCAACTTCCTGCTCACGATCGCCGTCTTCACCGTGCTGTTCACGGCCTATGGCCGCTACGTCATGGAGCCGACGGTGGCCGAGGTGCGCGCCGAAAGCCCGGCGGCCAGGGCCGGCATCCAGCCGGGCGACCGATTCGTCAGCGTCGACGGCAGGCAGGTCGAGACCTTCTCCGACGTCCAGCGCCTGGTGTCGGGCCGCGGTGGCGATCCGATCGCCTTCGTCATGATGCGGGACGGCAAGGAGGTTTCCGTCACCGCCGTGCCGGAACTCATGGAGCAGCAAGACGCCCTTGGGAACAAGGTCAAGGTCGCCGTCATCGGGGTGGTCAACAACGAGGAGCTGGGGCAGCCGCGGCTCATCACCTACGGCCCGGGCGGAGCCTTCGTTCAGGCCGTCACCGAGACCGGCCAGATCATCGCCCGGACTGGCCAGTTCCTGAAGCGTTTCGTCTTCGGGCGCGAGGACAAGTGCCAGCTCGGCGGACCGGTCAAGATCGCCGACATGGCCGGCAAGGCCGCCAAGCTGGGCTTCGGCTGGCTGGTGCAGCTGGTTGCATTGCTGTCGGTTGGAATCGGGTTCCTGAACCTGCTGCCGATTCCGCCGCTCGATGGCGGCCACCTGGCCTTCTACGCGGTCGAGGCGGTCATCCGTCGCCCTGTTTCCGAACGGGCCATGGAGGCTGTATACCGGGTGGGAATGATTCTGGTTCTTGCGTTCATGGGGTTCGTTTTCTGGAACGACCTATTTGGATGTTGAATTCATGAAGAAAATCGACGCGGAGAGGGCGTCTGTTGAGGGACCATTTACCATCCCGGTCGGTATGAGTGACGCGAAAGTCACGCTCGCTGGGTAAGTAAGTGCAAATTAACCAGAACCCTTGCGTGTAGGGAAAATCCGGTTATTACGGTACGGGAAAATTTACCGCGACGTCCGGTTTTCTCGCCGTGGGGACTTCGAGAAAAGGTTGTAAAGGCCGATGAAGGCAGCATTTAAGTTTGCGAGCGCCGCGTCCGCGGTGGCTCTGTCCGCCGCTCTGGCTGTGCCTGGCGCGGTCGTTGTTCAGTTTGCCGCCGTTTCGGCGGCGGAAGCTGCCGTCGTCAACCGGATCGAGGTGCGCGGCAATCAGCGCGTCGACGCCGAGACGATTCGCAACTACATCACCATCAAGCCCGGCAAGACGTTCTCGAATGCCGACATTGACGAGGCGGTGAAGTCGCTGTTCGGCAGCGGCCTGTTCTCCGACGTCCGCATCAACCAGGTCGGGTCGACGCTCGTCGTCCAGGTCTCCGAATACCAGGTCGTCAACAACGTCCTGTTCCAGGGCAACAAGAAGCTGAAGGACGCCCAGCTGGGCGCCGCCGTCCAGCTCAAGCCGCGCGGCGCCTTCTCGCAGGCGACGATGGAGGCCGACGCCGAGGCGATCAAGGAAGCCTACAAGCGCGTCGGCCGCGACGACGTGACCGTCAAGACCCAGGTCATGGATCTCGGCGAAAACCGCGTCAACGTGGTCTACGAGATCAACGAAGGCGGCCGCACCAAGATCGCCGCGATCAATTTCGTCGGCAACAACGCCTATGGCGATCGCCGTCTGGCGGACGTGATTTCTACCAAGCGCTCGTCGTTCCTGTCGTTCATGCTGCGCGACGACATCTATGACGAGGATCGTCTGCGCGCCGACGAGGAAGCGCTGCGCCGCTTCTACTTCAACCGCGGTTATGCCGACTTCCAGGTTGTCTCCGCCTTCGGCGAGCTCGACGAGGCGACCAACCAGTACACGATCACCATCACGGTGGACGAGGGCCAGCGCTACACCTTCGGCGACGTGTCGGTGGAAAGCACCATCCCCGAGATCGACGGCGCCACGCTGCAGTCGCTGGTCGAGACCCGCAAGGGCGACGTCTACAACGCCAAGAACGTCGAAGATTCGATCATCGCGATCACCGAGAACGTCGCCGGCAAGGGCTATGCCTTCGCCAAGGTGACCCCGCGCGGCGACCGCAACTTCGAGACCCGCACGATCAACGTCGTCTACACGGTCGACCAGGGCGCCAAGGCCTATGTCGAGCGCATCGAGATCCGCGGCAACGAGCGCACGCGTGATTTCGTCATTCGTCGCGAGTTCGACGTCAGCGAAGGCGATGCCTTCAACCAGGTTCTTATCCAGCGCGCGAAGAAGCGGCTCGAAGCTCTTAATTTCTTTGAGCGTGTCGAGATTTCGACGGCGCCCGGCTCGCAGCCCGACCAGGTCGTGCTGGTGGTCGATCTGGTCGAGAAGTCGACCGGCGAGTTCTCGATCGGCGCTGGCTATTCGACGGGTGGCGACAATGCCGGTCCGTCGGTGGAAGGCTCGATCACCGAGCGCAACTTCCTCGGCCGCGGCCAGTTCATCAAGTTCTCCGCCGGCGGCGGCAAGAACTCGCGTGACTACAGCTTCTCGTTCACCGAGCCGTATTTCCTCGGCCGCCGTATCGCTGCGGGCTTCGACATCTATCGTCAGACCCGCAAGTATGACGAGTACGAGAGCGACATCACCGGCGGCACGGTCCGCTTCGGCCTGCCGATCACGGACAACATCTCGACGCAGCTGGCGTACAACATCTCGCAGGAGGAATATTCCTTCACGGATAGTTGCGACGGCGCAACGGATCCCAACAGCCCGGATCTTGATTGCGACGTGTCGCCTGCGATCATAGATGGCGTCGAGCGCAGCCCGTGGATCAAGTCGTCGGTCAGCGGCACGCTGGTCTACAACACCATCGACGACATGAAGAACCCGCGTAACGGCATCTACGCCAACTTCACGACCGAAGTTGCCGGCCTCGGTGGCGATGCGAAGTTCGTCAAGTTCACGGGCCGCGGCAGCTACTACCAGACGATCTCCGAGGAGATGGACATCGTCGGTCTGGTTTCGGTCGGTGGCGGTCACATCCAGGGCTTTGGCGACGACGGCCTGCGCGTGTTCGACCACTTCAAGAACAACGACCGCATGATCCGCGGCTTCAAGTACAACGGCATCGGTCCGTTCGATAAGAATGGCGAGGATCACCTCGGCGGCACGACCTATTTCAATGCGTCCGCCGAAGCACAGTTCCCGATCCCGGTCGTTCCCGAGAGCTTCGGCCTGCGTGGTGCGGTGTTCGCGGATGCCGCCACGCTCTACGGCAACAAGGTCGATGTCGCGGATACCGATATCGTTTCGACGGGCATGGAGTGGCGTGCCTCGGTCGGTATCGGCCTGCTCTGGGCGTCGCCCTTCGGCCCGCTGCGTATCGACTACGCGGTGCCGGTCAAGAAGGAAGACACCGACGACACCCAGGAATTCAACTTCGGCATTTCGACCCGCTTCTAATCGCGTGGAACGATGCTTCCGGGCCGCAACGGCCCGGAAGCCCGCCCGGCTCAGCTGGAAAAGCACTTCATGACGGACCCGGTGTTCTTTGTGCCGTCACGCCGCTTGACCGCGGGCGAGGTGGCCGAATTGACCGGCGCCGTGCTCGCAGATCCCGGCCATTCCCAGATCATCATCACGACCATCGCCTCTGCCGTCGAAGGCGGCGAGGGCGCGTTGGTGTTCGTCGACGGCAAGCGCAATGCCGCCCCCCTGGCGACGCTCAAGGCGGCGGCGGTGCTGTGCACGGCGGACGTCGTCGGCCTTGTCCCCGCCGGCATCGCCGCACTCGTCACGCCCAGGGCCCAGCAGGCCTTCGCCCGTATCGGCCGCATGCTTTACCCGGCAGCCGAGCGCCCCGTGGGATCGACCGGCGAGACCGGCATCTCGCCACATGCCCATATCGACCCGACGGCCCATGTCGAGGCGGGTGCGATCGTCGAGGCCGGCGCCGTCATCGGTCCTCATGCCGCAGTGGGCGCGGGTACCGTGGTTGCAGCCAACGCGGTCATCGGCCGTTCCGCGCAGGTCGGCCGCGACTGCTACATCGGGCCGCACAGCTCGATCCAGTATGCGCTGCTCGGCAACGGCGTCATCGTCCATGCCGGTGCGCGGATCGGCCAGGACGGCTTCGGGTTTGCCGGCGGCCCCAAGGGGCCTGAGCGGGTGCCGCAGATCGGCCGGGTCATCATCCAGGACAATGTCGAGATCGGCGCCAACACCACCGTCGACCGTGGTGCGCTGGCGGACACGGTCATCGGCGAAAACACCAAGATCGACAATCTCGTCCAGATTGCCCACAACGTGCGCATCGGTCGCAATTGCGTCATCGCCGGCCTCACGGGTATTTCGGGCTCCTGCGTGATCGGCGACAACGTGATGATGGGCGGCGGCGTCGGGCTGGCCGACCATCTTACCGTCGGCGACGGCGCCAAGCTGGCGGCGCGCAGCGGCTTCATGAACAACGTGCCGGCAGGCGAGGTCTGGGGTGGTTTCCCTGGCAAGCCGATGAAGGAAATGATGCGCGAGTTCGCGGTGCTCAGGAAGCTGGCCAGGGCCAGGACCAAAGAGGGTGGGAGCAATGACTGACCAGGCAACAACGATGCTCGAGGCCGTTGATATCCTCGGCCTGTTCGAGCTGCTGCCGCATCGCTATCCGTTCCTGCTGATCGACCGCATCGTCGAGATAGACGGCGACGACTCTGCCGTCGGCATCAAGAACGTCACCTTCAACGAACCGCATTTCCAGGGACATTTTCCCGGCCAGCCGGTGATGCCAGGCGTGCTCATCATCGAGGCGATGGCGCAGACCGCGGGCGCGATCTGCCTGCGCCAGGTGGTCGATGAAAGCCCGTCGCTGGTCTACCTGATGACCGTCGATGCGGCGAAGTTCCGCAAGCCGGTCGTGCCGGGCGACCAGTTGCGAATCCACGTCAAGAAGATCAAGAAGCGCGGCAACATCCTGAAATTCGCCTGCGACGCGCGGGTGGACGGCGCGACCGTGGCGGAGGCCGAGGTTGCCGCGATGATGGTGCCCAAGGAATAGTACCTATCGTCATGCAGACCGAGACATTCATCCATCCTGCAGCCGTCGTCGAAGCCGGTGCCAAGCTGGGCGCGGGCGTTCGCGTCGGGCCCTTCTGTCACATCAGCGCCGATGCCGTGATCGGCGACCGGGTCGAACTGGTCAGCCATGTCGCGGTCATGGGGGCGACGACGCTCGGCGAAGGGTGCAGGGTTTTCCCGCAGGCCACGCTGGGGGCTGCGCCGCAGAACAACAAGCATAAGGGCGGGCGCACCACGCTGGTGGTCGGCAGGAACTGCACGATCCGCGAAGGCGTGACCATGCATCTCGGCAGCGACAGCAGCCGCGGCGAGACGACGGTCGGCGACAACGGCCACTTCCTCGCCTATTCGCATATCGCGCATGACTGCGTCGTCGGCGACAACGTCACCATGGCCAATGTCGCCACCCTCGGCGGCCATGTCGAGGTCGGCAACAACGTCACGCTCGGCGGCCTCGTCGCCGTGCACCAGATGACGCGCATCGGCCATCACGCCTTCGCCGGCGGTGCCGCGATCATCGACGGCGACATCATTCCCTACGGCATGGTCATGGGCAATCGCGCTCGCCTGCGCGGGCTCAATGTCATCGGCATGAAGCGCTCCGGCGTTGCGCGCGCCGAAATCTTCGCGCTGCGCAAGGCCTACAAGATGATCTTCGACCCGTCCCGGGCGGTGGCCGAGAACATCCCCGAGGTCGAGAAGCTGTTCGGCACGTCGCCGATCGTCCGCGACATGCTTGATTTCATCCAGGCGCGCGGCAAGCGCCACTTCACCGTCCCGCCGCTGCGCAACGCCGTCTCCGACGACGCCGCCGATGACGAAAGCTGAGGCTGGACGGAAGGTAGTCCTTGCCGCGGCCGACAAGGTCGCCATAGTCGCCGGCAGCGGCCGGCTGCCCGTCAATGTCGCCGAGAGCCTTGCCCTGGCCGGGCATGCGCCTTTCATCGTGCGCATCGCCGGCGAGACCGACGCCGGCACCAGCCTCGATACCTATCCTGGCTCGACGCTTGCAGTGGAGCAGTTCGCCGGGCTTCTGCCGCTGCTCAGGCGCCGGGACATCACCCATGTCGTGCTTGCGGGCGGGGTGAGCCGGCGGCCGATGTGGCGCGCCATACGCCCCAGCCTGTCGCTGCTGTCGATCCTGCCGCGCGCCATCCTGGCCCTGCGGCGCGGCGACGACGGGCTCCTGCGCACTCTGGTCGACCTCATCGAGGACAACGGCATCAAGGTGGTCGGTGCCCACCAGCTCGTGCCGGAATTGCTCGCGGTCGAGGGGCGCATGGGCGCGCATGCACCGATCGCGGCCGATTGGGACGACCTGCGGGCAGGCCTGGAAGCTGCCCGTGCCATCGGTGCGCTCGATATCGGGCAAGCGGCCGTCGCCATCGGCGGCCGCGCGATTGCGCTCGAGGGCATCGAAGGAACGGATCTTCTGCTCGAACGTGTGCGTGACCTGCGCGATAACGGCCGCATCGCCGGGCGAAGGCGTGGCGTGCTGGTCAAATGCGCGAAACCCGGCCAGGAACTGCGCGCCGACCTGCCGACGATCGGTCCCGCGACCGTCGATGCCGCACATGCAGCCGGGCTTGCCGGCATCGGCGTCGAGGCCGGACGTTCGCTCATGCTGGATTTCGGCGAACTCGTGGAGCGCGCCGACCGCCTCGGCCTGTTCGTCGTCGGCCTCACCGGCAAGGAGACGGCACAATGACCCAGCCGCCGCTCAAGATCGCGATCGTGGCGGGCGAGGAATCGGGCGACCTGCTCGGGGCCGATCTCGTGCGGGCGCTGCGCCAGATGAGCGGGCGCGACGTGCGGCTGGTTGGTTTGGGCGGCAGGCATCTCCAGGGCCTGGGGCTTTCGCCGCTCTTCAATGCCGGCGAAATCGCCCTGATGGGCCTGTCGGCGATCCTGCGCGACCTGCCGCGCCTCATCCGGCGGATCGGCGAGACGGCGCGTTTCGTCGCGGCCGAGAAGCCGGATTGCCTGATCACCATCGACAGTCCCGATTTCTCCCTCCGCGTCGCCAGGAAAGTGCGCGCGCTGGCCCCCGGCATCCCGATCGTCCACTATGTCTGCCCGAGTGTCTGGGCGTGGCGACCCGGCCGCGCCAAGGCCATGCGGCCGCATGTCGACGAAGTGCTCTGCATCCTGCCGTTCGAGCCGAAGGAACTTGCCAGGCTGGACGGACCGCCCGGCACCTACGTCGGCCATCGGCTGACCAGCGATCCCGGCGTGCTGATTGCGGCTGCAATGCAGGAGCACGGCAGCGGTCCGGCGGAACAAGGCGGCGAGAAGACCCTCCTGCTGCTGCCGGGCTCGCGCCGCAGCGAGGTCCGCGCGTTGCTGGGGCCGTTCGGCGAGACGGTTTCGATCCTCAAGGCGCGCGGGCATCGCCTGCGCCTCCTGCTGCCCACGGTCCCGCATGTCGCCAACATGGTCACGTCGATCACGGGCCAATGGCCCGACAAGCCGGAAATCATCCTCGACGCGCAGAAGAAATGGCAGGCCTTCGGCGAGGCCGACGCTGCCCTGATCGCCTCGGGCACGGTGTCGCTCGAACTGGCGCTCGCCGGCGTGCCGATGATGTCGTGCTACAAGCTCGATGCGGTGATGCGCATGGCCCAGCGCCTGATCACGGTGTGGAGCGCCTCGCTGCCCAACCTCGTCGCCGACCGCACGGTGGTCATCGAGGCCTACAACGAGTATGTGCGGCCGCAGTGGATGGCCCGCCATCTCGAGGGGCTCCTGACCGACAGCGCGCTGCGGCAGTGGCAGAAGGACGGCTTCGCCGAAGTCAGGCGCCGGTTCGCGACCGAGCGCCCCTCCGGCGAGTTGGCCGCCCAGGTTGTCCTCAAGCATATCCGCAAATGAAAACGCCCGCCGAAGGGCGGGCGTTTCACATTGATGTCGTACCGGCTCAGCGCTTGGCGATCGGCACGTAGTCGCGCTCGGGCGCGCCGGTGTAGAGCTGGCGCGGGCGCCCGATCTTCTGGCGCGGATCCTCGATCATCTCCTTCCACTGCGCGATCCAGCCGACCGTGCGGGCGAGAGCGAACAGCACGGTGAACATGGTGGTGGGGAAGCCCAGCGCCTTCAGCGTGATGCCCGAGTAGAAGTCGATGTTCGGGTAGAGCTTCTTCTCGATGAAATATTCGTCGGTCAGCGCGATGCGCTCGAGCTCCATCGCCACGTCGAGCATCGGATCGTCCTTGATGCCGAGTTCGCCGAGCACCTCATGCGTGGTCTTCTGCATGATCTTGGCGCGCGGATCGTAGTGCTTGTAGACGCGGTGGCCGAAGCCCATGAGGCGGAACGGGTCGTTCTTGTCCTTGGCGCGGTTGATGAATTCCGGGATGCGGTCGACCGAGCCGATCTCGGAGAGCATGTTGAGCGCGGCCTCGTTGGCGCCGCCGTGAGCCGGGCCCCAGAGGCAGGCGATGCCCGCCGCGATGCAGGCGAACGGGTTGGCGCCCGACGAGCCGGCGAGGCGCACGGTCGAGGTCGAGGCATTCTGCTCGTGGTCGGCGTGCAGGATGAAGATGCGGTCCATGGCACGTGCCAGCACCGGATTGACCTTGTACTCCTCGCACGGCACGGCAAAGCACATGTGCAGGAAGTTGGCGGCGAAGTTCAGCTCGTTCTTCGGGTAAATGAAGGGCTGGCCGATGTGGTACTTGTAGGCCATCGCGGCGATCGTCGGCATCTTGGCGATCAGGCGGATCGAGGCGACCATCCGCTGGTGCGGATCGGAGATGTCGGTCGAGTCGTGGTAGAAGGCCGACAGCGCGCCGACCACGCCGCACATGACCGCCATCGGGTGGGCGTCGCGGCGGAAGCCGGTGAAGAAGCGCGACATCTGCTCATGCACCATGGTGTGGCGCGTGACGCGATAGTCGAAGTCGTCCTTCTGGGCCTTGGTCGGCAGTTCGCCGTAGAGCAGCAGGTAGCAGACCTCGAGGAAGTCGCCGTGCTCGGCGAGCTGGTCGATCGGGTAGCCGCGGTGCAGCAGCACGCCGGCGTCGCCGTCGATGAAGGTGATCTGCGACTCGCAGCTTGCCGTCGAGGTGAAGCCGGGATCGTAGGTGAACGCGCCTGTGGTGGAGTAGAGCGAGGCGATGTCGATGACATCCGGCCCGACCGTCCCGCCTCGGACCTTGAACTCGTGGGTCTGGCCGCGGAACTCCAGTTTGGCGGTTGAATCTGTCATCGCATACTCCTTAGTGCTGAGTTGCCGCTGGGCGGCGCAATCTTGTTAACAAGCAACCCGATAGGTCCGGAACGCTCGGTCTCGCCCTCCAGCTTTCCCGCTGCTGTCAAATTGGCCTGTTGCCGCAATGTTGCACCGCAAAAGCCTCATTACAATGCAAAATTAGGAAAGCACTGCTGACCTAATCGATTTGATCGGAAATGCGGGCCAGACTTTCGTCGCGGCCCAGAACGGCCAACACATCGAACACCCCGGGAGAGGTGCTTTTGCCTGTCAAAGCGGCACGCAAAGGCTGGGCGACCCCGCCCAATTTCACATTTTCGCGACCGGCGAACTCGCGGACCGCAGCCTCGGCGGAGGCCGCGTTCCAGTCTGCGCCCGCCACCGTCGAGAGGGCTGCATGCGCACCCTTGAGGATGTCCTTGGCCGGACCAGCCAGCAGACCGGCTGCCTTCTCATCGACGGCCAGCGGGCGCTGGGCGAACAGGAAGGCGGCACCGTCTGCCAGCTCGACCAGCGTCTTGGCACGCTCCTTCAGGCCGGGCATTGCCGCCAGCAGTTGCACCTTCGTGCGGTCGCTGAGGCCCTCGGCGACGATTGCGCCATTGGGCAGGTAGGGCAGGGTGGCGATGAAAATGTCGAGCAGCCTGGCATCGTCCATCTGACGCATGTGGATGCCGTTCAGCGCTTCGAGCTTGGCGAAGTCGAAGCGCGCGGCGCCCTTGTTGACGTCCTCGATCTCGAACCAGCTGATCATGTCGGAAATGCTCATCACCTCGTCGTCGCCATGGCTCCAGCCGAGGCGGGCGAGATAGTTGAGCAGTGCCTCCGGCAGGTAGCCCATGGCGCGATAGGCGTCGACGCCGAGCGCGCCGTGGCGCTTCGACAGCTTGGCGCCGTCGGCGCCGTGGATCAGCGGGATGTGCGACATCACGGGCACGTCCCAGCCCATGGCATCGTAGATCACCGTCTGGCGCGCGGCGTTGGTCAAATGGTCGTCGCCGCGGATGATGTGGGTGACGCCCATGTCGTGGTCGTCGACGACCACGGCATGCATGTAGGTCGGCACGCCGTCCGAACGCAGGATGATGAAATCGTCGAGATCCTTGTTGGGGAAACGCACGTCGCCCTGCACGCGGTCGCGCACCAGCGTCTCGCCCTCGGTCGGCGCCTTGATGCGGATGACCGGCTTGACGCCCTCCGGCGCCTCGGACGGATCGCGGTCGCGCCAGCGGCCGTCATAGCGGGGCGGCCGGCCCTCGGCGCGGGCCTTCTCGCGCATCTCGTCGAGTTCGGCCGGCGTCGTGTAGCAATAATAGGCCTTGCCCAGGCGCACGAGCTCCTCGGCCACCTCGCGGTGGCGCGGCGCGCGCTCGAACTGCGAGATCGGCTCGCCTTCCCAGGTGAGTCCCAGCCAGGTCAGTCCATCGAGGATCGCCGCGGTCGCCGCGTCGGTCGAACGCTCGCGGTCGGTGTCCTCGATGCGCAGCAGCATCTTGCCGTCGGTATGGCGGGCGTAGAGCCAGTTGAAGAGCGCGGTGCGGGCCCCGCCGATATGCAGGTAGCCGGTGGGCGAGGGGGCGAAGCGGGTGACGACGGGCATGGCGAATTCCAAGGCAGGCATGGCGTCGCCCGGCCGGAGACCGGCGGCGCATGGCGTTTCGGTGGCGTTGATGTAGCATAGAAGGTCTGGGGCGCAAGGGGCATGCCCGATGGGCGACCACGTGCGGGAGGGGCGAGCCGGCGAAAGACCGGTCGCGGAAACGGCCGAGCGCGTCCTGCTCGCCGGCGGCGAGTTGTCGTCCCCGCTCGTCTGGGGGCGCCGGGGCGACCTGCAACCATCGCCCGCAAGCGAACGTCACGTCTCGCCGGCGAGCCTGCGATCGCGGCTCCGGGTCCCCATGGCCGTCGTCCAAGCACGGTTCACGGTCCGCACATTGGCCGCGGCCGTCGAGACCGAGCTCGACCGCGGCGCGGCGTTCCTGCTCGTTCCGGTGTTCCTGGCGATCGGGGTGCTGGTCTATTTCGGCCTCGCCGAAGAACCGGCCTCGCTGCCGATCGCGTCGGCGGCCCTGGCCATGGCGGCGGTGGCGTTTGCCGCGCGCACGAGCAGGTGGCTTCACTATGGGCTGGCTGCTGCGGCCTTCTGCCTGGTCGGCATGGCCGCGGCAAAGCTCGAAACCGCCCGGCTGGGCACGAAGATGCTCGGCGCCGAGATCTCGACGCAATTGAAGGGCCGGGTCGTGGAGATCGACCGGCTCGACAAAGGGCGCGTCCGCCTGACCATCGATGTCGTCGCCACCGTGCGGCCAACGCTCCGCTACGCGCCGGATCGCGTGCGCCTGACGGCACGCCGGGCGCCGGCGGGGCTCGCGGCGGGATCACTGGTCGGCGGCTATGTCCGCCTGATGCCGCCCTCCGGCCCGATCCGGCCCGACAGCTACGACTTTTCCTTCGAAAGCTATTTCGACGGCATCGGCGCCAGCGGGTTCTTCATGAAGGGACCGGAACTGGTCGCGGACGCGCAGCCTGTTCCGCTCGCCCTTGCGATCGAGGCCTGGCTTGGAAACCTGCGCGACCGCATTGCCCAGCGCGTCCGCGACCGGATCGGCGGCGTGGAGGGCGAAATCGCCGCGGCACTCATGGTCGGCGTGCGCGGCGGCATTCCGGAGGAGGTCAACGAAGCGCTGCGGCGGACGGGCCTCTACCACATCATCTCCATTTCCGGCCTGCACATGGCCATGGTCGCCGGAACCGTCATGCTGGGCCTGCGGCTCGGTTTCGCGGCCTTTCCGGCCTTCGCGTCCCGGCATCCGGTCAAGAAATACGCCGCCCTGGCGGCCCTGGCCTCTTCAGGCGGCTACCTTTCCATCTCCGGCGCCGAAGTGGCGGCGCAGCGCAGCTTCATCATGCTTGCGGTGATGCTGACGGCCGTGCTGTTCGACCGCGTCGCCCTGACCATGCGCAACCTTGCGATCTCGGCCATCATCGTCATTCTCGTATCCCCGCACGAGGTGGTCGGTCCGAGCTTCCAGATGTCGTTTGCGGCCACCGCGGCGCTGGTCGGCGCTTACGGCTGGTGGTCGGACAGGCAGGCCGAGCGGGTGCAGCCGGCGATCCAGCGTTCGCTTGCGGGCAATTTGTGGCGCAAGCTCTGGACGCTGGCGGTCGGGCTTCTTGCGACCTCGCTGATCGCCGGGCTGGCGACCAGCGTGTTCGGGGCCTGGAATTTCCAGCGCATCTCGCCGCTCAGCCTTTTCGCCAACCTGGCCGTGATGCCCATCGTCTCGGTGCTGGTGATGCCCTTCGCGGTTGCTGCCGGCGTGCTGATGCCGCTCGGCCTGGACGGCCTGTTCCTCGACACGATGGGGCGCGGCCTGGCCACCATGGTCGCCCTGGCGCAATGGTTCTCCGAGCGGTCGCCGGTCGACGCCGTCGGCCTGATCTCCGCCCGCGCGGTGATCCTGGTGTCGGTCGCGCTCTGCATCGCCTCGATGGCGACCACCTGGCTCAGATTCGCAGCCCTGCCATTCGCCGCAAGCGGATTGCTGCTGCTCGGCGAGGCAAGGATCCCAGACATACTGATCTCCGAAGACGGCCGGCTGGTCGGGGTGCCGACGGCGGGCGGCAGGCTGGCGGTCAACCGCGCACGTCCGAGCGACTTCATCACCGACAGCTGGAAGAGGGCCCTGGTTGCGGAGGAACTGGTCGGCCCGGTTGGCGCGGGCGGCAAGCCTTCGACCGTAACGGCCGCAATCGCAAAGTCGGATGCTTCGACGCCGCGCGAGCCAGCCTTGCCCCAGGAAGGAGGAGAAAAAGCGGACCGCAGGGAAGCCTTCGTTTGCGACGGTGGCCTCTGCACCATCGAGCACCCTTCAGGCGCCGTGATCGCCCATGCCGGCAATGCGGCGGCAGCCAAGCGTGCCTGCGCCGTGGCGAGCCTGATCGTGATCGACGATGCGACGGCGCGGGCTCCCTGCGCGAATTCGGCGGCGACCGTCGTCAGCAAGCGCGACCTGGCGCGTTTAGGCAGCGTCGCCGCGTACCTGCCTGAAAAAGGAGAGGCGGCGGTCCGTCAAATCGAAATCCAGAAGGCGATAGCCGCGCCCTACCGGCCGTGGCATGAGCACCGGGCATTCTCGCGCGAAGCACGCGGACTGCCGCCATTCCGCCGGGACCGTGCAAAGCCGCCGCCGGAGAAGGCCGCGCCATGAAGCATCTCGCAGCCCGACGGAATCGTCGGGCGTCGCATGAACAAGGCCAAGAAAAAGCAGCGGGAGCCATTCCCGGAAAAATGCGAGGCGGTTTGCCGTCGGAGTTGCTCGGACCAAAGAGATAGGCCGTTTTGGCTTTTCGATCAAAAGCGGCAACGCTCTTGGCTGCGGAATTGCATTCGTCGGAATGCCCGCCGCTCTGGCCCGGCCTCGCTGCAACCCAGAAAGATGACGATCCCGACCGGCCCGAGGCGGGATCAGGGCATTTCCTCCATTCATCGGACCGCGAAGACGCTCCATCTCTTTGGTCCGAGCAATTCCGGACGGAAACCGCTGCGCACTTTTCCTGGAATTGCCCTAGTAGCGCCGGATCAGCCCGACCAGCTTGCCCTGTACCTTGACCCGGTCGGGGCCGAAGATGCGGGTTTCATAGGCGGGATTGGCGGCCTCGAGCGCGATCGAGGCGCCCTTGCGGCGGAAGCGCTTGAGCGTCGCCTCCTCGTCGTCCACCAAGGCAACGACGATCTCGCCCGGATTGGCGCTATTGGCATTGCGGATGATGACCGTGTCGCCGTCGAAGATGCCGGCCTCGATCATCGAATCGCCCTTGACCTCGAGCGCATAGTGCTCGCCGCCCGAAATCATGTCCGGCGGCACCGAGATCGAATGCGTCCTGTGCTGGATGGCGTCGATCGGCACGCCGGCGGCGATGCGTCCCATCACCGGGATGGCGACCGCCGCGCCTGCATCGTCGTCATTGCCGGCCGAAAGCGCGCGTGACGGCTCGGGCTTGCGCCCCAGGCTGCCTTCGATGACGCTGGGCGAAAACTTCCTGGCGGCGTTGAGGCCCGGCGCGATCGAGTCGGGCAGGCGGATGACTTCCAGCGCGCGCGCGCGGTTCGGCAGGCGCCGGATGAAGCCGCGCTCCTCGAGCGCGGTGATCAGGCGATGGATGCCCGATTTGGAAGCGAGGTCCAGCGCCTCCTTCATCTCGTCGAAGGACGGGGGGATGCCCGCCTCCTTCAGCCGCTCATGGATGAACAGCAGAAGCTCGTGTTGTTTGCGCGTCAGCATCGCTGCCCCCAAGGGAATCGAAAGAAAAACAAACCCGGAACAAACACTATATGTTCCAGTTGTGTTCCGCAACCGATTAAATTTTGGTGAAGGCGCCGAGGGGCGCTCAGCGCAGCATCAGCACCAGGCAGCCAGTGCCAGATTCGGCGGCCGCTGCGAAGGGCTCGCGGATGATGACGCAATTGGCGTCGGCCAGTGTCCGCAGCATCGACGAGTCCTGGACCCCGAAGGGCACGGCGACGAGGCCGGCGTCGGTCTTGCGCACCACGCCGCGCACGTAGTCCTGGCGCAGGTCGTTTTCCTTCATGGGCGCCCCGAGCACGGCCTCGCGGATGTCCGGCGCATAGGGCCGCCCGCCGAGCTTCGCCAGAACCGGTTTCAGGAAGAGGTGCGAGCAGATGAGGCTCGCCACCGGGTTGCCGGGCAGGCCGATGCAGCGGGTGTCACCGAGCCGTCCGAACATCAGCGGCTTGCCCGGGCGCATGGCGATCTTCCAGAAATCGAGCTTCATGCCGAGGCCGGTCAGCACGCCGTGCACCAGGTCATGGTCGCCGACCGAGGCGCCGCCGAGGGTGACGATCACCTCGGCTCCGGCGTCGAGCGCCTGCCGGACGAGTGCCGAGATCGATCCGGTCTTGTCGGCCGCTATGCCGAGATCGAGGACGCGGGCGCCGACCGAGCGGGCAATGGCCGCCACGCCGTAGGCGTTGGACGAGATGATCTGGTCGGGGCCGGGCGAGCTTCCTGGCGGCAGCAGTTCGTCGCCGGTGGCGATGATCGCGACCAGCGGCGCGCGCTGCACCTCGAGCGTCGGATGGTTGGCGGCCGCCGCGAGCGACAGCGCGGCGGGGTCCATCAGGCGGCCGGCGTCGAGGATCAGGTCGCCTTCGCTGAAGTCGAGGCCCTTGAGGCGGATGTTGCGGCCGGGCGCGGTCGGCTCGACCACCTCGACCTCGCCGTTGCCGAGATCGCGCACGTTTTCCTGGATGACCACCGTGTCCGCGCCGGCCGGCACCGGCGCGCCGGTGAAGATGCGCACGGCCTGGCCGCGCGCGATTTTCCCTGCGAACTGCCGCCCGGCAGCCGCCTCGCCGATCACCGCAAGCCGGGCGGGCAGGTCGGCGATGTCCTGCGCGATCACCGCATAGCCGTCCATGGCCGAGGCATCGAAGGGGGGCTGGGTGCGCAAGGCGCGGAGCGGCGCGCCAAGCACACGTCCGGAAGCCTCGTCGAGGCCGATACGTTCGGTACCCGCCGGGGCAGCGCCTTCGAGCAAGCGTTCAAGCGCGTCGGCGACCGGCAGCAGCGCCATCTAGTCGACAGCCTTGTAGTCGCCCGACTTGCCGCCCGTCTTCTCGATCAGGCGGATGCCGGAAATCACCATGCCGCGGTCGGCGGCCTTGGCCATGTCGTAGATGGTCAGGCATGCGACGGAGGCTGCGGTCAGCGCCTCCATCTCGACGCCGGTCTTGCCGGTCACGCGCGCCAGCGCGGTCACCCTGAGGCCGGGCAGCGCTTCGTCCGGCTCGATCTCGACCGACACCTTGGTCAAGAGGATCGGATGGCACAGGGGCACCAGCTCGTGCGTGCGCTTGGCGGCCATGATGCCGGCAATGCGCGCCGTGCCCAGCACGTCGCCCTTCTTGGCGTTGCCGGACAGGATCAGCGCCAGCGTCTCGGGGCGCATCGTGACGGTGCCCTCGGCGACCGCCGTGCGGGTCGTCTCGGCCTTGTCGCCCACGTCGACCATGTTGGCCTCGCCGGTGGCGCCGATATGGGTGAGGGTTGCCATGTCAGGCGCTCGCCGCGAGCGGGCTGCCTTCGAGCAGCGCCCGCGTGGCGGCAGCCACGTCGGCCTGACGCATCAGGCTCTCGCCGACGAGGAAGCTGCCGATGCCCGACTTTTCCAGCCGCCGGCAGTCCTGGTGGGTGAAGATGCCGCTCTCGCCAACGAGCAGGCGGTCCGCCGGGACCATCGGCGCCAGGCGCTCGGATGTCTCCAGGCTTACCTCGAAGCTGCGCAGGTTGCGGTTGTTGATGCCGATCAGGCGCGAGGCGAGCTTCAGGGCCCGCTCCGTCTCGGCTTCGTCGTGGACCTCGATCAGCGCATCCATGCCGAGTTCGAATGCCGTGTCCTCGAGCCGGCGGGCGTCGTCGTCGCCAAGGCTCGCCATGATGATGAGGATGGCGTCGGCGCCCCAGGCGCGGGCCTCGTGCACCTGGTAGGGCTCGAACATGAAGTCCTTGCGCAGGGCGGGCAGGGTGCAGGCGTCGCGGGCGGCGGTCAGGAACTCCGGCGCGCCCTGGAAGGACGGCGTATCGGTCAGCACCGAAAGGCAGGCCGCCCCGCCCTCGGCATAGGCGCGGGCGAGCGCCGGCGGATCGAAATCGGCGCGGATCAGGCCTTTCGACGGGCTCGCCTTCTTGATCTCGGCGATCAGCCCGAAGCGGCCCTGGCCGCGCTTCGCCTCGAGCGCCGCGAGGAACCCCCTGGGCGAGGCGACGTCGCGCGCCCGTGCCTTGAGGTCGGCAAGCGGCGTGAGAGCCTTGGCGGCGGCGATCTCGTCGCGCTTGTAGGCCTCGATCTTGCGCAGGATGTCTGCCATGCCGCTACCCGTTCGACACCGCAACGAGGCGCTCGAAGACGGCGCGCGCGCGTCCACTGTCGATCGCATCGGCGGCAAGCTTGATGCCGTCGCCGATCTCGGCGACCTTGCCTGCGACGACGAGGCCCGCGCCGGCGTTCATCAGCACGGTGTCGCGATAGGCGCCCGGGGCGCCTTCGAGGACGGCGCGCAGGGCAGCCGCGTTGTAGGCCGAGTCGCCGCCACGCAGCTCTTCGCGGCTGTGCCGAGCGAGGCCCACCTGCTCGGGCGTCAGCGTGAAGTTGCTGATCTTGCCGCCAGCCAGCGCGGCGACACTGGTCTCGCCGGTGGTGGTGATCTCGTCGTAGCCGTCGCCGTGCACGACCCAGGCGCTCTCCGTGCCGAGTTCCTTCAGCGTCTCCGCCACGGGCTCGACCCATTCGGGCGAAAACACGCCGACCAGCTGCCGGCTGACGCCGGCCGGGTTGGAGAGCGGGCCGAGCAGGTTGAAGATGGTACGGGTGCCGAGTTCCACCCGGGTCGGGCCGACATGCTTCATCGCCGGATGATGCGCGGGCGCGAACATGAAGCCGACGCCGGCCTCGTGGATGCAATGGCCGATCGCCTCGGGCGTCAGGTCGATCTTGACGCCGAGCGCGGTGAGCACGTCGGCGGCACCCGTCAGCGAGGACAGGCCGCGGTTGCCGTGCTTGGCAACGGGCACGCCGGCGCCGGCGATGACGAAGGCCGAGGCGGTCGAGATGTTGACGCTGTGCGAGCCGTCGCCGCCGGTGCCGACGATGTCGACGGCATCCGCAGGTGCTTCGACGCGCAGCATCTTGTCGCGCATGGTGGCGACGGCGCCGGAGATTTCGGCGACGGTCTCGCCGCGCACCCTGAGCGCCATCAGGAAGCCGCCGATCTGGCCGGGCGTTGCTTCACCCGACATGATGATGTCGAAGGCCTCGCGCGCCTCCTCGAAGGTGAGCGGGGTGCCCGCCGCGACCTTGGCGATGTGTGGCTTCAGTGCGCTCATGGCGTTCCCACCGCAAGAGCGCGGGTGATCGCGTTCTGGTCGACGGTGACCGCATATTCGCTCTGCAGTTGCGCCACGAGCTGGTCGAGCAGGTCGTCCGACATTCCCGAGGCGAAGGTCTTCTGCACGTCCTCCGGCACCGAGGCGGCGTCCGCGCCAGCCGGCTCGAACACTTCGGCCACCTTGAACAGGATCTGAGCATCGCCGGTGGGAGCGGGGATCACGCCGGTGCCGCCCTGGCCCATGGCGAACATGGCGGCCGCGCCGTCGCGGCCGAAGTCGGCGTCGTCGGTGTCGCGCTTGAGGCCGCGCTTGGTCTGCTTCTCGAGCTTGAGCTCGGCGGCGATGACGTCGAGTGCGGTGCCGTCCTTGACCCGCTTCTCCAGTTCGCCCGCCTTCTCGTCGAGGCGCTTCTTCGCCTCTGCCGCGGTCCAGTCGGCAACGACCTTTTCGCGGACCTCGTCGAGCGTGCGGTCGCGCGCCGGAGTGATGCCTTCCACCTCGTAGAACACGAAGCCGTTGGTGCCGATGTTGAGCGGCTGGTTCTCGATGCCGGCCTCCGCCTCGAAGGCAGCCTCCATCAGGTTGCGCGAGGCGGGCAGGGTGTCGACCACGCTACCGTCGGGCCGCTGTCCGGCGCGGTCGATGGCGTCGATGGTGACGACCTTGAGCTTCAGCTTTTCGGCCGCCGCCTGCAGCGACTCGCCGCCCGCGCGCGCATCCTCGTAGGAGTCGTGCACGTCGAGCAGGATGCGGTTGGCTTCCGCCAGCGCCAGGTCCTTGCGGATCTGGTCCTTCACCTCGTCAAACGCCTTCGTCGCCGCGGGCGTGATCTCGCTGACGCGCACGATCACGGGGCCGAAATTGCCCTGGATGACGTCGCTGACCTGGTTGGCCTGCATGGCGAAGGCGGCATCGGCGACGGCCTTGTCGCCGACCTTGTCCTTCGTCACGTTGCCGAGAAGCACGTCGTGCGATGTCTTGCCCTGGTCGGCTACGATCTTGTCGAAGCTCGCGCCGCCCTTGATCGCGTCGGACGCCGCCTTGGCGGCCTCGGCGGTGGGGAACACGAGCTGCTCGATCTTGCGCGTCTCGGGCGTCGTGAACTGGGCCTTGTTCTGGTCGTAGTCCTTGCGGATCTGCTCGTCCGTCACCGAACCGAGGTCGACGATGTCCTCGGGTTCCAGCTTCGCATATTTCAGCTTGCGGTACTCGGGCGCCGCATAGGTCTTCTTGTTTTCCTCGAACCATGCCTTGAGCACGTCGTCGGCAGGTGCCGCGATCGGCTCGACCAGCGACTTGGGCAGCGCCAGGTAGTCGATCGTGCGGTCTTCGCCGCGGTAGAGCGCGACTGCGCGCAGAAGCGTGTCGGGCGCCTTCAGTCCGTCGGAAACCGCTTCCACGATCTGCTGGCGAACGGCCACCTGGGCGCGGTTCTTGAGGTAGTCCTCGGGACGCATTCCGATCTGCCTGAGGATGAAGTCGAAGGCCTGGCGGTTGAACTGGCCGTCCGGGCCCTGGAAGGCCGGATCCTGCCAGGTCAGCTGCGCCAGGCTGTCCTTGGAGAGGCCGAGGCCCAGCTTGCGGGCCTGTTCGTCCAACACCGCGCCGGCCACCAGCTGGGCGAGGACCTGGTTGTCGATGCCGAAGGCCCGTGCCTGGTCGCGCGTCAGCCGCTGGCCGAACTGCTGCGAAAGCACGCTGATCTGGCGATCGTAGGCGAGGCGGTACTCGACGCCGGAAACGCTGGTCTTGCCGGCGGTGACGATCTTGTCGCTGCCGAAGCCGCCGAGCATCGAGCCGGAAATACCCCAGATCGCGAAGCTCACGACGAGCAACAGCAGCAGAAGTTTTGCCACCCAGGTTCCGGCAGCATTTCTAAGCGTGTCGAGCATTTTCCGTTCCGGTCTTCGGGCGTCTGCGACGCTTGATATGAACGAAGCGCAATAGCGCCCTTCAGCGCCAGTGTCGATTGCTTTGTGGCTTGTTTTTGGTAGTGAGGGTGCCCGAACGAAGATCGTTTCCGAAGGAAGAGCACATGACGCCAGGAATTCGCCCACTCGTCGCCGGAAACTGGAAGATGAACGGGACGAGCGCATCTCTCAACGAGTTGCGAGGCATAGCCAACGGCTTCATGGGTGGTCTCGACGCCGATACGGAGGCGCTGATCTGCGTGCCGGCGACACTTTTGTCGCGGGCCGCCGAAATTCTCCACCGCACCCCGGTCAAGGCCGGCGGCCAGGATTGCCACGCCAAGGAAAGCGGCGCGCATACCGGCGACATCTCGGCTGAGATGCTGAAGGACGCGGGCGCCAGCCACGTCATCGTCGGGCATTCCGAGCGCCGGACCGATCATGGCGAAAGCGACGCGGTCGTTCTGACCAAGGCGGAGGCTGCCTGGCGGGCGGGGCTGGTCGCCGTCATCTGCATCGGCGAGACGCGCGAGGAGCGCGAGACCGGGGCGACGCTTTCTGTGCTGTCCAGGCAGGTTGCCGGCTCGATCCCGACGACGGCGACGCCGGCCAATGCGGTGATCGCCTACGAGCCGGTCTGGGCGATCGGCACGGGGCTCACGCCGACCGCCGATGACGTGGCCCAGGCGCATGCCCATATCCGCGCCCGGCTGACGGAACTGCTTGGAGCACCGGCGGCGAAAATGCGCATCCTCTATGGCGGCTCGGTCAAGCCGTCCAATGCCGCCGAACTGCTGGCGGTGGCCAATGTCGACGGCGCGCTCGTCGGCGGGGCCAGCCTCAAGGCGGCCGATTTCCTCGGTATCGCCGAGGCCTACCGCAAGCTCTGAATTTCGGGCGGCGGCGGTTGCAATGCCAGGGTGTCGCCCCATATTCGGGCGGCGGGCTTGGAAAAGCCGTGAAAGCATTGTAATGAGCCGCCTCCGGAATGCCTGGCGCGAGTGCGCGCCGGCGAAATCCCGCCAGGAAAGATCCCAGGACGCCCAATGGAAACCATCCTCATCGTCATCCACCTGATGATCGTGCTCGCGCTCGTCGGCGTGGTGCTCCTGCAGCGTTCGGAGGGCGGTGGCCTCGGCATCGGCGGCGGTTCGGGCTTCATGACCGCACGCGGCGCCGCCAACGCGCTGACGCGCGCGACCGCGATCCTGGCCACGCTCTTCTTCGTCACCTCGCTGACACTGTCGATCATCGCCCGCTATGGCGAGAAGCCCATCGACATTCTGGACCGCGCTCCGGCCACCCAGGGCGGCAGCACGACCGGCGGTAAGGGCGTTCTCGATCAGCTCGGCGGCTCGACCCCGGCGTCGGGTACGACGGCTCCCGCTACGACGACCGAGCCCGCGGCTCCGGCGACGGCGCCTGCGGCGTCCGGAACCACCGAGCAGCCCGCGTCCGGCACCGCGCCCGCGCCTGCCACGCCCCAGGTTCCGAACCAGTAACGAACCGTCTGCGCCGCAACCTGTTGTTGTTTGAACACAGTTGCGGCAAATGCTGCAAAATCTTCGAATTTCCCTTGTGTAGCCGGAGCCGTCTCCCTTGAGGCGGCTCCGGCTATTCGATTATAGCTGAACCGCGGCGAATGGACGGGGGCCTTTGGGGGCACCGCGCGTTGCCGCGCATTTCTTGTCGCGCTGAACGTTCGGGATCCTTCGCCATGCAGCTCCGCCGCATCCTTTTAGCAGGTCTATGCGCCACCCTCATGGGCTCGGCCGCCATCGCCGCCACGCCGGCCGGCACGGTTGCGCCGCCGCAGCCGCAGGTTGCGGGCGACGTCGTGGCAATCGCCGCGAAGAGCGACGCCTCGGAGCTGAAGGCGCTCACGAAAAAGAAGAAGCCGACAGACGCCGATCTGGCGCGCATCCGCGAGCTGGAAGCCAAGATCAAGGCCGACAAGGAAACGGCCCGGCTGAAAATGCTCGAGGCCAAGAAGATGGCCATGCGCGAAGCCGCCAAGCAGAAGGCGGAGCAGGCGCGCGAGCTCGCCCGTGTCAAGAAGGCGGAGAAGGCCAGCACCCAGCTTGCCTCGGCCGCTCCGGCTGCCACACCCACGCCCAAGCGGGATCTGAAGCCGCTGGACGTCTCGCAGCCGGTTGCGCCGCTCGCGCCCGACGCCATGGAAGTCGCATCGGCCGGCAACAGCGGCGAGCTGCGCAGCGAAAGCGCGGCGGCTCCGAAGCAGGCCGGCCTGTTTGCCGGGTTGTTCGGCGGTGCGGTGCAGCAGCCTTCGATGCTGCCGCAGACACGCGCTCTCGATGCCGTGCTGCAGGCCAAGCAGGCAAAGAAGCAGTTCAAGGTGAAGTCCGATTTCGAGCCGCAGGAAGTGGCGTTCTCGGGCTATGAACGCGGCCAGATCGTGGTCGATACCGGCGCGCGCTACCTCTATCTGATCGAGTCGTCCTCGACCGCCCGCCGCTATGCCATCGCGGTCGGCCGCGAAGGCCTCGAGTTCAAGGGCAAGGCCACCGTCGGCGACAAGCAGGAATGGCCGCGCTGGATCCCGACCAAGGAGATGCAGGAGCGCGAGCCGAAGAAATACGGCCAGTACAAGGACGGCATGAACGGCGGCCCCGACAATCCGCTCGGCGCGCGCGCCATCTACCTTTACCAGGGCAAGAAGGATACCCATATCCGTATCCACGGCACCAACCAGCCTCAGACGATCGGCACCAACTCCTCGAACGGTTGCTTCCGCATGGTCAACGACCATGTCATGGACCTCTACAACCGCGTGAAGATGGGCACCGAAGTCATCGTCATGTAGGCCGTTTCCGGAGAGACTTTCGCAGTCCTCCCGAAGCGAAGAGAGCGGGCCGGCGGTCACGCCGGCCTTTTTGTTTGCGTTCCTTCCGGGTCGCAGCACCGAACAGCCAGATAGGGAAAAGTCCGACGCGGCGGATTTTTCTCTGGCGGAATCGATTTGGCCGCGTTAAGCGATGACTCCCATGGCGCGATATGTTTTCATCACCGGCGGCGTGGTTTCTTCCCTTGGAAAAGGCATTGCCGCAGCGGCTCTCGGAGCCCTTCTGCAGGCACGCGGTTATCGCGTGCGCATCCGCAAGCTCGATCCGTATCTGAACGTCGACCCCGGCACGATGTCGCCTTACCAGCACGGTGAGGTGTTCGTGACGGACGACGGGGCGGAGACCGACCTCGATCTCGGACATTACGAGCGGTTCACCGGACGTTCGGCGAACCAGAGCGACAACATCACCACCGGCCGCATCTACAAGAACATCATCGAACGCGAGCGGCGCGGCGACTATCTCGGCGCGACCGTGCAGGTCATTCCGCACGTCACCGACGAGATCAAGAACTTCATCCTCGACGGCAACGACGAATACGATTTCGTGCTCTGTGAGATCGGCGGCACGGTGGGCGACATCGAGGCGATGCCCTTCCTCGAGGCCATCCGGCAGCTCGGCAACGACCTGCCGCGGAACAATGCGGTCTACGTTCACCTGACGCTGATGCCGTACATTCCGACGGCCGGCGAACTCAAGACCAAGCCGACCCAGCACTCGGTCAAGGAACTGCGCTCGATCGGCATCGCTCCGGACATCCTGCTGGTCCGTGCCGACCGCGACATTCCCAAGGAAGAGCGCCGCAAGCTGTCGCTGTTCTGCAACGTGCGCGAATCGGCGGTCATTCAAGCGCTCGACGTCGGCCACATCTACGACGTGCCGCTCGCCTACCACAAGGAAGGCCTGGATTCGGAAGTGCTCGCCGCCTTCGGCATCGACCCGGCGCCCAAGCCACGCCTCGATGCCTGGCAGAACGTGTCGCAGCGCATCCACAACCCCGAGGGCGAGGTCACCATCGCCGTCGTCGGCAAGTACACAGGCCTCAAGGACGCCTACAAGTCGCTGATCGAGGCGCTGTCGCATGGCGGACTCGCCAACAACGTCAAGGTCAAGCTGGACTGGATCGAAAGCGAGATCTTCGAGAAGGAAGACCCCGCGCCGTTCCTCGAAAAGGTGCACGGCATCCTGGTGCCGGGCGGCTTCGGCGAGCGCGGTTCGGAGGGCAAGATCCTGGCGGCCAAGTTCGCCCGCGAGCGCAAGGTGCCTTATTTCGGCATCTGCTTCGGCATGCAGATGGCCTGCATCGAGGCGGCTCGCTCGCTCGCCGGCATCGAGAATGCCTCGTCGACCGAATTCGGCCCGACCAAGGAGCCGGTCGTCGGCCTGATGACCGAATGGCTCAAGGGCAACATGCTCGAGAAGCGCAAGGTGACCGGCGATCTCGGCGGCACGATGCGGCTCGGCGCCTATGATGCCAAGCTGACGGCAGGCTCGAAGATCGCCGAGGTCTACGGCGACACCGACATTTCCGAGCGCCATCGCCACCGCTACGAAGTCAACATCGACTACAAGGACCGCCTCGAAGAGTGCGGCCTGGTCTTCGCCGGCATGTCGCCGGATGGCGTGCTGCCGGAGACTGTCGAATATCCCGACCATCCCTGGTTCATCGGCGTCCAGTACCATCCGGAATTGAAGAGCCGGCCGCTGGAGCCGCATCCGCTGTTTGCGAGCTTCATCGAGGCCGCCGTCGAGCAGAGCCGGCTGGTCTGATCTCATGCGCGCCGACGTGAATTCGCCGGCGCGCAATTTCCTGCGGTGGCTGCGCCGCGCATGACCACCTATGTCGCGCTCCTCTACAGCATCGTCCTCGGCCCCGGCCGGCGCCTCGTCATGTCCGACCTGCGCGAGATGGCCGACGACCTCGGCCTCGGCAATCCGCGCACGCTGGTTGCGACCGGAAATCTCCTCTTTGAAGCTGATGGTATCTCCGTTCCCGAGCTGGAAAGGTCGCTCGAGGCGGCCTTCGCCAAAAAATTCGGCAAGCATGTCGACATCATCGTGCGCGGCGCCGAGGCATGGCTGAAGCTCGTCGCCGCCAACCCGTTTCCCGAAGAATCCGGGCGCGATCCCGACCAGGTGGCGGTGCGCGTGATGCGCGAGCCTGTGGCGCCAGAGGCCATCGAACGACTTCGGCCCTATGTCGCGGCCGACGAGAAACTCGCCGCCGTCAACGGCGACATCTGGCTCTATTTCTCGCGCAGTGCCGGATCGTCCAGGCTGCTCGGCGCGCTCACGCCCCGGCGCGCCGGCGGCATCGGCACGTCGCGCAACTGGAACACGGTGCGCCGCCTCGGCGAGATGGTCGCCGGGTGAGGGGCCGGCCCAAAACCTTGCGCGAAATGACGATTTGAGGCACAGCGCTGGCCGATGACCAATAACGTCCAAGCCGGGCCACGCGCCCTCGACCATGTGGTCCTGCCGACCGCCGACCTTGCGGTGGCGCGCGCACGCCTGTCTTCGCTCGGCTTCACCGTGGCGCCAGTGGGCGTCCACCCCTTCGGCACGGTCAACGCCTGCGTCTACCTCGCCGACGGCACCTTCCTGGAACCGCTGGCCGTGGGCGATGCCTCGGCCGCCGACAGGGCCGTTTCGGAAAACAACGTCTTCGTGGCGCGCGACCGTTCGTTCCGCGCAGCCCATGGCGACGAAGGCTTCTCCGCCGTCGTCTTCGCCTCCGACGATGCCGATGCCGACCATCTCGAATTTGTCGAGGCAGGCGTCTCGGCCGGCCCGCGTCTCGATTTCTCGCGGCCCTTCGTCGATGCCACGGGGCGCGCCGACGTCGCTTCCTTCCGGCTCGCTTTCGCGGCCGAGCCGACGGGTGACGCGTTCTTCTTTGCCTGCGAGCGCGCCAATGCGCCCAAGGTTGACCGCAGCGCCCTGCAAATCCACGCAAACGGTGTCCGTCGGGTCGTCGCCGTCGAAGCGGATGCGGGTGATACCGCGGCGGCCACAGCCTTCCTGTCGACGCTCGCGCGCAGCAAGACCGAGACGAAGCCGGACGGCTTCAAGGTTGCGCTTGCCAATGCCGGTTTCGTCGTCCGGGCCGCTGCAGGCGGCGACAATATCCGCCTCGGCGGCATCGTCTTTGCCGTCGGCGACCTGGCTGCGGCGCATGCTCTCCTTGCAGGTCGCGGCATCGAGCACGATCTAAGCGGCCATCGGCTGGTGATTCCGCCGGCACCCGGGCAGGGTACAGCCTTCATCTTCGAGGAACAGAAATGACCAAGCCGAATGCAAACGTTACGGTCGGCAAGACCCTCTTCGCCAACGATGCGCCGCTGTCGCTGATCGCCGGACCGTGCCAGTTCGAATCGCGCCAGCACGCCTTCGACATGGCCGGCAGGCTCAAGGAGCTGACCCAGAAGCTCGGCATCGGCTTCGTCTACAAGTCGAGCTTCGACAAGGCCAACCGCAGCTCGCTGTCGAGCACGCGCGGTGCCGGCCTCGACGCGGCCTTGCCGGTCTTTGCCGACCTGCGCAAGGAGCTCGGCGTCACCGTCATCACCGACGTCCACACCGAAGAGCAGTGCGCCATCGTCGCCGAAGTGGTCGACGTGCTGCAGATCCCGGCCTTCCTCAGCCGCCAGACCGACCTGCTCGTGGCCGCCGCCCGGACCGGCAAGGTCGTCAATGTCAAGAAGGGCCAGTTCCTGGCGCCCTGGGACATGAAGAACGTGGTCGCCAAGGTCACCGGCTCGGGCAATCCGAACGTGCTGGTGACCGAGCGCGGCGCCTCCTTCGGCTACAACACGCTGGTCTCCGACATGCGTGCGCTGCCGATCATGGCCGACATCGGCGCACCAGTGATCTTCGACGCCACCCATTCGGTGCAGCAGCCGGGCGGGCAGGGCGCCACCTCGGGCGGCGAGCGCCGTTTCGTCGAGACGCTGGCGCGAGCCGCGGTCGCAGTCGGCGTTGCCGGCGTCTTCATCGAGACGCACGAGGATCCCGACAACTCGACCTCGTCGGATGGCCCCAATATGGTGCCGTTCAAGGACATGCCGGCGCTGCTCGAGCGGCTGATGGCCTTCGACCGCATCGCCAAGGGATGAAGCGCCGCCCCGGGATTCGGGGCGTCCCGCCTGCAACTCCAGCTTGAGCCCGGCCTTGGCCGGGCGTAGGCTTTGCTCGTGACTGAGCATTTCAGCAGGAGGAGTTCCATGTCTGTTGCCCGCGTTACGGAAATCACCTCGTCGTCGACCAAGAGCTTCAAGGACGCCATCGAAGAGGGCATCGCCCGCGCCTCGAAGACGCTGAAGAACGTCGAGGGCGCCTGGATCCAGGACCAGAAGGTCGTCGTGGAGAACGGCAAGATCGTTGCCTACCGGGTCAACATGAAGGTGACCTTCATTCTCACGGACTGACGCTTCCGCACCAGCGTCTGCGACCGAAAATCACCGGAACCTGTCCGCCGGGGCATCGTTAACCCTGCATCCCGTAACCAAACAGGAGCAGGACCATGACGACTGTCACCGGCCATACCGAAGCCATACCCGCATCGCGGGTCATCGGCACCAATGTCTACAACGCCGCCGGCGAATCCATCGGCAGCATCGAGGACGTCATGCTGGGGAAGACGTCCAACGACATCATGTTCGCCGTCGTGGGCTTCGGCGGCTTCCTCGGCATCGGCGAGAAATATCATGCCGTTCCGTGGTCCACGCTGGACTATGACACGAGGCTTGGCGGCTATGTGGTGCCGTTCTCGACCGATCAGCTGAAGGCCGCGCCGGCCTACTCCGTCAAGGAGCTGACCGAAGACGACGGTCGGGTGGCGCGCGATGCCTCTTTCGCCCATTACCATGTCGAGCCCTACTGGCTTTGATGGGATCGGCCTTGCCGGAAAGAGAAAAGCCCCGCGGTTGCGGGGCTTTTCGAGTGAGCGCTGCGGTTACTTGGTACTCGGAATAATCCGGATCTGCGACGAGCCCTGAGGGGGCGGCTGGCTGTCGCAGGAAGTAAGGAACGCCGCGGCGATGAAGAACAAACTCAGGATACCGCTCAACTGGCTCATGGCGAAACTCCCTCTGTTTCGCCCCGCGCGTCGCCAATTTACCCGAAAGTGTTGGCCGATGCCTGCCTGTTGAGATGAAATATGATGACAGGCCATCGCCGAAAGTGAATCCGCGCCTGACGTTGCGTGATATTTCGGCCGGCGCGATTGCCTTTTCCTCTGCTTTGGCTAAGACGGGCGCGGAAATCCAACCGCTCCATCTAGTCGCACAGATCCCGGGGATGCCTTTATGACTGCAATCATCGAAATCGTAGGTCGCGAGATTCTCGACAGCCGCGGCAATCCCACCGTCGAGGTGGACGTCGTTCTCGAAGACGGCTCGATGGGCCGCGCCGCGGTGCCCTCGGGCGCATCCACCGGCGCCCATGAGGCGATGGAACTGCGCGACGGCGGCCCCCGCTATCTCGGCAAGGGCGTCGAGCGCGCCGTCGAAGCCGTCAATGGCGAACTGTTCGAGGCGATCGGCGGCATGGAAGCCGAGAATCAGATCCACATCGACCAGACGATGATCGAGCTGGACGGCACCCCCAACAAGAGCCGCCTCGGCGCCAACGCCATCCTCGGCGTGTCGCTCGCCGTCGCCAAGGCCGCGGCCGAGTCGTCGGGCCTGCCGCTCTACCGCTATGTCGGCGGCCCCAACGCCCGCGTCCTGCCGGTGCCGATGATGAACATCATCAACGGCGGCGCCCATGCCGACAATCCGATCGACTTCCAGGAATTCATGATCATGCCGATCGGCGCGCCAAGCTTGCGCGACGCCGTGCGCTGGGGCTCGGAGATCTTCCACACCCTGAAGAAGGGGCTGAAGGAAGCCGGCCACAACACCAATGTCGGCGACGAGGGCGGCTTCGCGCCGAACCTCAAGAGCGCCCAGGCCGCGCTCGACTTCGTCATGGCCTCGATCGAGAAGGCCGGCTTCAAGCCGGGCGAGGACGTGGCGCTGGCGCTCGACTGCGCTGCCACCGAGTTCTTCAAGGACGGCGCCTACGTTTATGAAGGCGAGAAGAAGACGCGCGACCCCAAGGCCCAGGCCAAGTACCTGGCCAAGCTCGCCGCCGACTACCCGATCATCTCGATCGAGGACGGCATGTCCGAGGACGACTGGGAAGGCTGGAAGTATCTGACCGACCTGTGCGGCGACAAGGTGCAGCTGGTCGGCGACGACCTGTTCGTCACCAATTCGGCCCGCCTGCGCGACGGCATCAAGATGGGCGTCGCCAACTCGATCCTGGTCAAGGTCAACCAGATCGGCTCGCTGACCGAGACGCTCGACGCCGTCGAGACCGCGCACAAGGCCCGCTACAGCGCCGTCATGTCGCACCGCTCGGGCGAGACCGAGGATTCGACCATCGCCGATCTCGCGGTCGCCACCAACTGCGGCCAGATCAAGACCGGCTCGCTGGCCCGCTCGGACCGTACCGCCAAGTACAACCAGCTCATCCGCATCGAGGAAGAGCTCGGCCCGCAGGCGCGCTTTGCCGGAAGGTCGATCCTGCGCGGCTGATATCGCTGTGATCCAGACCGGAAGAGGCGGGGCTTGCCCCGCCTTTTTTGTTGCGCGTGCGCTTCCGCATCCCCGGCTCGTAACCGTCCATTAAGCACAATGGAGCGACAAGAGCACAGAAGAGGGGACGGGCCATGTGGACACGCCATCACAAGCAGAGGAATACGGGTCGCCTGATCGTCCCGGCGCTTGCGGCGGTCTTCCTCTCCTATTTCGGTTTCCACGCCTACAACGGCGAATTCGGCATCTATTCGAAGTACCGCTACCAGGCCCGGGCCGTCGAACTGCAGGCGCGGCTCGACACCGTCAAGGCGCAACGGACAGAGATCGAGCGCCGGGTGCAGATGCTCTATGACGGCAGCCTCGAGAAGGACATGCTTGACGAACAGGCGCGCAGGACGCTCAATGTGTCCGGTGCCGACGAGCTGACGATCATGCGGCCGTTCGCGCGCGCGAATTAACTCGAAGTCAGTTAATCGCCAAGAAATCCAGTAATTCTAGGCCCTTAACCGCATGCCTGCTATGCATTTTTCCGCATGGCGTAAGGGCATCCTCCGTGCTAGCGTCAACTACATGGAGAGGAGGGCAATGCATGATCTCCTCGAATGTCCGTAAAGAGACGATCATAGGGAGTGATGCATGGCTACAGCCGCGAAACGTGCGCCCGCCAAAGCCAAGTCGGATTCTAAATCGGGTCCAGTAGCACCCAAGCCAACCGAATTCTCAAAGGAGCAGGAACTCTCCGCCTGCCGCGAGATGCTGCTCATCCGCCGCTTCGAGGAAAAGGCCGGCCAGCTTTATGGCATGGGCTTCATCGGCGGCTTCTGCCACCTCTATATCGGTCAGGAAGCGGTCGTCACCGGCCTGCAGATGTCGCTGATCGAAGGCGACCAGATGATCACCGCCTATCGCGACCACGGCCACATGATTGCCATGGGCCTGTCCGCGCGCGGCGTGATGGCGGAACTCACGGGGCGCAGGGGCGGCTTGTCGAAAGGCAAGGGCGGCTCCATGCACATGTTCTCCAAGGAAAAGCACTTCTACGGCGGCCACGGCATCGTCGGCGCCCAGGTGTCGCTCGGCACGGGTCTGGCCTTCGCCAACCGCTACCGCGAGAACCCGAATGTTTCGGTGACCTATTTCGGCGACGGCGCGGCCAACCAGGGCCAGGTCTACGAGAGCTTCAACATGGCCGCGCTGTGGAAGCTGCCGGTGATCTACGTCATCGAGAACAATCGCTACGCCATGGGCACCGCCGTTACGCGCGCTTCGGCCGAGACGGATTTCTCGCAGCGCGGCGTCTCCTTCAAGATTCCGGGCATCAAGGTCGACGGCATGGACGTGCGCGCGGTCAAGGCTGCCGGCGACATGGCGACCGAATGGTGCCGCTCGGGCAACGGCCCGATCATCCTCGAGATGGAGACCTACCGCTATCGCGGCCACTCCATGTCGGACCCCGCCAAGTACCGCTCGAAGGACGAAGTCCAGAAGATGCGCTCCGAGCATGACCCGATCGAGCAGGTCAAGGCGCGCGTGCTCGCCAAGAAATGGGCGAGCGAGGACGACCTCAAGGCCATCGACAAGGATGTCCGCGACATCGTGGCCGATGCCGCCGATTTCGCCCAGACCGATCCCGAGCCGGACGTTTCCGAGCTCTGGACCGACATCGTGATCTAAGGGAGGGCGAAAGATGCCGATCGAAATTCTCATGCCTGCGCTCTCGCCGACGATGGAAGAGGGCAATCTGTCCAAGTGGATAAAGAAGGAAGGCGACAAGATCGTCGCCGGCGACGTCATCGCCGAGATCGAGACCGACAAGGCGACGATGGAAGTCGAGGCCGTTGACGAAGGCACGCTTGGCAAGATCCTGATCGGTGCCGGCACCGAGGGTGTCAAGGTCAACACGCCGATCGCGGTCCTGCTCCAGGACGGCGAAAGCTCCGCCGACATCGGCAAGGCTGCCGCTCCGGCCAAGGCCGAGGCGCCTGCCGCCGAGGCTGCGCCTGCGCCGGCCACGAGCGCCGCACCTGTCGCTGCCGCGCCCAAGACCGAAGTGGCTGCCGACCCGGACATCCCCGCCGGCACCGAGATGGTGTCGATGACGGTGCGCGAAGCGCTCCGCGACGCCATGGCCGAGGAGATGCGCCGTGACGCCGACGTCTTCATCATGGGCGAGGAGGTCGCCGAGTACCAGGGCGCCTACAAGATCACGCAAGGCCTGCTGCAGGAATTCGGCCCGCGCCGCGTGGTCGACACCCCGATCACCGAGCATGGCTTCGCCGGCGTCGGCGTCGGTGCCGCGATGGCCGGCCTCAAGCCGATCGTCGAGTTCATGACCTTCAACTTCGCCATGCAGGCGATCGACCAGATCGTCAACTCGGCGGCGAAGACGCTGTACATGTCGGGCGGCCAGATGGGCGCGCCGATCGTGTTCCGCGGCCCGAACGGTGCCGCGGCCCGCGTCGCGGCCCAGCACTCGCAGTGCTACGCCGCCTGGTACGGCCACATCCCCGGCCTCAAGGTCGTGATGCCCTACACGGCGGCCGACGCCAAGGGTCTGCTCAAGGCCGCCATCCGCGATCCGAACCCGGTCATCTTCCTCGAGAACGAAATCCTCTACGGCCAGCACTTCGACGTGCCGAAGCTCGACGATTTCGTCCTGCCGATCGGCAAGGCGCGCATCCACAAGCCGGGCAAGGACGTCACCATCGTGTCCTTCGGCATCGGCATGACCTATGCGGTCAAGGCCGAGGCCGAGCTCGCCGCCATGGGCATCGACGCCGAAATCATCGATCTCCGGACCATCCGTCCGCTCGACCTCGACACCATCGTCGCCTCGGTCAAGAAGACCAACAGGCTGGTGGTCGTCGAAGAAGGCTTCCCGCAGTCCTCGGTCGGCGACTTCATCGCCAACCAGGTGTCGCAGCGCGCCTTCGACCATCTCGATGCGCCCGTCGTCACCATCGCCGGCAAGGATGTGCCGATGCCCTACGCCGCCAATCTCGAAAAGCTCGCTTTGCCGAATGTCGGCGAAGTGATCGAGGCGGTCAAAGCCGTCACTTATCGCTGAGACGGGCGGGAGGACATCATGCCGATCAATATCACCATGCCCGCGCTTTCGCCGACCATGGAAGAGGGCAACCTCGCCAAGTGGCTGGTCAAGGAGGGCGACAAGGTTTCGCCCGGCGACGTGATCGCCGAGATCGAGACCGACAAGGCGACGATGGAAGTGGAAGCCGTCGACGAGGGCACCGTTGCCAAGATCGTCGTTCCGGCCGGCACCGAAGGCGTCAAGGTCAACGCCCTGATCGCCATTCTTGCCGGCGAGGGCGAGGATGCGTCCGCCGCAGCCAAGGGCGGCAACGGCGCCCAGGCTGCCAAGGCTGAGGCTCCGAAGGCCGAGGCTGCTCCGGCGGCTGCCGCTGCCCCTGCCGCGGCACCTGCGCCCGCCGCAGCCGTCCCGGCTGCGAAACCTGCAGCCACCAACGGCGCTGCGGCCACGGGCGAAGGCCGTACCTTTGCTTCGCCGCTCGCCCGTCGCATCGCCAAGGACGCCGGCGTCGACATCGGCGCGGTTGCAGGCACCGGCCCGCATGGCCGCGTCGTCAAGGCCGACGTCGAGGCTGCCATCGCCGGTGGCGGCGCCAAGGCTGCCCCCGCTGCCAAGGCCCCGGCTGCTGCTCCCGCGGCTGCACCCGCTGCCAAGGGCATGTCGGACGACCAGGTGCTCAAGTTGTTCGAAGCGGGCAGTTACGAGCTCGTCCCGCACGACAACATGCGCAAGACCATCGCCCGCCGCCTGGTCGAGGCGAAGAGCACCATCCCGCACTTCTACCTCACGCTCGACTGCGACATCGATGCGCTGCTGGCGCTGCGCGCCCAGCTCAACGCCGCCGCACCGACCGTCAAGACCGAGAAGGGCGAGGTTCCGGCCTACAAGCTGTCGGTCAACGACATGGTCATCAAGGCGATGGCGCTTGCGCTCAAGGCCGTGCCGGATGCCAACGTGTCGTGGACCGACCAGGCCATGGTCAAGCACAAGCACGCCGACGTCGGCGTCGCCGTGTCGATCCCCGGCGGCCTGATCACCCCGATCATCCGCCAGGCCGACATCAAGACGCTGTCGGTCATTTCCAATGAAATGAAGGATCTTGCCGGCAGGGCCCGCAACCGCAAGCTCAAGCCCGAGGAATACCAGGGCGGCACGACCGCGGTCTCCAATCTCGGCATGTTCGGCATCAAGGACTTCTCCGCCGTCATCAACCCGCCGCACGCCACTATCCTGGCGGTCGGCGCGGGCGAGGAACGTGCGGTCGTCAAGAACGGCGAGATCAAGATCGCCAACGTGATGTCGGTCACGCTGTCTACCGATCACCGCGCCGTCGATGGCGCGCTCGGCGCCGAGCTGCTCGCCGCCTTCAAGCGCTACATCGAAAACCCGATGGGCATGCTGGTGTAAGGCTTTCGCCCTCCTCGTCCGCGGGGAGGGCATTCGCCTTCAGCGGCCGAAGGGGCAGCGACCGAGGACCCTTTCATGAAAACCGTTCTTTGCTACGGCGACTCGCTGACCTGGGGCTATGACGCCGCCGGCCCCGGCCGTCACGCCTTCGGGGACCGCTGGCCAAGCGTCCTTCAGGCCGAACTGGGCGAGGGTGTCAACGTCATCGCCGAGGGCCTGAATGGCCGGACCACTGCCTTCGACGACCATCTTGCCGGCACGGACCGCAACGGCGCGCGCGCCTTGCCGACCATCCTCGGCACCCACACACCGCTCGACCTCGTCATCATCATGCTCGGCGCCAACGACATGAAGCCGTGGATCCACGGCAATCCGCTTGCCGCCAAGCAGGGCATGGCGCGGCTGGCGTCGATCGTCCGCACCTACGATCACGGCATGGACTATCCGGCGCCGGAAATCCTGCTGGTTTCACCGCCGGCCGTCAGCCGTACCGACAATGCCGAGTTCAAGGACATGTTCGCCGACGGCGACAAGGCCTCGCACAAGCTCGCGCCGCTCTATGCGCAGCTCGCCGACGAGATCGGCTGCGGCTTCTTCGACGCCGGCTCGGTGGCCGTCACCACGCCGCTCGACGGCGTGCATCTCGATGCAGAAAACACACGGAAAATTGGCCATGCGCTCGCGCCCATCGTGCGCGTGATGCTGGAACTCTAGGACTGGAGAAACGCCTTGGCTGAGAATTACGACGTCATCATCATCGGCTCCGGCCCCGGCGGCTACGTCACCGCGGTCCGTGCCGCCCAGCTCGGCTTCAAGACGGCGATCGTCGAGCGCGAGCATCTCGGCGGCATCTGCCTCAACTGGGGCTGCATCCCGACCAAGGCGCTCTTGCGTTCGGCCGAGATCAAGCACTATGCCGAGCACGCCAAGAACTACGGCCTCAAGATCGACGGCACCGTGACCGCCGACGTCAAGGCGGTGGTCGAGCGTTCGCGCGGCGTCTCCGCCCGCCTCAACGGCGGCGTCGGCTTCCTGATGAAGAAGAACAAGGTCGACGTGATCTGGGGCGAGGCCAAGCTCACCAAGCCGGGCGAGATCGTCGTTTCCAAGTCGTCGAAGAAGCCGATGGAGCCGCAGCACCCGGCGCCCAAGAACACCAAGGGCGAGGGCACCTACACCGCCAAGCATATCATCCTGGCCACCGGCGCGCGGCCCCGCGCGCTGCCGGGCATCGAGCCGGACGGCAAGCTGATCTGGACCTATTTCGAGGCCATGGTGCCGCAGGAGATGCCGAAGTCGCTGGTGGTCATGGGTTCGGGCGCCATCGGCATCGAGTTCGCCAGCTTCTACCGCACCATGGGCGCCGAGGTGACCGTGGTCGAGCTGCTGCCGCAAGTGATGCCGGTCGAGGATGCCGAGGTCTCCACCTTCGCCAAGAAGCAGTTCGAGAAGCAGGGGATGAAGATCATCCTCGACGCCAAGGTCACCAAGGTCGAGAAGGGCGCCAGCTCGGTCACCGCCCATGTCGAGATGAAGGACGGCAAGGTCGAGAAGATCACCGCCGACCGCCTGATCTCGGCCGTCGGCGTTCAGGGCAACATCGAGAACCTCGGCCTGGAAGCGCTCGGCGTGAAGACCGACCGCGGCTGCGTGGTGGTCGACGGCTACGGCCGCACCAACGTGCCGGGCGTCTATGCCATCGGCGACGTCGCCGGCCCGCCCATGCTCGCCCACAAGGCCGAGCACGAGGGCGTCATCTGCGTCGAGAAGATCGCCGGCCTGCCGGGCGTGCACGCGCTCGACAAGTCGAAGATCCCGGGCTGCACCTACTGCAACCCGCAGGTCGCTTCCGTCGGCCTGACGGAAGCCAAGGCCAAAGAAGCCGGCCATGACATCCGCGTCGGCCGCTTCCAGTTCGGCGCCAACGGCAAGGCGATCGCGCTCGGCGAGGACCAGGGCTTCATCAAGACCATCTTCGACAAGAAGACCGGCCAGCTGCTCGGCGCCCACATGATCGGCGCCGAGGTCACCGAGCTGATCCAGGGCTTCGTCGTCGCCATGAACCTGGAGACGACCGAGGAAGAGCTGATGCACTCGGTCTTCCCGCACCCGACGCTGTCGGAAATGATGAAGGAAAGCGTGCTCGACGCCTACGGGCGTGCGCTCAACGCATAGCGGCCACGCGCCGGCGCGCCTTTCGCGGCGCGCCGGTTGGCACTATATGCTGGGCTGCGTGTCTGTTGGCCCGGCGAGACCTGGCCGGAGAGGAGCGATGGAGCCAAGCTACGGAATTCTCGGCATGCCCGGTGTCGGATTCTTCGGCATGCTGCTCATCGGCTTCCTAGCCGGCTATGTCGCCGAACGCACCATGAACCGCGACCACGGCTTCCTCACCAACATGCTGGTGGGCGTTGCCGGATCATTTGTCGGCGGCACACTGGCGGGGCTGCTCGGCATCAATTATTACGGGTTCGCGGGCAACCTCATCGTCGCCATCGCCGGCGCGATACTGCTGCTCTGGATTTTCGGCCGCTCGCAACCGCCGCGGCCTCAGTAGGAAGAACCGATGGTCACTGTGCTCGATCTCAAAGACCGTCCGCGCGCGCGGCACCCGGAAAAGGCCCACCGGCCCGACCAGGAGGTTCTGCGCAAGCCCGACTGGATCCGCGTCAAGGCGCCGGTCTCGCGCGGCTACCAGGAAACGCGCGAGATCGTGAAGTCGCACAAGCTGGTCACTGTGTGCGAGGAGGCCGGCTGCCCCAACATCGGCGAATGCTGGGAAAAGAAGCACGCGACGTTCATGATCCTCGGCGAGATCTGCACCCGCGCCTGCGCCTTCTGCAACGTCGCCACCGGTATCCCGACCGCGCTCGACCCCAATGAGCCGGAGAGCGTCGCCAAGGCCGTAGCCCAGATGGGCCTGACCCATGTCGTCATCACTTCTGTCGACCGCGACGATCTCGCCGACGGCGGCGCCCAGCATTTCGCCCACGTCATCCACGCCATCCGCCGGCTGACGCCGCAGACGACCATCGAGATCCTGACGCCCGACTTCCTGCGCAAGGAAGGCGCGCTCGAGATCGTCGTCGCTGCCAAGCCGGACGTGTTCAACCACAACCTCGAGACCGTGCCGTCGAACTACCTGACGGTTCGTCCGGGCGCGCGCTACTTCCACTCGATCCGTCTCCTGCAGCGGGTGAAGGAACTCGATCCGTCGATCTTCACCAAGTCGGGCATCATGGTCGGCCTCGGCGAGGAGCGGAACGAGGTGCTGCAGCTGATGGACGACCTGCGCACCGCCAATGTCGACTTCATGACCATCGGCCAGTATCTGCAGCCGTCGAAGAAGCATCATCCGGTCAAGAAGTTCGTCACGCCGGAAGAGTTCGAGTCCTACGCCACCATCGGCAAGACCAAGGGCTTCCTGCTCGTGGCGTCCAGCCCGCTGACGCGCTCGTCGCACCATGCCGGCGACGACTTCGCCAAGCTGCGCGCCGCGCGCGAGGCGATGCTGGCGAAGCGGGCCTGACGTTCGCCAGCGGATGCCGAAGTTCGAGACCACCCGCCACGTCGGCCATTCGCCGGACGAGATGTTCGCCCTCGTGGCCGACATCGAGAAATATCCCGAGTTCCTGCCCTTGTGCGAGGCGCTCAACGTGCGCACCCGCCGCGAGCGCGACGGCCGCGAGGTTCTCGTGGCCGACATGACGGTGGGCTACAAGGCGATCCGCGAGACCTTCACGACCCAGGTGCTGCTGACGCCGGCCGAAAACACCATCGACGTCAAATATCTCGACGGCCCCTTCCGCTACCTCACCAACGAGTGGAAATTCGTCGACGCGCCCGGCGGCGGCGCGGAAGTACTGTTCTTCATCGACTACGAGTTCAAGAGCCGCATCCTCGGCGCGCTGATGGGCACGATGTTCGACCGCGCCTTCCGCATGTTTTCGGAAGCCTTCGAGAAGCGTGCGGACACGATCTACGGGGCCGCGTAGCCGGCCTGGCCCGTAGCCTTCAGTCCAAGCCCCAGCGCCGTCCTCACCGTTTCGTGGCGGATGAAGTCGCGGCCCTTGTCCTCGAACAGGCGGAACTCGGCCTCCGCCGGCATCCCTTTTCTGGCTATGCCGAACCAGACGAGGCCGACCGGTTTTTCGGCCGAGCCGCCGCCCGGGCCGGCAATGCCGGTCACGGCGAGCGCGAGGCTTGCGCGCGAATGGGCGAGTGCGCCGGCGGCCATCTCGAGCGCGGTTTCACGCGAGACCGCGCCATGCGCCTTGAGCGTCGCCTCGGAGACGCCGAGCATCTCCATCTTCGCTTCATTGGAATAGGTGACGAAGCCGCGGTCGACCACGGCCGACGAGCCGGCGATGTCGGTCAGGGCCGCAACGATCAAGCCGCCCGTGCAGCTCTCGGCTGTCGCGATCATCAGGCCGTGTGCCTCGCAGGCTTCGAGCAGCGCGGCTGCGAGCGCGCTCGTGTCGCTCATTCGGGCAGCTCTCCGGGATAGACCACGCTCGCGGTGGCGATCGCGGCAATGCCTTCCTCGCGGCCGACGAAGCCCAGCTTCTCGTTGGTGGTCGCCTTGATCGAGATGCGCTCGGGCGCGATGCGCAGCATGTCGGCGAGCTCGGCCGTCATCGCCGCCCGGTGCGGCCCGACGCGCGGCGCCTCGCAGATCAGCGTGATGTCGGCATTGGCGATGCGGCCGCCGCGCGAGCGCACGATGGCCGCCGCATGCTCGACGAACAGGCGCGAGGCCGCCCCCTTCCACTGCGGATCGGAAGGCGGGAAATGCGTGCCGATATCGCCGGCGCCGCAGGTGGCGAGCAGCGCGTCGGTCAGCGCGTGCAGGCCGACATCGGCGTCGGAGTGGCCGTTGAGCCTCCTCGAATGCGGGATCTTCACGCCGCACAGGGTGACGTGGTCGCCGGCCTCGAAGGAGTGCACGTCATAGCCGTTGCCAGTGCGGACGTCGGGAAAATGCGGAATCTGGCCGGAAAGGCGCTGGTCGGCCATGGTGATGTCCCGTGCCCAGGTGAGTTTGACGTTGTCGGGCGAGCCGAGCACCAGCCGGACGGGAATGCCCGCCCATTCGGCGATGGCGGCATCGTCGGTGAAGTCGCTGCGCCCGGCCTCGAAGGCCCGCTGGTGGGCGGCAAAGATCGGCGCGAACGGAAAGCCTTGCGGCGTCTGCGCCGAATGGAGGCCGGCGCGCGGCACCGTCTCCGCCACGGTGCGGTCGAAGGCTTCCTTCTTCAGCGTGTCGGAAACGGGCAGCGACGGCAGCGAGCCGTGCTTGTCGTCGATGCCGGCGATCGTCCTGTCGATGACCTCGGCGCCGACGAAGGGCCGGACCCCGTCATGGATGAGGACCGCGGCGGGGGCTGCGTCCTTGATCGCGAGCAAGGCGAAGCGGGTCGAATCCTGCCGCGTCGCGCCGCCGACCACGGTCGTGACGCGGGCGGCGTATTCTCCCGCGGCCACGGCGAACAGCTCGGCGTCGTCGGCGTGGATGGCGACCGCGACCGGGCCGATCCGCGGATGCTCGAGAAATGCCTTCAGCGTGTGCCAGATGACGGCCTTGCCGCCGATCCTGCGATATTGCTTGGGGCCGTCGGCCTGGCCGGCGCGCTCGCCGCGTCCGGCCGCGACGATGACGGCGGCGACGGTCGGAGGACGGCTTGTGGGCAAGGCTCTGTCGTTCATGAGGTGAGGCTTAGTCGCGCGCATCGTAGAAGGCCAGAGGAATCCCGAAAGCGCCTCATTCGGCTGTCATTTCGCAGTTGCACAATAGGGCGAACCTGTCTACTCATTGTGCAGAGGCGAACGATGCTTTGTTTTTGTGCATGATTGATCTGGCGAAACTCGGCGAACCGTTGTCGATCGGCGACGTGACGATCCGCAATCGCGTGTTCTTGGCGCCGATGTCGGGCGTGACCGACGAGGCATTCCGCACGCGCGCCCATGCGCATGGCGCCGGCCTCGTGGTTTCGGAGATGGTCGCCAGCGGCGAACTCGCCAAGGGGCGGGGCTCCAGCGGCTTCCGCATCCGCCATTCCGGCCTGCCGGTCCACATGGTGCAGCTTGCCGGACGCGAGGCCGCCCATATGGCCGAGGGCGCCCGCATCGCCGCCGGCGAGGGTGCCGATGTAATCGATATCAACATGGGCTGCCCGGCCAAGAAGGTGACCGGCGGCTATGCCGGCTCGGCGCTGATGCGCGATCTCGACTTCGCGCTGACGCTGATCGATGCTGTGGTCGGGGCGGTCGACGTGCCGGTGACCGTCAAGATGCGGCTCGGCTGGGACGACGACGCGCTCAACGCTCCGGAACTTGCCCGTCGCGCCGAACAGGCCGGCGCCAAGATGGTCACCGTGCATGGCCGCACGCGCTGCCAGTTCTACCAGGGCAGGGCCGACTGGCGCGCGATCGCCCGCGTCAAGCAGGCGGTGGGCATTCCCGTGGTCGCCAATGGCGACGTCGCCACGCCCGAGGATGCGGCCGAAATTCTCGCGCAGTCGGGCGCCGATGCGGTGATGGCGGGGCGTTCGCATTACGGCGCGCCCTGGACGGCGGGCGCGATCGCAGCTGCTGCGACCGGCGGGGCGGCGGGCGGCTTGCCGGCCGGAACCGGCGCGATGGCCGACTACGTCGTTTCCCACTACGAGGACATGCTCGCGCTCTACGGTACCGAAAGCGGCCTGCGCCAGGCGCGCAAGCACCTCGGCTGGTATCTCGACCGCCATACCCTCGGCGTGCCGGACCATCTGCGTCGCGGGGTGCTCACCTCGTTCGAGCCGAAGCAGGTGATTTCGTCGTTGCGTGAAGCCCTTGCGTCGTTCGGCGGAAGTTTTCCCGAAAGGAATGCGGCATGAGCTCCAGCATGGTTCCGGCCGCCGCCGATGCCGCGCAGATCGTGCTCAACACGATCCGCCGCCCCGTCATCATGATCGGGCCCGACAACTTCATCACCTTCGCCAATGCCGACGCCGAGGACTTCTTCCGCTCCAGCGCCGCCGTGCTGGCGCGCAGCGAGCTGTCCCGCTTCGTCCCCTTCGGCAGCCCTATCCTGACGCTGGTCGATCAGGTGCGCGAGCGCAACACGCCGGTCAACGAGTACCGCGTCGACGTCTCCTCGCCGCGTCTCGGCATCGAGAAGATGGTCGACATCTATGTATCGCCCGTGCCGGAATTGCCGGGGTCGGTGGTGCTGATGCTGCAGGAGCGCTCGGTGGCCGACAAGATCGACCGCCAGATGACGCACCGGGGTGCGGCGCGCTCGGTGACGGGACTTGCCGCCATGCTGGCGCACGAGATCAAGAACCCGCTCTCGGGCATTCGCGGCGCGGCCCAGCTGCTCGAGCTCTCCGCCTCAGACGAGGACCGGGCGCTGACGCGGCTGATCACCGACGAAACCGACCGCATCGTGGCGCTCGTCGACCGCATGGAGGTGTTTTCGGACGAGCGGCCGATCGACCGCTATCCGGTCAACATCCACGTCGTGCTCGACCATGTGAAGGCCATTGCCCGCAACGGTTTTGCCAACGGCATCAAGATATTGGAGGATTACGATCCGTCGTTGCCTCCGGTCTATGCCAACCGCGACCAGCTTGTGCAGGTCTTCCTCAATCTGGTGAAGAACGCCGCCGAGGCCATCGGCCACCAGCCGGGCGGCGAGATCACCCTGTCGACCGCTTTCCGCTCAGGCATCCGCATGTCGATCCCCGGCACCCAGGACCGCGTGTCGCTGCCGCTCGAATTCTGCGTCCACGACAACGGTCCCGGCGTCTCCGAAGACATCCTGCCGATCCTGTTCGACCCCTTCATCACCACCAAGCCGAACGGTTCGGGGCTCGGCCTGGCGCTGGTGGCCAAGATCGTCGGCGACCATGGCGGGGTGATCGAATGCGATTCGACCCCGAGGGGCACCACCTTCCGCATCCTGTTGCCCGCCTGGAAGGAATTGCAGGCGCCGGACGCCGACATCCAGGGAGAGCACGCATGAGCCAGCGCGGAAACATCCTCGTCGCCGACGACGACGCCGCCATCCGCACGGTGCTCAACCAGGCGCTGTCGCGCATGGGCCACGACGTGCGGGTGACGTCGAATGCCGCCACGCTGTGGCGCTGGGTGGCGGCGGGCGAGGGCGACCTCGTCATCACCGACGTCGTCATGCCCGACGAGAACGCCTTCGACATGCTGCCGCGCATCAAGAAGGCGCGGCCCGAGCTGCCGGTCATCGTCATGAGCGCCCAGAACACCTTCATGACCGCGATCCGCGCCTCCGAGACCGGCGCCTACGAGTATCTGCCCAAGCCCTTCGACCTGACCGAGCTGCTCAGCATCGTCAATCGCGCGCTCGCCGAGCCGCGTCGGCCCAAGCTCGACGCGCGCCACGACGAGCAGCCCGATGCCATGCCGCTGGTCGGCCGCTCGGCGGCGATGCAGGACATCTACCGCATGCTGGCCCGCATGATGCAGACAGACCTCACGGTCATGATCACCGGCGAGTCGGGCACCGGCAAGGAACTGGTGGCGCGCGCGCTGCATGAATATGGTCGCCGCCGCAACGGTCCGTTCGTAGCGATCAACATGGCCGCTATCCCGCGCGACCTGATCGAATCGGAGCTCTTCGGCCACGAAAAGGGCGCCTTCACCGGCGCGCAGAACCGCTCGACCGGCCGCTTCGAGCAGGCCGAAGGCGGCACGCTGTTCCTCGATGAGATCGGCGACATGCCGATGGAGGCCCAGACCCGGCTGCTGCGCGTGCTCCAGCAGGGCGAATACACGACCGTCGGCGGGCGCACCCCGATCAAGACCGACGTCCGCATCGTCGCCGCCACCAACAAGGACCTGCGTACGCTGATCAACCAGGGCCTGTTCCGCGAGGACCTGTTCTACCGCCTCAACGTGGTGCCGCTGCGGCTGCCCGCCTTGCGTGAAAGAGCCGAGGATATTCCGGATCTTGTGCGCCATTTCTTCAAGCAGGGCATGAATGAGGGCCTGCAGGCCAAGCGCATTTCCGTCGCAGGCGTGGAGCTTATGAAGCGCTATCCCTGGCCGGGCAACGTGCGCGAACTCGAGAACCTGGTGCGGCGCCTCGCTGCGCTCTACCCCCAGGACGAGATTTCGGCCGAGATCATCGAAGCGGAACTCAAGACCGGCGAGCAGCAGCCGGTCGTGCCCGGCGGCAATCTCATCCCCGACGACCTGTCGGTCGGCCAGGCCGTCGAGCATTTCCTGCAGCGCTACTTCGCCATGTTCGCCGGCGAGCTGCCGCCGCCCGGCCTCTACCAGCGGATCCTCGCGGAAGTCGAATATCCGCTGGTGCTCGCCTCGATGACCGCGACGCGCGGCAACCAGATCAAGGCCGCCGAGCTTCTGGGGCTCAACCGCAACACGCTGCGCAAGAAGATCCGCGAACTCGGCGTCAACGTCTACAAATCGTCGCGCGTCAGCTGATCGCCACCTCCGAATCCAGCTGTCGATAGGCCGACGAAACATTTTCGCCGGCGGCGGAAATGTTGCACAATCGCCACAATGCGTTGCATAGATGTGACGCATTCGCGTCTCAACAAGGCAGCATGGCGATTCAGGCTCCATCTCTGAAGCAACCGATCTTTAGCCCGCGCGGCGCGCAGGACGGCCGCCGTCTGCTCGCGCTTCCTGGGGTGGTGGCGATCGCCGCGGCTCTGGTCACGGCGGCGGTTTCCTTCGCGATTCTGGTCGGTGTGACGCCGATCACGCCCGATTCGACGACCACGCTGACACTGATCGCCATCAATGCCGGCTTTGTCCTGATCCTCGTCGGACTGATCGTCTTCGAGGTGCGCCGCATCGTCATGGCCCGGCGCCACGGCAAGGCGGCGTCGCGCCTGCATGTGCGCATCGTCACCATGTTTGCGCTGGTGGCGGCGCTGCCGGCGCTGCTCGTCGCCATCGTCGCCTCGATCACGCTCAACATCGGCCTCGACCGCTGGTTCGAGATCCGCACCAAGACGATCGTCAATTCGTCGCTGTCGATCGCCGAAGCCTATGTGCAGGAAAACGCCCGCAACCTGCAGAACACCACGCTGTCTATGGCCAACGACCTCGACAATGCGCGGTCGCTCTATGGCCTCGACCGCGGCGGCTTCCTCGACTTCATGGGCCGGCAGGCGCAGCTGCGCGCGCTCGCCCACGCAGCCCTGATCAAGCCCGACGGCTCCTTCGTCATGAGCGCCAAGACCGGCGCCGACTTCGCCATGCCGGAGCCGCCGGCAGCGGCGGTGGAAGCCGCTGCCGACGGCAAGCCGGTGCTGATCGATCCGAGGACACGCAACATCGTCGGCGCGATCATCAAGCTGCGGGAGATCGACGGGCTCTACCTCTACACCATCCGCCTGGTCGACCCCGACGTGATCAGGGCGCGCCAGATCGTGACTGCCAACACCGAGGAGTATCGCGACCTCGGCGCCAACCGGCGTACCACTCAGATCGCCTTTGCCTTGCTCTATCTCGGGCTGACGCTGATCGTGGTGCTTTCGGCAATCTGGACCGGCATCGCCGTCGCGGACCGCCTGGTGCGGCCGATCCGGCAGCTCATCGGCGCGGCCGACGAGGTCGCCACCGGCAATCTCGACGTCTCGGTGCCGGTGCGGCCGTCGGATGGCGACGTAGCGGCGCTTGCGGGCACGTTCAACAAGATGCTGCAGGAGCTCAAGTCGCAGCGCAACGAGATCCTCACGGCCAAGGACGTCATCGACGAGCGGCGGCGCTTCTCGGAAGCGGTGCTCTCCGGTGTGACGGCCAGCGTCATCGGCGTCGACCCCTATGGCAGCATCACCATCGTCAACCGGTCCGCCGAGGCCATGCTGGCGCTGCCGGCCGATGCGTCGCTCGGGCAGAACCTCTCGGTTCTCCTGCCGCATGTCGGCCGCGTCTTCGAGATCGGCCGCAGGTCGGGGCGCCCGGTCTATCGCGAGCAAGTCACCTTCTACCGTGCCGGGGCGGAGCGCACCTTCAACGTCCAGGTCACCGTGGAAGAGGGCGACAAGGAAACCGACGACAAGTCCTTCGTCGTGACCGTCGACGACATCACCGACCTCGTCACCGCGCAGCGGACCTCGGCCTGGGCGGACGTGGCGCGGCGCATCGCCCACGAGATCAAGAACCCGCTGACCCCGATCCAGCTGTCGGCCGAGCGCATCCGCCGCCGCTACGGCAAGGTCATCACCGAGGATCGCGAGGTCTTCGACCAGTGCACCGACACCATCATCCGCCAGGTCGGCGACATCGGCCGCATGGTCGACGAATTCTCGGCGTTCGCGCGCATGCCGAAGCCGGAAATGAAGGTCGTCGACATCCGCGAGCCGCTGCGGGAGGCCTCGTTCCTGGTCGAGGTGAGCCGTTCGGACATCGCCTTCGAGCGTGACGTGCCGCCCGGACCGCTCAAGGGCACGTTCGACAGCCGCCTGATGGCGCAGGCCTTCGGCAATGTCATCAAGAACGCCGCCGAAGCCATCGAGGCGGTGGAGCGCGAGAGCGGCGAGGGCGGCGTCATCAGGATCCGCGCCAGGCGGGACGGCCGGACGATCCGCATCGACGTGACAGACAACGGCAAGGGCCTGCCGCGGGAGAACCGCCAGCGCCTGCTCGAGCCTTATATGACGACGCGCGAAAAAGGCACGGGCCTCGGCCTCGCTATCGTCAAGAAGATCGTCGAGGACCATGGCGGAAGATTGGAGCTTCACGACGCGCCTGCCGATTTCCACGGCGGCCGCGGCGCGATGATCAGCATGATCTTGCCTGCGGCGGCCGAAGAGGCCCCCCCGGCCGATACCGGAGACGCAGCGCAGGACGGACAAAACGAAAAGGTCGGAAATGGCGTCTGATATTCTCATCGTCGACGACGAGGAAGACATCCGTGAACTGGTCGCCGGCATCCTGAGCGACGAGGGCCACGAGACCCGCACCGCGTTCGATGCCGACAGCGCGCTCGCCGCGATCGCGGATCGCGCGCCGCGCCTGGTGTTCCTGGACATCTGGCTGCAGGGCTCGCGCCTGGACGGGCTGGCCTTGCTCGACGAGATCAAGACATTGCACCCCAGTCTGCCGGTGGTGATGATCTCGGGCCACGGCAACATCGAGACCGCCGTTTCGGCAATCCGGCGCGGCGCCTACGACTTCATCGAAAAGCCGTTCAAGGCCGACCGGTTGATCCTGATCGCCGAGCGCGCGCTCGAGACCTCGAAGCTCAGGCGCGAGGTCTCCGAGCTGAAGATGCGCAGCGGCGACACCCAGGACCTGATCGGCATGTCCTCGGCGATGAGCCAGCTGCGCCAGACCATCGATCGCGTGGCCCCGACCAACAGCCGCGTGATGATCATCGGGCCGTCCGGTTCGGGCAAGGAGATGGTGGCGCGCGCCATCCACGCGCATTCGGGCCGCAAGGCGGGGCCGTTCGTGACGCTGAACGCCGCGACGATCACGCCCGAGCGTATGGAGATCGAGCTGTTCGGCACCGAATCGAACGGTGGCGAGCGCAAGGTCGGCGCGCTCGAGGAGGCGCATCAGGGCATCCTCTATCTCGACGAGGTCGCCGACATGCCGCGCGAGACGCAGAACAAGATCCTCCGCGTGCTGGTCGACCAGCAGTTCGAGCGCGTCGGCGGCACCAAGCGCGTCAGGGTCGACGTGCGCATCATCTCGTCGACGGCGCAGAATCTCGAGGCGATGATCGCCGAAGGGCGGTTCCGCGAGGATCTCTACCATCGCCTGGCCGTCGTCCCGGTGATGGTGCCGGGGCTCGCCGAGCGGCGCGAGGACATTCCCTATCTCGTCGACAATTTCATGAAGCAGATGGCCAAGCAGGCGGGCATCAAGCCGCGCCGCATCGGCGACGACGCGCTGGCCGTGCTCCAGGCCCACAACTGGCCGGGCAATGTCCGCCAGCTGCGCAACAACATCGAGCGGCTGCTCATCCTCGCCCGCGGCGACGATCCGGAGGCGCCGATCACCGCCGACCTCCTGCCGTCCGAGATCGGCGACGTCATGCCGCGCGCGCCGAGCCAGTCCGACCAGCACATCATGGCGCTGCCGCTCAGGGAGGCGCGCGAGATGTTCGAGAAGGAATATCTCATCGCCCAGATCAACCGCTTCGGCGGCAACATCTCCAAGACGGCCGAATTCATCGGCATGGAGCGTTCCGCCCTGCACCGCAAACTGAAGTCGCTGGGCGTCTGAACGCCGCCGGCCAGCCAGGATAGACATCCCACATGCGCGTGATCATCTGCGGAGCGGGGCAGGTCGGCTACGGCATAGCCGAGCGGCTGGCGGCCGAAAAGAACGACGTCTCGATCATCGACACGGCGCCGGAGCTCATCCAGTCGGTCCGGGATTCGCTCGACGTCCGCGGCTATGTCGGTCACGGCTCGCATCCCGAGGTGCTGGAGGCCGCGGGCGCGCAGAACGCCGACATGATCATCGCCGTCACCTTGTTCGACGAGGTCAACATCGTCGCCTGCGAGGTCGCGCACGCGCTGTTCAACGTGCCGATGAAGGTGGCGCGCATCCGTTCCCAGGCCTATCTGCAGCCGCACTATCAGGACCTGTTCTCGCGCGATCACCTGCCGATCGACGTCATCATTTCGCCGGAGCTCGAGGTCGGCGAGATGGTGCTGCGGCGCATCACGCTGCCGGGGGCCACCGACGTCGTGCGCTTCGCCGAGAACCGCATCGTCATGGTGGCGATCGAATGCCTCGATGATTGCCCCGTCATCAACACGCCGCTGGGCCAGCTCACCGAGCTTTTTCCCGATCTGCCGTCGACCGTGGTCGGCGTCAGCCGCAACGGCCAGCTGTTCATCCCGCATTCGGCCGATCAGCTCATGGCCGGCGATCTCGCCTATGTCGTCACCACCAAGGACCAGGTGCGCCGCACGCTCGGCCTGTTCGGCCACGACGAACAGGAGGCGACGCGCATCGTCATCGCCGGCGGTGGCAATATCGGGCTCTATGTCGCGCGCACCATCGAGCAGCGTCAGGGCCGCACCAGGATCAAGATCATCGAGGCCAGCAAGGAGCGTGCGGTGAAGGCGGCGGATGCGCTGCGCCGCACGGTGGTGCTCAACGGCAGCGCGCTCGACCAGAAGCTCCTGCTCGAGGCCGACATCCAGGACGCCGACCTCATGGTGGCGCTGACCAACAACGACCAGGTCAACATCCTGTCGAGCGTCATGGCCAAGCGCCTGGGCTGCAAGGGCAACCTCGCGCTCATCAACAGCCCGTCCTATCACGACCTGACCAAGTCGCTGGGCATCGACGCCTATGTCAATCCGAGCGCGGTCACCATTTCGCGCGTGCTCCAGCATGTCCGCCGCGGCCGTATCCGGCAGGTGCATTCGGTGCAGCGGGGGGCTGCCGAGATCATCGAGGCGGAGGCGCTCGAAACCTCGCCGCTGGTCGGAGCCCAGCTGCGCGACCTCGAACTGCCCGACGGCATGCGCATCGGCGCGATCTACCGCGACGGCCAGGTCATCAAGCCGGGCGGCTCCGTCAAGATCAAGCCGAAGGATCGCGTCGTCATCTTCGCGCTCGACAAGGCGGTCAAGCAGGTCGAGCAGATGTTCCGCGTCAGCCTGGAATTCTTCTGACCTGGATCACCAGTATCTCCGTTGCTGCCCGGCCGAGATCGGGTAGAACGCCGCAAACTTGCCGAGGGGTTCGAACCATGCCGCGCATCGCCTATGTCAACGGCCGCTATCTCCCGCATGCCTATGCCAGCGTGCACATCGAGGACCGCGGCTACCAGTTCGCCGACGGCGTCTACGAGGTCTGCGAGGTGGCGCGCGGCTTCATCGTCGACAGCAAGCGGCACCTCGACAGGCTCGACCGCTCGCTCTCCGAGCTGCGCATCGAATGGCCGCTCAAGCGGGCCGTGCTCGTCCACGTCATGCGCGAGGTCATCCGCCGCAACCGCGTCGTCAACGGCATGGTCTACCTGCAGGTCACCCGTGGGGTGGCGCCGCGCGATCACGTCTTCCCGGTGGCGGGAACCCGCCCTGCGCTGGTCGTGACCGCCAAGCGCACCGACCCTGCCGCCGCCGCCAGGAAAGTCGCGGCCGGGCTCAAGGTGATCACGGTTCCGGAAAACCGTTGGGACAGGGTCGACATCAAGTCGGTAGGCCTGCTGCCCAACGTGCTCGCGCGCCAGCAGGCAAAGGAGGCCGGCGCCCAGGAAGCCTGGTTCGTCGATCCCGACGGCACGGTTAAGGAAGGGGCGGCGACCAATGCCTGGATCGTCACCAAGGACGGCCAGCTGGTCACACGGCCCGCCGACCACGGCATCCTCAGGGGCGTCACCCGCACCACGCTGATGGAAGTGGCGGCAAAGCTCGGCCTAAGGGTCGAGGAGCGCGGCTTCACCGTCGACGAGGCCAAGGCTGCGCGCGAGGCTTTCATCACCGCGGCGACGACGCTGGTCATGCCGATCGTCGCGATCGACGGCCAGCCGGTCGCCAACGGCCATCCCGGCTCGGTGGCACTTTCCCTGCGTGAGGCGTTTTTTGACGTTGCGGAAAAAATCCAAGCCTGATAACCGCTTGGGCGTAAATGGTTAAATTCATCTCGTTCAGCTTGCTGCAGGTTGTGGCAAGGGGGTGTCTGCCGGCTTGACATGGGCCGTGTAATTTGGCGCATTGGCGGGCAGACAGGGATCGGCGAAAGAAAAAAACAATGGCGGAACGATCGCAGAATCTTCAGGACCTTTTCCTGAATTCAGTTCGTAAGAGCAAAAACCCACTCACCATTTTCCTCATTAACGGCGTGAAGTTGACCGGGGTCGTTACCTCCTTCGACAATTTCTGTGTTTTGTTGCGCCGCGACGGACATTCCCAGCTCGTCTACAAGCATGCCATCTCGACGATCATGCCGAGCCAGCCGGTTCAGATGTTCGACGGCGAGGAAAGCCAGGGCGGCTGATTGGCGCGCGATAGGAATTCCGGCTCCAAGGCCGGTGCCAGCAACGGACCCGATTCGGTAGGGGGCGACAAAGCCCCCACGCGTGCGGTCGTCATCGTGCCGGTGCTCACGCGCCAGGCCAAGGGTGACGACGACAGCGCGCGGCCGCGCCTGTCGCGCTCGTCCGATGCGCGTCACGACGAGGCGGTCGGCCTGACCAAGGCAATCGATCTCGAACCCGTGCACACGGCGGTCGTGGCGGTTGCCGATCCGCGGCCGGCGACCCTGCTCGGCAGCGGCAAGGTCGAGGAATTCGCCGAGATCGTGAAGGAGCGCGGCGCCGAGCTGGTCATCGTCGACCATCCGCTGACGCCGGTGCAGCAGCGCAACCTCGAAAAAGAGATGAATGCCAAGGTGCTCGATCGCACCGGCCTGATCCTCGAGATCTTCGGCCGGCGGGCGCGCACCAAGGAAGGCACGCTGCAGGTCGAGCTCGCCCACCTGAATTACCAGAAGGGCCGGCTCGTGCGCAGCTGGACCCACCTCGAGCGCCAGCGCGGCGGTGCCGGCTTCCTCGGCGGTCCTGGCGAAACCCAGATCGAGGCCGACCGGCGCGCGCTCCAGGAAAAAATCCTCAAGCTCAAGAAGGAGCTTGAGACGGTGCGCCGCACACGCGACCTGCACCGCGCCAAGCGGCGCAAGGTGCCGTTCCCGGTCGTCGCCATCGTCGGCTACACCAATGCCGGCAAGTCGACGCTGTTCAACCGTCTGACCGGCGCCGGCGTACTTGCCGAGGACATGCTGTTCGCCACGCTCGACCCGACGCTGCGCCGGGTGCGGCTGCCGCACGGCACGCCGATCATCCTGTCCGACACGGTCGGCTTCATCTCCGACCTGCCGACGCACCTGATCGCCGCCTTCCGCGCCACCCTCGAAGAGGTGGTCGAGGCCGATCTGGTCATCCACCTCCGCGACATTTCCGATCCCGACACGGCAGCCCAGGCCGACGACGTCGAGCGCATCCTCGCCGATCTCGGCGTCGATGCCGGCGACACCGACCGCGTCATCGAAGTCTGGAACAAGATCGACCAGCTCGACGAGGGCAATCGCGAGCGCCTGCTTTCGGACAGCTCCGGCGACCGCGGGACGCCGCCGATCGCGATCTCGGCGATCACGGGCGAGGGCATTCCGGCCCTGACCGCGCTCATCGAGCAACGGGTCTCGGGCGAGCTGGAAACGATCGACGTGATGCTCGAGCCGAGCCAGCTCGGCCAGATCGACTGGCTCTACCGCAACGGCGACGTGGTCAGGCGCACCGACAACGACGACGGCAGCGTGTCGATGACCATCAGGGCCACGGCCTCGGCACGCGAAGAGATCGCGGCGCGGATTCTCCGCAAGGGCAGGCACTGAGTTCGCCTCCGCTTGCCCCTTCTCCCCGTTGACGGGGAGAAGGTCCCGGCAGGGGGATGAGGGGCAGTGCGAGAAACCTACTTCGCCGTCTTCGCCCGCTGCCAGAGCGCTTCCATCTCGTCGAGCGTCGCCGCTTCCAGGCTGTGGCCTGCCTCGTCCAGCGCCTTTTCGACATAGTGGAAACGCGTGCGGAACTTGTCGTTGGTGCCGCCGAGCGCCGCCTCTGAATCGAGCTGCAGGTGGCGGCCGAGATTGACCAGCGCAAACAGCATGTCGCCGAATTCGTCCTTGATCGCCGCCTGGTCGCCCTTGGCCATGGCCTCGCGCAATTCGCCGATCTCTTCCTCGATCTTGTCGAGGATGGGTGCTGCCTCGCCCCAGTCGAAGCCTACGCGCGCCGCCTTCTCCTGCAGCTTCAGCGCCCGCGTCAGCGCCGGTAGAGCTACCGGCACGGAGTCCAGAAAGCCGTTGCCGTGGTCCTCGGGGTCGAGCCCGCGCGCGATGCGGGCCGAACGCCTCTCGGCCTTCTCCTCGGCCTTGATCTTCTCCCACATGCCCTTGGCCGAACGCGCTTCGCGCGCCTCGGCGTCGCCGAAGACATGCGGGTGGCGGCGGATCATCTTGGTGGTGATGCCCTGCACCACGTCGCCGAAGGAGAATTCGCCTGCCTCCTCGGCCATCTGGGCGTGGTAGACCACCTGCAGCAGCAGGTCGCCGAGTTCCTCGCGCAAATGGTCGATGTCGTTGCGCGAAATCGCGTCGGCGACCTCGTAGGCCTCCTCGATGGTGTAGGGGGCGATCGTCGCGAAATTCTGCTCGATGTCCCACGGGCAGCCGGTTTCCGGCTCGCGCAGGGCTGCCATGATCTCGATCAGGCGGGTGATGTCCTTGGAAGGCTGCATGAAAGCGATGCTATTACCCGCTTGCGCCCGACCCAACAATGGCCTTGGCGGCCGAAGGCTTGTCCACAACGTAGTTGGGATGCCCGCCGGCCCCGCTTCCAACCCCGAGCGGGCCTCGTACGGCGCATTGCCCATTGACGTCCATGGCGCGCGCAGGCAGGTAGTCGCCATGCTGCATCTATCTCTCGTTGCAATGGGCGGCGCCATCGGCGCCTCGCTGCGCCATCTGGTCAACCTGGTGTCGCTGCGCCTGTTCGGCCCGAACTTTCCCTGGGGCACGATGGTCATCAACATCGTCGGGTCCTTCGCCATGGGGCTGTTCATCGGCTGGCTGGCGCGCCGCGCCGGCGCATCGAACGAATTGCGGCTGTTCGTGGCCACGGGGATCTTCGGCGGCTTCACGACCTTCTCTGCCTTTTCGCTCGACGTCGCGACGCTTTGGGAGCGTGGCGCGACCGTTTCGGCGGCGGGTTATGCGCTCGCGAGCGTGATCGGCGCGGTCCTGGCGCTGTTTTGCGGCTTGTGGCTCGCAAGAAGCATCGGCTGATGCTATTGGGCCGCTTCGAAACGTACAGGTGAATGATGGCAGGCGTCGAACAGATCACGGTGGAAGCCGGCGAAGCGGGCATGCGGCTCGATCGCTGGTTCAAGACCCATTTTCCCGGGCTCGGCTTCGGCCACCTGCAGAAGCTGCTGCGCTCCGGCCAGATCCGCGTCAATGGCGGCCGCGCCAAGGCCGACACGCGCGTCGAGCCGGGACATGTGATCCGCATTCCGCCGCTCGACGTCGACAAGAAGGGCGAGGGGCCGCTGACCGCGCGCACCATGCGCAACCAGGACGACGGCGACGTGCTCGCCCAGATGCTGCTCTACGAGGACCCCAAGGTCTTCGTCTTCAACAAGCCGGCCGGCCTTGCCGTGCAGGGCGGTTCGGGCGTCTCCCGCCATCTCGACGACATGCTCGAAGCCTGGCGCAACAAGAAGGGCGAGAAGCCGCGCCTCGTCCACCGGCTCGACCGCGACACCTCGGGCGTGCTCGTTGTCGCGCGCACGCGCCTTGCGGCGATGAAGCTCGCCGAGGCCTTCCGCGCCCGTGAAACCAGGAAGACCTACTGGGCCCTGGTCAAGGGCGTGCCGCCCAAGCGCGAGGACAAGATCTCGACCTGGCTGATCAAGGAACAGACGCCGGACGGTGACCGCATGCGTATCGCCAAGCACGGCGAAAAGGGCGCAGATCACGCCGTTTCCTACTATCGCATCCTCGAGCAGGCGGCCCAGGCGCTGACCTGGCTCGAAATGGAGCCCTATACCGGGCGCACCCACCAGTTGCGCGTGCACGCCGCCCATATCGGCTGCCCGATCATCGGCGATCCGAAATATTTCGAGCACGACACCAACTGGGAATTCCCCGGCGGCATCCAGAACCGCCTGCACCTGCATGCCCGCCGCATCGTCATCCCGCATCCCGACCAGGGCGTGATCGACGTCACCGCGCCGATGCCGCCGCATATGCGCCAGAGCTGGAACCTGATCGGCTTCGACGAGGAAAGCGGCTCGCCCGAGTGAGCCCTGGACGACCATGAAACTCGTACTTTTCGATTGCGACGGCACGCTGGTCGACAGCGCCGACATCATCCATGCCTCGATGGTGGCGACGTTTCGCGAGGCCGGCCTGCCGCTGCCGACGCCCGCCGCCACCAAGGGCATCATCGGGCTGACGCTCGACATCGCGATCGCCGCCCTTTTGGAGCGTCCGCTCGACGACGAGTGCCGGCAACTCGCTGCCCGCTACAAGGAACATTTCAATGCCACGCATCGCCGGCCCGACTTCGAGGAGCCGCTGTTCGACGGCATTGCACAATTATTGGGCACATTGGCGGCCCGTGACAATGTGCTGATCGGGATGGTCACCGGCAAGTCGCGGCGCGGCGTGCGCCGCGTGCTCGAAGCGCATGGCTTCGAACGCTATTTCGTCACCGTGCGCACGGCGGACGACTGTCCGTCGAAGCCGCATCCGGCCATGGTGCTGGAATGCTGCGCTGAGATGGGCGTCGACCCAGCCTCGACTTTGGTGGTCGGCGACGCCATCTATGACATGCAGATGGCCAAGAGCGCGGGTGCACGCGCGGTCGGCGTGTCGTGGGGCTATCACCACCGCGAAGGCCTGTTCGCCACCGGCGCGGATGCGGTGATCGATACGCCCGCCGAACTGCTGGCCCTCATCGACTGACAGGAACAAACCATGCGCGACATTCTGAGCGACCTCGAAGCCGGCCCGCAGCTGTCCGATCCCGATCCGATCCGCCGGGCGCAGATCCAGATGCGCACGCCGCTGCCCAAGCGCTTCTACAAGGCGGCATCGGTCGCGGAGGTGGACGGCGCCCATGCCGTGCAGCTCGACGGCAAGTCGGTGCGCACGCCCGGCAAGGCCCTGCTCGCGCTGCCCACCGCGGCGGCGGCGCAGCTCGTCGCCGACGAATTCGCCGCCCAGGCCGAAATCATCGATCCGTTCACAATGCCCGTGCTGCGGCTCGTCAACACGGCGATCGACGGTGTCGCCGCCGACCCGCAGGCGGTGCTCGAGGACATCCTGCGTTTCGCGTCGTCGGATCTGCTGTGCTATCGCGCCGACAGCCCCGAAAAGCTGGTCGAGCGCCAGTCCGACGCCTGGGATCCGGTAATCGACTGGGCAAGGGCGTCGCTGGGCGCGCGTTTCGTGCTCGCCGAAGGCGTGATGCATGTCGACCAGCCGCGCGAGGCGATCGCGGCGCTCGGCGTCCATCTTTCGCAGCGGTCGGAGCCGATGCGGCTCGCCGCCCTGCATGTCATGACGGCGCTGACCGGTTCGGCGCTGCTGGCGCTCGCCGTGGAGATGGGCGAACTCGACGTCGAGGAGGCCTGGACGGCCGCTCATGTCGACGAGGACTGGCAGATCGAGCATTGGGGCCAGGATTCCGAGGCTGTCGCCCGCCGCGCCAACCGCAAGCGCGACATGCAGGCGGCCGTTGCCCTGCTGACCGCGCTGAAGCCGGCCTGACCCGCCGGGGCGGCGCAGCACGCCGCTTGAGCAGGACGAGCCGGAGACCGGCATCCATCTGCCTAATTGTTGTGCACTTCAATCGCGTGCCGTCGTGCCAAGCCTTGCATCAGCTGCATTTTGAAGTTGGCACGGGGCTTGCTTATCCTATGTCGGCAAAACAGCCGCTCCCGGCGGCAGCACGACACTGAGAGGACAGCATGACGAAGTACAAGCTCGAGTACATTTGGCTGGACGGATACACGCCGACCCCCAATCTTCGCGGTAAGACGCAGATCAAGGAGTTCGCGGAATTCCCCAAGCTCGAGCAGCTTCCGCTGTGGGGCTTCGACGGCAGCTCGACCCGGCAGGCCGAAGGCCGCAGCTCCGACTGCGTGCTGAAGCCGGTCGCCGTCTATCCCGATCCGGCCCGCACCAACGGCGTGCTGGTGATGTGCGAAGTAATGATGCCCGACGGCGTCACCCCGCATCCGTCCAACAGCCGCGCCGGCATCCTCGACGACGAGGGCGCTTGGTTCGGCTTCGAGCAGGAATACTTCTTCTACAAGGACGGGCGCCCGCTCGGCTTCCCGGAGAGCGGCTTCCCGGCTCCGCAGGGCGAATACTACACCGGCGTCGGCTACAAGAACGTCGGCAACATCGCCCGCCAGATCGTCGAGGAGCACCTCGACCTCTGCCTGGCCGCCGGCATCAACCATGAAGGCATCAACGCCGAGGTGGCCAAGGGCCAGTGGGAATTCCAGGTCTTCGGCAAGGGCTCGAAGAAGGCGGCCGACGAGATCTGGCTGGCGCGCTACCTGCTGCAGCGCCTGACCGAGAAGTACTGCATCGACATCGAGTACCACTGCAAGCCGCTCGGCGACACCGACTGGAACGGCTCGGGCATGCACGCCAACTTCTCGACCGCCTACATGCGCGAAGTCGGCGGCAAGGCCTATTTCGAGGCGCTGATGGCAGCCTTCGGCGAAGCCCGCGCCGACCACATCGCCGTCTACGGCCCGGACAACCACCTGCGCCTCACCGGCAAGCACGAGACCGCCTCGATCCACGTCTTCACCTGGGGCGTGGCCGACCGTGGCGCTTCGGTCCGCGTGCCCCACAGCTTCGTGCGCAACGACTACCGCGGCTATCTCGAGGATCGCCGCCCGAACTCGCAGGGCGACCCCTACCAGATCGCCTCGCAGATCCTGAAGACGATCGCCTCGGTGCCGACCAGCATCGAAACCAAGGAAGCTGCATAAGCTTTAGCTGTTTGATGTCAGGCTTTGATGGGGCACCCTAGTCCTCCGAATCGAAGGATGGGCTAGGTTCTCCATGGGAGCGCCAGGACGACAGAGGCGGTCCGTCGAGCGATACAACATAGTCAAGAGAGCCTGAGAGCCCTGGGCAAGCGCTACGGGGTCAACCACGGTCGCGAAGTGGCGGCAGCGGACTTCGACAGCCGACCTTCCGACGGGGCGGAAAGAGCCGCGGTCAACGGTTCTTTCCGTTGAGGAGGAGGCGGTCATCGTCGCCTTCCGGCGCCATACGCTGCTGCCGCTCGACGGCTACCTCTATGCGCTGCAGCCGACGATTCCGCAGCTGACGCGCTCGTCATTGCACCGCTGCCTGCAGCGCCACGGCATCGGCCGCCTGCCCGAAGTCGAGGGCGACAAGCCGACGTCGAGGGCGACAGGCCGGCGAAATGGAAGTTCAGGAGCTACCCGATCGGCTACTTCCACATCGACGTCGCCGAGGTGCGCACCGAACAGGGCAAGCGACACATGTTCGTGGCCATCGACCGCACCTCGAAGTTCGCCTTCGTCGAACTGCACGAGAAGGCCACCACCGCCGTCTCCAGGGAGTTCTTGCTGCGGCTGATCGCGGCGGTTCCCTACAAGATCCACACCGTGCTCACCGACAACGGCATCCGGTTCACCACGCCTGGTGCAGGAGGGGCGGCCGTGCCGCTGATCAAGGAGGCCATCGCCAACGGCGAGCGCTTCCGAGCGCACGCCTTCGAATACGCCTGCGCCACAAACGACATCGACCACCGCACCACCAAGGCCAGGCACCCGTGGACCAACGGTCAGGTCGAGAGGATGAACCGCACCATCAAGGACGCCACCGTCAAGATCTACCACTGCGACGATCTGCAAAGCCTAAAGGCCCATATCCTGACTTTCGTTACCGCATACAACTTCGCCAAGCACCTCAAGGCCCTGAGATGGAAAACACCCTATCAGGTGATCTGCGATGCATGGACAAAGGACCCATCAAGCTTCAAGTTCAACCCGCACCATCTCATTGCGGGACCAAACAGCTAGTCCGAACGGACCTGTAAGCCGGTGGCGGCCACGACATCTTGGACGGATCGACCGCCAGCGCAGGATGTATCATGAAGTCGCGCCAATATGTCTGCAGTTCCCACACCATAAGCGGGGTCGTGCCTGGTGGCCCGGTCGCGTCCCGGCATGGTTTTGCCGAGCGGGTCGAGGCATGCGCCAACGCCGGCTATTCCGGCATGTGCCTGCATTTTCGCGACTATGCCGAACAGCGAGCCAAGGGCCTCGGCGATGAGGAAATGCGCGCGGTGCTCGACCGGCACGGCATGAGGCATGTTTCGATCGAGTTCCTGACCGATTGGTTCATGGACGGCGAAGCCGGAGAGGCGTCGCGGCGCAACGAGGAGATCGCCTTGCGGGCTGCGCGGGCCCTCGGCGCAGGTGTGCTGAACGTCGGTCCCGACCTCGTTGGGCGAGGCATTACGCCGGAAACGATGCGGCGGAAGTTCACCGAACTCTGCCGGCGTGCCGAGCGGCACGGCATTGCGGTCGCGCTCGAGCTCGTGGCTTGGGGCACTGTCCGCGACGTCGACACGGCCCTGGGCATGGTCGACGGCATTGCCAATGCCGGGTTGGCAATCGATTGCTGGCACATCTTCCGCGCCGGCGTGCAGCTTGGCGATCTGAATTGGATCCCGGCGGAAAAGGTACTCTGCGTCCAGGTCAATGATGCGGACCGGGATCCGCTTCAAAGCCTGGCAGCCGATACGATGAACCGCAGGCTGTGCGGGCAGGGCGCCTTCGACCTCGAGGGCTTTGGCTCGACGCTCGACGCGATGGGCGTCACCGTGCCCTACAGTGTCGAGGTGATTTCCCCCGTACTGGCCGCCCTCGGCCTCCGGGAGGCAGCGAAAGCGTCGTTCGATGCGGCTCGGGGCTGTTTCTCTTAGGCAACCCGGAACGGGCCGAGCGCCGGGGTTGTGCGCATTTGTCGTTAGTCCGTTCGAACGATGTTGCGACTGCTGCTGCCACGCATAAGCTCACGTCAAAATACCCCTTCCTCGTCAGCGTTCCGGGCTCGCCCGCGGTGCAGGCAGGGCGGGTTCATAAGTGAGGTCAGGGAGGCGAGCTTATGCTCAGCGAAATACTGATCATCGTGATACGCGGGATCGCCATCGGCTCGATCTTCGCCACCATCGCGATGAGCTTCAACATCGTCCACGGCGCTACCAACATCTTCAACTTCGCCCAGGGCAACATGTTCATCCTGGGCGGTTTCGCGGCATACTTCCTGGCAAACCAGGTCGGCCTCGGGCAGTGGGGGCTGATGCTGGTGCTGACCGGACTGGCGATAGCGGCCGTAGTCGCCTTCCAGGGCTATATAACGCTCCTGCCGCTGCGCTCGTCGGTCGAGCAGGACAGCTGGCTGATTTCGACGGTGTCGGTTTCGGTGATCGTCGCGGCCCTGCTGATGATCACGCAGGGGCCGTTCGCCTATTCGGTTCAAAGCGTGGTGCCAAGCTTCCGCATCCTGGGAACGCGCACGCCCGGCGCCTACGCGCTGGCGATCGTCGCGATGGTGTTCTGGTTCTTCGCGCTGCGCTTCTTCCTGCGCCGCACCTTCATCGGCCTCGCCATCAGCGCGCTGTCGCAGGATTTCGACGCCGCCCGCGCCGCCGGCCTGCCGGTGCGCCGGCTGCAGCTCATTGCCTTTGCGATCAGCGGCCTGATGGTCGGCACCGTCGGCTTCCTCGTGGCGCCCGTCATCTCGGTCAGCCCTGACGCCGGCCTGAAATATGTGCTCAACGGCTTCGTCGCGGCCGTCGTCGGCGGCATCGGCTCCAACGCCGGCACGCTGATCGGCGGTCCGCTGGTCGGCGTGGTGGCGATGCTGACCGCCTACAAGGTCGGCGGCGCCTACCAGGATCTCGCTTCGCTCCTGGTGCTGGTGCTGATCCTCATGTTCCGGCCGCAGGGCCTCTTCGGGCGCGTCGGCGCGAGGCGGGTGTGACCATGCAGGCCGCGACCAACGTACAAACCGGACCCGTCCCCATGGCCGAAACCAAGCCGAAAGGCCGCTTCAACTCCGACCTCACGCAGGTGTGGATCGGCGTCGCGCTGATCGCCATCACCGGTTTCGGGCCAGTGATCGCCGGCAATTCCTACTGGATCCACACGTTCCAGCTGGTCAACATCTACATTGCCGCCGCGATCTTCCAGAACATGCTGTTCGTCGATGCCGGCCAGAAGTCGTTCGGCCAGGGCGCCATCCTCGGCCTGGCGGCCTATGTCGCCGCGATCCTTTACGGTCTGCACGGCTGGTCTTTCGCCGCCGCGTCGCTGGGCGGCGTCGTCGCCGCCATGCTCGGCGGCCTGCTGTTCGCTCTGCCTGCGCTGCGCGTCCAGGGCTTCCACCTCGGCTTCGTCACCATGAGTGCGGCGATCGTCTTCCCGCAGCTGCTGGTGACGCTCGACAAGTGGACCAACGGCATCAACGGCATCAGCGTCACCGTTCCCGCGCTGACCGACCCCGCCGTCTTCGGCATGTCGCCGCTGGCTATCGCGGTCGCCGTGTTCCCGATGATCGCGCTGTTCGTGCACTACGGCATCCGCCGCTCGAAGCTCGGCCGCAGCATGTTCGTCGCCGCTCTCAGCCCCGAGGCGGCGCGCTCCCTCGGCATCAAGCCGGGCGTGATGCGCTTCATCGCCTTCGTCATCGCTGCCATCGGCACCGGCATCTGCGGCATCCTCTATCTGCCGACGGTTGCCTTCGTCAGCCCGCAGGGCTTCAACATCGAGCTGTCCTTCGTCTTCTTCTTCGCCGTCGTCGTCGGCGGGCGCGGACAGATGCTCGGCCCGATCATCGGCATCTGGATCGTCTTCATCCTGCCCAACATCCTGCTCGCGCAGTTCGTCGAATACCGCCTGCTGATGTACGGGACCCTGACGCTGCTGGCCGTGATGGCATTCCCCGATGGCATCGTCGGCTCGATCGAGCGCCTGCGCGCCAAGCGCAAGCAGACCGGTGGCGGCGAGCAGGCCTTCCGCATCGACGGCTTCCTGGCCGACCTGCAGGCCGGCAAGGCGTCGCGCGAGCCGAGCGAGGAGATCGCCGTCGAGGTGCGCAACGGCACCAAGAAGTTCGGCGAGGTGGTTGCCGTCAGCGCCGTCGACCTCAAGGTCCGCAAGGGCGAGGTGCATGGCCTGATCGGTGCCAACGGCTCGGGCAAGACCAGCCTGCTCAACGTACTGAGCGGCCTGTCGCGCCTGAATTCGGGCTCGTTCATGATCAACGGCGTCGACGCCACCAGCATGGCCGCCGACCGCATCGCCAACATGAGCCTCGGCCGCACCTTCCAGGCGCCGCGCATCTTCAGCCAGATGTCCCTGTGGGACAATCTCAAGATCGGCATGGATGCCCGAGTCGGCCCGGCCAGCGCCGACATCACCTCGCTCGCCAAGGCGATGGAGGAGAGCTTCGGCCAGGACAGCGCCACGCTGCTGTCGCATGGCCAGCGCCGTCTGGTGGAGGTGATGCGCACGGTGCTCAAGGAAGCGACCATCGTGCTGTTCGACGAGCCGGCCGCCGGCCTGTCGCAGAGCGAGCGCACCAACTTCGCCAATCTCGTCAAGTTCCTGAGCCGCCAGATGGGCAAGACCGTCATCCTCGTCGAGCACGACCTCGACCTGGTGTGGGGCATTGCCGACACCATCACGGTGCTGGAGCAGGGCCGGGTGGTTTCCTCGGGTAAGCCGGACGTGGTCGCCAAGGATCCGGCGGTGCAGCATATGTTCGTGGGGTCGCGCCATGCTTGAGGTCAAGAATCTGGTAGCCGGCTACGGCACCATCCCGGTGCTGCGCGACGTGTCGCTGACGGCCAAGGCGGGCGAGATCCTGCTGATCGGCGGCGAGAATGGCGCCGGCAAGTCGACGCTGATGCGGGCGATCGCCGGCTTCAACAAGCCCGACAGCGGCGAGATCCTGCTCGACGGCAAGCCGATCGGCGGGAATGCGCCGGAAAAGGTGGCGCAGTCGGGCCTGCGGCTGGTGCTCGACGGGCACCGGGTGTTTCCCGAGTTGAGCGTCTTCGACAACCTGCGCATGGGCGCCGCCGCCCGCCGGGGCGATCGCGCCGGCTTCAACAATGCGGTCGAGGAGATCTACTCGGTCTTCCCGATCCTGAAGGAGAAGCAGAAGCTTTACGCCCGCGACCTCTCCGGCGGCCAGCAGCAGATGCTGGCGCTCGGACAGGCCTTCATTGCCCAGCCCAAGGTGCTGCTCTGCGACGAACCATCGATGGGCCTCGCCCAGGCGCTGCTGCCGCCGATCCTCGCCTTCCTGCGCCGCTGGGCGCAGACGGGCACGGCAGTGGTCATCGTCGAGCAGCATCTGGCGGTGACGGCACCATACGCCGACCGCGCCATGATCATCGAGCGCGGCCAGGTGAAGTTCTCGTGCCTTGCCTCCGAGCTCGACGAGAAGCTGAACGCCCCGGCGACCGCAGCGGCGGAGTAAGGGCATGTACGGGGACGAGGCTTTCGGCGCCACTGCCGGAGATGCCGAAAACGCACCGCGCCCCTACATCAGCTTCCGGGGCAAGGTCGAGCCGCACTGGCTCGACGTGAACCGGCACATGAACGTGTCCTGGTACGACCGGGTTTTCGACATCGCCGAAAGCGACTTGTTCGAGGTTTTCGGTATCCATGACGACTACATCAGGCACACCAGCTACAGCTTCTTCAGGCTGGAGAAGAGCGTTCGCTACGAGCGTGAGCTGATGCCCGACGCACGGCTCGAGGCGCGCAGCGTGGTGCTGTGGACCGACCTCAAGCGCGTCCACCATTTCCACGAATTGTGGAATGTCGACCAGAACTACCGCGCGGCGACCGTCGAGGGCCTGTCGATCCATGTCGACCTGCGCCTGCGCAAGGCGGCCAGGATCGTCGAGCGCGACGTCGCCGATCCGCTGACGAGGCTTGCCGCAGAGCACGCGCGCCTGCCATGGCCGAATGGCGTGGCACGACGAGACTTCAGGAAATAGACGTGACGTTTGCCGCCGATCTAGAATTCGACTACGTCGTCGTCGGCGCGGGCGCCGCCGGCTGCGTGCTTGCCGCCCGCCTGTCCGAAAACCCGAACGCGCGGGTCGCGGTCATCGAGGCCGGCGGGCTGGACAAGGGCATGCTGATCCGCATTCCCGGCGCCAATGTCGTGACCGGCACGCATCCGGCTTACAACTGGAGCTACGAGAGCGAGCCGGTGCAGGCGCTGGGCGGGCGCAAGCTCTATTGGGCGCAGGGCAAGATCGTCGGCGGGTCGAGCTCGATCAACGGCATGATGTACATGCGCGGGCATCGGCGCGACTACGACAACTGGAAGGCGCTCGGCAACGACGGCTGGGGTTATGACGACGTCCTGCCGTATTTCAGGAAATCGGAGACCAACGAGCGCGGCGCCAGCGACATCCATGGCGACAGCGGGCCGCTGCAGGTTTCCAGGGGGCAGGGCACCGCGCCCGTCTGCGACATGTTCCTCGACGCAGCCGCCCAGGAAGGCCTGCCGCTGACCGACGACCTCAACAAGGACGCGGCGGAAGCCTTCGGCCATGTCGACCTGACCGTCGGGCGTGGCAGGCGCTCGAGCACTGCTTCCGCCTTCCTGCACCCGGCGTCGAAGCGGCCCAACCTCACGCTGATCGTCGACGCGCCGGTGCTGCGCGTGGTGATCGAGGCCGGCATGGCGACAGGCGTGGTGTTCGCACATGAGGGGCGGACACGGGTGGCGCGGGCGGTGAAGGAAGTGATCCTGAGCGGCGGGGCGGTGAACTCGCCGCAGCTGCTGATGCTGTCCGGCGTGGGCGAGGCGGGCAGCTTGCAACGCCTGGGCATCAAGGTCGCCGCCGACCGGCCCGAAGTGGGGCGGAACCTGCAGAACCATCCCATGTACCGGCTGATGTACACCACGACCAAGCCGGTCAGCGCCTACAGTCACGTCAGCCCGTGGGGCGCGCTGAAGGCCGGCGCGCAGTACGCGTTGCGGCGCCGAGGCGTTCTGAGCCGCGGGCTGTTTCCGACATCGGGCTATTTCCACGCCATCGAGGGCGATCCGGGCAGCGAGATCCAGGTCTGCATGGCGCCGGCGACTGTGATCCGGCGCGGGCCGGGCGTGCTCGGCATCCTGCCGCGCGAACACGGCTTCACGCTGCTGCTCAACCACGGTTCGCCCTACAGCCGCGGGCAGGTGACGCTGAAATCGGCCGAGCCTTTGGCGCACGCGGCGATCTCGCCCAACTATTTCTCCGACCCACGCGACCTCAGAATCCTGGCCGAAGGCGCCGACCGGACACGCGCCATCGTCAACCAGCCAGCGCTGCGCGGCTTGCTCGACAAGGAATTGCTGCCGACGCGCCCGATCCGCTCGCTCGACGATATCGCCGACGACATCCTGGCGACCGCGGTGACGCACTACCACGCCGCCGGCACCTGCCGGATGGGCGCGGATGCGGACTCCGTGGTCGATCCGCAGCTGCGCGTTCGTGGCGTCGACAGGCTGCGCGTCGCCGACGCCTCGGTCATGCCGGTGCTGGTCAATGGCAACACTTATGCGGCAACCGTCATGATCGCCGAGAAGGCGACCGACATGATCACGGCAGCGGCCTGAAACTAAGCAAACGAATTCATTGATTTAGCGATTAGAGATGATGGAGTAGACGAGATGGAAAAGCGCGTTCTCGGCCGCACGGGCCTCGAGGTTTCGGTCGTCGGCCTTGGCTGCAACAACTTCGGCGGCATGATCAGGTCGCTCGACACCGATGCCGCCCGCAAGGTCGTGCACGCCGCGCTCGACGCCGGCATCACGCTGCTCGACACCTCCGACTCCTATGGCGTCAACGGCGGCTCCGAGATCACGCTGGGCGAAATCCTCGGCGACCGGCGCAAGGAGGTGTTTCTTGCGACCAAGTTCGCCTCGCCGCTGAACCGCGAGAAGAGCAACCGCTACAACGGCTCGCGCGGTTACGTCATGGGCGCCGTCGAGGACAGCCTGCGCCGGCTCAAGACCGACTACATCGACCTCTACCAGTATCATTTCCCGGACCCGCAGACGCCGGTCGAGGAGACACTTCGCGCGCTTGATGATCTCGTGAAGCAGGGCAAGGTGCGCTATCTCGGCTGCTCGAACCTGCCGGCGTGGATGCTGGTCGATGCCAGCTGGACCTCGCGACACCATAATCTGCACGGCCTGCAGTCCACGCAGGCCGAATACAACCTCATCTCGCGCGCCACCGAGACCGAACTGTTCCCGGCGATGCGCCGCACCGGCATGACGCTGCTGCCCTATTTTCCGCTGGCGAGCGGCCTTTTGACCGGCAAGTACCGCAAGGGCCAGGCCATGCCCGAGGACACGCGCATGAGCATGGCCTATTTCAAGGCCGGCCTGACCGACGCCAATCTCGACAAGGTCGAGAAACTGGTCGCCTTCAGCGAAGCGCGCGGCCGGACCATCCTCGAACTGGCGTTCTCGTGGCTCGCCTGCCAGCCGATCGTTTCCAGCGTGATCGCAGGTGCGACCCGCCCGGAGCAGGTTGTGGCCAATGCGGCGGCGGCCTCGTGGAAGCTGTCGACTGCCGAACTCGCGGAGATCGATACGATCTGCCAGTGATTGTGCGGCGCACAAAGTTGCCTCGCCGTTAGTCCCTTTGGACGATTGCACCCCTTGGCGGGGAGCGTAGTTTCCCGTCAGCTACCAAGTTGAATTGTCAGCGGAAACCCTTGAAATGAGCGATCTGGTTGAGCCGCGCACGGCAGACATCACCTATGAGACGGCCGAGCCGGTCCTCTACGAGACCGAGGGGCCGATAGCCTGGGTGACGATGAACCGCCCGACGTTCAACAACGCCCAGAACTCGCAGATGACCTATGCGCTCGACGACGCCTTCAAGCGCGCCGTCGACGACGATGCCGTGAAGGTCATCATCCTGCGCGGGGCGGGCAAGCATTTTTCGGCCGGCCACGACATCGGCACGCCGGGCCGCGACGTCAACAAGACCTTTGACCGCCGCCTGATGTGGTCCGACCACACCAACAAACCGGCAGCCGAAATGCTCTATACCAGGGAGCACGAGGTCTATCTCGGCATGTGCCGCCGCTGGCGCGACCTTCCCAAGCCGACGATCGCGCTGGTGCAGGGCGCCTGCGTCGCCGGCGGGCTGATGCTCGCCTGGGTCTGCGATTTCATCGTCGCCACCGACGATGCCTTCTTCCAGGACCCGGTCGTGCGCATGGGCATTCCGGGCGTCGAGTATTTTGCGCATGCATTCGAGCTGCCGCCGCGCGTTGCCAAGGAATTCCTGATGATGGGCGAGCGCATGCCTGCGGCACGCGCCGAGCAGTTCGGCATGGTCAACAAGGTGGTAACCCGCGACGAGCTCGAGGGTGCCGGCCGGGCCATGGCCGAGAAGCTGGCGCAATATCCGCGCCTCGGCCTCTGGCTGTCGAAGCAGGCGATCAACCATGTCGAGGACCTGCGCGGCAAGCGCACCGCCATGGACGCGCACTACCACATGCACCATTTCGCCCATGCCCAGAACGACCTGACCACCGGCAACACGCTGGGCGGGCAGGACGCCAGGAGCATGGCCGCCGCCAACAAGAAGCAGGCCGGCGAGGCCTGAGCCCGCCGCTGCCGACCAACGGGAATTTCCAAGCGTGGATCTGTACTACACCGACGAGCAGAAGGCCTTCCGCCAGGAAGTGCGCTCCTGGCTCGAAAAGCATGTGCCCGAAACGCCGCTGCCGTCCTTCGACGCCAGCCGCGAGGGTTTTGAGGCGCACCGCGCCTGGGAGCGGGTTCTGGCCGACGGCCGCTGGGGCATGGTGACCTGGCCGGAAAGCTACGGCGGGCGCGGCCTCGACCTGATCCAGTGGCTGATCTTCGAGGAAGAATATTATCGGGCCGGCGCGCCGCTGCGCGTCAACCAGAACGGCATCTTCCTGCTCGGCCCGACGCTGATGGAATATGGCACCGACGAGCAGAAGGCCCGATTTCTGACCTCCATGGCCTCGGGCGACGAGATCTGGGCGCAGGCCTGGTCCGAGCCGCAGGCGGGTTCCGACCTGGCGTCCGTGCGCGCGACAGCCGTGCTCGAAGGCGACGAATATGTGCTGAAGGGCCACAAGATCTGGTCGTCGCGCGCCGTCTTCGCCGACTGGGCCTTCGGCCTGTTCCGCACCGATCCTGCCTCGCAGCGCCACAAGGGCCTGTCGCTGATCTTCTTACCGCTCGACGCACCCGGCGTGCGGGTGCAGGCGATCCCGCAGATCGATGGCGAGACCGGCTTTGCCGAAATCTTCCTCGATGACGTCCGCGTTCCGGCCTTCAACCGACTTGGCGGCGAAGGCGAGGGCTGGAACATCTGCATGGCGACCGCCGGCTTCGAGCGCGGCCTGATGCTGCGCAGCCCGGCGCGCTTCCAGGTGGCGGCGCGCAAGCTGGTCGAGCTCCACAAGGCGCATGAGGCCGAAGTCGAGCCGACGGTGCGCGCGGCGGTGCTGCAGTCGTGGATGGACGCCGAGGCCTATGCGCTGTCGATCTATGCGACAGCCTCGCGCCTTGCCGCCGGCGGCCACATCGGCGCCGAGGCCAGCACCAACAAGATCTTCTGGTCGGAAATGGACATCGCCATGCACAAGGCGGCATTGTCGATCCTGGGCGCGCGCGCGGAACTTTTGCGCTCCGCACCCGAGGCCGGCGACATCGGCCGCTGGCTGGACGGCTATTTCTTCTCGCTGGCCGGGCCGATCTATGCCGGCTCGAACGAGATCCAGCGCAACATCATCGCCGAGCGCATGCTCGGGCTGCCGCGCGCATAAGGAGGGACGAAAAGATGGATTTCCGTTTCTCCGAAGAGCAGACGATGACGGCGGATGTCGTCCGCGAACTGCTCACCGACGTCTGCCAGCCGGCCGACCTGCGCCGCCTGATGGGCGAGGGCGCTGCCCGTGACGAGGCCCGCTGGGCCAAGATCGTGGAGATGGGTCTTGCCGGCGCGCTGGTGAGCGAAGACCGGGGCGGGCTTGGCCTCAAGGCAATAGACTTCGTCCAGATCGCCGAAGCCTGCGGTTATGCTGGATTGCCGGAGCCGCTGGTCGAGAACGCCGGCGTGGCGCTGCCGCTGCTTGCTGCATTTTCCGGCAACGCCCGTGCAGCTGCCTTGCTGGAACGAGCGCTTGCGGGCGAGGTGACGGTGACCGTCGCCCATCCGGCCAATCCGTTCGTCGCCGATGCCGACACTGCCGAAGCCGTGCTCGTCGTTCGCGACGGTGCCGTGCATCTGGTCGAAACTGCCAGGGCAAAGATCGTGGCGCAGCCGAGCGTCGATCCGTTCCGCCGGCTGTTCACCGTCGAGTTCGAGCCGAGCGCCGAGACGCTGATCGCCGGCACAGACGAGGCGGCGGCACCGCTTGCCGCCGCGCTCGACCGCGGGGCCCTGGTCGCCGCCGCGCAGATGCAAGGCATCGCCCAGCGCTGCGTTGACCTCGGCGTTGCCTATGCCAAGGAACGGCAGCAGTTCGGCAAGCCGATCGGCTCCTACCAGGCTGTGAAGCATCATCTGGCGACCGCTCAGGTGAAGATCGAGTTCGCCCGGCCGGTGCTGCATGCGGCGGCCGCCCAGCTGGAGCAGGGCGATCTCTACAGCCGCGCCCGCATCTCGCAGGCCAAGCTCGCCTGCGCGGATGCTGCGGACGTTGCAGCCCGCACCTCGATCCAGGTGCATGGCGCCATGGGCTATTCCTGGGAGGTGGATGTCCACTTCTTCCTCAAGCGTGGCATCGCGCTGACAAGTTGGTGGGGCGGCACTGCCTTCCACCGCGAGCGTGTCGCCGCCCGGGTCTTTGCGCGTCCGCTCGGACCTGAACACACCTTTGCCAGAGAGGCGGAAAATGCCTGAAGCCTATATCGTCGACGCCATCCGCACGCCGGTCGGGCGCAAGAAGGGCTCGCTTGCCGGGTTGCATTCGGCCGATCTCGGTGCCCAGCCGATCAAGGCGCTGATGACGCGCACCGGCATCGACCCGAACGCGGTCGACGACGTCATCTATGGCTGCACCGACACGATCGGCTCGCAGGCCGGCGACATCGCCCGCACCTGCTGGCTGGTGGCTGGATTGCCCGACCATGTGCCGGGCGTGACCGTCGACCGCCAGTGCGGTTCGGCCCAGCAGGCGGTGCATTTTGCGGCGCAAGCCGTGATGAGCGGCACGCAGGACCTGGTGATCGCCGGTGGCGTGCAGAACATGAACATGATCCCGATGGCGTCGGCCATGCTGGTCGGTCCGCAATTCGGCATCTCCGATCCGTTCAGCACTTCGCCGGGCTGGATCGCGCGTTATGGCGACCAGGAGGTCAGCCAGTTCCGCTCGGCCGAGATGATCGCCGAGAAGTGGCAGTGCAGCCGCGACGAGATGGAGCAGTTCGCGCTCGAAAGCCACCAGCGCGCCATTGCCGCCATCGACGCGGGCCGTTTTGCCGGCGAGATCGTGCCGGTTGGTGACTTCGCCATCGACGAGACGCCGCGCCTCGACACCTCGCTCGACAAGATGGCGACGCTGAAGACGCTGATCGAGGGTGGTCGCGTGCATGCCGGCGTGGCCAGCCAGAATGCGGATGCCTCGGCGGCGCTGCTGATCGCCTCGGAGCAGGCGGTGAGGGATCACAACCTCAAGCCGCGCGCCCGCATCCACCACATCAGCGTGCGTGGCGACGATCCGGTGTGGATGCTGACGGCGCCGATCCCGGCGACCCGCCACGCGCTGGCCAAGACCGGCCTCAAGATCGAGGACATCGACCTGTTCGAGTGCAACGAGGCCTTCGCCTCGATCCCGCTGGCCTGGATCAAGGACCTCGGCATTCCGCGCGACAAGGTCAACGTCAATGGTGGCGCCATCGCGCTCGGCCATCCGCTGGGTGCCACCGGCGCGCGCATCATGACGACGATGCTCAACGAACTCGAGCGCCGCAACGGCCGCTACGCGCTGCAGACCATGTGCGAAGGCGGCGGCCAGGCCAACGTGACCATCATCGAAAGGCTCTGACCATGCCGTGCTATGCCTTCGAGGGCATCGTGCCGGTGGTCGATCCGACCACCTACCTGCACCCGACGGCGGTGCTTATCGGCGACGTGACCATCGGGCCGCGCTGCTACATCGGCCCCGGTGCCTCGCTGCGGGGCGATTTCGGCCGCATCACCGTTGTCGGCGACGCCAGCGTGCAGGACAATTGCACACTGCACACCGGTTCGGGTTCGGACTGCATCGTCGGGCGCGGCGCGACGGTCGGCCATGGTGCGATCCTGCATGGCTGCACGGTGGGCGAGAATGCGCTGATCGGTATGAATGCCGTGGTGCTGGATGGAGCCGTGATCGGCGACGACAGCCTGGTGGCGGCGCTCAGCCTGGTGAAGAACGAGGTGGTGACTCCTCAGCGCAGCCTGGTCGCCGGCAATCCTGCCAAGGTGATCAAGGAAATGCCGGAACAGGCGATCATCTGGCGCAATAATGGCGACGGCGAATACCAGCGGCTGGCCGACCGGTCGCTCGCCGACCTCGTGGAATGCGAACCGCTCCGTACCCCGGAGCCCGACCGCAAGCGCAATGCCGGCCAGGCGCGCGCCGTGCGGCTGTCGACCAAGACAAAGTGAGAAGGACTGACATGGCAGGGATCTGCGAAAACAGGGTTGTGATCGTCACCGGCGCCGGCCGCGGCCTCGGCCGCGCCTACGCGCTGGGACTGGCGGCCGAGGGCGCCAAGGTCGTGGTCAACGATCTCGGCGTAGGCACCCATGGCGACGCGACGGCGGAGACGCCAGCGCAGCAGGTGGTCGACGAGATCAGGGCCATGGGCGGCCAGGCCGTCGCCAACTATGACGATGTCACCGATTTCGAGGCCGGCGGCCGCATCGTCAAGGCCGCGCTCGACGCCTTCGGCGGGCTGCATGCCGTGGTCAACAATGCCGGTTTCGTGCGCGACCGCATGTTCGTGTCCTGCACGCCCGACGAATGGGACGCGGTGCTGCGCGTGCACCTGCGCGGCCATTTCTGCGTCAGCCGCCACGCGGTCGACTACTGGCGCGCCCAGCAGAAGGCCGGCAAGCAGGTCGACGCACGCATCATCAATACCTCGTCGGGCGCAGGCCTGCAGGGCAGCATCGGCCAGAGCGCCTATTCGGCGGCCAAGGGCGGCATCGCCTCGCTGACGCTTGTGCAGGCTGCCGAGTTGCGCCGCTACGGCATCACCGCCAACGGCCTGGCACCGAATGCGCGTACCCGCATGACCGAAACCGCGTTCGCCGAGGCGATGCAGGCCAAGGACGGCGAGTTCGACATTTTTGCCCCCGAAAACACGGCACCTCTGGTCGCCTGGCTGTGCAGCTCGGCGTCTGCCGACGTGACCGGCCAGGTCTTCGAGCTGATCGGCGGCAAGATTCGGGTCTGCCTCGGCTGGAACGACGGCCCCGAGTTCGACAAGGGCAGCCGCTGGGAAGCGGCCGCGCTAGGCGACAAGATCAAGGATCTGGTGGCGGCGCGTCCGGCCGCGAAGCCGGTCTACGGCTCGTAAGCCAGCAGCATCGCCGACAAGCATCGAGGGCGTCGGGCAACCGGCGCCCTTTTTCTTTGTCCCGCTGCGTTGCCTCGCGCGCCCCAGTTGACGGTATGCGAATAGCAAGACGGGACGGCGCCTTCGCACCCTCCCGTCTGATGTCGTCCGAAAAATCAGCTGGCTGCGCCGAATCCCTTGTCAGGGCGCAGATCTGCGCGTCAGGCGGCGTTGCCGGCGGGCACCTCTTCGCGCAGGACGTTCTTGAGCACCTTGCCCTGCGGGCTGGTCGGCAGCGAGGTCCGGATATCGACGCTGCGCGGGCACTTGTAGTTGGCCATGTTGGCGCGCGACCAGTCGATGATTTCTTTTTCGCTCGCCGTCGTTCCCGGACGTAGCACCACATAGGCCTTGCCAACCTCGCCGAGGCGCTCGTCGGCCACGCCGATGACGGCAACGATGCCGATCGCCGGATGCTGACTCAGAATGCGCTCGATCTCGGCCGGATAGCAGTTGAAGCCGCCGGTGATGTACATGTCCTTGAGACGGTCCTCGATGCGCAGATTGCCGTTGGCGTCGAAATAGCCGATGTCGCCGGTGTGCAGCCAGCCATCCGGGTCGATGGTCTTGGCGGTTGCCTTGGGGTCGTTGAAATAGCCCTTCATGACGATATAGCCGCGGATCACCACCTCGCCGGGCTTGCCGTCGGGCTGGAATTGGCCGTCTTCGCCCAAAATGCGGACCTCGACGCCCGGCGAGGGCTTGCCGGCGGTGTTGGCGATGACGTCGTCAGGGTCGGAGGCCAGGCACATGGTGCCGTAGCCGCCACATTCGGTCAGGCCATAGCCATTCACCACGCCGGCGATGCCGAGATCCTCGCGCATGCGGCGGATGAGGATCGACGGCACGACCGCGCCGCCGGTGACGCCGAGGCGCAGGCTGGAGGTGTCGAAAGACTTCAGTTCCGGATGCTGCAGCATGCCCTGGAAGATGGCCGGCGGTCCGGGGATGACGCTGATCTTTTCCTCGGCCACGCGCTTGAGGATCTCGCCGGCATCGTAGGTGAGATGCGGCATCAGCACCGCGCCGCGCATCAGGGAGACGATGGCGCCGGAACGGTAGCCGAAGGCGTGGAAGAAGGGCGGGATGACGAGGATGCGGTCGTGCTCGCGGATGCCGACGCGCGTCGCCCAGGCGTCGATGGCCTGGAGGCACTGCCGGTGGCCGTACATGACGCCCTTCGGATAGCCCGTGGTGCCGGACGTGAAGAGCATGTCGCAGAGATCGTCGGGCCCGACCGATGCCTCCCGCTCGGCGAGCTCGGAATCGCTGACCGTGTCGCCGGCAGCAACGAAGCTGTCCCACTCGGCCTCGCCACCGCGCGGATCGCCGATGACCACCACCTGGCGCAGCAGTTCGCGGGTTTCCGGCTTCAACTGGTCCGGATAGTAGGTGCCCAGGAACTCGCCCACCGAAAACAGCATCGATGTGCCGCTGCGCTTGACCAGTTCGGCGATCTCGGCGCCCTTGAAGCGCGTGCTGGCAGGGATGAGGACGGCACCGACGCTCACCAGGCCGAGCGCGGTTGCAAACCATTTCCAAGTGTTGGGCGCCCAGATCATGATCCGGTCGCCCTTCTGCACACCGGCTGCGATCATCGCCTTGGCGACGCGCTTGCGCATGGCGTCGAGCTCGACGAAGTTCAGCTTGACGCCGTCCTCGATGGCCGTCCGCGTGCCGTAGACCGTGGCCGCTCGCGCGCAGAGCGCGGGGATGGTGGTGAACTTCCAATCTGCGTCTTCGATGATCATCAATCTACCTGGAGGCGCGGCATATGAGACGGTTCGGCTGGGCGGATGCGCGGCAGCCGGGCTGGTTCGGCCGGAACATAGGCGTCGGCTGCCGGCCGGCATCGTCCGAAGGGACGAATAAACCTTACGACGGCCGACTTAAAGGCGTGTAGGACTACACGCAACAGCGTGTGAGAGACGATGCCAGAGCACGCCTGGAGTGACGACATGAGCAATGCCCCTGAAGGTTCGGCCAGCTTCGCGGGAAGGGTGGTGATCGTGACCGGCGGTACCAAGGGCATCGGCCGGGCCATCGCCGAAGGCTTCCTCGGCGCCGGCGCGACCGTGGTCGTCTGCGCCCGCACCGAGCCCGACAGCCTGCCCCATGCGGGCGGGCGCCGTGCGATCTTCATGCAGTGCGACGTGCGCACGGCACAGGCCTGCAAGGAACTGGTCGACCGCGTCGGCGAGGAGCATGGCCGCATCGACGTGCTGGTCAACAATGCCGGCGGCTCGCCGCATGTCGATGCAGCGACCGTGTCGCCGCGCTTCTCCGATGCCATCGTCAACCTCAATCTCATGGCACCGATCTACCTGTCCCAGGCGGCCTACCAGTGGATGGCGAAGCTGCCGGAGGGCGGCAGCATCGTCAACATCGCCAGCCTTTCCGGGCGCCGCCCTTCGCCTGGCACGGCCGCCTACGGTGCGGCCAAGGCAGGCCTCCTCAGCCTGACCACCAGCCTGGCCCAGGAATGGGCGCCGAAGGTGCGCGTCAACGCCATCGTCGTCGGCCTGACCGAGACCGAGAAGTCCGATGAGACTTATGGTTCGAGCGAGGCGCAGCAGGCGATCGCCGCCTCGGTGCCGATGAAGCGCATGGGCCGCGGCGACGACATCGCCAGGGCGGCACTCTATCTCGCCAGCCCGGCGGCCACCTTCGTGACGGGTGCCACGCTCGAGGTCCATGGCGGCGGCGAGACGCCGCTGTTCCTCGACCTCATCAAGCGCCACGCGCCTCCGGCGGTGGAATGACCGCTGGCCCAGGCCAGCACGACCGATGGCGCAGGCCCTTCCGGCGCGCATCCAGTGGTCCTAATGGACGATGCGCGGTGCCGTCGCTCGGAGGAGAGCACAGGCCGCAATTTTCAGGAGTGAGACGAGACATGACTTCCAGCATTCTGAGCCGGCGCGCGCTGTTCGCGGCCCTGATGTCGTTCACCGCGCTCGGCATGGGCGCGGCCCGGGCCGAGGAGACGATCAAGATCGGCGGCATCATGTCGCTCACCGGCTCCGGCGCCTCGATCGGCAAGAATGCCGAGGTCGCCTGGAAGCGGGCGATCGACGACATCAACGCGGCCGGCGGCATCCTCGGCAAGAAGGTCGAGCTGGTTCTGGCCGACACCATGACCGACCCGACCCATGGCGTGAGCGAGATGCGCCGCCTGATCGAGAGCGAAAAGGTGCAGGCCGTCGTCGGCCCGGCGACCAGCCAGGAAACCACGCCGCTGATGCCGATCGGCACCGAGGCCAACATCGCCCAGATCTCCAGCGCCGCCTCGACCCAGCTCACGCCGCAGGTCGGTCCATACCATTTCTCGACCTCGCCGATCGGCGCGAACCAGATGATCCCCAACATCGCCTATGCGCTCGATGTGCTGAAGCTGAAGAAGCTGGCGCTGATGTCCGACAATGGCGGCATGTCGAAGGCCGCCATCTCCGACATCGTCGCCTACATGAAGGGCAAGGGCGTCGAGCCGGTCGCCGTGCAGGAATTCGCCTTCCGCACCGAGGATATGACCCCGCAGCTGTTCTCGCTGCGCAATTCCGAGGCCGAGGCGGTGCTCCTGATCAACTCGATCGGCGACGATTCGCGCAAGATGCTGGAAAACCGCTACGACATCGGCTGGGACGTGCCGGTTCTGGCCAGCCTGACCATGACCAACTATGCCGTCGGCAACGCCGCCACGATCGGCAACGAGCCGTTCGAAGGCGTCTATTCGGTGCAGTTCGAGGGCATGACCTATTGCCCGGGCGATGCGCTCGGCGAGAAGGAATTCGCCAAGTTCGCGGCCAAGGCGAAGGCGGAGATTGCGGATCTCGATCGCATGGGCGGGCCCTCGGCCCTGGTGCCGTATTACATCCAGCCCTTCATCCTGGCCGCGGCCATGAACGGCTCGGGCAAGACCGACGGCAAGTCGATCGCCGCGTGGATCGAGGCCAATGCCGGCGAGATCAGGACGCTGACCGGCAAGCTGGCGGCGAGCGCGGACAGCCACTTCCTGCCTGCGGTGGAGAGCCTGAAGGTGGTGAAGAACCCCTATCAGCTGCGCGAGGACGGCCTGGTCGAGCGCGCCGACTGCGCGCAGTAGGCACGCCTGCGCTTCAACTATCCAAGGGCGTCGCCGGTCATCCGGCGGCGCCCTCTTTCGCTGTCTCATTCGATCGAACGATGCGTGGTGCACCGCGCCAAGCCATTCGTTCCTCTCGGGAAACCTTGCGGGGGCTGCCGATGGGAGATGGGCAACATCACCCCATCGCCTTGCAGTGAGGAGCTGACATGCCGCCCGCGCCTGGGGCAGCGGCGACGGCAATGCCTGGGCAGACGTATTTACCCAAGACGGTGTCTTCTGCGGCCACTACGATGTGCGCTACCGCAGGACCGAGGCGGGCTGGCGGATGGTTCACCGGCTCGAGGACCAGCACGCGATGCCCGGGGTCGTCGCTCAGCCTCGCGGCCAAAACGCAGCCGGCCGAACCGGCGCCGACGATGATCGTATCGAAATCGCTCATGCCGCGATGTCTTGCTCTCGGGCGCCGGCTCGCATCCCGCAAACGAACTAGCCCAGGCGAGGGTCGTGCCGGTCCAGCCCGGCATATGCGCTAGTCCGCATGGACGATGTTCGGCCCTCCCGCATCCTGTGATTTCTCCTTGAGGAGTCTCCGCGCCGAGAGTGCGTGGCGGCCTTGCGCGCACATCAATGCCGGCGCGCATCCAACCGGCAGCAAAGCCTACGTTCCTGGGGAGGAATGACATGAAGAAGTCCATTCTCGCGGCAGCCCTGCTGTTGTCGACCGCGCTGACTGCCGCTGCGCAGGACGCCAGCGTCAAGCTCGGCGTGCTCAACGATCAGAGCTCGTCCTTCTCGGCACTTGGCGGTACCGAGGTGGTCGAGGCGGTAAAGCTCGCCATCTCTGACTTCGGCGGCGAAGCTCTGGGCAAGCCGATCGAGTTGGTCTCGGCGGACCACCAAAACAAGCCGGAAATCGCTCTCTCCATCGCCCGCGAGTGGTTGGAGCGCGACAATGTCGATGCGATGTTCGATATCACCAACTCGGCGATCGCACTCAGCATCAACACGCTGCTCGGCGAGCAGAAAAAGCTCGGCTTCTTCGTGTCGCCGATGACCGACAAGATGACCGAGGCCGACTGCAACGGCTACGGGCTTGCCTGGGCCTATGATGCCTATTCGCAGGTGCGCTCGTCGGTCAGCGCCCAGCTCAAGGCTGGCGGCGAAACCTGGTTCATCCTGTCGCCCGACTACGAGGCCGGCAAGGTCATGGAAGCCGGCGTGAAGACGGCCGTCGAAGACGAAGGCGGCAAGATCCTCGGCCAGGTTCGCGCGCCGCTCGGCACCACCGACTTCTCCTCTTACATCCTCCAGGCCCAGGCTTCGGGTGCAAAGGTCCTGGCGCTCACCGTCAACGGCCCCGAGTTGGTCAATGCGCTGAAGCAGGTGCAGGAGTTCGGCCTGATCGACCAGGGCATGCGCGTGGCCGTCACCGTGCTGCACCAGTCGGATGCCCGTGCCATCGGCCTCGAGGCGCTGAAGGGCATCCAATTCGCGGCTGCCTGGTACTGGAACACCGACGACGCTTCCAAGCACTTCAAGGAAGAGATGCAGAAGAAGACCGGCAACGCGCCGGGCTGGGTCGCGGCGGGCGCCTATTCGGCCGCCACCAACTACCTGAACGCGGTCAAGGCCGCAGGCACCGACGAGCCGACCGCCGTGCTCGCCAAGCTTCGCGAGGGCAAGATCAACGACCTGTTCGCCAAGAACGCGACGCTGCTGCCCAACGGCCGCCTCGTGCATGACATGCAGCTTTTGGAAGTGCGCGCGCCAGGCGAGGCATCCGATGCGCAGGACGTGTTCAAGGTGGTGACCACGGTTCCGGCCGACGTCGCCTTCCGCTCGATCGACAAGAGCGCCTGCAAGCTGGCCAAGCAGTAAGGGACCGGATGCCGGGTTGCAGCCTTGCGGCCCGGCATTGCCGTCTCAGGGGAGCGACGACGTGCCCGGCTATCTGATCTTCGAGATCGAGGTCACCGACGAGGCGACCTGGAAGCACTACCGCGAGGTTGCCGGGCCGATCATGGCCGCCGGCGGCGGCCGCTTCGTGCTGTCGAGCGACCGCATCGACAGCCTTGAGGGCGGCTGGCAGCCGGCATCGATCTCGGTGGTCGAGTTCCCGAGCGCCGAGGATGCCCGGCGCTTCTACCACTCGGACGACTACCAGAAGGTCATGGCGCTGCGGCAGCTCGCATCTCGCGGCAAAGGCATCCTCGTCGACTCGTGAAGTGGCGAGAGCGGCACAGGTCGCACACATCCGAAAGCATAGTGGAGGACAAGGTGCGACAAGGCACTGCGGACGACTACATCATCGAGGCGTCTGGGCTCAGCCGGTATTTCTACGGCTTCGCAGCCGTGAAGGACGTCGACCTCAAGGTCCGGCGCAACACCATCCACGCCCTGATCGGCCCCAACGGTGCCGGCAAGACGACGACGTTCAACCTGATCACCAAGTTCCTGCAGCCGAGCGAAGGCACGATCCGCTACAACGGCGAGGACATCACCGCGCTGAAGCCGGAAGAGGTGGCGCGCAAGGGCATCGTCCGCTCGTTCCAGATCTCGGCAGTGTTTCCGCGCATGAGCGTGCGCGAAAACGTGCGCATGGCGCTGCAGCGTCCCACGGGCACCTCCTACCGCTTCTGGCAGAGCGAACGCTCGCTCGGCGTGCTCGACGACCGCATCGACGAGTTGCTCGACGCCGTCGGCATGCTGAACTATCGCGACCACGTCGCCGTCAACCTGCCCTACGGGCGCAAGCGCGCGCTCGAGATCGCCACCACGCTGGCGCTCGATCCCGAGATGCTTTTGCTCGACGAGCCGACCTCGGGCATGGGCCACGAGGACGTCGACCGCATCGCCGAGCTGATCCGCAAGGTTTCCGCCGACCGCACCATCCTCATGGTCGAGCACAATCTGTCGGTCGTTGCCGCCCTTTCCGACACCATCACGGTGCTCGCGCAGGGGCGCGTGCTGGCCGAGGGCAATTACGAGACCGTGTCGCGCGACCCGCGCGTTGTCGAAGCCTATATCGGTGGCGCAGATGACTGAGACTTCCAAGGTGGTGCTCGACATCGCCGACCTGCATGCCTGGTACGGCGAGAGCAAGGCGCTGCACGGCATGAACTTCGACATCCGCGAGGGGGAACTCGTGACCCTGCTGGGCCGCAACGGCGCCGGCAAGACCACGGCACTGCGCTGCATCATGGGCCTGGTACGCAAGAAGACCGGCGCCATCACCTATCGCGGCGAGAACGTCGCTGTGCGCGCGCCCGAGATCATCGCCCGGCGCGGCATCGCCTATTGCCCGGAGGATCGCGGCATCTTCTCGAGCCTGTCCGTGGCCGAAAACCTGGAATTGCCGCCGGTCATCGCCAGGGGCGGGATGACGGTTGACGAGATCCTCGAACTGTTCCCCAACCTCAAGGCACGCTGGCAGAGCCCGGGCACGAAGCTTTCGGGCGGCGAGCAGCAGATGCTGGCCATCGGCCGCATCCTGCGCACCGGCGCGAAGCTTTTGATCTTCGACGAACCGACCGAGGGCTTGGCGCCCGTCATCGTCAAGCAGATCGCGGTCGTGCTCGAAAAGCTGAAGGCGAGGGGCTTCACCATCCTTTTGGTCGAGCAGAACTTCCGCTTCGCCTCGAAGCTCGCCGACCGGCATTTCGTCGTCGACCACGGCAAGGTGGTCGAGCGCTTCAGCCGCGACGAACTCGCCGGCAACGAAGCCAAGATTCAAGCTTATCTCGGGGTGTGACAGCCATGCTGGACCTGATTGGCGTTCCGCCAACCCTTCTCTTCGGCCAGCTGCTCGTCGGCCTGATCAACGGCTCGTTCTACGCCATGATGAGCCTGGGCGTGGCGATCATCTTCGGCATGCTGCGCATCGGCAACTTCGTCCATGGCGCGCAATACATGCTGGGCGCCTTTGGCGCCTGGTACCTGCTGCGCCTGCCCGAGCTGTTTCCCGGGCTCGGCCTGCCTTCCATCGGCTACTGGTGGGCGCTGGTCATCGTGCCGCTGGTGGTGGCCGTCATCGGCGCGCTGATGGAGCGCATCTTCATCCGCCGCGTCTACGACCTCGACCATGCCTACGGCCTGCTGCTCACCGTCGGTCTCGCCATGGCGATCGAAGGTGCGTTCAACGTCTATTACGGCGCTGCCGGCCAGATGTATTCCGTGCCCGATACGCTGAAGGGCGGCATCAATCTCGGCTTCATGTTCCTGCCGACCTATCGCGCCTGGGTCATCGTTGCGGCGATCGTCGTCTGCTTCGGCACCTGGTACACGGTCGAGCGCACCAAGCTCGGTTCCTACCTGCGAGCCGCCACCGAAAACCCCGATCTCGTCCGGGCCTTCGGCATCAACGTGCCGCGCCTGCTGATGCTGACCTATGCCTTCGGCGTCGGCCTCGCCGGTTTCGCCGGTGTCATGGCGGCACCCATCTACCAGGTCAGCCCGCAGATGGGGCAGGGCATCATCATCACCATCTTCGCGGTGGTGGTGATCGGCGGCATGGGCTCGATCTTCGGCGCCATCGTCTCCGGCCTGATGCTGGGCGTGATCGAGGGTCTGACCAAGGTGTTTTATCCGCAGGCTTCGTCGACGGTGATCTTCGTCATCATGGCGCTGGTGCTGATCTTCCGCCCGGCCGGCCTGTTCGGCAAGGAAACCACGAGCCATTCGGTCGCCGACGTGTCTTCGGGGCGCTCCGGCAGCTTCCTGGAGAACGGCCGCCTGTGGCTGGCGATCTTCACCATCGGCGGCGGCGTGCTGCCGTTCGTGATCTACCCGGTCATGGGCATGAAGATCCTGGTGCTGGCGCTGTTCGCGCTCGCCTACAATCTGATCTTCGGTTACGTCGGCCTGCTCGCCTTCGGCCATGCCGCCTTTTATGGCGCGTCGGCCTATGTCACCGCCCATGCAGCGGCGGCCTGGGGCCTGCCGACCGAACTCTGCATCCTCATGGGCGTTGCGGTTGCCACCGCCATCGGCGCGCTGTTTGGCTGGATGGCGATCCGCCGGCAAGGGTTGTACTTCGCCATGATCACGCTGGCGCTGGCGCAGATCATCTATTTCTACGCAATTCAGGCGCCCTGGACCCATGGCGAGGACGGCATCCAGTCTGTGCCGCGCGGTACCTTGTTCGGCGTCATCGACCTCTCGAACACGCTGAACATGTATTACGTGACGCTCGTCGTGTTCCTGGTCGGCTTCGCCTTCGTCTGCCGCATCGTGCACTCGCCCTTCGGCCAGACGCTGAAGTCGATCCGCGAGAATGAGCCGCGCGCCATTTCGCTCGGTTACTCGACCGACCGCTTCAAGCTGATTGCGTTCACGCTTTCGGCGATGCTGTCGGGCGTGGCAGGCGGCCTCAAGGCGATCATCTTCCAGCTGGCGTCGCTGGCCGACGTGTTCTTCATGACCTCGGCCGACGTGCTGCTGATGACGCTGATCGGCGGCGTGGGCACGCTGCTCGGACCGGTGTTTGGCGCAGCCGTGCTAGTGACGCTGCAGCGTGAACTGGCTACGCTCGGAGCCTGGGTCGTCGTCGTCCAGGGCGTCATCTTCGTGCTGTGCGTCTTGTTCCTGCGCAAGGGCATCGTCGGCACGCTGGAGGAATTCCTGGCAAACCGCGCCGAGCGCAAGGCACAGGCGAGTGCCAAGCGGCGTGAACCCGCCGCCAAGGTCGAGGTGGCGCAATGAGCGCGCCATCGACAATCGTCATCGGCATGGGGCCTGGTCTTGGCCAGGCGCTGGTCAGGAAGTTCGCATGCGAGGGCCATCGTGTCGCCTTCGTCGGGCGGCGCGCCGAGGCGATCGTGCGTTACGAGCAGGAGCTGCTAGCCGAAGGGCTCGACGTGGCAGGTTTTACCGGCGACGCCGGCAGACCCGAGGACATGGACCGTGTGCACGCCGCGATCCGCGAGCGGCGCGGCGATGCCGAGGTGCTGATCTACAACGCAGCGATCATCGAGCCGGCGCGGTTCGCCACGCCGTCGCGGCTGGGCGAGGTGAAGTACGGCACCGCTGACGGCTGGCGCTCGCATGGCGAGGCTGCCAGCGTCGACTATGTCGTGGACGCCTTCCGGACCAATGTTGCTGGCGCGCTGCACGCGGCTCAGGCGGTGGCGCCCGGCATGATCGAACGCGGTCGCGGCACGATCCTTTTCACCGGCGGCGTGCTCGCCTTCGGCCCATGGATCGAATGGGGCGTGACGTCGATGGGCAAGGCGGCCCTGCGCAGCCTCGGGCACTCGCTGGAGAAGGAGCTGTCGCCGTCGGGCATTCATGTCTCGACCGTCGCCATTCACGGCACGATGCAGGCGGGCACACCCTACGACCACGACCTGGTCGCCAAGGCCTACTGGAAGCTGCACGTCCAGCCGCGCAAGCAATGGCAGCCGGACTTCCATTTCAAGCAGGATGCCGAGGACGGCGGGGATCCCGACGCATGAACAGCCCTTCGATCCGGTTTGACGGCAAACGGGCGCTGGTGACCGGCGGCGCCAGTGGTATCGGCGAGACGGCGGCGAAGCTGCTGGCCGATCTTGGCGCAAGCGTCGTCATCGCCGATCTCAATCGCGAGCGATTGGATGAGGCCGCGGCGCGCACCGGATCGGTCGGTGTCACCCAGGGTGATGTCGCGAGCGAGGCTGACGCCGAGCGCATGGTCCAGGAAGCGATCTCGAAGCTCGGCGGAATAGACCTCGTCTTCAATTCCGCCGGCATCGGAGACGATCTGGTGCCCGTGCACGAGCAGTCGGTGGAGCGCTGGCAGAGAGTGGTCGACGTCAACCTGAAGGGCACCTACCTGATGTGCCGCGCGGCGTCGCGGCCGATGCTCGCCCAGAGGAGCGGCGCCATCGTCAACGTGTCGTCCATCGTCGGGCTCGGCGGATTTCCGCGCCGCTCGGCCTATGCCGCGGCCAAGGCCGGCATCAACCACCTGACGCATACGCTGGCCTGCGAATGGGGCCCGTCGGGCATCCGCGTCAACGCCATCGCGCCGGCTTACACGCGCACGCCGATGGTCGAGGCGCTGCTCGAGCGCAAGGCGTTCGATCCGACCATTCTTGAACGGCGTACGCCACTGGGCCGCCTGGCGCTGCCGGCCGAGATGGCGCAGGCGGCCGTGTTCCTGCTGTCGGACTGGGCGTCCTACATCACCGGGACGGTGCTGCCCGTCGATGGCGGCTGGAGCGCTTTCGGCGGCGCGGGCGAAGTCGCAACCGCCTGAGACGGTTTCAATCGACGTTGAACTTATACTCGCAACTTGCTGACTTCGAAAGAAAAAGGCCGCACAGTGTGAGACCTTTTCGCTGCTGGGTACCAGAAGCTCACTTGCTCCGGAAGTTGTCCAGCCTGTTTTCGCGCAACGCCAGCACCAGTTCGCGCTTGCGGATTTTGGCTGCCTCGACCGGCATGGTGTCGATGAAATGCACTGCGCGCGGCGCCTTGTAGGCGGCGAGGCTTTCGCGGCAGTAGCGGATCAGCTCTTCCGCCGTGGCATCCTGGCCCGCGGTCTTGACGATGACCGCGACCGGAATTTCGCCCTTGCTCTCGTCGGGCGCACCTACCACCGCGCACATGGCGACCGCCGGGTGCTTGTAGAGCAGTGCCTCGATCTCGAGCGGATAGACGTTGTGGCCGCCGGCGATGATGACGTCCTTCTTGCGGTCGACGATGAAGAGATAACCGTCCTCGTCGACATAGCCGAGATCGCCCGATTTCCAGCCGCCGTTGCCGAATGCTTCCGCAGTCGCCTTCTCGTCCATCCAGTAACCCTGCGAGACGCAATCGCCCGAGATGATGACCTCGCCGATCTCGCCCTGCGGCACGGCATTGCCCTCGTCGTCGACGATCGAGATGCGCGAGCTGCCGACCGGCAGGCCGGCCGAGCCCGGCTTGCGGATGCCAGCGGTCGGCTCCATCACGTTCTGGCCGCTGGTCTCGGTCGAGCCGTAGACCTGGGTGACGCGTGCGCCCGACAGCTCCTCGAAACGGCGGATGACCGGCTGCGGCACCGGCGAGCCGCCGGTCGTGCAGATACGCAGGGACGACAGGTCGTGTTTCGCCGGATCGACCTCGTTGACCATGTAGACATACATGGTCGGCGTGCCGCCGAAATAGGTGGCCTTATAGCGGCCGATGTCGGCGAGCACGCGGGCAGTATCCCAGCGCTCGTGCAGCACGATGGTGCCGCCGGTGTAGAGACACAGGTTGAGCGTCACCGTCAGGCCGAAATTGGTGAACAGCGGCACGGCACAGAGATAGGTTTCGTCGGCGAAGCGCGTGCGGTGCGACACCATCATGTCGCGCAGCGTCGAGCACTGGTTGAACTGCGACTGTGCCGCGCCCTTGGGCGCGCCCGTCGTGCCCGAGGTGAAGAAAAGGGCGCAGATATCGTCGATGTGGCAGGCGGCATCCTCGAAGGTCGAAGGCGCTGCTGCCATCAGCGTGGCGAGATCGTCGGCGCTGCCGTCACCTGACGCGACCAGGCAATGGGCGAGGTCGGGGAACTCGGCACGGATTTCGGAGAAGTAGGACCAGGTCGAACCATCCGCGATCAAAGCCTTCATCCCGGTCTGGGCGACGATCTTGCGTAACTCGGCATGGCGGAACATGGCGCTGAGCGGGGCAGGGATCGCACCGAGCCGCTGGCAGGCCCAGAAGCCGATGGCCATCATCGGCGTGCTCGGCAGATAGAGGCCGACGCGGTCGCCCTTGGAAACGCCGCGAGTCTTGAGAACATTGGCCAGCTGGGCCGTCAGTTCGGAAAAGCGCGCATAGGTGATCGTTTCCTTGTCGGTGACGATGAAGTTGCGCTCGCCGATCAGCCGCGCGTTCCGCGCCAGCACCTGGCTCAGGATTTCCATGCTCGTATTCCTGCAGTCGAAATTGGGACTTTTGGGGCGACTTCAAGACCCGGCGGTCGGTACAGACATCGTCTGCACAGACTAAGCCAGGTCAGGGGCACCGGTCACGAAATCAGGATGCCGCCGTCGATGGGGAGCTGATGGCCGGTCATCTTCCGCGATTCGTCGGAAGCCAGGTAAAGGGCCGCATTGGCCACATCGATTGGTTCGGCGATGCCGAGCAGATAGGCATCGAACTGTGCCTTGAGGTGCGGTTCGCGCTCGAAGAAGCCAAGCACGCGGTCGGTGGCGACGGCACCGGGCACCAGCACGTTGACGCGGATGTTGTCCTTGGCGAACTCGACCGCCATCGATCGCGTCAGCGAGATGATGCCGCCCTTGGCCGCAGAATAGGCGTCGCGGTTGGGAATGCCCATGGCGCCGACGATGGACGAACAATTGATGATCGAGCCGCCGCCGGATTTCTGCATCAGCGGGATGGCGTTGCGGCAGCAGACCCAGGTGCCGAACAGGTCGAGCTTGATGCAGCGCCAGAACTCCTCGAACGGCGCGACAGTCACCGGGCCGTCTGCCGAGCTCGAGCCGCCGGCGTTGTTGTAGAGCACGTCGAGCCGGCCCCAGGCGTCCATCACCGTCTTGAACGAGGCCTCGACGCTGTCTGGCTCGGTGACGTCGGTCTCGACATAAAGGGCCGCGCCACCCGATGCGTTGATGGAGGAGGCGATGGCCTCGCCCTTCTCGCGGCTGCGGCCGGCGACGGCGACCTTGGCGCCTTCCTGTGCAAACAGCCTTGCGGCTGCCTCTCCGATGCCGCCGGTTGCCCCGGTGATGAATGCGACCTTGCCTGCCAGACGGGCCATGTTTGTTCTCCTCGAAACTGTACCCGCGAACCTGCGCGCGCGAGCGTCGGCAACATCGTCCGAAGGGACTAAAATTGCCGCGCAATTCCGCCGTTTTGCGCGCGAAAAGCAGGGTTCCTTGCGACTAGTCCCATCAGACGATGTTAGCGGTCTGCCCCTGTCCCATTCCTTGCCTCGATTGAAGAATTTGGCAGTGCCGAGATGGCAGCAGGAAGCGGCGTAAGGACATGAAGGCAGTGATCTGCAGGGAGTTCGCCCCAAGGGCGGAACTCAGGATCGAGGAGATCCCCGAACCGGTGGCAAAGCCGGGGCAGGTGGTGATCCGCATCGAGGCATGCGGGATCAACTTTTTCGACGGGCTGATGGTCGAGGGCAAGTACCAGACCAAGCCCGAGCTGCCGTTCACGCCGGGCAGCGAAGCCGCCGGCACGATCATCTCCGTTGGTGAGGGTGTCGAGCGCCTGAAGGTCGGCATGCGCGTCCTGGCGTTCGCCGGCATCGGCGGATATGGCGAGCAGGTCGCGGTCGATGCCTGGAAGGTGTTCCCGATCCCGGCCGAGATGAGCTTCGTCGAAGCGGCTGGTTTCCTGATCACCTATGCGACCTCACATCACGCTCTCAAGGATCGTGCGCAGATCAAGCCGGGCGAGACCCTGCTGGTTCTGGGCGCTGCCGGTGGCGTCGGGCTGACGGCGGTCGAACTGGGCAAGCAGATGGGCGCACGCGTCATCGCCGCGGCCTCCAGCGACGAGAAGCTTGAGCTCTGCCGCCAATACGGTGCCGACGAAACGATCAACTACTCGACCGAGGACCTGCGCCAACGGCTCAAGGATCTGACCAACGGGCAGGGCGTCGACGTTGTCTATGACCCGGTCGGCGGCGCGATGACGGAAACGGCCGTTCGCGGGCTCGCGCTGTTCGGCCGGCTGCTTGTCATCGGTTTTGCCGCCGGGGACATCCCGAAGATCGCGCTCAACCTTCTGCTGCTCAAGCAGTCGGCGTTGATCGGCGTGTTCTGGGGCGCCTTTGCGCGCTCGGCGCCGGACAAGAACGCCGAAAACATCGCCGAGCTGATGGACTGGTTCGCCAGGGGCAAGCTCAGGCCGCACATCTCGGCGGAATATCCGCTCGACCGCTTCGCCGAGGCGCTCGACGTCGTCATGGAACGCGCCGTCAAGGGCAAGGTCGTTCTGGTGACGGGCAATTCAGGACATAGCAGGGAAGGAGTGCCGGCATGACCGAGCTGCTCGCAAAGGCCGTTTCGGTCGCCAAGCAAGGCAACATTCTGGTCGCGACCGTCGACAACCCGCCGGTCAATGCGCTGTCGCATTCGGTGCGCTCGGGCCTGATCGAGGCCGTGAACGCGCTGGAGGGCGACGCCGATGCCCGCGCGATGGTCATCCTGTGCGAAGGACGGACCTTCATCGCCGGTGCCGACATCCACGAGTTCAAGAAGCCGATGGTGGCGCCGTTGCTCGGCGAGTTGATCGATACGCTCGACGCCGCGACCAAGCCGATCGTCGCCGCGATCCATGGCACCGCACTTGGCGGCGGCCTCGAAGTTGCGCTCGCCTGCAGCTACCGCATCGCGCTCGAAGGCTCGAAGGTCGGCCTGCCGGAAGTCAAGCTCGGCATCCTGCCCGGTTCGGGCGGCACGGTCCGCCTGCCGCGCCTCGCAGGTGTCGAAGAGGCGCTGAAGATGATCAGCGAAGGCGGCCAGATCTCGGCGCGCGACGCCCGCGACAAGGGCATCCTCGATGAAGTCGTCTCGGACGACCTCAAGGCCGCGGCCATCGCATACGCCGAGAAGGTCGTCGCCGACGGCGCCAGACTGCGCCGCACCAGCGACCTGCCGGTGCCGGCGTTCGACGCGGCCGTACTCGAGACCAGCCGCGCGGCATTGGCCAAGAAATACAAAGGTTTCAAGGCACCTCTTGTCGCCGTGGATCTGATCAAGATGGTGACCGAGACCCCGGTCGCCGAGGCCATCGCGCTCGAATACAAGACCTGCAAGGAACTGCTGGTGTCGCCGCAGTCGAAGGCGCTGCGCCACATCTTTGCCGCCGAACGCGAAGCGCTGAAGATCGGCGGCGTCGATGCCGAGGTGAAGCCGCGCGACGTCGGCAAGGTCGCCATCGTCGGTCCCGGCACCATGGGCCGCGGCATCGCTGCATGTTTCCTCAACATCGGCATTCCGGTGACGCTGATCGGTCTGTCGGACGAAGGCCTGGAGTCTGCAGCCAAGTCGATCGGCAAGATCTACGAGGGCAGCGTCAAGCGCGGTTCGATGACGGCCGACGAGATGGAGCGCCGCATGGCGCTGCTGTCGCCGACGACGGCCTACGACACGCTCGGCGACGTCGACCTGGCGATCGAGGCGGTGACCGAGGACATGGCGGCCAAGAAGGACGTGTTCGCCAAGCTCGACGCGGTGCTGCGCGACGACGCGATCATCGCCACCAACACCTCGTTCCTCGACATCGAGGTACTGGCGGGCTCATCGAAGACCCCGGCGCGCGTCGCCGGCATGCACTTCTTCAACCCGGCCAACGTCATGAAGCTGCTCGAGAACGTGCGGGCGGCGAAGACGGCTCCCGACGTGCTTGCCACGACGACGGCGCTGGGCAAGCGCCTGGGCAAGGTGCCTGTGATGGTCGGGCGCTCCGAAGGTTTCGTTGCCAACCGCATGCTCTCCAAGCGCACGCGCGAGGCTCAATTCCTGCTCGAGGACGGTGCGACGCCGCAACAGGTCGACCGCGTGCTGACCGCCTTCGGCTTCCCGATCGGCCCGTTCGCGCTGGCCGACCTCGCCGGCATGGACATCATGGCCGCGGCGCGGGCGGCACGCGTCGCCCGCATGTCGCCGCGCGAGCAGCAGTGCAACATCGTCGACCGGCTGGTGGCGGCAGGCCGCCTCGGCCAGAAGTCAGGCGCGGGCTATTACGTCTATGACGAGAACCGCAAGGCTTCGCACGATCCGGCTGTCGACGAGCTGCTCGACGCGCACCGCAAGGAACGCGGCTTCACCGCGCGCACCATCACCGACGAGGAAATCCTCGAACGCTGCCTGTTCGCAATGGTGAACGAGGCGGCCAGGATCCTCGACGAGGGTGCAGCAGCGCGGCCTGGAGACATCGACGTCATCTGGACCAACGGCTTCGGTTTCCCGACTTATCTGGGCGGACCGATGTTCTACGCCGACCAGATCGGCCTGCCCAAGGTCAAGGAGGCGCTCGACAAATACGCCGGGCTCGTGGGCGACCAATATTTCAAGCCGGCCGCGCTGATCGAACGGCTGGTTGCCGAGGGCAGGGGCTTCTACGGCTGAGCCGTATCCCCGCCGAACCAAGAATGAAGAACAGACGGACTAGGATGCTATGAACAAGGAAATGGACCTGAAAGCGGTCGTCGCGCAGCTTCGCGACGGCATGACGATCGGCTTCGGCGGCTGGGGTCCCCGGCGCAAGCCGATGGCGCTGGTGCGCGAAATCCTGCGCTCGGACCTGAAGGACCTGACGCTGGTGGCCTATGGCGGGCCGGAGATCGGCATGCTCTGCGCCTCGGGCAAGGTCAAGAAGCTGATCTACGGCTTCGTCTCGCTCGACGCGATGCCGATCGAGCCCTACTTCCGCAAGGCGCGCGAAGCCGGCTCCGTGACGGTCAGCGAACTGGACGAAGGCCTGTTGCTGCTCGGCCTCCAGGCTGCCGGCCACAACCTGCCGTTCGCTGCGACCCGCGTCGGCCTCGGCTCCGACGTCATGAAGTACAATCCTGATTTCAAGACGGTGAAGTCGCCCTACGCTGACGGCGAGGTGCTGCTCGCCATGCCGGCGATCAAGCTCGACGTTGCGCTGATCCACGTCAGCCGCGCCGACCGCCTGGGCAACACCCAGACCGACGGTCCGGACCCGTTCTTCGACGGCCTGTTCGCCCGTGCCGCCGACAAGGTGTTCGTCACCACCGAAGTGCTGGTCGACCGCATCGACGCCGAATATTCCGACAAGGCCAAGAGCCAGCTTTTCGAGCGTTGCCTGGTCACCGGTGTCGTCTCGGCTCCGCTCGGCGCGCACCCGACCGCCTCGCATGACGCCTATGGCTGGGACATGGGCCACCTCAAGGACTACGCCGCATCGGCGACCGAAGAGGGCGGCTGGCAGCGCTATTTCGACCAATATGTGAAGGGCGGCGAGGCCGGCTACGCCGCGAGCGTTGGCGGCGAAGCCAAGATCCGCGCCCTGCCGCTTCCCATTTTCTGATCGGACACGACATGACGACTGCAAAAGAATTCACGCTTGCCGAACTGATCGTAGCGGCCGGAGCGCAAGCCTGGGCCAACGACGGCGAAATTCTCGCGACCGGCATCGGCCCGCTGCCGCGCCTGGCGGCCGGCCTCGCCAAGCTGACCTGCGCCCCCGGTATCATGATGACCGACGGCGAGGCCTATCTGGTCGAGGACCCGATCCCGCTCGGGCCGCGCGGCGACTACAAGCCGAAGTTCTCCGGCTGGATGCCCTATGGCCGCGTGTTCGACAGCGTCTGGAGCGGCCGCCGCCACGCCATGGTGACCCCGGTGCAGGTCGACCGCTACGGCCAGGGCAACATCTCCGCGCTCGGCGGCGAGTTCCAGAAGCCCAAGGTCGCCATGCTCGGCGTGCGCGGTTTCCCCGGCAACTCGATCTGCCACAAGAACTCGATGTTCCTGCCCAGCCACTCCAAGCGCACCTTCGTCGAAGGCGAGGTCGATGTGGTGGCGAGCGTCGGCTACAACGCCAGGAACTGGCCGGAAGGCACCAAGCCCGCCGACGTCAAGCTCGGCGTGGTCATCACCGACCTTTGCGTGTTCGACTTCAATGGCCCCGACCACGCGGCCCAGGTGCTGTCCCTGCATCCGGGCGTGACCTTCGAGCAGGTGCAGGACGCCACCGGCTTCCCGCTGCTGCGCGCGGAGGGCATGACCATCACGGCCGCCCCGACCGAGGCGCAGCTGGAGATCATCGCCAGGCTCGACCCGCACAATGTCCGCGCCACCGTGCTGAAGGGCAATCCCGCCGGCGTCCGCGCCGCGTGACGACATCGGCCGCCGGCATCGTTTCCGCCGGCGGCTTCTTCCCGGAATAGCAGTGGCGGACGTGAGATGGACTTCGAATACAGCGCAAAGACCAAGGACCTGCTCGAAAGGCTGAACGCCTTCATGGACGAGCATGTCTATCCCAACGAACGCCGCTACCACGAAGAGGTCGAGGCCGATCGCTGGGGCCATCCGCCTGTTCTCGAAGTACTCAAGGCCAAGGCCAAGGCCGCAGGCCTCTGGAACCTGTTCCTGCCCGATTCCGAACACGGCGCGGGCCTGACCAACACCGAATATGCGCCGCTCTGCGAAGTCATGGGCCGGGTACATTTCTCGTCGCAGATCTTCAACTGCTCGGCGCCCGACACCGGCAACATCGAGACCATCGAGCGTTACGGCACCGAGGAGCAGAAGGCGCGCTGGCTGCCAGGCATGCTCGACGGCACAGTGCGCTCCGCCTTCGCCATGACCGAGCCGGACGTGGCGTCCAGCGACGCGACCAATATCCAGAGTTCGATCGTCCGCGACGGCGACGACTATGTCATCAATGGCCGCAAGTGGTGGATTTCGGGCGTCGGCGATCCGCATTGCGAATTGCTGATCTTCATGGGCAAGACCGATCCGGGTGCTGCCAAGCACCAGCAGCAGTCGATGATCCTGGTGCCGATGGACACGCCAGGCATCAAGGTGCTGCGTCCGATGTCGGTGTTCGGCTACGACGACGCGCCGCACGGCCACATGGACATGCTGTTCGAGAACGTGCGTGTGCCCGCGTCCAACATGCTGCTCGGCGAGGGCCGCGGCTTCGAGATCGCGCAAGGGCGCCTCGGACCTGGCCGCATCCATCATTGCATGCGCCTGATCGGCCTTGCCGAGCGCTGTCTCGAACTGATGTGCCGCCGCGTGAAGAGCCGCGTCGCTTTCGGCCGGCCGATCGGCGAGCAGTCCGTGACGCTGGAGCGCATCGCCGAATCCCGCATCCTGATCGACCAGGCACGCCTGCTGACGCTGAAGGCCGCCTACATGATGGATACCGTCGGCAACAAGGCGGCGCGCGCCGAGATCGGCATGATCAAGGTCGCGGCCCCGAACATGGCCTGCAAGGTCATCGACTGGGCCATCCAGGCGCATGGCGCGGCCGGCGTGTCGCAGGACTTCGTGCTCGCCAACTACTATGCGCATGCCCGCAAGCTGCGCTTCGCCGACGGGCCGGACGAGGTGCACCGCAACCAGATCGGGCGCCTCGAGCTCGCCAAATACGCCGACTGACCGGGGAGGGCGCGCCATGGATGCCAGCCGTTTCGTCGGCACCGAGCCGCTCGCCGCCGACAGCAAGATCGACGTCGCGCGGCTGCATGCCTACCTCAGGGCCAACATCGATGGCTGCGAGGGGGAGCTTTCGGTCGAGCGCTTCCGCGGCGGCCAGTCCAATCCGACGATGCTGCTCAGCTTCGACGGCAAGCGCAGGCTGGTGCTGCGCAAGAAGCCCGACGGCAAGCTGTTGCCCTCGGCCCATGCCGTCGACCGCGAGTTCCGGGTCATCAGCGCGTTGCGCGAGACCGACGTGCCGGTGGCCGGCGCACGGCTGCTCTGCGACGACGAGACGATCGTCGGCGCGATGTTCTACGTCATGGACTTCGTCGAAGGGCGCTCGTTCTGGGCGCCGGCCTTGCCCGACCAGTCGCCGGCCGAGCGCAAGGCGATCTACATGGAGATGAACCGCGTCGCGGCTGCCCTCCACAAGACAGACTACAAGGCGGTGGGCCTCGAGGATTTCGGCAAGCCTGGCGACTATGTCGCGCGCCAGGTCGCGCGCTGGACCAAGCAGTACCGGGCCTCCGAGACCGAGACCATCGAGGCGATGGATCGGCTGATCGAATGGCTGCCCGGCAACATTCCGCCGGAGACCCGCACCTCGCTGATCCACGGCGATTTCCGCATCGACAACATGCTGTTCCACCCGACCGAAGCGCGGGTGCTGGCGGTGGTCGACTGGGAGCTGTCGACGCTGGGCGAACCGATGGCCGATTTCGCCTACCACATGCTGACCTGGCGGCTGCCCAACACGCCCTATCGCGGGCTCGGCGACCTCGATATCGAAGAACTCGGCATTCCCGATGAGCGCAGCTACCGCGATGTCTACCTCAAGGCGACGGGGCAGGAGGGCGTGTCGGATCGCCACTGGTACGCCTATCTGGCCTACAGCCTGTTCCGCGTCGCAGGCATCCGGCAGGGCATCATGAAGCGCGTGGTCGACGGCAACGCCGCGAGCGCCCATGCCCGTGAAGCAGGCGCCCTGGCGCGGCCGGTGGCCGAGTTCGGCTGGCGCTACGCCGAACTCGCGATGAAATCATAAGGGAGGATCGACATGAGCGGACTGTATCCGGCCGAGGGAGCGGCCATCGTCATCGGCGGCAGCGGCGGCGTCGGCGCCGAGATCTGCCGCGTTTTGGCGCGCGACGGCTGCGACGTGGCGCTGACCTACCACAGCAACCAGGCCAAGGCCGAAGCCGCCGCGGAAGCCGTGCGTGGCGAGGGCCGCAAAGCGTCCATCCACAAGCTCAACATCGAGGACGTCGAGGCGACCCGCGCCTTCATCGACGGCGTCGCCGAAGCCAATGGCGGCGTCCACACCGTGGTCTATGCCGCCGGGCCGCTGGTGCCGCTGATCCATCTCAGCAAGATCGAGCCCGAACAGATGCGAAAGCACCTGATGCAGGACGCGTTCGGCTTCTTCAATGTGATCCATTACGCAATCCCGCATCTGCGCAAGGCGCGCGGCTCGATCGTCGCCTGCCAGAGTTCGGCGCAATATCGCTTCGCCGCCGCCGATGGTCTGTCTGTCGTGCCGAAATCGGCGGTGCATGCGCTCATGAAGGGCGTCGCCAAGGAAGAGGGCCGCTACGGTATCCGCGCCAACGGCGTGGCCCTCGGACTCATCGAGACCGGCCAGCACACCGAGCTCAGCAAGCTCGGCTACATCGACGACAAGTACATGCAGGCCGCCGCCATGGCCACGCCGCTGCGCCGCAACGGCAAGGCGATCGACATCGCCGAGGCCGTTTCCTTCCTCGCCTCCAGCCGAGCCGGCTTCATCTCCGGCGAAGTCATCAACGTCGATGGCGGTTATCACGTCTGATCGTTTCCTCGGCGCGGGCTCCGGTGTCCGCGCCGCCGTCTCCGCAGCGGGCTTTCGCAATTGATGCGTTGCGGATCCGCCGTTAGTCTTTTCAGACGATGTTCGGTGGCCCCGTCGCTCCTAGCAAGTAGTTGGAAAACTTCGGTTCCGGGCGCTTCGCAGCAGAAATGACCTGCGCATTTGCTGCCCGGTTCCCCGCCGAAAACAACTGTTCTGGAGCAATCCTTTGCGCGAAGCCGTCATCGTTTCCGTCGCCCGCACTCCCATCGGCAAGGCCTTCCGTGGTGCCTTCAACGACACCGAGGCCCCGGCGCTCTCCGGCCACGCCGTGCGCGAGGCTGTGATCCGCGCCGGCATCGCGCCTGATGCGGTCGAGGATGTCGTCATGGGTTGCTCGGCACAGCAGGGCACCCAGGGCTACAACATCGGTCGCCTGACGGCCGCCGCCGCCGGTCTGCCCGACAGCGTGCCCGGCATGTCGATCGACCGCATGTGCTCGTCGGGCCTGATGGCCGTGTCGATCGCGGCCAAGCAGATCATCGTCGATGGCATGGAGACCGTCGTCGCCGGCGGTGTGGAATCGATCAGCCTGACCCAGAACAAGCACAAGAACAGTTTTCGCGCCCGTTCGCAGGCCGTCACTTCGCAGTGGCCGCACATGTACATGACGATGATCGAGACCGCCGAGATCGTCGCGAAGAAGTACGGCATCAGCCGCGAGGCACAGGACGAGTTCTCGCTGGCGAGCCAGCTGCGCACCGCCTCCGCCCACCAGGCCGGACGCTTCGACGACGAGATCGTGCCGATGGCGTCGCGCAAGCTGGTGGTCGACAAGGAGACCAACGAGGCCAGCTTCCACGACGTGACGCTGACGCACGACGAAGGTTTCCGCGCCGACACCAATCTCGAGGGCCTGGCCAGGTTGAAGCCGGTCTTCGCCGACGGCGAGGTGATCAAGCTTGGCGAATACGTCACCGCCGGCAACTCGTCGCAGCTGTCCGACGGTGCCGCCGCGCTCGTGGTCATGGAAGCCAGGCGCGCCGAACAGCTTGGCCTCAAGCCGCTGGGCGCCTATCGCGGCATGGCGGTCGCCGGCTGCGCGCCCGAGGAAATGGGCATCGGCCCGATCTTCGCCGTGCCGAAGCTGTTGCAGAAGCACGGCCTCAAGGTCGACGACATCGGGCTCTGGGAGCTCAACGAGGCCTTCGCCAGCCAGGCCGTCTATTGCCGCGACACGCTGGGCATCGACCCGGACAAGCTCAACGTCAATGGCGGCGCCATCGCCGTCGGCCATCCGTTCGGCATGACCGGCGCCCGCACCACCGGCCATGTGCTGATCGAGGGCCGCCGTCGCGGCGTAAAATACGGCGTCGTCACCATGTGCGTCGGCGGCGGAATGGGCGCTGCAGGCCTGTTTGAAATCTTCAACTGACCGGACAAGTCCAAGACATCGGCCGTGCGCCCGGCGGGCGCGCGACGCACCTTGGGGAGGGGAAGATGACCACAACCGATCTTGGACAGGCACAGGGGCTGAAGCCCATCCTCGGTCCCGCGATCCAGCTCGGCTTCGTCGTCCGCGATATCGAAAAGGCAATGCGTCACTGGATCGACGTCTTCGGCATCGGTCCCTTCATCTTCATGGAGCGCGGCGTCAGCCAGCCCGTAAGCACGACGTACCATCGCGGCCAGCCGGTCGAGGTCGAACTGCGGCTTGCCTTCGGCTACATGGGCGACGTGCAGATCGAGCTGATCGAGCAGACCAACGACGCCTCGTCGCCCTACACGGAATTTCTCGCGTCCGGCCGCGAGGGCCTGCAGCATCTTGGCTTCTGGGTGCATGACCACGCCGAGGCGACCGCCAAGGTGGAAGCCGCGGGTTATTGGCGAGACTACGAAATCCGCGTCGCCGGCCAGGATCAGTCGATCCTCTACTATCGCTCGCCCGACCTCTACGGGCCGATGCTGGAGATCGTTCCGCCGATGTGGCGCCGCTCGCGCCAGGCGGTGCTGGATCATATCCGCGCCTACACCGGCTCCGACCCCGTCATCCGCTTCGACACCTACAGCGCCTTCATCCAGCACGCCGGCGTGAAGTTCGATTGAACTGATCGCGCCAAGCCATTGGCCCGAAGTGGGAATTTGTCGCCGATTCTTACTTCACCAGCTTTTCCAGCTCGTCGATCTGCAGGCGCAGGCCGGCAATCGTCTGGCGTACCGCCTCGGCGTCGCGCGGGCGATCGTCATGGGCGCGCAGGCCGGCCAGCGCCATGTCGGCGATGATCTCGCCGATCTCCATGGGGGTCTTGGCGCCTGACGGCGAGTACCAGCGCGACGTCCAGTTGGCCATGCCGATCACGGCAAAGGCCGTGACTTTGGGGTCGACGGTCCGAAACTCGCCACTGGCGATGCCATCGGAAATGCAGCGCACGTAGAAGTCGTAGATGTGCCGGCGACCCTGATTGTAGATCGGCCCGAGCGCCTCGGGGATCTGGGTTTCGAGCCGCGACAGAAGGATGAAGCGCGAGCCCGAGGAGAGGCGCCGAACGATGCCGTCGACAATGGCGCGGCGCAGCCGCTCCGAAGCCGACAGGCCGGGTTCCTCCATCAGTTCCTGCAGCCGGTGCGAAGGCGTCAGCGCCTCCGATTCGACCAGCGCCGCCAGCATCTCCTCCTTGTTGCGGAAGTAGTGGTAGACGGCCGAGCGTCCCAGGCCGAGCGCCTGGGCGATGTCGTTGATGCTCGTCTGGGCATAGCCCTTGCTGTCGAACAGCTCGGCGGCGATGTCGATGAGCTGCTCGCGCACCAGTTCCTTGCGCGGGTTCGTGGCGGCGCGCGCCAGGCCGTCGCGATCGAGGGTGTCCGTGCCGTTCCCGCCTGCGTCCATCTGCGCCATACGCACCATCCTGCTCACCGCCAGACCTCCCGTCCCGTGGGGCGTGCAGCCCGCGATCCCGAAGCGATCAACCTTGGGTCGAATCGTTCGCCGCCCTGGCTTCTGGCGCCACGGAGTATAATACGGTTCGCCACCGTGTAAGCCTGCGGCGAGGCAGGAATTGTCGCACGCTCGACAGGCATCGTCATTGGTCCGCATTCTCGGTATGTGAAATGGGCTGGTAGAGAGGCGTGCCGAACAGCGGGCGGCGTGATTCCGGGCGGCGCCCGTCGGCATCCACGACACCGTAGCGGCTGGCGAGTTCGGTCGAATAGAAGGTGCCGCCGCTGAGCATCATGGCATCGCCCGCCTTGTGGATCGCCGCCAGGATGCGCCCGATGAAGAACGGCGTTTCGATATGCGGCAGGTTGCCGGCGTTGTCGCCGACCACGCCGCCCGCCGCGATGCCGGCAAGCGTACGCTCGGTGCCGATCAGCCCTGGCCAGAGTGAGATCGCCGCGACGTTGAAGGGCCGCAGCTCATGGGCCATGTCGTGGGCCAGCTTGTCCTGGCCGGCCTTGCCGACGCCGTAGGGCAGGCTGTGGCGATAGACCTTGCCGCCGGGCCCGGAGGTGTTGGCGATGAGGCCGGACCGCCGGCGGACCATGAGAGGTGCGGCGAAGTGGCTTGCGGCATAGCTTGAGCGCAGCCCGACATCGATCATGTCGCGCCACAGCGACAGCGGGCGCTCCCAGAAGTTGCCGTCGGGCACGGCCCAGTCGGGCATGGCGAAGGCGTTGTTGACGAGCAGGTCGAGCCGGCCCTGTTCGGCGGCGACGCGCTTGAACAGCGCTTCGGTCTGGCCGTCATCGAGATGATCGCACAGCGCGACGACGCCCTTGCCGCCGGCCTGGTCGACCGCTTCGGCAGTGTCGCGCACCGTGCCGCCCCACGGGCCGATGGCCTTGCGGTCGCTGCGGCCGGTGCAATAGACGGTGAAGCCGGCCTCGCCGAGGGCAATGGCTATGCCTCGGCCGAGACCCCGGCTCGCGCCGGTGACGACCGCGACCGGCCGGGTGCTTTCTGCGCTGCTCAATTCGGCTTCCTTGCATAACCGAGGCCGAGCGGCTGCTGGTTGCGGACGAGCGTCTCGGCGAAGGCTGCGCCTACCGCCTCGTAGCTCCAGTCGCCCTCGAGCACCGGCTCGGCGATCAGCGGATGGGTGACGAAGGACAGCTGCTTGCCGGCAATGCGGACGACCTGGCCGTTGATCTTTTCGGCGGCGTCGGAAAGCAGGTAGCTGACGACCGGCGCATTGACGCCGGCGTCGGGCAGGGCGGCATAGTGCACCTCGCGGCTGGCAGCCTGCTCGGCCATCAGCGCCTTGTTCTGGGCGGCCATTGCCGTTTCGGCCAGAGGCGACAGCGCATTGACGCGCACGCCGGTGCCGCGCAGTTCCATGGCCCAGCTGTAGGTGAGGGACGCCACGCCGCCCTTGGTGGCGCCATAGCCGCCGAGGGCGACGTCGCCGGCCTGCGAGCCCGATGCGACGTTGATGATCGAGCCGCCCTTGCCGGCGGCGAGCATACGCCGTGCCGCATGGCTGGCGCAGGCTGCGGTGCCGATCAGGTTGATCTCGACCATGCGGCGCATGTCGGCCTCGGTGAGGTCGAGGATCTTGCCGATGCGCAGGATGCCGGCGTTGTTGACGATGCCGGTGATGGCGCCGAAGGCATCGATGCAGGCGTCGACGAGCGACTGTGCATAGCTCCAGGACGAGATGTCGCCGGCATGCGCGACGGCCTTGCCGCCCGCGCTCGCGATCGAATCGACCGTCGACTGAGCCGCTTTCGCGCCGATGTCGTTGACGACGACCGCCGCACCTAGCCCGGCCGCGTGGCGCGCATAGGCAGCGCCCAGGCCCGAACCGGCGCCGGTGATGACCACCGCCTTGCCCTCGAGTGATTTCATGTCGTGTCCTCCGGACGGCCACCATGACGGCACGTGCCGGTCCGTACATCCCACGTTCGGACGATGCCAGCAGGGACGCCTGTTGGGCCTCAGCCTTCCCGTTTCACACCACTCGACAGCAGGTCTCGGGCCTCAGGCTGACCGTTGAGCAGGCGGTTGACACGGTTCTGCACGCGCCATCCCTCAGGCGTGCGGACGAGCTCCCAGCGATTGGCGCTGGCCCGTTCGACGCGCCAGTGGTCGCCCTGGTTGAGGTAGACGCGCGAATAACCTGTCGCCACCGCCTTGTCGCCGTCAATGGCAACGTGCGGCATGCTCAGCACATGGGCGCAGCCGTCGGCGACGTAGTGGACATGCGGCTCGATATCGACCAGCGAACCGACCTTCGCCGCGCCGACCAGCGGATCGCCGCCGAAGTCGTAGGCGCCGTCCTCGGCCCAGAGCGATGCCGTGACACTGCCGGTGCGACTGTCGACGGAGGGACCGTAGGTCGCGAACAACTGGTAGATGGCCAGTTGGTCCTCCAGTCCTTTGATGCGCGCTTCGAGTGCCACGAACCGCGCTTCTATGTCCGACATGTCTTCTCCTCCGTTTGGGCAGTCGGCCCATAGCTGCCGCCCTGGATGCGTCCGCCATCGTTCGTTTGGAGGATGAACCCGTTTTCGACAGACGCGACGCTGGCCCGATTTCAAGGGAGGACGAACATGGACCTGGCAGATCGGATCGCGGCCGAGCATGAATGCGCCAGGCTGGTGCAGCGCTATTGCATCCTCATCGACGACTACCGGCACGAGGAACTGGTCGCGCTATGGGCGCCCGACGGGTTGTGGGAAACCTGGAAGGGCCCGCTCAAGGGCCATGCCGAAATGCGCGCCTATCTCGACGCCAAGGCGCAGACCGACACCACGATCCACATGGCGCACAACATCGTCATCGACCTGATCGACCCTGACCATGCGACCGGCGTCGCCTGCTTCACCTATCACGGCACCAGCCACGACGATCCCAAGGCGACCGTGGCGCGGGTCGTCGGGCGCTATTTCGACCGTTTCGTACGCACTGCCGATGGCTGGCGCTTCGCCCACAGGCGCACCGACATGACCTTTCGCGCCGGCTGACCCTGCTCAGCCGACCGTCTGGGCGCCGTCGACGACAAGGACGGCGCCGGTGACGAAACAGGCTTCGTCGGACGCCAGATAAGCGAAGGCACTGGCGATGTCCTCCGGTTCGCCGCTTTGCTTGCCGGCGAGCTTGGGCGGCTTGACCATTATGTCGGGGTCCTGGTCGTCGATCGGCGCAAGGCCGGTGCCGATCTCGGTACGGACACGGCCGGGGCAGATGGCGTTGAAGCGCACGCCCTTGGGCGCATATTCAGTCGCCAGCGACTTGGTCATGGCGATGATGCCGGCTTTCGACGCCGCATAGGCGGCGGCGTAGGCGATGCCCTGCAGGCCGGCGGTGGAGGCTGTCGACACGACGTTGCCGCGGGATGCGACGAGCGCCGGTAAGGCCTGGTGCACGACATGGAAGACACTTTCGAGGTTGATGCCGAAGACCAGCGACCAGTCGTCGCCGGTCTGGTTGGCGAAATGGTCGCGACGATAGATGCCGGCATTGTTGATGAGGCTGTCGAGGCGGCCATGTAGTGCAAGTGCTGCGTCGACCATCCGGCGCGCCGAGGCCTTGTCGGCAGCGTCATAGGCAAGCGCATCCGCGCGGACGCCATATTGCTCATTGGCAGTGGCGCAAACCTGCCTTGCACCTTCGAGGTTGCGGTCGGCGAGGATCAGCGTCGCCCCCTCTGAGGCGAGGCGCAGGGCGGTGGCGCGACCTATGCCCGATGCTGCGCCGGTGACCAGCACCACCTTGTTGTCGAAACGCTTGAGCCCCATAGTCTCCTCCAGTGCACTGCGCGACCGCTTCGCGCCGGCCGTCGGCAGCGAGTAGACTAGTCGGGGCCAAGCGCCAGCATCCCACATTTGGACGATGTTGCTGGCGCCGGCCGGTGGCATCCGGCATGAAGCGCTTCGTTGCCGCATCAGGCGCAACGGCGTCGCTCCAATCCGTGCCCGACAGGACCGCATGCTCGAATTCACACCAGACCAGCAGATGATCCGCGAGGAAGCCCGGCGTTTCCTGCGCGAACAATCGTCCTCCGAAGCGATCCGTCGCGTCGTCGACGCGGGCGCCAGCCACGACGCTGCGTTGTGGACCAGCATTTCGAGCGAGCTCGGCTGGTGCGCCATGGCAATCCCGGAGGAATTCGGCGGGCTGGGACTTGGCGCCATCGAGGTGGCGATCCTGATGGAACTCACCGGTGCGCGTCTTGCCTGCGTGCCCTTCTGGTCGACGGTGTGCCTGGCGGCACCGCTGTTGCAGTCGGCCGGAAACGAGGCTGCCAAGGCCAAGTATCTTGCAGCCATCGCCGCAGGCGAAATGGCCGTGACCGTCGCCTATGCCGATCCTTCTGCGGCCGATCCGGCGGCGACGGTTGCGGTCAAGGCGACGCGCACTGCGACAGGTTACAGGCTGGACGGCAGGGTCGCCCACGTCGTCGATCTCGAAGTGGCCGATGTCGTGCTGGTGCCGGCGGCGCTCGAGGATGGGACGACGGCGTTGTTTGCGATGTCACGGGGGTCTGGCCAGACCATCACGCCGTTCAAGGTCCTGGACGGCACCCGGCCGATCGCTTCGCTCGATCTCGCCGTGGATGTTCCTGAGGACAGCCGTATCGACGATGGCGGCGTGGGCGCCGACCAGTTCGGGCAGGCGCTGGCCTTTGCCAATCTGGGGCTCGCGGCGGAACAGCTCGGAGCCGCGCAAGGCGCGCTCGACGTTACGCTCGCCTATATCGCCGAACGCGTGCAGTTCGGCCGCACGATCGCCTCGTTCCAGGCGGTCAAGCATCGCTGCGCCAGGCTGGTGGTCGATGTCGCCGAGGCGCGGTCGCTGGTTTTCGGGGCGGCGGCCAGCCTGGGCGAAGGCTCCGACAGCGCCCTTGAGATTGCTGGTGCGCGCGTGCTGGCCTCCGACCTGCAGTTCCGTGCTGCCGAGGAGGCGATCCAGCTGCATGGCGGCGTCGGCTTCACCTGGGAATACGACCCGCACCTCTATTTCAAGCGAGCACAGGCGAGTGCGGCGTTGCTCGGTTCGCGCGACGCTCACCTCGACAGCATTGCCGCATCTGTCTTCGGTGACGGAGGCCTGAAATGAGCGACCTGACCGCATTCCGCACAGAGGTGCGCGAGTGGATGGCAAGCCATCTCACCGGCAAATTCGCCGAGTTGAAGTATCGCGGCGGTTCGGGCGAGGGCGATGTCCTGCCGGAACTGCGCAAGGAATGGGAACGCGAGCTTGCCGCAGGCCGGTGGACCTGCCCGGGCTGGCCGCAGGAGCATGGCGGGCGCGGACTGTCGGTCGCCGAGCAAATTGCCTTCCAGGAAGAATATAGCCGAGCGGGCGGTCCGGGCCGCATGGGGCATATCGGCGAGGGCCTGATGGGGCCGACGCTGATCACCTTCGGCACCGAAGAGCAGAAGAAGCGCTTCCTGCCGGGCATCCTGAGCGGGACCGAGTTCTGGGCACAGGGATATTCCGAGCCGAGCGCAGGCTCCGACTTCGGCAACATCAAGACCCGCGCCAAGCTCGACACAGAGACCGGCGACTGGATCGTTTCGGGCCAGAAGGTCTGGACGTCGCTCGCGCATCTGTCGGACTGGATCTTCGTCGTGGCGCGCTGCGAGGAAGGCTCGGTCGGCCGCAACGGCCTGATCTTCCTTTTGATGCCGCTTGCCCAGCCCGGTGTCGACATCCATCCGATCAAGCAGATCGGTGGCGGCGCCGAGTTCAACTCGGTGTTCTTCGACGGCGCCCGCGCCAAGGCCGGGGACGTCGTCGGACAGCCCGGCGACGGCTGGAAGATCGCCATGGCGCTGCTCGGCTTCGAGCGCGGCATCTCCACCCTTGGCCAGCAGATGAGCTTCCAGCAGGAGCTCGACCTGATCGTGGAGATCGCCAAGGAGAACGGTTCCGACCGGTCGCCAGTGATCCGCCAGCGCGTCGCCTATGCCTGGGCCGGGCTGCGGGCCATGCGCTACCTCGCCATGCGCGTTCTGAGCGACGACCAGTCGGCCGAAACGCGCCGCGAGGCGCTGACCTACAAGTACCAGTGGTCGAACTGGCATCGCGACCTCGGCCGCCTCGCCATGGACGTGCTGAAGATGGACGCCAACGTCGTCTCCGACGATCCGCGCCGCGAGCGCCTGCAGCAGATGTTCCTGTTTGCCCGCGCCGACACGATCTACGGCGGCACCAACGAAATCCAGCTCAACATCATTGCCGAGCAGGGACTCGGCATGCCCAGAGAGCCGCGCGGCAAGCTGTAAGCGGCAAGGACGCGCCTGGGCCAGGGAGGAAATTGGCATGGGCATTCGGGAGGCAGACTTGAGCGAGCTTGCGGCGCGCGACGCGTTGCGGCGGCTGGTGACGGCCTATTCGCGGGCGGTCGACCGGCGCGATTTCAAGCTGCTGCGCGGCCTCTATCACGACGAGGCCTTCGAGGAGCATGGCGACATGTTCGTGGGCGGGCCGGACGAATACATGGCCTTCGTCGAGAAGGCGCTGTCGAACTATGCCGCGACCGCGCACTACGTGGTCAACACCAGCTTCGAGATCGATGGCGACCGCGCCGAGGGCGAGGTCTACAAGATCAACTACCACCGCACGCACGGCCCCGACGCGCACGAAGTGATCACCGGCGGCCGCAGCCTCGACCGCTACCGGCGCGACGACGGCGAATGGCGTTTCCTCGGCCGCTCGATCACGCTCGACTGGTCGACCAGGCGCGCCGTCGACCCTGACGCCTACGGCGACTTCGCCGCCGGCAGCCCGCTCGGGCGGCCCGGGCCTGACGACCTGTCTTACCGGGTGCTTGCGCTTTTCGGCCGCCATGGCTGACGATTTCACCCATTCGCAGACGAGATTTCCGCAGGGAGGGAAAGCATGACTGACCAGAGACAGTTTGCCGGCAAGATTGCCGTGGTGACCGGTGCCGGCAACGGCATCGGCCGCGCCGCGGCGATCGCCTATGCGCAGGAGGGCGCCGATGTCGCGATCCTCGACCGCGAGGCCGAGGCACTGGCCGAAACCGCCGAGCTGGTACGCGCCCTGAACGTCAAGGCGCTGCCGCTCGTGGGCGACATGATGAACCAGGAGGTCGTGACTGACAGCTTCGCCCGCATCAAGCGCGAGCTTGGTCCGGTCGACATGCTGCTCAACAACATCGGCCAGACCGCGCGCGAGAACTATTCCGAATTCTGGCAGGCCAAGCCCGAGACGCTGCAGTTCGTGATCGGCGTGTCGCTGATGACGACGCTGATGTGCACGCGCCAGGTGGTCGAGGACATGCGCGAGCGGCGCTCGGGCAAGATCGTGTCGATCTCGTCGGATTCGGCCATGAACGGCGACATCGGCACCGTCGACTACGCTTCGGCCAAGGCGGGCGTGCTCGGCTTCACTCGCGCACTCGCCCGTGAGCTCGGACCGTTCAAGGTCAACGTCAACGCCGTCTGCCCCGGCCCGACCAACACGCGCGCCATGCAGCGCATCCCCAAGGATGCCTATGAGCGGGCCAAGAACATGATCCCGCTCGGCGAACTGAGCGAGCCGGAAGACATTGCAAACGCTGTGATTTTCCTGTCGAGCGAGAAGTCGCGCTTCATCACCGGCCAGACGCTGATGGTCAATGGCGGACGCGTCTTCTACTGATCGTTTTCGTTAGTTCATTCAGACGATGTTCCGCCTTGTGCGGCGCATCAATTGAAACAAGACAGTGCGATCGCCCTCATGCAATCTGGCAACGGGCGGTCGCCGGAACTTCCAGCGAGAGAGAATGCCCATGAGCCTGCATACCGTCTTGTGCGAACGCCTCGGCAGCCGCTACCCGGTGGTGCAGACGGCCATGGGCTGGGTCGCCGACGCCAATCTCACGGCTGCGACCTGCAATGCCGGCGGCTTCGGTTTCTTCGCCGGTGCGACCACCGAGCCGGGCGACGTCGAGAACCAGATCCTCGCCATCAAGTCGAAGACAGACCGTCCCTTCGGCGTCAATTTCCACATGTTCCAGCCCAACGCCGAGGAAGTGATCTCGGTCGTCATCAAGCACAAGGTGCGCGCCGTGAGCTACGGCCGCGGGCCTGATGCGAAGACGATCAAGCGGCTGAAGGATGCCGGCGTCGTCTGCATGCCGACCGTCGGTGCGGTCAAGCATGCGGTCAAGGCGGTGGAACTCGGCGCCGACATCATCACCGTGCAGGGTGGCGAGGGCGGCGGCCACACCGGTGCCGTACCGACGACCATCCTGTTGCCGCAGGTGCTGGATGCGGTGAAGGTGCCGGTGGTTGCCGCCGGCGGCTTCTTCGACGGGCGTGGCCTTGCCGCTGCGCTTAGCTATGGCGCTGCCGGCATCGCCATGGGCACGCGCTTCCTGATGACCAAGGAATCGCCGGTGCCGCGTTCGGCGCTCGACCGCTACCTCGCTACCAAGGATCCGACGCTGATCCGCACCACAACCGCCGTCGACGGCCTGCCGCAGCGCTTCATCGAGAACGCCGAGATCAAGCGGCTCGAGAACATGAGCCTGCCGGCGCGCCTCGCTATGAGCATGAAATATGCCCGCCAGTGGGGCAAGGAGAGCGGGCTCGGGCCCATCGCCATGGCCAAGCTCGGCCTCAAGGTGCTGTCGAGCGGCGAAAACAGCTTCGCCCAGACCGTGATGGCGCCGAACCTGCCCACCCTGGTGCAGCGCGGCGTGGTCGAGGGCAACACCGAAACCGGCCTGCTGCCATCCGGCCAGGCCGCCGCCATGATCGACAGGCTCGAAAGCTGCGAAGAGCTGATCGCCCGCATCGTCAGCGAGGCGGAATCGCGGATCAAGGCCGTCTCGGCGCTCGTCGCCGCCAACTGATTGGAGAGAATTCGATGAGCGACCAATTCTGGACCAGGATCGAAGACGGCATCGCCGAGCTGGTGATCGAGAACGCCCCCGTCAATGCGCTCGACAGCGTCGGCTGGCGCAGGCTTTCGCAGGAGATCGACGCGCTGAACGCCAACGCCGAGGTGCGCGTGATCGTCATTCGCGCCGAGGGCAGGGGTTTTTGTGCCGGCGTCGACATCAAGGAGCTGCAGAAGCAGCCCGAGCGCATTCCCGAAGTGAATGCCGGCAACTGGGAAACCTTCCGCGCCATCCATCGCGGCTTGAAGCCGGTGATCGTGGCCGCTCATGGCTACATCCTCGGCGGCGGCATCGGCATCTGCGGCTCGGCCGACATCGTCCTGTGCTCGCCTGACGCGACCTTCGGCGTGCCCGAGGTCGACCGCGGTGCGCTCGGCGCCGGCGCCCATCTGCAGCGCCTGTTCCCGGTGCAGAAGGTCCGCCAGATGTACTTCACCGGCGAGCCGATCGATGCGGCGGAAGCCTATCGCCTCGGTGCCGTCGAGAAGGTGGTGCCGCGCGAGGAGCTGCGCGACGCGGCCATCAAGCTCGCCAAGACCATCGCCGCCAAGAGCGCGATCATGATCCGCCTCGCCAAGGAAGCGTTGAACGGCATCGAGGACGGCGATCTCGAGAAGAAATACCGCTGGGAGCAGGGTTTCACGGCCCAGGCCTACCTCACCCAGGAATCGCAGGAGGCGCGCGACGCCTTCGTCGGCAAGCGCGACGCCGACTTCAAGAAGTAATCAGACCAGGACGCCCCCACCATGACCGCCACCAAGATCCAACCAGTTCCGCCCTATGTCGAAGGCCACGGCCTGCTCAAGGGTCGCTCCGTGCTCATCACCGCGGCCGCTGGTGTCGGCATCGGTTTCGCTGCAGCCCGCAAGGCGATCGAGGAGGGCTGCCGCGCCATCATGATCTCCGACGTGCACGAGCGTCGCCTTGCGGAAGCGGCCGAGAAGCTGCGCGAGATCTCGGCGACGGTCGAGATCTACAGCCAGCTCTGCAACGTCACCGACGAAGAGCAGGTGCAGGCGCTGGTTGACGCCGCCGACGAGAAGCTCGGCGGCATCGACGTGCTCATCAACAATGCCGGCCTCGGCGGCCTCAAGCCCGTCATCGAGATGACCGACGCTGAATGGAACCTGGTGCTCGACGTCACCTTGACGGGCACGATGCGCATGACGCGCGCGGCTCTCAAGAAGATGCAGCCGCGCGGCAAGGGCGCCATCGTCAACAACGCCTCCGTGCTCGGCTGGCGGGCCCAGAAGGGCCAGTCGCATTATGCCGCCGCCAAGGCCGGCGTGATGGCCTTCACCCGCTGCTCGGCGGTGGAAGCTGCCGAATATGGCATCCGCATCAATGCGGTCTCGCCGTCGATCGCCATGCACGATTTCCTCAAGAAGTCGGCGCCGCAGGACCAGCTCGATGCGCTGGCGAGCCTCGAAGCCTTCGGCCGCGCGGCGGAAGTGTGGGAAATCGCCAACGTCATGATGTTCCTCGCCAGCGACTATGCCGGCTACATGGTCGGCGAGATCGTCTCCGTCTCCAGCCAGAGGGCCTGACGATGGGCCTCGTCTTCTCCTCGCCCGACGAGGCGGTGGCGGCAATCGGCCAGAACCTCGGCTCGACCGACTGGCTCACCATCGACCAGTCGCGCATCGACATGTTCGCCGAGGCGACCGGCGATCGCCAGTGGATCCATGTCGATCCCGTGCGCGCCAAGGACGGCCCGTTCGGCGGAACGGTGGCGCATGGCTGCCTGACGTTTTCGCTGATCAACGGCTTCCTGCCCGACCTGTTCAAGGCGGAAGGCATGAAGATGGGCATCAACTATGGCTGCGACCGGCTGCGCTTTCCCGCACCCGTGCCGGTGAACTCCAGGGTTCGCGCCACGGGCGAGCTGGTCAACGCCGAGCTTCTGCCCGGCAACGCCGTCCAGACCACCGTGCGCGTGGCCATCGAGATCGAGGGCTCGGTGAAGCCCGGCTGCGTCGCCGACATGGTCGGCCGCTACTACTTCTGAGGCGCCAAGCGCTTCAGCCACCGGAGGTGACTATGGACAAGACGAGCGACGCGCAGGCCGAGATCCTGGCGCGGCTGGACAGGCTCGAGTCGCGCGACGAGATCCGCCAGCTGATTTCCAAATATTCGCTGGCGCTCGACATGCGCGACATGAACGCCATGGCCTCGCTGTTTGCGCCCAACGTCAAGGTCGGCGGCGGCAAGTCGGGCAGGGCGGCGCTGCGCGACTGGCTCGACGAGACCATGCGCAAGCAGTTCGACGGCACCTCGCACCATGTCGGCTCGACGATCATCGAGTTCGTCGACGCCGACAATGCGGTGGGCGTGGTCTATTCCAAGAACGAGCACGAATGCGGCGCCGAGTGGGTCATCATGCAGATGATGTATTACGACCGCTACGAGCGCATCGACCGGCGCTGGTTCTTCCGCCGCCGCCAGCCGCTCTACTGGTACGCCACCGACCTCAACAAGCCGCCCGTCGGTTCGCGCAAGATGCGCTGGCCGGGTCGCGAGCCGTATGAGGGTTCGTTCCACGAGCTGTTTCCGTCCTGGAAGGAGTTCTGGGCCCGTTCGGGTCCCGACGAGGCATTGCCGGAACCGGCGCCGCTCGAAGCCTTCATCGAAACCATGCGCAAAGGCAATGAGATCCGTGGCAACCGCGTGCGCTGACACCATGATCGCCGACAAGCTGTTCCGGCCGATCAAGGTCGGCAACCTGGAGCTTGCCAACCGCATCGCCATGGCACCGATGTCGCGCTACCTCTGCCCCGAGGGCATCCCGCACGAAAAGGTGTCGGCCTACTACGCGCGCCGCGCGCTGAACCAGGTCGGGCTGATCATCACCGAGGCGACCTATATCGGCCACCCCACGGCGCCGAGCTACGAGGGTGTGCCCTACTTCGCCGGCGAGGCTGCCCTTGCAGGCTGGGCCAAGGTGCGCAAAGCGGTGCATGCCGCCGGCGGCAAGATCTTCCCGCAACTCTGGCACACCGGCAGCTTCCGCAACTCGTCCATGGCGCCTCGGCCGGGTGTGCCTGGCGTCGGCCCGTCGGAAAACCTCAACGCCTTCACCGGTCATGCCGAACCGACCAAGGCGATGACCGAGAAGGAGATCCTCGAGGTCATCGAGGCCTACGCAGAGGCGGCGGAAGCGGCGCAGCGGCTGGGCTTCGACGGCGTCGAGATCCATGGCGCGCATGGCTACCTGATCGACGAGTTCTTCTGGGCGACCTCCAACCGCCGCGCCGACCGCTACGGCGGCAACCGGCGCGAGCGCGCGCGCTTCGCGGTCGAGGTCATCGAGGCGATGCGCGACCGTGTCGGGCCTGACTTTCCGATCTCGTTCCGATATTCGCAATGGAAGCAGCAGGACTACAAGGCGGTGCTGGGCAAAACACCGGCTGAGCTCGCGGAGGTACTGGAACCGCTGGTCGACGCCGGCGTCAGCATCGTGCATTGCTCGACGCGGCGCCTTTGGGAGCCGGGCTTCCCGATCGAGAACGACATGACGCTCGCCGGCTGGACGAGAAAGATCACCGGCCTTCCGGTCATCGCCGTCGGCGGCACCGGCCTCGACCGGCCTGGCCTCAATGCAGCCGAGGCCGCCTCGCTCGACGTGATCGAAAAGCCGCTCGCGCGGAACGAGTTCGATATCCTCGCCGTCGGCCGTGCATTGCTCGCCGATCCGGCCTGGGCGCTGAAGGTCCGGCAGGGCCGGGCCGTCGAAGGTGTGGGCTACTCCAAGGAACAGCTCAAGTCGCTGTTCTGATCGCAAAAGGCGCCGTTTGCGGCGCCGTTTCCTTTTTGCGGCCAAGCCTGCCGTCTCCAGTCATTCACTGCAGCCAGCAAAGAAGAAGCGCCGGGGACTTTGTCCGCCGGCGCTGTCAGCTTGGGTCAATCAGGAGGAATGCCGGTCAGGCCGCCTGGCGCGGACCATGGCCGAGGATGACGGCGCTGTTGAGCACGAGCCGCACGAGCTCGGTCTGCCGCGTGATGCCGCTCTTGGAGAAGATCGAGCGCAGGTGCGCGCGTGCGGTATTACGGCTGATGTCGAGCGAGCTTGCGGCGTCCTCCAGCGACAGGCCCGCGGTCAGGCGGCGGGCGACGGCAGCCTCGGCCGGGGTGAGGTCGAAGAGCTGGCGCACGAGATCGCCCTCGACCTCGGAATTGGCCTCCGGGTCGCGGATGTACACCGCAACCGCCGAATTGGCCGCTGCCGCGTTGTCCTTGCTGCCGCGGATCGGCCGGACGATGACGCCGAGATTGCGCGAGCCCGACTGCTTGGTCAGCGACAGCCCGCGCGAGACGGTACCCTCGTCGTCGGCCGCGCTCTGCATGGCGATCTTCACCAGGTTCTGGAAATCGCGGTCTTCCTTGGCCGAGGTGGCGCGCAGGCGATTGCTCTGGATCTGCAGCCCGTCGCGGGTCTGCAGCAGCTTGAGCGCCGCATCCGAGGCGCGGACGATCTTGCCGGAATGGTCGAGGATGACGACGCCGACATAGAGCTTGTCCATGACATCGGAATAGAGCCTGCGCTCGACCTCCGTGGCGCCCATCCGCCACGACGTTTCGACACCCCGGACGAGTTGCGAGACGAGGATCTCGCAGACGGAAGCCGCGTCGTCGTCGAACTTTGCGCCGGCACGGTCGCGGAACACCCAAAGCGTGTAGCGCGCGGCGTCGTCGGCGGTCACGTGCGTCGCTGTCATGGGCTGGCAGCGTTCCGCCAGATAGGCGAGCTGCGCCGGGCGGGCGAGGGGAGCGCCGGCGGCGTCCAGCATCGGCTCGTTGATTTCGGTAAACGCGTAGTAGGTCTCGCCGGTACGCGCCCGGTCCTCGATCACCAGCACTGCGGCATAGGCATCGAACTGCTCGCGGATGAGTTCGAGCGAGCTGCGCAGCGGCTTGCCGTTGAGCAGGCTGTCCGAAACCCTGTTCAGGAAATGGCCGAATTCGACGATGGAGCGGGCGTGAAAGGTCATCTTAGGCTCTCCCAAATATCCGTCGCACGAGCGTGCGGTGTCCTTGCCCGGCGGCCGTCGCGCCGGGAGGTCAAACGAGAATGAGTTCGTGGTTCAGGCGGGCGTAGGGCCTGCCCGGACTTCGGCTTTCAGGATGGTGGGAGGAAACCGGGTCGTGCCTGCGACCGGACAATCGCTGACCCAACTGCCATGCGCATGCTGCTCGGTCCGGTCATCGCGCTTCCTCCCGAATGCGAAATGATTAACGTCGACACAATGTCATTAAATTGACGGTGTGTCAAACGATGAGTGGCGTGCGTGGAATTTTTGACATGGTGTCAGCGGAGAATGGCGCCCTCGCGACAAAGCAAACGGGCCAGGTCTCGCGACCCGGCCCGTGATGTGTCTGATCCGCGTTGGCGGTTCAGTCGCCGCAGTTGGCGCGTTCGACCAGCCCGTCCTCGCGCGGCTTGTAGGGGTTCTTGACCACCTTGATCGATTCCGGCGCCGGCAGGAAGTGGCTCTTGGCGCTCGCCTGGATCGGGCCGGTGAGCATTTCCACCTTGGAGGCGTTCTCCTGCAGCCATGCGGCGATCGACGGACCGTCGGTCTTGCCCGAACCGTTGATGGCCGCCGCCAGCACCATCGGCTGGATGTAGTAGGGGATCAGCGCCGAGGCGCCGCCCATGCGGTCGACGTCGGCTACCTGCTCCCTGGCGCGCTTGACGAACTTGGCGAAGGGCGACGCGCCGACCGGATCGTTGGCACAGTAGGTCATGCCGACGAACTGCACGCTGTAGACGTCCTTGAAGGCTTCCTCGCCGACGACCGCGGCATTGCCCACTGCGTAGTTGGTCATCGTCTGGTTGGCCAGAACGGGCACGTCCCAGCCGATGTCGGCCCGGTTCTCGAGCAGCTTGCGCGAATCGTCGCCGATCGAGTTGATCAGCAGGATCGCCTCGGCGCCCGAATTGCGCATCTGGAACAGCTGCGGGGTCATGTCCTCGGTGCGGAAGGCGAATTCCTGCACCGCGGTCGGCTCGACGCCCTTGGATTTCAGGTAGTCGACGATCTCGACCACGGCGGCCTTGGACATGCCGCCATTGTCGGAGATGAGCGCCAGCTTCTTGAGCTTGAGCACGTCGATGGCGAAGTCGATATTCGGCTTCATCTGGTTCAGCCCGGTGACCGAGCCCGAGAAGTGGAACGGACCGGCTTCGGGGGTGAGCTGGGTGGAGGCGGCCGACGAGACCTGCGCGATCTTCTTTTCCGTCGCCACCGGCACGACCGGGATCGTTTCCTGGCTGGTGGCCGGGCCGACGAGGGCCTCGACCTTCTCGTTTTCGATCAGGCGACGGACCTCGCTGACGGCATGCGTCGGGTCGGTCATGGTGTCGCCGAGCACCAGCTCGGCCTTCTTGCCGAGGATGCCGCCCGCGGCGTTGATGTCCTCGATCGCCAGCTTCCAGCCGACTTCGGCGGTCTTGCCGATCGATGCGCCGCCGCCGGTGAGCGACATGATGCCGCCGATCTTCATCGTCTCCTGCGCCGGGGCATGGCCGGCCGAAAGGGCCAGCGCTGCCGCCGAGGCCATGCCGATGGTCAGACGTCTGGTAATGGAACCATTCCACTGGAAGTGCATGCGTTTCTCCTCCGCTTACTTCGACCGTCAGCAGTCACGACCATGGGTCCAAGGGCATCGTCCGCTTGGACGATGGAACACCGGGGGCAGGCAGAAATTGTTCAGGTCGCGCTAAAATAAGATGTCGCCAATGTGCCAAACGGGCCACGCTCAGCGCGGCGACTTCCGGACGACGACCGCCCGTGCCAGCTCAGGCTCCGGCAATTTCCGCCACGCCAGCCAGGCAAGGATCGCGCCGAGCCCCATAAGCGGCACGACGACCGACATGCCTCTCACGGCATCGCCGAGGAGACCCGCGAGCACGGTTCCCGCAAGTCCACTGCCCATCTGCATGAACCCGCTCAGCGACGCGGCCGCGCCGGCATTCTCCGGAAAGGCGGCGACGGTGGCAGCCGACATCGCCGGCATGACGAAGGAATTGCCGAAGACGAACATCGCCATCGGAACCATGACCGAGGCGAAAGTCGGATCGTACAGGCCCAGGAAGATCGCCATGGCGAGCGCGCCGAGGCCGCTGATCGCCAGACCGACCGGGACCATGCGATAGGCGCCGTAGCGCGGAATGAGGCTGCGCATCACCAGCGAACCGGCGATGAAGCTCGCCGACTGGAACAGCATCGCGAGACCGAACTGCGCCGGCGTCAGCCCGAGCCGATCCATCAGGATGAAGGGCAGCACGGTCGCCTGCGTGTAGTAGGCGCCCAGCGTGCCGGCGATGACGAGGCTGGAAAACAGGAAATAGCCGCTGCCGAGCAAATTCCCGTAGGTCTTAATGACCGCCCCTGGCCGCACTCGGCTCGGGTCGCGCTCCACGGTTTCGACCAGTGCGAACCTGACCGTCAGCAGGGCGGCGATGCCCATCAGGAACATGATCGAAAAGATCGCATGCCAGCCCGCGATTTGCATGACCAGCCCGCCGATGGTCGGCGCCAGCGCCGGTGCCAGCGCAAGGATGAGGGTGATGAGATTCAGGATGCGTGCGCATTGCTCGTGGGCGAACAGGTCGCGCACGATGGCGCGCGAGAGCGAAAGCCCGACCGCGGCTCCCGCCCCCTGCAGCAGGCGCGAAAGGATCAGCACTTCGATGGAGGGAGCCAGCAGCGCGCCCAGGCTGCCGACGAGGTAGATGCCGAGGAACGCCAGCGTCACCGGCTTGCGGCCGTAGCCGTCGGCCAGCGGGCCGCAGACGAGCTGGGCGACGGCGAAGCCTGCGAAATAGAGCCCGAGCGTCATCTTCACCGCGTCCTCGGTCGTGCCGAAGGCATGCACGATCTCCGGCATCGCGGGCGTGAAGAGCGACAGCGAGGCCGGACCGAGCCCGGCCAGCACCGCACTGACGATGGTCACGCGCCGCTCGCTCATCACGCCGGCCGGACGCTCGCTGGGATGTTCGTATTTCATGGCGCGGGCCCCGGCTGGAATGAACGGCAGGCGCCTGTTTGGCAGAGTGCCCATGTCCCATTCCAACCGCGGCCGCGAAAGAACATCTGCCGTTCGGACTATTCCGGTGTCGGGTCGCCGGCGGACATCAAAACAGCAGAAAAGAAAAGGGCCGCTGCTGCGGCCCCTTCTTGGAGATCAGACGGCCTGGCCGTGCAGGTCGTAGGCGTCGGCGCGGTCGACCTTGACGGTGACGATGTCGCCGACGCGCAGCGGGCGGCGCGACTGGATGTGCACCGAACCGTCGATCTCGGGCGCGTCGTATTTGGTGCGGCCCTTGGCCATGGTGCCGTTGGCCTCGTCGATGATCACCGGCAGGCGCTTGCCGACCTTCTTCTGCAACTGGGCCGCGGAAATCTTCTGCTGGCGCTGCATGAAGCGGTGCCAGCGGGCTTCCTTGACCTCTTCAGGCACCTGGTCGAGGCCGAGGTCGTTGGAACGGGCGCCCTTCACCGGCTCGTATTTGAAGCAGCCGGCGCGGTCGATCTTGGCTTCGTCGATCCAGTCGAGCAGCATCTCGAAGTCTTCTTCCGTCTCGCCCGGGAAGCCGACGATGAAGGTCGAACGGATGGCGAGATCGGGGCATACGTCGCGCCAGCCGCGGATGCGCTCGAGCGCCTTTTCGCCATGCGCCGGGCGCCGCATGTTCTTGAGCACCTGCGGCGAGGCGTGCTGGAAGGGGATGTCGAGATAAGGAAGTATCTTGCCCTCGGCCATCAGCGGGATGACGTCGGCGACGTGCGGGTAGGGGTAGACATAGTGCATGCGCACCCAGATGCCGAGTTCGCCGAGCTCCTGCGACAGGTCGAGGAATTTTGCGCGGACCTCGCGCTCCTTCCAGGTCGACGTCGCATATTTGATGTCGATGCCGTAGGCGCTGGTGTCCTGGGAGATGACAAGCAGTTCCTTGACGCCGGCATTGGCCAGCTTCTCGGCCTCGCGCAGCACGTCGGCCGCGGGCCGCGAGACGAGGTCGCCGCGCAAGGCCGGGATGATGCAGAAGGTGCAGCGGTTGTTGCAACCCTCTGAAATCTTGAGATAGGCGTAGTGGCGCGGGGTGAGCTTGACACCCTGCGGCGGCACCAGGTCGGTGAACGGGTCGTGCGCCGGGGGGGCGGCCTCGTGCACGGCGGCCATGACGCTCTCATAGGCTTGCGGGCCGGTGATGGCGAACACGTTGGGGTGCTTCTCGCGGATCAGCTCCGGCGTCGCCCCCATGCAGCCGGTGACGATGACCTTGCCGTTTTCCTTCATCGCCGTGCCGATGGCGTTCAATGATTCATCGCGCGCCGAATCCAGGAAGCCGCAGGTGTTGACCACCACGAGGTCGGCGCCGTCGTGTTTTCGGGCGATCTCGTAGCCCTCGGCGCGGAGTTGGGTGAGGATGCGTTCGGAATCGACGAGCGCCTTCGGGCATCCGAGGCTGACAAAACTGACGCGGGGTGCTGCGGTCATGGGCGGCTTCCAATGGACGCGGGCCGGCTACCCTGGGGTCCGGCCCGGAAATCTTGCGATGTATCGATCTGTTTGCTCTGGCACGAGCTCAATTCGGGCGGCGCAATAGCACAGTTCTGGCTTCAAGCAAACCGGCTGGTGCGGCATGTGGAACGGGCCGGCTTCACCGGCCCGCAAATCCCGTCGCCTCAAAGGCCGCCGACGCTCGGCCCGAACCAGGGCGCCAGGAAGGCGAACTGCTCGGGGAACTGCTGAACTGCGCCATCGAGCAGCATCTTGACCGCGACGTAGAGGATGATCAGCAGGCCGATATAGGCGATCCAGCGGAACCTGTGCAGCAGGCGCGCCACGAAGGAGGCGGCAAAGCCCATCAGCGCGATCGACAGCGCAAGACCGATGATGAGGACCGTCGGGTGCTCCATGGCCGCGCCGGCGACGGCCAGCACGTTGTCGAGCGACATCGAGACGTCGGCGATGACGATCTGCCAGGCCGCCTGGGCGAAGGTCTTGCGCGGCCCCTTGCCGGCGACGGTTCCGTCCTTGTCGTAATCGACCTCGGAGAGGGCTTCGGTCGCGGCTTCTTCCTCTTCGTGGCTGACGCGCAGCTCGCGCCACATCTTCCAGCAGACCCACAGAAGCAGTAGGCCGCCGGCGATCAGCAGCATCGGCCCGATGGCCAGCAGCGATTGCGTGATCAGCGCGAAGATGATGCGCAGCACGGTGGCAGCGCCGATACCGACCAGGATGGCCTTCTTGCGCTGGTCGGAGGGCAGGCCGGCTGCGGCGAGGCCGATGACGATGGCGTTGTCACCTGCCAGAACCAGGTCGATGGCAATGACCTGCAGAAGGGCCGAAAAGCCCGCAGCCGTGAATATTTCCATGAGACGAGACCTCTCCGTAGCGCGTCAGGAATGGGGCTATAACGCGCAAGGCTTCGCCGTCAACCGACAAGCCGGACGTTTTGGTGAATTCGCGCAAAACTGCGGGAAAGCTGACGCCAGGCTGACGAAATCTGCTGAAAAGCGGCCGTTTCGGGCTGTCGTACGCGGCGGGCCGGGCGCTCAGTCGCAGACGTATCTGACCCGGCCGCCGGCGCCGGCGACGTTGCGGCATGACAGCGGCTTGCCTGCCTGGGCGGATGCCGGAGCTGCGGTACGGCGGGACGGAGCAGCGTGCGGACCGGGTTCCTGCTCGACGAAACGGATGTCCTGCCCGGTCGGGAAGGTCGACGCCTGCGCACGCTCGGCGGCGGCGCGCCTGGCTTCGTCGTCCTGCCAGAAGCGTCGCGAGTCCAATGGCCTCGGGATCACCACCGTGCCGTCGGACGAGCGGGCGCAGCCGCTGAGTGAGACGGCAAACAGTAGGGTCGATAGCGCAAGGACAAGTCGCGAGAGCATCATGATGGGTCTTCTATAGCCTGCCGCATATCCTTGGAAAAGACCAACATTACAGTAAGTTGCGCAAACAACTGCATGCCGTCGCCGTGCCGGGGCGGTTGAGCCTTGCCAACGAGATCGCGCCGCGGGCTCAAAGCGCGTTCTCGGCCAGCGTCAGGGTCGCCGTGATGACCTCCTTGTACTTCTCGAACTCCGGCGAGGTCTGGCGGATTTCCTGCACCGGGGGACTGGTCGCGGTGGGCTGTGTCGGCGGTGCCCTGCCGCGCATCTTCTTTTCCGCCCATGCCACGACGTAGCTGGCGTTCTTTCCGGTCAGGAACGGATTCGCCTTGATGACGCTCGCCCCCAGGAGGTCGACCAGCATGGCCTCCTGCGGCGCGGACAGCACCTGGTTTGCGCCCTCCATGCCGAGGAAATGCGCCAGATAGAGCCGACCGGCAGTGATCTGGTGGCCGCGCGCCTTGAGGTAGGCCTCGCCCTCCCGCGCCAGGTTGCGCACCATTTCGCGCGAGATCGTCGGATCGTACCGCAGCGCCAGCAGCTCTTCGGTCGAAAGCGATTTGGCGAGGTCGGGCCGGTAGGTGTTGATCATGCGCAGCCAGGTCTTGCTGATGAACTGGCCGAGGCCGGTCGCCGAGGAGAGGGGGTTCTTCGCGGTGGCGCTGCCGCCGCTCTCGACACGGACGATGCGGTCGGTGAGCAGTTCGATGGCCGAGTCGTCCGAGGCGACGACGGTCACGTTGCCGAGGGGGTCGACGGCCTGTCCGTCCTGGTAGAGTTCGAAATGCAGGTGCGGCCCGGTCGACAGGCCGGTGGTGCCGACATAGCCGATGACGTCGCCGGCCTTCACCTGCGACCCGACGCTGATTCCCGCCGCGAAGCGCTGCATGTGGGCATAGCGGGTCTCGCGGTTGCCGGCGTGCGCGATGCGAACGAGGTTGCCGTAGCCCTTCCCGTCGCCCTCGAAGACGATCTGGCCGTCGAAGGCGGCGGCGATCGGGGTACCGACCGGCGCTGCCCAGTCCACGCCCTTGTGGATGCGGACCGTCTTGAGGATGGGATGCATGCGCGGGCCGAAAGTCGAGGTCATCACGCCCTTGACCGGGGTGAAGAGGCCGCTCGTGGCTGCCAGCGAGCGAACCTGGTCGTTCTGGCTTACGCAGGCGAACTGCCCGTCGGATTGCTGGAAGACGAAACACTCCAGGCTCTTGCCCGCGCCGCGCACGCCGACATAGAGCACCCTGCCGCTCGACCCGTCCTTGCCGCGGGCGGTGTCCGAATACATCAGCACGAGGCGCTGGTCCTCGCTCGCGAAGGCGTTCAGGTCCTCGCCGCGCGAGAGATACATGATGGCCTCGCCCAGCACGCCGGTCGGCACCTGGTTGCGGGCGGCCGTCGAATAGATGGCATCGAGCAGCCGGTACTGGCGCTTGCGCCCGCTCGTGTCCGGGGCGCCCGAGTAGTTGAACAGGTCGTCCCGCACCCATGGGTCGACGCCGGAGGCGAATTGTCCGGTCGAGGCGCGCGCCAGCGTGCCGACGAACTTGTTCCTGGCGTAGATGGAGACCTGCATGAGGGCGAGCGCGGCATTGCGCCGGGGCCTGAAGCCGCGCATGGCCACGACATAGCCCGGCTCGAGCTTCTCCATGCCGAACAGCGATTTCAGCGAGGCGCCTGCCAGCGTCGCCTCGTCGGCGGCAAATTTCGCCTCCGCGACCACGCTGTCGAGGCTTCGCTCGGACAGAACCTTGACGAAGATGTCCTCCGTCGCCTCGAAGCGGTCCTGTTCCGATGCGACCGCCGCCACGCTCGTGTTGTCTTCGACCGCCGTCTTCTGGAAGGCGGGCAGGGCGGCTTCGCCCTCGTCGATCGTCTCGCCCCAGCCGGCGCCCAGGTCCGCATCCGGGCCGGCCTCCGCCTCGGCGTCGCTGGGCGGCAAAGCCTCGTCTTCAGGCATGCCGGCCTCGGGAAGCGCCGGCTGCACCGGCGAACCTCTTTGCGCCTGGAAGAACGCGAAATCCTCCTGCGACGACGGTATCGCCGTCATGAAGCGCTCGCTCGAACTCAGCATCGCGTCGGAGAGAAACTCGATCCGCGGCGATATCCCGCCGTCCCGGAGGTCGGCCGGTCTCGCGATGCTGCGCCGCTTCGTGTCGGTGCCGGCATCGCGAGCGAGGTTGATCCACATCGGGTCGCCGGCGAGGTCGACGATGGCGGGCACATAGACCGGCGCATCGGCGGGAACGATGTCCGCATCCTCGGAAACCTGCAGGTCGCCTTCATATTCCTCCGGCGGCTGCAGATAGTCCGACATCAGGTAGATCGCGGCGACGGCACCGATCAGTGCGAGGAGCGCGACCGCCGCCAGCGCCCGGCGCAAGCGCGCCCGCCGTTTCCTGGCCGCCCGATCCTGCTTGCGCATCCGGAAGCTCGAGTCGATGCCATGCGTCATGGCGAAGCCCCGGTGAGGAAGAAAGTCCACCGGACCTGGGCCTGCGTGTCGACTTCCTGGAACCGCGCCGCGATATGCCCGCGCAGCCAGCACTCCTCGATGCCGCGAATGGTGAAGCGCCGGCGCTCGACGCACATGTCGGTCGTGCCCGCGAGGATTGCATTGCCGAAAACGTCGGTCGCGTAGACGTAGACGAAGCGGTTGGTCAGTTCCTCGCGGATGACGTTGACGCATTGGTTGGCGCCGATGGTCCACCACCCGTCGGTCTGGAAGACGCCTTCGACCTCCTGGCCGACGGCCAGGTTGACCACGTCGAGCGTCTGGTTGCAGACGGTGAATTCGGCCTCGGCCCTGGTTGGAAACAACAACAGCATCAGGGTGATGGCGGCACTTGCTGATCCGAATCGAAGCGGCCGGCGTTCACCTGCCGGCCCGGACGTTTCGGCCTGCCGCCGCCAGCCCCTAGCGGCCTCCCTCCGAAGGCTTGGTCTCAGCACTTGCGCCCCGCATCCGCACCAGCACGATGGTCACATTGTCGGTTCCGCCGCGCTCCAGAACCTTCGCCAGCAGCGCTTCGCAGGCTGCTTGCGGCCCGGCGGAGCTCGCCGCCGATGCGATCTCCACGTCCGACACATGCGCGGTGAGCCCGTCGGTCCCCAGCACGAATACGTCGCCTGGGTGGATGTCGCCCTGGCGGAAATCCACCGTGATGTCGTCGCTGACGCCGATCGCCCGGGTGATCACGTTGCGACGCGGCCAGCTTCGCGCTTCTTGGGGCGTGATCGCGCCGCGGTCCACCAGTTCCTGGACTTCGGTGTGGTCGTGCGAAACCTGCACGATCGACCCGTCGCGCACCAGGTAAAGCCGACTGTCGCCGAGCCACAGTCCGGCAAACTTGCCGTCCATGGCCAGCAGGGCAGCCACCGTGGAGCCGATGGTGACGCCGCGCTTGGCGGAGATCTGGCGGATTTCCGCATGCGCCTGCCTCAGCCGGTCCTCGAAGCGGGCGCGCAGGTCCGGTGCCGAGGAAGCGATGCCGATGGTCGCGAGATGGTCGACGATGCAGGCCGAGGCGATCTCGCCCGCGTCATGGCCGCCCATTCCGTCGGCGACCACCCACAGGCCGCTGCGCGGCTCGATCAGATAGCTGTCTTCATTGGTCTGGCGGACGCAGCCCTGATGGCTTACGCCGAAGCTCTCGAAGAGGAGGGCGACATCGGTCAATTGCGTCGGCGCTTTTCGGGCGCCCCTCTACGGTACGGTCTCCCACGCGCAGACCCACTCTGCCACAGAGGCGGGGAATGGAATATCGAAATCAGCAGTCCGGCCGGTACCCCCATTGGCGGCTTCACAGCCCGTCCGGACAGCTGAATTCGGCAAAGGCCGGCAGCGCGAACGGATTGCCGGGCGGGTTCGTCTGCAGCCGGTAGGCGACGTCGCGCCCACCGATCACGAAGCGCAACTCAAGGGCCTCGCCTGTGGGTGTCGCGGTCGCCGCGTCGAGCAGGCGCTTCAGGGCCCAGGGGCCTTCGAACTTGAGGGCGGACTCGCGCCCCGGCAGCTCCGGCGTCAGGCTGAGATGGGCCGTTCCGGCCTGCAGGCTGCCCGGCCAGGTCACCACGCCGGCGCTGCTGCCGCTCTGGTAGCTCTGCACGACCTGGCCGTTCACGTCGAGCAGGGCCATGTCGGCATCGGTGTGCAGCGAAAACGGCGTGAAGGTGAGGTTGACCGACGGCATCGAGCCGCCGAGCGGAAAGAAGGCGTCCCTGATCGCGGCGGCCCTCTGGAATTGCTTCAGGCTCGCCACCGAAAGCCCGCGGCCGATGGGGGTATCCGGTTTCCACGACCAGTCGGTCCCGGAGGTATCGGCGAGCGAAGCGAGGTTCTGCGCGAAGAACCGGTCCATGATGCCGCCGGGGGCGAAAAGCCGCGCGAAGTCCGCGATCGGCACTTCGTCCGCGGCGCCTGCCGCGAATGGAAAGCGGTTGGCGATCGCCTGGTCGCAGGCGGCGCTGACCGTTTCCTTCAGCGTGCTGTCCAGCTGGGCGACCGACGCCGAGGCCACGTCGCCCTCGAACTCGTCGGCGGCGGCGCGGACCATCCTCGCCAGCGCCTTCGGCAGGCGCGATGCGTTGATGCCTAGGTTGGAGATCTGCATGCGCAGGTTGGCGTTCGCCTGGCCGGCCTGGGCAGGTGCCGCGGCCGATATCGCAAGGCTCTGCTGGATGGCGCGGAAGTTCTGGATCAGGGCGTCGATCGGCCGCTGCCCGGGGCGGCCGTCGACCAGCAGCTGGAACGGTCGGAACTGCGCCTCGATGTTGGCCCCCAGCACCTGTCCCGGTTGCGCAGCAGTGCCGGCGCGGTTCGCCGACTTCTGACCGGCGACCTCGATGCCGATGCGGGCCAGGCCTTCGATGCGCGCCGCATCCATGGCAGGCGCGTTGCGGGTGAGGGCGGTCTCCCGGGCAATCGCCTCGAACAGCTGTGCGAGCGGCGAGTTGGGCGCGCCCGCCGCCGACAGTGCCAGGTAGTCGGGCTTGTCTGCCGCCAGCGGCTTGAATTTCAGCCGGTCGAGGACGTCGTTCCAGGCCCTGGCGAAGTCGGCGCTATAGCGATCGAGAAGCTCAGGACCGAGCCGCAAAAGGTCCTGTTCGATGTCGCCCTGCTCGCCGCCCGCACCGATCACCCAGCCGTCGTCCCGAAGCTGGCCGGCGATGCCGGAGAGTTGCTCGAGGTAGACGTCGTGGAAGCCGGCATAGGTGTAGATGCCCGGGATGCGCAGGCCGGAAAAATTACTGCCGTCGACGGTCTCGAACACCAATGGGCCCTCGGGGCCGCTGCGGCCCGCAACGGAAAAATCCTCCGGAGCCTTAGCCGACGTCGAGGCCTGGATCAGCGCCGCGGCCCGGTCGGCCACCGTCATCCGGCCGAGCGAACGCTGCGCCGCCTCCACCAGCTGCCGGTCGAGCGCGACAGTCGGGCCATAGGCATCGTCGAGCGCGAGCATGGCGCGAAGGTGCCGTTCGAGCGCAACCCGGCCGTCGCGGTTCTGCGGGCCCGGATAGAGGTTCCGTTCCCAGTCCTTGGCCAGCCACGCGACAACCGCCTCGTCGTCGGTTCTGGGCGCGCTGCCGCCCAGCATCAGATAGGTCTTCAGCGGCTCGTAGAGCGCGGCGGGATCGTTCATCCGCTCGGCGATGATTTGTTCCAGATGGACAAGCAGCCTGGGCCGGAACAAGCGCTCCAGTGCCTGCCTGTAGGCGCTCACCGAGGCGGACTGCAGCCGCTCGCGCTGGCTGAGGCCGAGCGTTTCCTGCGCCGGTACGGGCTGCTCGCGGGTCTCGTAGCCGACGGGAAGGTTGCGGACGGCCTCCAGTGCATCGATGACCGTGCCCAGGTCCGCATCCGCCACGGTTGCGGCTGCGAGCTGGGCATCGGCGGTGGCCCGGTATTGCTCCGCCGCCTGCTCGGTGCGATGGATCAGGTCGCGATTGGCCTTGAAGCTTGCCCCGAACGCCCCGAGCGTGGCCAATGCCGCAATCACGATCCCGCCGATGGCAAGCGAACGCCCGAGTCGGGCCCGCCTGTCGGCCGAACTGTCGAACGACACCCAGCCGGATTCGCCGAAGACCACCTTGGCGAGCACGTCGTGCAGGAAGAAGCTCTTGCCGGTCCCTGAGAGCTGCGGCCGCGGCGCGCCGGCGAGACCTCTTTCCATCGCCCCCAGCACGCGGTCGATCGGCGTGCCTTCCTGGGTGCCCGAAGAGAAATAGAAGCCACGCAGGATGGCACCGGCCCGGTTCCGGGCTGCAAAGACCGTCGCGATGAATTCCGCGCAGCGCTGTTCGAGCGAGGCGAACTGCGCCGGAAAACCGAAGATCGCGATCCGCGATACCGGATCGGCCTCTTCCTGCAGCCGGTCCGGCAGCTCTTCCCCGAGGCGCTGCACGAGCGCTTGGAACTCGCCCGGCACGTCGCCGGGCAGGCTTCTCGATCGGTCGGCGCCCTGGAAGGTCGCCCCCCACACCGCCTGCCTGCGTCGCTCGTCGAAATCACCGAAATAGTCCATGAACCCGGCGATCAGGTCGGCCTTGGTGAACATCACATAGACCGGGAAGCTGATCTTCAGCGTGTCGCCTATTTCCTGCAGCCGGTTTCTGATCTCGATCGCGCGGGCCTCCGCTTCCTGGCCGCCGGCGAGCATCAGGTCGGAAAGGCTGATGGCGACGATCACCCCGTTGATCGGCTGGACGGCGCGGTGCTGCTTGAGCAGCGACAGGAAGGCCAGCCAGTCGCCGCGATCGCGCTCCGGATCGGAATCCTGCGTTGCGTAGCGCCCGGCGGTGTCGATCAGCACGGCGTTGTCGGTGAACCACCAGTCGCAGTTGCGCGTGCCGCCGACGCCGGGCACCGGCTGGGCCGTGCCGGAGACCGCCAGGGGAAAATTCAGTCCGGAATTGACCAGCGCCGTCGTCTTGCCCACAGCCGGGGGGCCGATGACCAGATACCACGGCACCTCGTAGAGGAAGTTGCGCCTGCCGCTGGCCCGCTTCAGCTTGGCGATGGCATCCTGCATGCCCCTTTCCAGCGCCCGCGCGTCGCCCGCGGCGTCGGACGGACGCGAAGCCGCCGCTTCCAGCGCACGCTGTGCGTCGCGAGCCCTGAGGAGGCGAAACAGCTGGTAGCCGCCGAGCAACGCGATCGCCGCGCCGACGATCGAAAGGCGCACCCACGTCGAGCCGAGCGGACGCGCTTCGCCGAAACCGATCAGCGGACCCGCGTACCAGACGGCCGCGGCAAGACCTGCGAGGGCGAGCGCGCTGATCACCGGCATCAGCCAGTTCGCCGGCGCCCGTGTTTTCGGGCTGCGGCGCGCGCTCACTGGCTGGCTTCCCTGCCGATCATGACGTCGACGCGCCGGTTCCTGGCCCGGCCTTCCGGCAGGGCGTTGTCCGCGATCGGTTCATCTTCTCCCTTGCCCTCGACCGCAATGCGCGACGGGTCGCCGACGAGCGGCGCAAGCAATGCCGCTACCGCCTGCGCGCGGGCGACCGAAAGGTCGTAGTTGGATTTGAACGGGCTCGTCCGGCCCGGCCGCAGATTGTCGGTATGGCCGACGATCCGGATCGGCCCTTGTTCGGCTTGCAGCGCAGCGCCGATCCGCGCTGCCACCGGGGCGAATTCCGGCTTCGTGTCGGCGCCGCCGGGTTCGAACAGCAGCCTGTTGTCGATGGCCACGACGATGAAGTCGCCCCTTGGATCGACCTTCAGTGCGCCGCTTTCGATGTCGGGGGCGAGCGTGCCGCGGATGCGCTCGATCTGCGAGGTCACGGGTGGCGCCGGCTCTTCCTCCGCCGGAGGTGCTGGCATTGCCCGCTCGATGGTTACCTGAGCGGCGGGCGCGAGCGCAAGCAGCCGGCCGGCGAGGGCCTCGCCTTCGTCGGTCACCTCCGCCCGCATCCAGAAGAATGCGCCGGTGACGGCGGCAATGATGGTTGAGGCGATCGCCCACAGGGGCAACGCCCGCGAACGCCTTGCCGTCGCCGTCGACTGGCCTTGCCAGCGCGGCGACAGGTCGATGCCGTCGCGCGGCCGGAAGTAGCGGAGCGCGTTGAACACGTCCTGCCGAACCGGCTCGAGGCTCTGTCCGCCCCGCGCCGTGCCGCGATAAGGCCCCTCGAAACCAAGCGACAGGCATGCATGGATCAGTTCGAGCAGGTCGCACCGCTCGTCCGGCGCGCCGAGCACGGTGTTGAGGGCGTCCAGGAAACCGTTGCCGGGCGCTTCGAGCTGGTAGAAACGCCACAGCAGGCTGTGCGGCTGCCAGGCGTCCCTGCCGATGCCCGGCAGGTTGCCCGCAATGTCGTCGGCGGTCTCGCAGAGCGCATATTTGGCGATGCGGGCGTCTTCGTCGGCGACACCCGCTTCCGCCGCCCGGCGGTCGAATGTATCGACGAGCTCGCTCAGGTGCCGGCCAAATTCCTCTGCGCCCGCCTCGGGACCGGCGACGCGCAAGCGCCCGATCATCATCAGCAGCGGCGCTGCTGCTGCGATGAGCGGGTTCGAAGCCGTGAAATCGATGTGCTGGTAGACATCGTAGGCCGGTCGTTCGGCTCGCCCGGAGGCGGGGCGCTCGGCCTGCCGCCTGCCGCCGGCCGGAAATCCGGCCCCGTGGAACACCGTGCCCGAGCCCTCGGCCGCCGGGCCGGCTGCATAAAAGATGGTCGGATCGGAAGGAGCGGCTGGCGGGCGTTCTTCGCCTGCGCTCCGCGCTGCGCGATGCGGCGCGGATCGAACGATGGTCCTGCCGCCGGAGCCGGAAGGATCGTCCTTCGAACTCATCGCCGATCACCCCGTTCTCGCGCGGCGGCAATGCGCTGAAGCCGGCGTTTCCCGCAGGCCGCGCGCCGGAGGTGAGCCATCCTCGCTGCTTCGGCCCGCCGCTTGGATACATGGTAGTGCAAGCATCTGGCGATGCAACGGGCATGCGCGCCGGCGGCTGGCAACGCAGGCAGGTGCCGGCGCGTTACTTCTGGCCGGCCGATTTGGCGTAGGCCTCGGCGAAGTAGGCGAGGAAGACGTCGAGCATGCCGTTTTCGTGAGCGTCCTCCTTTGCTTCCCACGTCGCCACATAGGCATCCCAGGCGCGCCCCTTCTTCGAGACGAACGATGGCGGGGCCTTGCGCTCCATGGCCTCGGGCGACAGCTCAGAGAGCAGCCGCGACAGCGCCGCCTGCATGGCGGCGTAGGTGGCGATTTCGTGCGACTTGAGATCGCGGAACGCGTCTTCGATGCTGCGCCGGGCATCGAGATAGCCCGCGTGCCGCCGCGCGAACATGATCTCGAGGATTTCGTCGGCGCGCGGAATGAACTTGAGCGGATTGTTGTCCACGCCGCCGATCATGGTGCGGTGGCTGCTCTTGGCCAAGGCCTTCGCCGCCGCCCGCGCCTTGAGCAGCTGGGCAAGCTCGTCGACGACCGCGCGCAGCACCGAGCCGATCTCGGCCGCCACGTCCTGCGGGTCGCGTTGGGTGAATACCTCGGGTGCCACGCCGGCGCCCGCCGCGATCAGCCTGAGCAGTTCCGTGGCGTCGGCCTGCGGCCGGGCAGGGGTGCTTTGTGGCGCCGGAGATATCTGCCTCGCCTCTGCGGCGGGCGTTGCCCTCGCCGGGGGCGCGGGCCGGGCAGCCGGCGGTGCGAAGAACGGGTCGACGGCCTGCGGCGCGGGCGAGGGGCCGAAGTCCCCGCCGCCGTGGTAGGGCGCGCTGGCCCATTCGCCTGCGCCGACCGCATCGGCCTGGCGGTCGTCCTCGATCGACACGGCAACGATGTAGCGGCCGATCCAGATGCGGTCGCCGTCGCACAGGCGGTAAGGCGAGGCCAGGCGCTCGCTAGTACCGTTGACGAAGGTGCCGTTGCGCGAAACGTCGTGCAGCCAGAAGCTGCCGCCGTCATATTGCACCTGGCAGTGCAGGCCCGAGATGAAGAGATTGGGATCGGGCAGGTTCCAGTCGCGCCGCTCGCGGCCGATTTCGAAACTTCGGCCGTTCGAACTGAAGCTGATCGGCCCGCCATTCGGCAGCCTGTCGACGTTCTCGATAGTCAGACTGATGAACATCCGAATTTGCCCGCCAGATCTCCGGTAGCCAGCAGCCTCGTTGTAAATCTCCTTTTCATTCTAGCAGTTTGCGGCCCGTGGAGCACAGCGGCATTTCAGGCGGCCGCATCCAGCGCCGTGCGAGCGGCATTTTGGCCGCCCGATAAACTTATGCTAAGCTTCCAGGGAAGGTCCGGCCGTCCCTGGAGAGGCACGACGCCATGGCTAACGATCGTGCGACAGTGGTCCGGACACCCCTTGGCGCCGATACGTTGACCTTCACCCATCTCACCGGCCGGGACGAGGTGAGCCGCTGCTTCGGCTATACCGTCGGCTTCGTGAGCCCCGATCCCGACATCGACCCTCTCGAGATGCTGGGCGGCGCCGTTTCGGTCGAAGGCGAATCCGATCCCAAGCGCTGGTTCAGCGGCCTGGTCTCGGAGTTCCGTCTCACCCGCATCGAGGACCGGCTGGCCTATTACGAGGCCATGGTCAGGCCGTGGCTCTGGTTCCTCGGCAACACCACAGACTGCCGCATCTTCCAGAACATGACGGCAATCGAGATCGTCGAGAAGATCTTCTCGAAATACGGCGCGGCGAAGTTCGAGAAGCGGCTGCAGGGCTCCTATCCCTCGCGCGAATATTGCGTCCAATACGACGAGAGCGACCTCGATTTCGTGCAACGCCTGCTCGAACACGAGGGCGTCATGTACTTCTTCGAGCACGGCGACGGCGAGCACAAGCTGATCCTCGCCGACGCCATGAGCAAGCTGAAGCCTTCGCCCGGCTACGAAAAGGTTCCCTACCACTTCGAGGGTGAGGTGACGCGCCGCGACGTCGAATACATCACCGAATGGGTGCCCGGCAGTTCCGTCCGGCCCGGCGCCTACGCCCATACCGACTATGACTTCCAGAAGCCCGGCGCCGACCTGATGGCCAAGTCCGAGCAGGCGTTCGGCCACAAGCTCGCCTCGGGCGAGCACTACCGGCAGCCCGGTGCCCATCTCGACGTCGGCCGCGGCGACGCCATAGCCTTGCTCCGCCGCGAGGAACTGCAGGCGGTCCACCAGCGCATCGCCGCCGCCGGCACCGTGCGCGGCCTCTTGTCCGGCTGCACCTTCAAGCTGGAAAACTTCCCGCGCGACGACCAGAACCAGGAATATCTGGTGCTGAGCGCGGATTATCGGCTGTTCGATCCGAACTACCGGGCAGGTATCGATACCGAGGGAGAGAATTTCACGGTGGTTCTGGGCGTGGCGCCGACGAGTCTGCCATACCGGCCGCCGCGCATCACGCCGCGCCCGATCATGCGCGGGCCGCAGACGGCGACCGTGGTCGGGCCGTCGGGCGAGGAGATCTTCACCGACAAATACGCCCGCGTGAAGGTGCAGTTCCACTGGGACCGCGAGGGCAAGAAGGACCAGAACAGCTCCTGCTTCGTGCGCGTCTCGCAGACCTGGGCCGGCAGCGGCTACGGCTTCATCCAGATCCCGCGCATCGGCCAGGAGGTGATCGTCGACTTCATCGAGGGCGACCCGGATTGGCCAATCATCACCGGGCGCGTCTACAACGCCGCCCAGATGCCGCCCTATGGCCTGCCCGGCAACGCCACGCAGTCGGGCTGGAAGTCTGACTCCTCGAAGGGCGGAGGCGGCTACAACGAGCTGATGTTCGAGGACAAGGCGGGCTCCGAGCTGGTCAATTTCCAGGCGCAGAAGGACCACAAGCTACTGATCAAGCACGATCGCACCAAGCTCGTGCAGCACGACCAGTCCGACCGCATAGATCACGACGCCAAGCATTCCGTCGGCCATAATCTGGATGAGGACGTCGGCAACAACAAGACCGTCAAGGTCGGCGTCGACCAGAAGACCGACATCGGTTCGAACGATACCGAGACGGTTGGCAAGAACCGATCGCTGACCGTCGGCTCCAACGAGACAATCAGCATCGGCTCCAATTCGACCGAGACCATCGGCGCCAATCATGCGCAGACGGTGGCCATCGCCCAGGCGATCACGGTGGGCGCCGCCCGCGTCGACACCGTCGGTGCGACCGAGACGCGCAGCGTCGGTGCCGCCCAGACCAACACCATCGGCGCCACCCGCTCGGTAAGCGTCGGCTCGGGCCAGAGCCACCAGATCGGCGCTTCCGACAAATGGACCGTCGCCGCCAGCCAGGATGTCACGATCGGCGCCGACCAGAACTTCACCGTGGGCGGCGGCCATTCTTCGCAGGTCGGCAAGGCGCGCCTTGCCAGGATCGCGGCGGACGAAGGCATCGAGGTCGGCGGCGGCTATTCGCTGAAGGTCGCCAAGGCGAGCACCGTCAATGTCGGCGAAGACGGCGTCATGAAGTTCGGCAAGAAGCTCTACATCGAGGCGGCCGACGAGATCACGCTGAAATGCGGCGACGCCAGCATCGTGCTCAAGAAGGACGGCACGATCAGCGCCAAGGGCAAGGACATCAGGCTCGACGGCAGCGGCGACATCGACGTCAAGGCCGACGGCAAGACCAAGATCAAGGGCAGCAGTGTTCACAACAATTGAGGGCCGGACGATGGACGTTGTGGAGCGAATTGACGGCGTGGTCATCGGGCTATTGATCGGCTTCAACGGCGACCAGCCGCTCGTGGTTTTTGTCGGCAACCCCAGCGACAAGGCGCTCAAGGCGCGCAGCCTCGCCGCGCTCGACGGCTCCGCCGTCGGCTCGGAAGTGGCGCTGCTGTTCGAGGCGGGCGACCCCGCCCGGCCGCTCGTAGTCGGGCGGATCGTCGATCCGCGCCGCGATCCGCAAACGGTCGAGGCGCTGCGTGACGGCGACACGGTGATCCTCAACGCGCGCGACCGCATCGAACTCAGGTGCGGCCTGGCATCCATCATCCTCGAGAAGAACGGGCGCGTCTCCATCCGCGGCACCCAGCTCAACAGCCAAGCGACGGGCACGAACCGCATCCGTGGGGCGGCCGTCCACCTGAATTAGCCGAGCCCATGCAGCGCCTCGCCACGATCCCGGCAATCGTCGAGCAGCACGCCGAGGACGCGGCCTTCCTCTGGTCGCGACGGCGGCGGGAGATCGACGGGCCGATTCTGGGCGAAGCCGACATCGGCCGCATCGACCAGCGGCTGGATGCCAATCTCGAGGGCCTGTTCGCCTCGGGTGAGGCCGCGTGGGACATGGCAAAGGCGCGTTTCTCCGACTATCCGGAAGCCCCGGAACTCTTCGTCATGGCCTGCCTGGCGCTCCATTGGAGTTCGGAAAAACCGCTTGCCGAGGTGATCGAAGCGGCAGCGTCGCTCGGCGAGGCCGGCACCACGGGCATGTCCGGCGCCATTGCGCGGACGCCGCGCGAACAACTCCGGCCCTTCGTCGCCAAATGGGTCGATAGCCGCGAAACGATGCTCAAGTGCCTCGGCCTCGCGGCACTCTGGCATTACCGCGCCGATGCCGGGCCAAGGCTCGGCGACCTCATCGCGAACGGCCAGGCCGAGGTCCGCATCCGGGCGCTGCGCCTGGCTGGCGCGATGCGCCGCCGCGATCTGGTCGCTGCGGTCTCCGAGCGCCTCGCCGCCGACCAGCCGCGGGAGCGGCTGGCGGCCTCGGCCGCCGCCTGCCTGCTCGGCGCGGGCCACATGGCGCTGCCGGTTCTCGACGAACTGCTCGCCTCGGCAAGCGTCCCCCCGGCCGAAGTGATCGACATGCGCCTGCTCGCCTCGTTGCGAACGGCAGCCAAATCCTGGCTTCGGAAATGCCTGACCGAACCGTCCTTGCGACAGCCGGCGATAGCCGCCCTTGGCGTGCTCGGCGACAGGTCGGTGGTGCCGTGGCTGATCGAACGCATGGGCGAGCCTCGGTCCGTCTGGACGGCGGGCCTCGCCTGGCGCGACCTGTTCGAGGTCGATTTCAACGACACCGACGTCTTCACCGTCGATCCGGCGCCGCTTGGCGACGGTTTCGCCGAGATCGAGGAGACGCCGCTTGCCGTGGCCGACCGCGCGAGCGCCTGGTGGGACGAGGGGCGAGGACCCGGCAGGCATGCCCCGTTCCATTCGATGCGCCGGCAGCGGCTTGACGCCATGCGCGCCGCTCTCGAGAATCCCGTCCTTCCCCTGGCCGACTGGCGGCGTACGCGGCGCTTTCCCGCCTGGATGTAGCTCAGGCCGACCTGACCTGGCTGACCAGTGCCGCGGCGCGAAAGCCGGCTTCGGACGCGACCTCGCACATCGCCACCGGACCGGGCGCATAGCCGGCGGTGAAGCTGTCGGCCGCGACCAGCAGGGCGAGTGCTCCGCCTGCAGCACCCGTCTCGCCGACGGTCATGGCCGGGTAGGCGATGGGCAGGATCTCGCGCCGCGTGCGGTAGAAGCGCGACCGCGCGATGTTCGCCTCCCAGCCGCTGTAGCGCTCGCCATTGCCGTTGCTGACCACAAAGACGATGTCGGGTTCGCGCGGCCCGTTGCCGGTCCCGTTCAGCGCGGCTCGAAGCGAGCCGAGCAGCGCCTTGCCCTGGCTGTAGCGCTCGGTCAGGACGGAATCGGCCTCCGGGGCAAATCCGGCACCGTGAATGGCGGCAAGACCTGGCGACTTCGGATCGGGGCGCGATTGCAGGCAGACGAAGGCTGCCGCCTCTCCCGGAACCAGCCCCTGGGCATTGTCGGAGCCTTTCAGCCGTCCCGCCTGGGCAAGCCGGTCGATGTCCCTGTCGTTGACCAGGCTGTCGACGCCGCCGAGCAGGACGCGCTCGACGCCGGGCTGGGTGAGGATCTCGGCCGCCTGGCCGAGCACGCCGATGCTTGCGGCCGCGCCGCCGTCGATGGCGCGCGATGCTGCATGAAACGGGCCGCCGCATGCGCGCGAGACCGCATCCAGGAAGCCCGAGGGATCGCGCTCCTCGAACGCCGGATGGTTCCTGAACTGCTCCGGCAAGGCCAGCATCAGCGCGCTGGAGCGCGGATCAGCCGCCGGCGGCGCGAGCGCATCCATGATGGCGCGCGCGGCCATGTTCACCAGCCAGTCCCACTCCGTGCTCCTCAGCGACCAGTGGGTCGGGATGCGCGAGACGGTCTGCGTCTCCCCCATCGGCTGTTCCAGCAGGTATTCCTCGAAGGCCGAGAGCCCGGCGCGGATCGCGGCAAGCGTTTGCCGCCGGTTCAGGCCGGCGGGCGTCACGGCGCCGCCGCCGCAGACATACAGCGGCCGCTTCATGGCAGCCATGCCGGACGGTCGGTGATGGTGCCGTCGGTCCCGCGCAGCGCGATGTAGTTCTTGCCCTTTAGCTTCGCCGCGATCAGCGCCGGCGTGACATGGCCGAAGACGATCTCGCGCAGCGCCGGCCGGTTGCGCCGCGTCGTCACGGCCACCCGCGCCTTCAGCGTCACCCGCAATATGTCGGGTTCGATGATGATCGTGTCCGGCTTGAAGACCTGGTCCTCGACGCGGTCGTCGAAGATCAGGCGGATGGGCGCCGCCACGCGCGGCAGCCTGAAGCTCCAGCGGCCACCGGGCGTGAGCCCGATCAGCGTGGCCTGTTCGCCGCCGTTCAGATGCGGAAGCTGCTGGTCGAGCGGCGCCGCGAGATTGTAGCGCGGGTCGAAGTCCTTCGGCGGCAGCGGCCATTGGGTGTCGATCCAGGCCTGGTCGTAGGTCCCCGCCAGCGGCAGGCGCGGCTGCCACCCACGCCCGAGCGCCCCGAAACCCGCCGGCCGCGGCTTGTCCGAAGGGCTCGTGAACGGCTCGGCCGGGTAGGTAATGTTCGGCGCCTGCGTCCGGACCGCCGGATCGGCCGAGTGGGCATGGGCGAATCCCACGCCCAGCGGATTGCGCGGATCGGTCTTCTGGTCGGCGGTGGTCCCGCCATAGGCGCGCTCATAGACGATGGGCATCCGGGTGAACGGATGCGGGGCGCTGTAGCTGCCGGCGTCGTAGATGCGGTCGCCGACGACGTTGAGCACCTTCTGCAGCGGCCCGAACTTGATGCCCGCCTGCATTTCGCGGACCGGCTTGCCGTTCGGCGCATGGGCAGTACCGTTGACGATGACGTCGACGCCGGGCTTCACCGCCGCGATGTCGGCCTCGTAGCGCGTCGATGAACAGGAAGGATCGCCGAAGAAGACGTCGCCGAGCGTCACCGGCAATTGCTCCTTGGCCGGTTCAAGGGCGCTCATTTCGTCCAAACCTGCAAAACTAGCCGAGAAAAGTCCCAGGAAGACCTCCTGGCCGTCTGCGTCCGGCACCGCATAGGAGCCGACTGCAAAGGGGGTGCGATTCTCCAGCCAGACAGCGAAGCTCATGGCTCAGCACCAGGCGCCGTTGGCGTCCATGCCGACCGGCCAGTATGGCATGCAGGCGATCAGCCGCACCAGTTCGTCTTCCTCGACGTCGACCAGCCATTGCAGCAGCAGGGCTTCGGGGTAGACGACGCTGCCGGTTTGCTTGTTGATCTCGCAGCAATCGAGCCAGTAGTTGCGCACGATCCAGATCACGTTGCCGTGCGCGGCAGCACCCGCGGCTCGCTTCATGAAGGCTTCGCGGATCGCTGCGTCGCGGCTGAGGCCCAGCTGCAGCTGCGCGGCGACCGTATTGGCCCACCAGTGCGCCGCGATCTCATAGGCGGTCCGGATGTCGTCCCGATAGCCGTCGAAGAGCGCCTGGTGCCGTTCGGAACTCTCGCCGAGCTTGCGGGCCGCCACCTTCGCGTCCCTGGGCTCGACATGGCCCGGCTGGCGCAAAAGTCGACGGATCCCGCGTTCCGTTTCGAAGAAGGTGATCAGCGACATCAGGTGATCTCGTCGTCCTGGTCGAGCCCGATCGGTACGAACACGAAACCATTTACGACCTCGACCAGGTCGGGCGCCTTGCTGGGAATGTCGTCGATCAGCAGATCTATGTGGCCGGCATAGCGGGGGCTTTCGCCGATGTCGTCGACGCCCCATTTCTCCTCCGGCGCCTTCTCCGCTTGTTCGACGAAGTCGTGCTCGTTCTTCCGGTTCAGGTTCTCGATCTCGAAATAGAACTTTCGGAAGACGTGCAGGAAGCGTGGATGCCCCGAAATTCCGGTCGGCCAGGTCAGTGAGGCCATTTCGTAGCCTTCAGCCGCGACGATGCCGCTCCACCAGGCCTTGATCTCGGGCAGGATCGCACGCAGTTCGGCAATGTAGCGTTGCTGGATGTCGTTGTAGCTATTGGCGATCGCAATCATGGCCCGCCCCCTCAAAGCGTCGCCGCATAGGCGTCGGCCTGACTTCCCTGGCTGCGGTAATGCGCTTCGCAGTGGGGTTTGACCCGGCTTGCCCGCTCGAAATACTTCTTGAAATCCGCTAGCTTCATGTTGCATCCGCCGAGCGCCCAGGCCACGCACAGCGGCGGCTGGTGGTCGTGGGTCATGTGGCCCTTGCCGCGCGCCATGTCCTTTCCGTGGACGGGGTCCTCGTAGCGCACGATCGCTCCGGTGCTCGATCGCTCGGTGCGCCAGTGCGCGCGCGAGACACGTTTGTCGTCTCGCTTGCACTCCCAGCACGGCTTGTTGCGCACCGCCTTCTTCTGGGCCGGGGAGGGGTCCTTGTCCGGCCGGTGGACGTCTGCGTCATAGGGCTTGCTCGGGCATGGGCCAGGCTTGATGCCCTTGCGCCTCAGCAGCGCCTTGAAGGTGTTGATCGCCGTCTGGTCGATGCAGTTGGGTATGTCGCTGGCCGTGTTCTGGGCCATCATGTCGCCGTGGCGGTCGACGCCCTTGCCCTCCGCCTTGACCGTGAACGACCACAGCTTGAAAACGCCCTTGCCCTTGATCTTGTGGGTGATGACGCCGGCGCCGAGGCCCTGCGTCGCCGGCTCGTTGCCGGTGCTGGTCGATATCTCCGAGGAGTTCTCGATCGCCGTCGGCTCGCTGTCGATCTTGACGCTCTTGGTGCCGTTGGACAGGTCCGAGGAGGACAGCATGTTGACGTAGGGCACCGGCACCGGGCCTGCGGGCGGCGACGGCGGCGACAGGCACACGTCGCCCGGTGCGATGCCCTTGCCGTTGCTGCCCTTGTGGAAGAAGCCCATGTTCTCGGCAAAGACGGTGATCGCCATGATCAGCCTTCCTCCGCCGGCAGGGGCACCGTGCGCATGGCCGGCAGGCCGTTGTCGGCAAGGTCATGGATGTCCCTGAAATGGCATTCGTGCACGTGCCAAGCCTCGCACCAGAACACGATACCGGGTTCCGCGTCGCCGGCGGCCGGCAGCGGAACGGCGCCGAGCCGTTCTGCGATCATGGCGCTCGTCCAGTAGCGCGACACCGCGTTGCCCGCGATCGCGGCGACCATTTCGAACCATGCGTCGTCCTTGCGTGGCGCCTGTCCGACGGCGGCGACCACAAACGGGTATCTGCGCCCGGCGCGATCCTCGCTCATCCGCCACGCCCCGGCGCCCGGCTGGTCGCAGAAGATGCCGGCCGGCACCGTGAACCGCCACACGCGCGGATCGAGTTCGCCCTCGTCGGGACGCGCCCTGAGCTCCATCGACATCCAGCGGTCCCAGCGGTCGACGAAGCTGCGCGGCAGGTTCCAGGAAACGAAGTCCCCCGTCGCCGGAATCTTGCCGAAGAAGCCCAAGGTCACAGCTGCGGCGGGCATGTGAACCTCTTGAACATCTGCAGATTGTAGGGGTTCTCGACGCTTGCCGCCTTGAGCTCGAAATCCGCATAGAAGTTCTTCGCCCCAAGGCGAAGATTGTAGACGTCGGGCAGGGCCGTGCCCGAGAACCGGCCGTTGCTCAGCATCCTGAGCCATGCCCAGCTGCCGGTCTCGTTGACGATCACCTCGGGCGAGCCGTCGATCGGCTGGAACGCCAGCGAGATCGTGCCGGTGCCGTCCTTGCCCGGCCAGGTCATCGGCTGCGGGCGCGTGGCGTTGTTGGAATAGACGAGGTTCTGGCCGTCGAGGTTGAGCGTCACGCGCACCACGCTCGGCGACAGGTCCTTGGGCTCGAGCGTAAAGCTCATCACCGGCCCGGTGCCGCCGGGGAAGAGGTCGTCGCGGATGCGCCGCGCCTGTTCGAAGGCGGCCAGCGCCGCGGAATCGAGACCGAAGTCGGCACGCCACGTCCACGGCTGCCTGGCCGTGTCGACATAGCTGATCAGATGGTCGTTGGTGAAGCTGTCGATCAGCCCGCCGGGCCCGAACAGGCGGGCGAAGTCGCGAACGTTGACGTCGACGGCACTGTCGGGGCTGAACGGATAGCGGTCGGTCAGCGCCGCCTGGCAGAAGGGCAGGATGTCGGCGCGCCAGATGGCGTTGAGCTCGGAGGTCACCGCCCTTTCGGTGAGGCCGCTGGTGTCGCCGGCGATGCCGCCGAGCCAGTCGTCGATCGGGTCGGGCAATATCTGCGCCTGCCTTGCCACCGCGCCGGTGAGTTCGGCGAGGCCGCCCTGCTTCTTGATCGCGTCCTGCGGATCGGGGCTGGCGGTCACCGTCTGCAGCACGTTCGAAAGCGCGGTCAGCGCCACGACCGCCGAGTCGAGCGCCGGCGGCTGACCGTCGACCTCGGCGACTGCGCCCTTGAGCGGCTTGAAGTGCTCGGCGACCAGCGTGCCTGTCATGTCGACCTCGTCGGCGGAGCCGGCGCGTGGCAAGAGCTTTGCCCCGGCCTTGGCGAGCTTGCCGACCTTGCCGAGCTTGCCCAGAAGCTTGGACGCGCCTTTGGAGCCCGCCTTGTTGTCGGCCGGCTCCTCCTCGTCCGAGCGGGTCAGGTCGGTCTCGCGCACGACGGCGGTGACCAGCCGCTTGAGTGCCGAATCCGCGCTCGACAGGTCCTTCAGGTTCTCGCTGGCAACGTTGAGGTCGGTCAGCGGCGCGAGCCGGATGTCGCGCAGCATGCTGTCCCACTGGGCGATGAAGTCCTCGTAGTAGAGTTTGAGGATGTCCTGGGAGAGCGCCGACACCGATGTCTCGGCATTTTCCTCGCAGCCCCCGGCGAACACGGCGCGGTCGAGCGCGGCCTGGGCCGCGACGTCCTCCAGCCTGTCCAGGATGACGTCGTGGAAGCCGGCATAGGTGAAGGCTCCGGATACCCCCATGCGCAGGGTCTTGTCCGAGCGGCGGGCGAACACCTTCGAGCCGTTCGGACCGGCGAAATTGGCGGGTATCCACTCCTTGAGTTCGGCGACCGCCGGATCGCCCAGCAGCTGCTTGTAGGCGCGGGCGGGCAGCGAAATGGTGCACACGCTCTTCAGCGCTTCGCCGACGAGCGCCTGGTCGGGTGCGACATAGCTCACGTCGACGGCCATGCGGCGGATTGCGGCGAGCTGGTGCTCCTCCGCGTCCGGGGTCGGGAAGGGGGCGACCGGCGCATAGTCCGGCAACTGATTGACCCACCAGTCCTGCGCGAAGTCCGTGTCCATCTGCGACAGGCCCGTCATCATCCGGTAGGTCTTGAGCGCGCCCAGCATGAATTCGGGATCGCGGACCTGCCGCCACATCGTGGTTTCGAGCAGCGCCACCATGCGCGGCTCCAGTATGTTGCGCAGGGCGTGGTCGTAGGCGTCCGTCTGCGCCCGCAGCAACTCGGGGGAGGCGCTCGGTCCGATGAAATCGCGGGCGCCGCCGGGCGGCACGGTCCGGGCATTGGCGACCTCCGTCATCGCCGCAAGGGCCACGTCGATGTCGGGCGTGTCGACTGGGGCAGGGCTCGCCGCCATCGGCGCCAGCGGTCCCTGCAGCGCCTCGAACTGGCCCGCCTGCGCCGAAATCGCGTTGCGGTTGTCGTAGTAGGACAGCCCGAACACCAGCGCGGCGACCAGCGCGGCGGCGGTCGAGGCCGCGGCCGCTCCGCGCCAGATCCAGGTCCGGCGGCGCTGCGCCAGCGGGTCGAACGTGCCCAGCCCGGCTTCCTTGAAGATCACCTCGGTGAGCAGGTTCTTGAGGAAGAAGCTGCGCTTCTCGACACGGGGCGAGGACATCATGCGCCGCTGCGGCAGGCCGAAGGCGGCGGACAGTGCGGCCGTCAGCCGGTCGATCGGCGCGCCCTCCTGGGTTGCCGAGGTCAGGTAGACGCCGCGCAACCACGCGCTTTCCTCATAGCGGCTTTCGCCGAAGATCGTCTCGACCAGCAGCCTGACCGGATCGGACAGGCTTTGCAGCTGCGCCGGAAACCTGAAGATCTCGGCCCGCGCGGCGAGGTTGTCCTCTTCTTCCAAGCGTGGCACCAGCCAGCGTTCGAGTTCGCCGCCCAGCGCCGATATCCCTTCGGCCACCATCTTGCCGTCGACGCGGGCGTCGGGGGCGTAGGTGGTGCCCCAGACCTGCTCGCGCGCCGCGGTCGAAAGCCCGTCGAAGAAGGGCTCGAACCCCTTGATGAGGTCCGCCTTGGTCAGCATCAGATAGACCGGCAGGCGGATTTCGAGCCGTTCGTTGAGTTCGGCCAGCCGCCGGCGGATCTTGCGGCCATGCGCCTTCACCGCCTCGTCGCCCTCGGAGAAGGCGTCGACCGAAAGCGCCACGATCACCCCGTTGAGTGCGCGGCGGCCGCGATGCTTCTTGAGCAGGTCGAGAAAGCCCAGCCATTCGGCGGCGTCGACGTCCGGCTGGCTTTCCTGCTGCACGTAGCGGCCGGCGGTGTCGATCAGCACCGCGTTCTCGGCGAAGAACCAGTCGCAGTTGCGCGTGCCGCCCACCCCGTGCAGGTCGTCGCCGAGGTCGATGGGGAAGCTCAGGCCCGACTGCCGCAGCGCCGTGGTCTTGCCGGTGGCAGGGGGGCCGACGATCACGTACCACGGCATGTCGCGCAGCAGCTTGCGGCCGCCCAGCTTGCGGCGCTTCAGCTCGTCCATCAGCCCCTGGAACCTGGCGCCTATGGCGGCGACTGAGAACGGCGGTGGAAAACTAGACCACGGTAGCGGCGGGATTGTCCGGCTGCGGGCGGCGTAAAAGTCGTCCACTTTTTCCCTTTTCTGCGTGG